>JAHHHI010000103.1 GCA_019359435.1 Kaiparowitsia implicata GSE-PSE-MK54-09C
ATCGGGAGCTGGCGAGGGCAGAGGGGCAGCTCGGGCAATTGATCGCTGGGGGTGCGCAAGCGCGCGGAAGAATCGCCGAGATCGAGCTGCAGATCACGCAGTTGCAGCAGACTTTTCTCAGTGAGGCGGCGCAGGAGTTGAGCAGCGTGCAGGCGAGCTCGGCCGAGTTGCGGGAGCGCCGCATTGCCGCAGAAAGCGAGCTGGCAAAGACCACGATCCGTGCGCCGCAGAGCGGGCAGGTGCATGAAGTCGCCATCCACACTGTGGGCGGGGTGGCAGGGGCCGGTGAGACGCTGATGCGTATCGTGCCGATCGCCGATGCCCTGAGCATCGAAGTGAGGATCGCGCCGCAGGACATTGACCAGGTGCATGTCAACCAAAAGGTTCTACTTCGCTTCTCCGCCTTCAATCTGCGCACCACCCCAGAGCTGGATGGCACGGTCACCCGCCTTTCAGCGGACCTGACACGGGATGCACAGACAGGCGTAAGTTACTACACCGCACGTATCGCCGTCGACGAGGGGGAGCTGACCCGGCTGCCGGATCTGGCGCTGACGTCCGGCATGCCGGTGGAAGCCTTCATTCAAACCGGGGAACGTACAGCCCTAAGTTACCTGACCAAGCCAATTGCCGACCAGATCATGCGGTCGTTCCGCAGCGAGTAGTTAGGAGACAGACATGTCTGAGTGGATTGCTTTTACCCATTGGCAGGAGTGCAAGGCCATGGAGCGGCCAGGCTACATATTTGAGGTGGTGAATACCGACGAGCAACATATGATGACAACCTGCACCCCTACCGTGGAGGTGCCATTCGACTGGACTTCTTTACCCGCCAAGTTCCGCTTGGTAGCGGAGCCACCGCTAAAGCGCTCGGATCCATTGCCTCCTCCAATTCAGAAGTAGGCCCCGGTGTCTGAGGATCAGGGAGTTTGAGTCCAGAATCTAGTCAGCATTCGACAGTTTCCGACAGGTCGACGCGCCGTCCTGGTCACCAAGCGCTCCTTCTAACGTCATCGTCGCTTGCGCTCGTTTGCGGTGGCTCGGGTTCTCCTGCCGCCCGCTGTTTCGCCCATACAGATGCGTGGTCCGAATGCAATTCAAGCGAGGAACGTCCCATCACAGACCTGTCGCAGCGCCTGATCGCCTTCTTTGCCATGTGATTGATGCCGAGAACCGGGGCGGTCAGCAGCAACAGGTTTTCGCGGCGCTGACTGCGGAGCGAGACGATGTCGCGGCGTGGCTGACAAGCTGATTTGCTCGAGCGGGTAGCCGAAAGGCACCCCGCTAAGGCGGCAAGATACAAGCGCTCGGCGAGGAATGAGTGAGCGTCATTGCACTGGAGTCATTTGCCCGGTCATGGCAGAAGTTGCGTGCCTCCGGTCTCATAAATTGGCCGATGGCGGGCTATGTGTACGCGCCGACAGTCAGACAGTCCGGCATCTGGATATGAGCCAAGAACGATTCCTCGAAAGTCACGACGCTTTCGAGCTTCGCCCTGATGCAGAGCAGCATAGGCCGCCATTTGCCGCGGCAGTCCTGCTCCAAAAAGCTGAAACAGTCCTAATGCTGGTTCGGGGCGGCATCTGACGCTACTCAGCAACCGATGCTGTCGTCCAAAAAAGACCCCGGTCATATGCATGAACCGGGGCCATCAAGGGGGGAATTTTGTCAGCAGGGGCATACCTGCGGACAAACAAGCGGTCTAAGGACGACGGCCCGCCTGGACGCTCTCGGCGCCCGCGCGAGCCCCTCCTTCAGTTTCACTGCGCCGACTGGTTGGGATTGTTGGTCCCCTGACCGCCCGCTCCTTGCGAACTATTGTGACTAGAGCCTTGACCAGGATTTGTCTGGTCAGCAAGTCCGGAACGGCTCTGGCCCTGACCGCCATGCGAGCCGCTACCGTTGTCACCGTCGTTCGACTGGTTGGGATTGTCGGTTCCCTGTCCGCCAGCGCCTTGAGAATTATTATTTCCCGAACTTTTGCCCGGGTTGGTCCCATCACCAAGGCCTGAATGGCTGCCGTGGTCCACACCGTCGCCACCAGTGTTGCCGTTGCCTCCGGTATTGCCGTTACCGCCGGTGTGGCCGTTACCGCCAGCATTTCCGTTTCCACCAGTGTTGCCGTTACCACCAGTGTTGCCATCACCGTCGGTATCGCCGTCACCGCCCGTATCGCCGTTGCCGCCGGTGTCGCCGTTGCCGCCAGTGTTGCCATCACCGCCGGTATTACTGTCACCGCCGATATTGCCGGCGCCGCCGGTGTTGATAAGAGTGTTGCCGTTGCCGTTGGCAGAGGTGTTGCCAACGGGCGCGGCAGTAACGCCGTCTCCAGTTACGCCGCCGATTGGGGTGCCGGTGCCGCGACTAATACTACCCGTTGTCGTCAGATCAACTGGGTTTTCGATGCTGGAGACTAGGTCGCAGGGTTCGGTGTGAAAAACTTCATCATCATAGCGTTGATAAGTAGCTCCCAGCCGAATGTTGTTTTGGGCATACCAAGTTTCTTCACTGGTGACATAGCAACAGGGTGGTGCCGCCATTTCGCTGACTTCGGTGATGGATCCGCCCTCAAGAGCCGATCGACAGGTCAACGCCTGGACATCAGTTGCCATTGAAGGGGCAGTTTGAGCTAACGCCGCGGGCGACATCATACCAACGACAGCACAAGAACTGACGGCCGTTAGAAAAACTAACGTTTTCATTTGTAATCTCCTCATTAACCCCTTGCTCACCACAATCTTAAATGGCTCTATTCGTTGCACGGCTCCCTACTGTTTCCGGTAGAGTCTTCGTGAACGACTTCGATTTTCCAAATCAGAAGCGGAGTTTGTGACTAGGACTCCCTAGCCAGAGATCGCTGGACCTAGCGCGGGAGGGGTTTCGGCAGAGGCGCCGGATCGATGGCGATAATGCCGGTTCCAGTGCCCACGCGGAGCCGAGACACCCTGCAGAGGCTCCATGCGGGCCGGCTTGAATCTCCCCTTGAGACGTGCGGCTCTGTCATCGCAGTTGCACTGGCTACATTGGTGTGGTCAGGCATCGACGCGGGGCAGTCGACTAAAGCGTTCGCACGATTCAGTCGCGGACGGTGTTTTGACCCTCTTCGGTCCCAACACATCATGGGGGGTTCGATCTTTCTCGAGCAGGTGATCCGCACAATCCCCGCATCGTCGCCATTGAGGTGCTGGTGGTGACATGCTCAGCGCCGTGCGCATCGGGATCGTCGTCCACGAGCGGCCAATCCGCCTGCGCAATTTATCTGGTTCGCAGGTCGCCACATGCTTGTCGACGAGGGGGGTGGAATTTCCACCCATCTGCCCCAGCCTCTATTGGCAGAACACCCAAAGCATTGAGGCACTGCCCTTTTTGGCTGATATCTGGGCAAGCTCGACATCAATGTCGCGATGGGCACAGGCCTTGCCGCGTTGATATGGCGGCTGGACGGATTGAATGAGACCGGCCGTGAATGGTGCGAAAGTGCCGAACCCCAGCTGAGCTGGGCCTGCTTCGTGGATCGCCAGTACACGGCGGAAAAGTGGTAGACGCTGTGCCTTTGGGAGCTGGGACGTTCCGATCCGCAAATCATGACGCTATGTGAGAGCGGTCGGTCTGGCAGTCTGCCTCCCGAAAGCCCGCAAGACCGCGGCGGCGTCTTTATTTCTGGGAGCTGAGGACGGCCCTTAATGGGAAGATCATGGTGGGCCTCGGATTGCTTGTGGCGCCGTCCTGCCCATGCGCGAAAAGGGCCCCCATAAGCCAGATGCTGGCAGAAAGTCACCGGGCCAAGGGCCTTTCGGGCGCGCAACATGCATTCCCGGATCGTTGTTCACCATCTACCTCGCGATCTGCGCGCCGCGCCTCCGGGCCGATGAGATCGGTAGCAAGTCCGCGAACGCCGCTATCAGACGCCGATCGAAGTTGCGCAGCTAAAAATGCGCGATAACGCAACACGCCCATGTTGGCGCACTGGCTCGATTTTCAAGGAAATGAACCACAGCCGCACCAGCGTAACCGCGCCAGATTGCTGAGCGCGTGCACCCCATGCCGGGATGCGCAGCGGGGCGAGATCTCTCCGTGGGCTGCGACCATGGTGTAGTCAACGCCCCGCGAACGTCACCCCGTCAAAAAAAAGGGGCCCTTAACTCCAGGACAGTCGCAACGACGCGGCTATTCAGAAATAGTCTGCCGCGCATCCCTGGCAATGATCGTTGACGCTTGCACAGATGTATTGGCAAATGTCGACATGACTTCAGACGAGGCCGATCAGCACATAATTCAATCCCGACGCTTCCTTGCGGACTGGATAGCCGTGGGGGCGGGGAGCGAAATCGAGGAGGTACTCCAAATGGTCGGCAAAGAGATACTGATCCTCGAAGCGCTGGCCGAGGAGCATCCCGGTAAGGTAGGCAAGATCATCGCCCTGGCCACGGAATGGATCCAGTTCCAAGAAGGACTGAAGAAGCAACTCAACTGAGATCTCCTCAGATGGCGATAATTGGCTAAGCCATGACCCACACAGGGCATTCCGCCCATGGGATGCATGATTTGCATATGAAGGCTGTAGGGTCAGCATGGATAGCAGCGAAGCAATCGCCATCATTAATCGGGAGCGCCGGCTCATTGAGGAGTGGGTCAATCAAGATGGGCTCCCGGATACAGCGGGCCTAATCAAAGATCGCCAGATTACGCAATGCTTGCGAGCCCTACGAGAGGCAGCCCGGTATGCACCCCTGCACGAGGCCGCGATGGTTGAGAAGATCGTCGAACTGGCGGAGACAAGGTTGAACTCGGCCCGGTAGCCCCACCTCATCGCACCGCCCGCCCAGCCGCCGGATGTGATTTGTTCTTATTTCGTTCCCGGTGTTAGCGATATCTGCCCTGGGGGTGGAATCGATGGCGACACTGAGACAGCTGAAGGAGAGAGGCGACCGCATCGTCTTCTATTGCCGGGCAGACGTGGCGATGTGCACCCACAGCTGGGAACCCTCATGGGATCAGCTGATCCAGTATTTCGGACAGGAGGCAGACTTCACGCTTGATCGGTCGGAGTTCGGACGGCTGCTGTGCGAAAACTGCGGCGGCCGCGGCGCCAAGATCATCGTGCAGCCACCCGAGGGCACAACAGGTATGGGCGGAGGCTACGGCTACGATCACGGCCCGGGCCTGTCCGTCGATGAGGCTGCGCTCGAGCATCATGCCAGAGCGGCAGAGCGCAAACGCCTGGGCATCAAAAGCAGCGCCGAGATCAACGCTGAGAGCCGAGCGGCGCTAAAAGCCGCCAGGCTGGCCGAGCGGAAGGGGGAGCACTTCATCGGCCCGCCCAACCCGTGGGCGCACCGAAAGCGTGGCCGTTGGCTATAGCGAGTTAATCTTCCGCTTTCGGCAGTCCAGGCTCGAACCGGACATGCGTGCTGAAAAGGACATGATGTGTTTCGTCTGCTACGGCCACACTAAGCTCCAGCATGCCGTCCTTTGGAATTTCCTCAGCAGCGATTGCTGCGATGGTCTTCACGGCCTCTCGGTGAGCTTGTCGTTGGTCCGCAAAGTCGCGACCTTGGTGATCCAACGCGAGATCGCCGTTTTCAACGACGTCAAAGAAAAACCGCGGCATGATCACCTCCACATTCTTAACCTCAATACCCGGGCGACGGGCGGGTTCCGGGGGCGCGCCAACTTTGTCATTACATTGACTCCACCAAAGTGTAGGTTGACGCCATGTCAGCCAAAGCGTTTCTCGCCCTGTTGCTCGAAGACGAGCCTCTTATCGCCATGGATATGGAGTTGATTCTGCAAGGCGCGGGCTTCGACGTGACGACTGTCGTGTCCTGTGTAGAGGCGAACAACTGGTTAGAGGTCCGCCGACCGGATATCGTTATTGTCGATATCATGTTGCGCGATGGTCCAAGCCACAACATCGTGGAGCGCCTGATCCAAGACGCAATTCCATTCGTTGTGCACTCTGGTGACCCGGTAAGCATGTATGCCGAGACAGCCTTTGCCCAAGGCCCATGGCTCAGCAAGCCTTCTTCACCAGACGAATTGGTCGGCGCCGTCCTCGCACTCCTCGCAACTTAGAGGCTGTTGATTAGCGGCTTCTTGGTGTTAGTCCCCTCGTAGCGCGAGTTGGTCACCTCGCGGGCGACACGATGGAAGGTCAGCAGGGAAACGATCTGGCTGACGGGTATCAGAGCCTTCGCGTCATCGCCCTAAAGGTCGGTGTCCAGCCAAGGGCTATCGTTCTCCGTCGGCAACATCACCGGCATCCGCGTAGGTATGCAAGCGATCTCGGGCACTGCCGGCGCCCTGATGATGGTGCAGCTGGTCACGCTCAGATAATCGTTGTGAGCCCAGAGGCCGGCAAAGCTGAAGCCCTCGCCATCTGGCATCTGCAGCAGCCATGGGTCCTTCTTCCCGTCGTCGTCCGAGACGGTCCATTCGAAGTAGCCCTCAGCCGGGACCAGGCAGCGCCGCGACTTCCAGGCATCGCGAAACGCCGGGGTGCTGTCGGCAGTCTCGATGCGGGCATTGAACAGCGTGGACCTGGGCAAGTCCCTGGCCCGAATGGCACCAGCCACCAGCGGCCTTCGTCCAGCTCCAGCTAGCAGGTCCTGTCGAGGTGGGCAAACTGCACGGTCTGGGTTGGCGCGATACTGCAGCGGGCTGGAGGTCTGTGGGTGACGGGCCCTTTTAGTGGATGCTGTAGAGGGCGTGCAGCTCCGCCTAGGGCATCTCGTTGGTGAAGCGTCCGCACATCAGTCGATTTCCTTCGTCCGGTGATCGAACTCCTCAAGGAACTCCCTGGCTTCCCCAGTCCAATTCTAGCCCTCGATGATGAGCGACGGGCCGCTCATTTCCTCCAACGAGGGTCGATGGGGACGTTGCCCTCCCGCCAATCGCCGTAGGGGCATCAGGCGATGCCTGAGGCCGCCATGGGGCGACTGGTATCCAGTTCAAGCGCGTAGCCGGCTGCCGCGTCCAATCGGCTGGTGGACAGTTGGGACCCGCATGCAGCGATTCTAGTCCGGGATCGTTTTGCTGTGCGATATGTCAGCGATCCTGAAGCCGTTGCCCTTCATGCACCCCAGGTTGATCGACGGCCCAGCCAAGGGCGATTTCTGGCTGCACGAAATCAAGTATGACGGCTATCGCACCCAGCTGGTGGTAGAGGACGGCGTAGCGCGCGCCTTCACGCGGAATGGCCATGACTGGACCGCCAAGTACGGCCCCATCATTGCCGCCGCCCAAACCTTCCCATGCACATCGGCGATCGTCGACGGCGAGATCGTTGTCCAGGACGAAAACGGCGTCAGCGACTTCGCCGCGCTGCGCTCGGCAATCACCATAGAACCGCATCGCCTGACCTTTTTCGCATTCGATCTGCTGCATCTCAATGGGCATGATGTCAGAGACATCATCCTCGAGGACCGCCGCGAGCTCCTGGGTGATCTGATCGAAGACCGCGATCCCATCCATCTGAGCTCTGAATATGATGGCGAGGGCGCCGGTTTCTTTGCCGTCGCTGAGGCGAGGGGGCTGGAGGGCATCGTCTCGAAGAAGAAGGGGAGCCGCTACATCGCGGGAGAGACTGACCTGTGGGTCAAGACCAAAGCCTGGGAGGTCGACGACTTGGACGTCGCGGGGGTCAAACGGGGTGACGATGGCTTGCCCTATGCAATGTTCACTCGGGAAGGCGAGTATGTCGGCGCAGCCATCGTCTCGCTCCGGTCCAAGCTGCGGGAGAAATTCTGGCGCTTTGTGGAGGAGCGCGGCACTGCAGGCACGCCGGCATGGGGGAAGCGAGAGAAACACGCAACCTGGCTGCGGCCCGGCATGCGGGCCACCGTCCGCTATCTCAAGGGGAGTAACAAGCTGCGCCATGCCAGCATCAAGGCAATTAAGATTCCAGCTGACGGGGACGATCTTTGACCCGCTGCAGGCCGGCAATGTTCGCCTCGGCCTCATGCTGATACGCCGGTACCGGTTCATCGGAGACCGTGTCCAAGCGGCCCAAACTTCTCTTCGCTTCTTCGTATCTCATAGCGTGACCAGTGGACAAACGTTCGGCAACAGGATAACTGGTTGTACCAGTAGTCCAGTTAGGAATCGAAATGCACATCCTTGTCCTTGGTGCGGCCGGCATGATGGGTCGCAAACTCACCACTCAGCTGGTCCGGCAAGCAAAATTGGGCGAGCGTTCCATCAGCAAGCTGACCTTGGTTGATGTCGTGGCGCCGGAGCGCCCGAATTTTGCAGGGGAAGTGCAATTGCATGCTGTAGATCTCTCGGCAGCCAGCACCGCCGAGGCGCTGGTCGAGAGCCGGCCCGATCTCATCTTCCACCTTGCCGCAATCGTTTCTGGCGAGGCCGAGGCCGATTTCGAGAAGGGGTACCGCATCAACATGGACGCAACGCGCTCGCTTTTCGAGGCCATTCGACTCGAAGGCGTCCGCCGCCCATATTGTCCGCGTGTGGTGTTTACCTCCTCCATTGCCGTCTTCGGCACGCCGTTCCCCGATGTGATCGGTGACGAGCACGTGCTGACCCCTCTCACCAGCTATGGCGCCCAAAAGGCCATTGGTGAACTGCTGCTGGCGGACTATTCGCGACGCGGGTTCTTCGATGGCGTTGGCGTTCGCCTGCCTACTATCGTTATTCGACCGGGCAAGCCCAACAAGGCGGCGTCCGGCTTCTTTTCTGGCATCCTGCGGGAGCCGTTGATGGGCCAGGAAGCGGTGCTGCCAGTACCCGACACGGTGCGGCACTGGTTCGCCAGCCCACGAGCGGCCGTCGGCTTCCTGCTGCATGCGGCCGTGATGGACACCGCGTCTCTCGGCATTCGCCGTTCGCTGAACATGCCGGGGATCACCGCCACGGTTGCCGAGGAAATTGCGGCCTTGCAGCGCGCCGCTGGGGACGAAGCGGTGGCGCTGATCCGTAGAGAGCGCGATCCGGCAATCGAACAGATTGTCGCTGGATGGCCGCGGGCCTTTGACCCTGAGCGGGCACTCGCGCTGGGCTTTAGCGGCGATACCTCTTTTGACGAGATCGTACAGATCTATGTCGAAGATGAGCTCGAAGGGGCCCGCTCTTGAGAGTGCATTAGCGCCGGCGCAGCTTTTCGACCTGCGCCGGCGTCAGGGGGCGCAAAGCCTGTCCACGCAGCAGCAGATGCAGCTTGGCCGTTTCCTCGAGTTCCTCTGTGGCATATTGGGCCTCGCGCAGCGTTGTGCCGGCAACGACCGGGCCATGATTGGCGAGAAGGACCGCATGGTGCCTGCCCGAGAGGCTTTTGACCGCCAGTGCCAGCTCTTCATCACCCGGCGCAAAATAGGGCACCAGCGGCAAGGTCCCCACTCGCATCACGTAATAGGCTGTCAGCGGTGGCAGCACGTCGTGGCGATCGACATCGGCAAGAATGCTCACAGCCACTGCGTGCGTCGAATGCAGGTGGACCACTGCCCCCGCAGATGGGCGTTCACAATACATGCAGCTATGCAGAAATGCTTCCTTGGTCGGGTTGTCGCCGTCGACATGGGTTCCGTCGGGTGCGAGCCTTGAAAGGCGCCCCGGATCGAGGTCACCGAGGCTGGCATTTGTGGGCGTCATGATCATGCCGCCATCGCCGAGCCGCACACTGATATTGCCGGTCGACCCTGCAGTTAACCCTCGGTTGAACAGAGAGGCACCGACTGCACAGATCTCATCTCGAACCCGGCTGGCCTCGGACATAATTGCGGTCATTGCAGAAGATCCCAGGCCTTGAGGAAGAAGTCGTCGGCGCCGAAATTGCCAGACTTTAGAGCCAGCGCAAAACTTCGGCCTTCGCCCGATGAAAGCGTCCAGGGCACGCCGGGGTCGATCTCGGGCCCAATTTGCAGCGCCGTCACGCCCAGTGACTGGATCACCGCTCCTGAGGTTTCCCCACCGGCCACGAGAAACCGCGTGAACCCCCGTTGCGCGAGCGTCTGCGCCAGTTGCCCCATGAACTTCTCTATCATTTCACCTGCAATGGTGGTGCCGTAGGTCTTCTGGACGGCGCGGACCTGTTCGGGGTCGGCGCTGGAATAGACCAGCGGGACCAAACCATCGCTGTTGCGCTCGACGAAGTCCGCTGCCTCCGAAACGGTGATCTGGTTCTGGGCGATTTGCGCGGCCTCTACCTGCAGGGCGGGAGTTCCGCGCGAGCGGGCAAGATCAATCTGTCGTCGGGTTGCCGCCGAACAGGAGCCGGCGAGGATGGCAGCACGACCCTGCGGGGCGGCCATCGCATTGGCTGGGGTCGCAGCCCGCAGCAGGCCGGCCTGCGCATAGACGTCCGGCAGGCCTAATGCGACCCCCGATCCGCCCGTAATAAGCCGAAACCCGCTGGCAGCAGCAGCGATTGTGCGCAGGTCGGCGTCGCTGATGGCATCGACGATGGCAATGCCCTCGACGGCTTCGAGCCTTGCGCGCAATGCTTCGGTGCCTGCGCGAACGCACCCATGTTCGACCAGGACGACCGCTCGAGCCGTCTGACGGCCCAGAACACGGACCAGGTTGGCATCGCGCATCGGGGTGAGCGGATGGTCCCTCATAGGACTGTCGCTGAGCAGCACATCGCCCACGAACAGATGGCCCTTGTAAACCGTGCGTTTGTTGGTCGGAAAGGCAGGGCAGGCGAGCGTGCGGCTTTCCCCCAGCAGGGCGAGCAGGGCGTCGGTTACCGGCCCGATATTGCCCGCGTCCGTCGAGTCAAATGTGGAGCAGTATTTGAAAAAGAGCTGTCGCGCTCCAGCAGCGAGCAGTGCCTTGCCGGCGGTGATCGACATAGCGACCGCTTCAGAGGCGGGGATAGTGCGCGACTTGAGCGAGACGACCACTGCATCGGCGTCGGCGAACTGGGCCCCTGATGGCGGAACACCCACTACCTGGAGCACTTTCATGCCGCCACGTGTCAGTGTCAGCGCCAGATCCGTTGCGCCGGTCAAGTCGTCGGCAATTGCACCAAGCAGCATGATAGGCTGGCTCCCGGTTAGTGAGACAGGCCGCTAGCGTCGATCGACGCTGGTCTCGGCGATGGCTTCAAGCGTCGTGCGGTGAATGCGGTCAAGATGGTGCTGCATCGCTTCGGCAGCTGCCGTGGGATCCCGCTGCTCAAAGCCATCGAGAATATCGATGTGGTCGGCAAGGCTCAGGCTCACCGACCCTTGGCGCAACAGCACATGCCGACGATACTCCATGCCAAAGCTGAACAGCTGACGCAGGAAGCCCGCCACCAGTTCGTTGCCGCTGGCCTGGTAAATCGCGTCGTGGAACTCGGCATCGGAAATCTGGAAGCGGATGGTATCCTCCAGCATTTCGCGTTGTGCATCCACGAGCCGACGCAGCCGGGCAATCCCGTCATCGTCAATGCACTCAACTGCAGTTCGTATCACCGGGAGCTCTATCATGAGCCGGGCTTGGTAGACCTCGTCCGCCGATTGGCCGGACAGGACCGGCTGGGTCACGCTGTTGTAGGACGAGAACCCTTCTGTTCGAGCAATTCGCGTGCGGCTGCCCTGCGAAATTTCCACCATGCCGATTGCCGCCAGCATCTGAATGGCGCCGCGTACGGTTTCGCGGCTGACCTCGAGGGTGGCCGCAAGTTCACGCTCGCTAGGGAGTTCGTCACCCGTGCGCAGAATGCCGGCTTGTACCATGGCGGCGAGGCGGTGACTCACCTGCTCACGGATCGTGAGCTTGGAGAGGCCGCTCTTGATATTCTGCAAATTGAGTGGTGCGTCCATCTCGCTCACCTGCCAAGTTTGCTCCTGGAAATCAATATGAACGATACCATGAAGGAGGTCTAGTGGTCTTATGGCCGGACCAGTTGACAAGTTGCGGTGTCTGATGTTTGGTGGGTCACGTTCGGTGGGGATGACGGAGGAAACAAGCCATGAAGCCACGTCTGGCAGTTGTGTTGGGAGATCCCGCGGGAATTGGTCCTGAGCTGGTCGCGAAACTGCTCGCCAAGCCGGAAAACCGCGAGAAGGCGGATATCCTGCTCATCGCGGACCGCGACGAGGTAGAAGAGGGCATGCGCATTGCCGGGCAGCGCTTCAGCTACGAAGTCGTATCGGGTGAAATCAGCTTCGGGTCGGGAGGCGGCATTCTTCTGGAAGATTTCACGGGCTCGGCGAAACGGCCTTTCCAGCGGGCAACGTCTACCGAGAGTTGCGGCCGCTACTGCCTTGAAACGCTAGAGCGTGCGGTGGACCTGACCCGGGCCGGCGTGACCGACGGGGTGTTGTTCACACCGCTTAATAAGAATTCCATGCATCAGGCCGGCCTTCCCCACGAAGATGAAAGCCAGTGGTTTGCAGCCATGCTTGGCGTTACCGGGCCGCATGGCGAGCTGAACGCACTCGATAACCTGTGGACCAGCCGGGTGACGAGCCATGTGGCGCTCAAGGACGTCTCCGGGCTGATTACCGAGGAGCGCGTCATCGCCGGCATCGAGCTGGCGCACAAGACGCTGGTCACCGCGGGCGTGGCCCGGCCGCGTATCGGCGTATGCGGGCTCAATCCCCACAACGGCGAGAATGGCAGCTTCGGGCGTGAGGAGATCGACGTGATCGGTCCGGCTGTGGAGGAGGCCAGGAGCCGAGGCCTTCCTGCCAGCGGCCCCTTCCCGGCGGACACGATATTCCTGCGGGTCAAGGATTTTGACGCAATCGTCACGATGTACCACGACCAGGGACAGATCGCGATGAAGCTGATGGGTTTTTCGCGTGGCGTCACCGTTCACGGTGGGCTGCCGATCCCCATCGCCACGCCCGCTCATGGGACGGCATTCGACATCTATGGTCAGGGCAAGGCCAATCTCGGCGCAACCCAGGCGGCTTTCGACATTGTTGTTGCCCAAAGTCGCAGTCGCAACCGTATCGCCGCGTAGATTTCGCCGCTGGGCGCCCCGACACCGAACCACATTCAACGGTTTGAAACCTGCTGCCCGGACCATCCGCGGCAGCGAACAGACTACCAACCTGCCGAGGAGGGCAGCTCACATGAAGAAGACCTCAATCACTCTAGCCGTGGCCGCGACACTGCTATCCACCGTTGGCGCCTTTGCGCAATGGGTTCCCGAGCGCCCCGTGGAGTTCGTTGTCGCTTCCGGTCCGGGTGGCGGAACCGACAATTTCGCCCGCACTATTCAGTCGGTGATCGCCCAGCACAATCTGATGGATCAGTCCGTGGTCGTGCTGAACAAGGGAGCGGGTAGTGGCGCTGAGGCCTTCATCTATGCCAAGGCCAACAATGCCAACCCTCACAAGCTGATCTTTGGCACCAACAACGTCTACCTGCTGCCCCACGTGGCCAAGATGGCTTACACCTCAGAGGACCTCGTGCCCGTGGCGGCACTGGCACTGGACGAGTTCCTCATCTGGGTCAAGGCGGACGCTCCCTATGCGGACGCGGCGGAATTCATCGCGGCAGCCAAGGCCAATCCAGGCTCACTGCCGGTTGGCGGCAGCCAGTCCAAGGATACCGACGAGACCCTTGTCGCCCTGATCGAGCAGAAGACCGGCGCCGAGTTCAAGTACGTGCCCTATAACGGTGGCGGCGAAGTGGGCGTGCAACTGGCCGGCGGCCACATCGCTGCCAACGTCAACAACCCAAACGAGAATCTTGGTCAATGGCAGGCCGGTGCGATCAAGCCGCTTTGCGTCTTCAGCGACCAGCGCATGGCCGAGAGCGATCCGGTTCACGGCGACACCGGCTGGCACGACATTGCGACCTGCACCGAGGCGGGCATCGACATCTCATCCTACCAGATGCCGCGTACCGTCTGGCTGCCGGCCGGCGTTTCCGATGAGCAGTTGGCCTTTTATGTCGACCTGATGCAGAAGGTCAGCGAGACCCCCGAGTGGCAGGAGTATGTTGCCAACACCTCCCAGACCGGCCGCTTCCTGGCCGGCGAGGAACTCTCGGCCTTCATCGACAACAGCGAAACCAGCACGGTTGAAGTCTTCAAGGCCGAAGGCTGGACTGCGCAGTAAGCGTCCTCCCCGACCGGGGCAGGCCTCATTGGCTTGCCCCGGCTGCTCTAACCAATGCGGAGACCGTGGTCCATGGTGATCAAGCGCATCCATATGGAAGTCCTCGTCGCCTGTCTGCTAGCCCTAGCGGGTGTCGCCGTGGCCGGTGGATCGCTTGAACTGGGTGTCGGCTGGACGGATTCAGGACCTGATGCGGGGTATTTCCCATTCTATGTCGGCTTGCTGCTCGCTATAGCCGGCTTTGCCAACGCTATCTGGACGGTCATTCTTCACCGCGGCGAAACCGAGATCTTCATCGACTCCGAGCAAGCCAGGCGCCTTTTGAGTTTCCTGCTGCCGATGACCGCTTTCGTGATCGTGACGCTCTTGCTCGGGCTCTATGTGGGCGCCGCGCTCTACCTGTTTTACGTCGCCTGGCGGCAAGGGAAGTACAATCCGTTCTGGGCGGCCGGTCTGGGGATCGGCTTTGCTATCTCGCTCTTTGTTGTCTTCGACACACTGTTCAAGGTTCCGCTGCTCAAGGGTCCGCTAGAGGCCTATCTGAAAATCTACTGACTGGCCTGTACGGGAGGAGGAGGACGACCATGGAAAATTTCGGACTGTTGATGGAGGGCTTTCAGGTCGCCATCACCCCCACCCATCTTGCCATCATGGTGATCGGTGTGATGCTGGGGCTGGTCGTCGGCGTCCTGCCCGGACTGGGCGCTCCGAACGGCGTTTCCCTGCTGATCCCGCTGACCTTCACCATGGACCCGGTCTCGGCGATCATCCTGCTGGCCAGCATGTATTGGGGCGCCTTGTTCGGCGGATCGACCACTTCCATTCTGTTCAATATCCCCGGCGAGCCATCCTCGGTGGCAACAACCTTCGACGGCTATCCCATGGCCCAAAAAGGCCAGAGTACGCGGGCGCTGACGCTGGCGTTCATGTCCGCAGGCATTGGCGCTTTGGTCGGGGTGGTCGTCATCACCTTGTTGTCGACATGGGCTGCCGGCTTTGCTCTGCGATTTGGGGCGCCGGAGTATTTTTCGGTCTATTTCCTCGCCTTCTGTGCCTTTATCGGCATGGGGAGTTCGGCGCCGCTCAAGACAATCATCTCGTTGCTTGTGGGCCTCGCGCTCTCCACGGTGGGCATGGATACCATTACCGGAACGCTCCGGCTCACCTACGGCCTGAACGAACTGATGGGCGGCGTCAGCTTCCTGGTGGTGGTGATCGGCCTGTTTGGGATCGGAGAAATTCTGATGACTGTGCAGGACGGGCTTCATTTCCGTGGTGTTGCGTCCCGTATCGACCTGCGCGACGTTTTCCGAACCATCGCCGAATTGCCGCGCTACTGGGCAACGCTGCTGCGCTCGTCTGCCATCGGTGTCTGGATGGGCATCACCCCAGGCGGACCCACGGCCGCGTCCTTCATGAGCTATGGTGTGGCACGCCAGTGGTCGCGACCAGGCGAGCCGTTCGGAAAGGGACGCCCCGAGGGCATTGTCGCGCCCGAAACGGCCGATCACTCGGCGGGCACCTGCGCCATGTTGCCCATGCTGGCCCTGGGCGTGCCGAGTTCGGCTACGGCCGCGGTGATGATGGGTGGGCTGATGATCTGGGGCCTGACGCCCGGGCCAATGCTCTTTGCCACCAAGCCCGATTTCGTCTGGGGTCTTATCGCCTCGATGTACATCTCCAACATCGTCGCCGTCGTGCTGGTCATGGCGACGGTGCCTCTATTCGCTGCGCTGCTGCGCATACCCTTTGCCGTCATCGGGCCAGTGATTGTCGCGATTTGTTTCGTAGGTGCCTATACGGTCAGCAACGCAACGTTCGATCTCTGGCTGGTCCTGTTGTTCGGCGTGATCGGCTATGTCTTCAGCAAGCTCAGCTATCCCTTGGCGCCGCTCGTGCTTGCCATGGTGCTGGGCCACAAGGCCGAGAATTCGTTCCACCAGTCGATGATCCTGTCGGATGGCTCGCTGGACGTCTTCTGGTCCAACCCACTGGTTGGCTCAATCATGACGCTGGCTCTGCTTCTCGTGATCGTTCCCCAGGTGGTGAAGCTCATCGGCAGGCTCCGCAGCCGCGGCACCCTGCGGTCGGTCCACTAAATCCTACCCCGAAGGCGCTAAAGCAATGAATTTTCATACCTATTTCGCGGCGTTAAACCGCACGATGCCAGTGCAGACCTGCATCGTTGGTACTGGTGGCTTCGGGCGCAGTTTTCTGGCGCAAGGCCTGCGCGTGCCGTTGATGCAGACCAGGGTGGCAGTCGATGTCTCGGCCGAGACAGCGGCGGTCTCGATGCGGGCGGCAGGAATTGCGGGTGCGGACATCAGCATCTGCGAAACGCCAGAGGCGGCGCGGCTGGCCTGGGATGCAGGCAACTTCATCGCAGCAAGCCGACTCGAGACGGTACTCGATCTGCCGATTGAGGTTGTTGTCGAGGCCACTGGCCACCCCGAGGCGGGCGCCCGTCACACCCGGATGGCCATCGAAGCAGGCCACCACGTGGCCCTGGTCTCCAAGGAAGTCGACAGCGTCGTTGGTCCCGAGCTTGCACTTCAGGCCAGGCGGCGCCAGAAATTTGTGTCGCCGGTGGACGGTGACCAGCCCAGTCTGCTGATCGGCCTTGTCACCTGGGCCGAAGTGATTGGCCTGGACATTATTGCCGCCGGCAAGTCCAGCGAATACGATTTCGTCTTCGATCCCGCCGCGCAAACTTTGACAAGCAACGGGCAAACGATCGCGGCGCCGGAATTTGCAGACTGGCTCCATCTGGGGGCCCGGGACTGTGCCGCGGTCGCCGCCGGTCGAGCGGCGGCGGCGTCGGCGTTGCCGCAACGGGCCGTACCCGACCTTTGCGAACTCACCGTTGTTGCCAATGCCACCGGGCTCATGCCGGACCGGTCCGATCTGCACGCCCCCATTGCGGCCATCGGCGAAGTGGCCGACTTCCTTGCCACCAAGGCGGATGGTGGGCTGATGTCAGGCACGCGTCGGCTCGATGTGTTCCACTGCCTGCGATTGCCCAGCGAGGTGAGCTTTGCCGGTGGCGTCTTCGTCGTCGTGCGCTGCGACGACGACGCCACCTGGACCATGTTGCGCGAGAAGGGACATGTTCTCAGCCGATCGGGTCGCACGGCCATGCTCTATCTACCCAGACACCTGCTGGGACTGGAGGCGGCCACCAGCGTGCTTGAAATGGCCTTGCGCGGGGTGTCCAGCGGCGCTCAGGATCCCCATCATCACGCCGACCTGGTGGCGCATGCCGATGCTGATTTGCCGGAAGGTACGGTTCTAGCGATGGGTGGACATCACCACTCGATCGCGAACGTCTCGGCACGCATGGTGCCTGCGGGTCCTCTCGGGCCGGATTCGGCTGTTCCGTTCTATCTGGCTGCTGGCACGCGCCTCGTGCGCTCGGTCGCCAGCGGCACACCAATTCGCCTGGCCGACGTCGCGATCGACAAGGATTCCGAACTGTGGCGTCTGCGCGCGCGACAAGACGCCAGTTTTTTTCCTGGATAGTGACTGCGCGAAAAGCTGCAGTCGTGTCGAAGAGCAATCTGAGGTTCGAAAATGACAGGCAAGACCGCGATCGTGACCGGTGCGGGGACGGGCGTTGGCAAAGCCATCAGTAGGGCTCTGCTCGCCGATGGCTTCAAGGTCGCCCTGTTCGGGCGGCGGCGGGACGTCCTGGAAGCGGCAACCGCCGAGCTGGATGCGGATGGGGCCTGCACGCTCGCGCTGCCCACTGACATTGTGGATGCCAACGCGGTGCAGGACGCGTTTGAAGCCGTGTTTGCCCGGTGGGGGCGTGTCGATCTTCTGGTCAACAATGCCGGGGTCAACGCCCCCTTGGTGCCGCTTGAAGAAACGACGCCGGAGCAATGGCACAATGTGGTCAATTCCAACCTGACCGGTGCATTCTTCTGCACGCAGTCTGCCTTCCGGATCATGAAGGCACAGCAGCCCGGGGGAGGGCGCATCATCAATAACGGCTCGATCTCCGCGACGACGCCACGGCCCTGGTCGTCCCCCTATGCCGCCACCAAACACGCGATTACGGGTCTCACAAAGGCCACCGCGCTGGATGGGCGTCCGTTCAGCATCGCCTGTGGGCAGATTGACATTGGCAATGCTGGAACGGACATGACAACCACCATCTCCCGGGGCGTGCTGCAAGCCGACGGTTCGACTGCTGCCGAGCCCACCATCGACGCCGATCACATCGCCCGGGCCGTCAGCTACATGGCCAGTTTGCCGCTCGATGCGAACGTGCTCACCATGACGGTGATGGCTACGCAGATGCCCTTCGTCGGTCGCGGATAGCCCCCGTCGCTCTTGCCTGTCGCAAGTGTCTTCATCTGTCGGGGGGCTGCGAATGCATCAGGCATGCTGGCCCGGAGCTCGATGCTGGCGAACACCGTGCGCGCTGATCTAGAATGCGGTCGGCAAGCTTGTAGTCAGGGCCGCATAGCCAGTCTCACTGGTCACTTCGGCAACCAGCGCATCGAGTTCGCGGCACCCCACTAGCAACCCCACTTTGATCGGTAGCAGGTGAACGCATGGAATGCCCGCATTCTTACGCGCTGCCAATTGTCAGAGCGCCACTCCAACCGGTACGGGACCTGGACTGCCTAGGGCGCTCGACGGCCGCGATCTGGTGCGCTCGATCAGTTGGAGCTGGAGACGCCGTGCGTGAGGGCGCTCATTGGGCAGCGCGGCGCAGCCAAGTTCTGCGGACCTATTGCTGGTGCCCTCTCAGCTAGCAGCACCGAAGAATTCGCCTTTTTTGTGCGACGCATGCATGGTCCGAGATGCCCTTCCGGCCGGTAAGCTGCACACGCAAAACCGGATCTGCGGCCCGGTAATGTCATGATGGTCGGCCGAGGTCAGGACTTTGGCGCATATGGCGCTGGGGTTTAGCCACCTGCGGTACTCGACACGGGATTCCCGGCAAGTCGGGCAGACTCATGCCGACCGCCCGCTTTTTCATGGAGGACCACGCGGTCGAAGTTGTAGGCGAGGTTGGCAGGTTCAATTTAGTCTCGGCCAGGGTGAGCTCTATTCGCGCCCGGCTTTCGCGGTACCACTCTTGGGAGTAGCGATCGTCATGCGCGGACCATGTCGTCTAAGGTCCAAGTCCGCTTCCCCTCTCTCGTTAATGGGAGTAGATTTCTGGCGGGCAGGATGATGCCCCTGTCCTCCGGGACGTCGCGGGAATGACCAGTCGTCGATCGTAGTAACCAGTTTTCCGAGCGTTCCCGGCAATGGTGGCATTGTAGGGAGGAAGGAATGGGTGAAAAATCGCAGGCCTTGCTAGTAGCGCTTTCAATGACACTCAGCGCGATCGGGTTGCAGGGTGGATGGGCAGATGAGGCATCTGACGTTGCAGCCGTGCGCGCAGCTGCCGAGAAGTATCAGGATGTGAATGTGGCGCTGGCCGACGGCTACGTGCCAGATCCATCGGGCCATTGCGTCGATGCCGCCGCAGAGGGATTGCCACCCGAGTTGGGCGCTATGGGTATCCACTACCTCAACCCGGCAGTTCTGCAGATGACTGCTTCCGAGCCAAGAGTCGACGGCAACAGTACACATACCGATTTCATGGCGCCGGCAATCCTGCTTTACGAGCCACAGGCCGATGGCTCGCTGGTGCTTGTTGGGGTGGAGAACCTGGTTTTCCAGGATGCATGGAAAAAGGCTGGGAACACGACGGCTCCGGTGTTCGCGGGACGCACTTGGGACACTATGGCAGACGATCCAAAGACCGAGGCCGATGAGGCACATGGCTTCGCGCCCCATTTCGACCAGCACGTCTGGGCGTTTCGAGAGAATCCAAGCGGCGCCCTAATGCCCTTCAATCCGAACGTGTCTTGTGAACATCAAAAGGGGATGGGTCACTAGGCCGACCGGATTGCTGACGGGTCCGGACACAGACAAAAGCACCGCCTGCTCAGCGACGCTTGCTGTCGCCAGTCGCACTTGCCGCTCACCCTCATTTGGGCGGGCGGCGCCGGGTATTCAGAAACAAGCAGGAGGACCAGATGCCGACATTCATTACCCAGGCCAGATACACCCAGCAGGCAATGAAGGGGTTGGTGGCCAAGCCGGAGGACCGGCAGGAAGAAGTTCGTGGGTTGTTCGAGCGTGCCGGATGTCGGCTGCTCAGCTATTATATGACGCTTGGAGACTATGACTTCCTAATCATTTCCGAAGCGCCGAACCCGACAGCAGTTCTCAGCGTTTTGGCGGTGGCGGCGTCGGGCGGCGGGGTGACTGATGTGAAGACCACTCTGGCGATAACTACGGCCGAAGCAAAGGAGGCATTCTCGATGGCCAACAAATCCGCCTCGCAATTCCGTTCCGCGGGACAGGCCTGATTTTTGAGAGCCGCTGCTCCAAGCGACGGCTGGGCTAACCGCTGATCCGAGGATTTCCTCGGGGACGTCGCTAGCCCCGCCGTCGCATCAACGCTGGCACAAGAAATGAGTGGTTTCGAAGCGCTCACAATCTTTCGCGCGATTGCGGACACGGCACAGGTCAGCACAGCAACGCTAAGGTGTTTTTGGGCCGTGCGAGGGCGCGATCCGAGCCGTCTTCCGCGCCATGCGCCTGCTGGTGAGCCGCATGCAATGAGGGCTACGAAGGCGGGGCTACAGGTGGCCAAGTCGATCCGGGGACGGCTCGCCGTGTTTGGGCTGAGGCAGGGGGGGTACCCGGCGGTGAGTGGTGAGTCCTGCCTAACAGCACACTTGGACCCGCGGGCGTCGACAACCTGCTGAAGCCCACCCTTCAAGGTTCGACGGGGCGCCCGGACCGCATTCAGCAGGATGATATGAGGACGGACGTTCAGCTCGACCGCCGCGCTCAGGCTCTCCGCCACGTTATTACCGGCTTGTCACCATCAGGCACCTTCGTCGAAGCTCGTGTGGAGGCGAAATCCGGGTTATCGCTACGCGGCAAGGTCCGAATAGGGTTCGGTGGACTGACCGCAAACAGAATTCGTCCGTCAGGCGAGCGCCGGAACCAGTGAGCAGAGCGGAGCGGCGGGGGGGATCCACTTGAGGCCGAAGGTGTGCTCGGAGAGAGTGTAGCTGACAATGTCGCAGCCCGAGCGACGCGTAGATGGGGTGCCGCGGGTAGCGTGCGGATCAACTCGCTAACGGGACACGGAACAGCTGCCCTCCGCTGACGTTCTGCAGCAGGGTAACTGAAAGGTCGTGGATGTCTGAGAAAGAACAGGCTCGGCTTGATCGTCAGTTGGACAAACTAGAGGAAGCACTCCCTGACCAACCAAGCGCACTATTGGCTTGGGTCAGACGTCCATCCCACAAGTTTGTCCGCATCCCGCTTGCGCTGCTTTTATGCCTTGGTGGCGTGTTCAGCATACTGCCCCTGTTGGGTGCGTGGATGCTGCCATTGGGGCTAATGCTGCTTGCGATTGACCTGCCGATTTTACAGACCCCGGTCAATCGCGTCGTCCTCTGGGCGGAGAGCTTGTGGATACGTTTCAATCGGTGGCGTGCTCGTTGAGCGGTGTAGTGGACCCAGGAAGTTGCGGCGGGGGCCAACCAGCTGTCCACCTCCTTCAGCAGCGCTAACCACAGCGCCGGCAGGGCGGGGCCGAGGATTGTACCAACGGCAGTTAGGATTGACCGATGTGTGCCCACTTGCGCATGCCGATGGACATGTGATGGCTTGGGGCCGGTCGATGAGGTTGTTGCAGGCTTGGCAGGCGGCGTCGATGATGGCCTTGTTGTTGGTAAGACGCGATTGGAGAGCCAGTATTGTCGCGCGACAGGGCACCCTGGATTTCACTCCCAAGTGGAGCGGTCAAGAGAAGCCGGACGGCGAATGACCGATCTAGTGCGAGGTCGTGTGTGCAGACTTTGATGGGATGAGGGGCGAGGGGAAGTCCGGCGGCATACGCCAGCAGCCACTATCGGCGCCGTCTTAATACGGAAAGGAAATCCCTTAAAACCCCTGGCGACGCAGTTCCATTGCGATGCGCGCGCGCGATGTCGCTTCACGCGTCGGGAAGGCGGCGAAATAGTGCTCCGATGTCGCGTTGGCATTAAGCCGGCGGACCTTCTGTCGCCAACGCCCCGCCTGTTCGTGGCGGCCGGCCAGCCCATTGGCGACGAGTGCGATCATGGCGATCAAGAAATGTGCTCCGGACGTAGTGGCCGCACGGTCGGCCCAGCCCGCCGCCGCTTGGTCGTCCTCCTGCTGAATTAGCATCTGCGCCCGCACGCCGTGAATGCCGTATAGAAGGGGATCGAGCGGGCTGAGATGAAGCGAGGTATCCAACGCGCCGAAAGCGGCGGGCGCATTCCCCATGAGCATCGCCGTAAAAGCGGATGCATAAAAGCCCTGGGCATAATTGGGGTTTAGCGTCGTAGCGCGGGCAAGCCAGTTTGCGGCGATCTCTGGATCGTTGGAGAGCCAGAATGTGCGCCCCATCGTGAAGTTCGCGAACGGGTCGAGAGAATCCAATTCCAGTGCACGTTCAGCATGGCGCCGTGCGTTGCGCGCGGCCGACGCCGGGTTCGGCGACAGCCGCAGGAAAGCTTCTAAAAAGCTGGTGAAGGACAGGCCTGCGTGAGCCCGCGAAAGTTGAGGATCTGCCCTGACGGCCCGCTCGAAACAGAGCTGCGCTATAGCATTACCGGCTGCCGTAAACCGGTAGAGATGGCCCAAGCCGATATGATAATACGCCCAGGCGTCCAGTCCAGCCGGATCGCTCATCTGTGCAATGCGCGCCTCATTATAGGGAATGTGAGATTCGAGTGCCGACACCAGGTGAGCCACGATCCGACTGCGCAGGTCGCCGACGCCGTCAACGGGGGCCGCGAGCCTGTCCGCCCAGATAATCTCGCGTGAGCTGGAGTCGGTCAGTTCAAGGGTTACGGCGATGTTGGGTCCGGGACACTCAATCACCCCGGACAGTATGTAGCGGGCGGCTAGCGCGTTAGACACCAGATCAAGGTCAGTGGCGACCTCCCGCAAGCGGAAGGTCGATCCACGCGCGATCACCGCAAGCCAGCGAAGACGCGAGAGTGCTTCAATGATCTCGTGCGGGATGGCGTCGCCAAGGATGGCAAGCCCCGGCGGCATGCCCAACTGCTGGAAGGGCAATACGGCGATTGAGGGGCGCCCTCCGGGCCGGTCTGGCGTCACCTGAGGGGGAGCCTCCGAGGCGGCACGCGCAGTCGACGAGGTCGTTACTTCGGGGACGAAACGGAAACCCCGTCCGTGCACAGTGCGGATCACAGTCTGTTGCTCGCCATTGTCGCCGACCGCTTGGCGCGCCGAGCGAATGCGGCTGGAAATGCTAGCGTCAGAGACCGCCTCGCCCTGCCACACGGCGGCAACGATCTCGTCCTTGGTGACCATATGGTCGCGGTTCCGGATGAGGAATATGAGCAGGGAAAGCACCTGCGGCTCCAGCCGCACTGGTACATTGCGGCAACTGAGAAGAAACCGCTCGGGGTCGATCTGAAAGTCGCCGAATGACCAAGACATGACCAAGTATAGGGCAAAATTGTCGGCCTCTACAGGAATTCTTCAGAACTCCGTCAAGCCTGCTCGAAGCGAACGGCGCAGGTTCAACGAGAAAAACCTGCCTCGCCGGTGACACGCAAACAGAAAAGGAGCGTAGCGATGCAAGACAATGCGATTGAAACAAGACGTTTTGAAACGCCCGACCAGCGCCTCGACATGAAGGAGCGGGGCGGCATCTCCATCGTCAAGATGGGCGACGGCAGCGCAGGTATGCATGCGATCTTCGAGCCTGGTTGGACCTGGGAGGCTGATGAGAAGCCCTTGCTTGGTTCGCCCGAGTCCTGCCCGTTGCGGCATACCGGCTATTGCATCACAGGCAACCTCGTCGTCCGCATGCTGGACACCGGGAAGGAAACTCATATCCGCAACGGCGACTTCTTCGAGATTCCGCCGGGGCATGACGCCTACGTCGAAGGCCCCGATCGGGTCGAACTGATACTGTTTGCGCCGCCCGAACACCAACACTGACCGGACACCATGGTCGAGAGTTTGGCTCGGGGATTGTAGACGGAATGGAGGAACACGATGGACGCGACGACGATGCGCAAAACCCAGGGGCGCGGCAGACTTTTCGCCAGTGTGCTCGAAACCGTGGGAGACACTCCCGCGATCCGGATCAACAATCTCGCCCCGCCCGGTGTCGAGCTCTACGTCAAGGCAGAAGCCTTCAACCCAGCCGGGTCGGTCAAGGACCGGCTGGCCCTCAACATCATTGAGGAGGCCGAACGGGACGGAAGCCTGAGCCCTGGCCAGACGGTTGTCGAGGCGACCTCGGGCAATACCGGCATCGGTTTGGCGATGGTCTGTGCGGCCAAGGGCTACCCGCTGGTCGTGACAATGGCAGACAGTTTCTCCATTGAACGTCGCAAACTCATGCGCATGCTCGGTGCAAAGGTCGTCCTGACACCGCGTACTCAGAAGGGTTTCGGTATGTATCGAAAGGCCGTCGAACTGGCCGAGGCGAATGGCTGGTTCCTGGCGCGACAGTTCGAGACCAAGGCCAATGCCGCCATCCACGAAGCGACGACCGCACGCGAGATCATCAATGACTTCGCCGGATCACGGCTCGACTGGTTCGTTACCGGTTATGGCACAGGTGGGACAGTGGCGGGCGTCGGCCGCGTGCTGCGCCGGGAGCGGCCGGAGACGCGGATTGTGCTCGCCGAGCCCGCGAACGCGCAACTGATCGGCAGCGGCCATATGCAGGAGCGAGGGCCCGGCGGCGCTCCTGCCTCAAGCCATCCCGCCTTCGAGCCGCACCCGATCCAGGGCTGGACCCCCGACTTTATACCGCACGTGTTGCAGGAAGCGATTGACTCCAGCCTTTACGACGAGGTGGCCCCAATTGCTGGCGCGGAGGGGATCAAGTGGGCAAAGGCGCTTGCACAGCGGGAAGGAATTCTTACCGGCATCTCCGGCGGCGCTAGCTTCGCGGTCGCTCATCAGATAGCGGCACGGGCACCCGCCGGTTCGGTGATCCTGTGCATGCTTCCCGACACTGGCGAGCGCTACATGACCACGCCGCTCTTTGATGGGATTGAGGCCGACATGGACGAGGAGGAAGTCGCCCTCTCGCGGTCGACGCCCGGGTTCCAGCTCGATGCATCGTGACGACACCACGAGAGACTGCCAAAATGGAGAGTTTGCGCCGCCCTATACCAGACCAGGAAGAGTCGCTAGATCCAGGCGATTGGAGTGATGTCCGGGCTCTGGGCCACCGGATGATCGACGATTCAATCGACTATCTGCGGGACGTCCGGGAACGTCCTGTCTGGCAAGAGATGCCGATGGAGGTGAAAACCGTATTCGAGAGGCCCCTGCCGCGCGTTGCAACGCCTCTGGATGCGGTTTACCGGCAGGTAATGGAGAATCTCATGCCCTATCCCATGGGCAATATCCATCCGCGCTTCTGGTCCTGGTACATGGGTTCAAGCAACCTAACCGGCGCGCTGGCCGACTTCCTGGCGGCAGTTCAGGGTTCGAACCTTGGCGGCGGAAACCACGCCGCTGCGTCGATGGACAACCAGGTCGTGAACTGGTGCAAGGAGATGATGGGGTTTCCTCCATCTGCCAGCGGAACGCTGGTCAGCGGCGGTTCGATGGCCAACCTGATCGCTCTCACCGTCGCGCGCAACGTCAAGGCGGGCGTGAACATCCGCGAGGATGGCGTCGGCACAATCGAGAAGCCGCTGCGCTTCTACGCCTCGGATCAGGTGCACAGCTGCCACCGCAAGGCGGTGGAGGCGCTCGGGCTGGGCAACAAGGCGCTTCGGCGCATCCCTTCAGATCGCGATCTGCGGATCGACGTGGCCGCTCTTCGGGCTGCGATTAGGGAGGATCGCGCGGCCGGATTTCAACCGGCCTGCCTGATCGCCACGGCCGGCACGGTCAACACCGGGGCCATCGACGACCTGCAATCTCTGGCGAATCTGGCGGCAGATGAAGACCTCTGGCTCCATGTTGACGGCTGCATCGGCGCTCTGCTGTCGATCTCGCCCGAGAATGCCTATCGGGTCGCGGATATCGCGCGCGCCGATTCCATAGCTCTTGATCCGCACAAATGGCTGCACGCACCTTTCGAGGTCGGTTGCGTCCTGATCCGCGATGCGTCCGCCCATCGCGGCGCCTTTGCCGTCACGCAGGAATATCTCGAATCTACCCCGCGGGGCCTCGCGTCAGCTGAGTGGCTGTATGAGTATGGCCTTCAGACGACGCGCGGCTTTCGGGCGCTGAAGGTCTGGATGGCGCTCCAGGAACATGGCATCGAGAAGTTCGGCCGCCTGATCGACCAGAATATCGCGCAAGCGCATCGTCTCAGCCGGTTGATCGAGCAGGAGTCACTGTTTGAACTGGTCGCGCCGACCAGCATCAACATCGTCTGCTTCCGCTACCGCTCCCCCGGCCTGGATAGTGCCGCGCGGAAGGCACTGAACATCGAGATCATGCTGCGGCTTCAGGAAGAAGGCATCGCCGCCCTGTCAGACACGACGGTACATGGGGAACATTGCCTTCGCGTGGCCATCAACAATCACCGCACCCGGCGCGAGGATCTCGACGTTTTGGTCCAGGAGACGTTGCGCCTTGGAGCGCTGCTGATGCCATGACTGTTTAGTAGGCCAGCGCGGAGGAGGCGATGGACTGTTAGGGGAGAAGCAGCAGTATGTTGTGCTGGAGAGATGAGGCCCCGAAGCCGCAACCTCACTCAACGCGCTGGGCACCCATGCCCGGGCGGATGGTCCCCAACCCGAACCTTGTCGGGGTCAATGGAGGCCCAGGCTGGACTTGGTGAACCAGCATGACAGCAGTTGCAATGCTGTGCGTATTCTTTCCGCCACCGGGCCGCCCAGCACTGATGGCGTATGAGAGCGGCTTCTTCAACCTTGTTTAGCGATGGCAGTTAATGCCGGGTCGTGACTCCGCGCACCGTGATCAGGCAACGCGATTATAGGGCGGGGTTGGGCAAAACCGGGCGATGCCAGGGTCAGCGTAAAGCCACGTTCGCGCGTTAGACCCGGTGGATGATCGCCCACGGTCACTGGCGGGAGCGCGATGGCGCGCTGGGTGGATGAAGAGAGGTTGGGACGCCGGGCAGGGCGGCCCTACCTAGCCCACCATGACTGGCTGGCGAGGGTGTTGCGCCGAAATCCCCGCGGGCAACGCCAGGACATGCAACCAATGATCGCCGAAATGGCTGCGGTCGTGCCGATGCTCGACATCGACCATATCAAGCCGATCAACGACCGACTTAACACGCCTGGGGCGAGCCTTTCTGGGGGTCGTTGAGGCCAACCTGCGAAGTAGCGGCCTATTCGGTCGCCTCACGCCATTATCTCCCCCAGGTATCGAGATCACGGGTCCAGCCTTATCACCGCGAGCGCGCTTCGATGGTCTGCCTGTGTAACGGTCATCAGGAAGACCTGATCCTGATCTTGTCATTTGGCCTGCCCGGCGGCCGGCTGATCGTCTTGTTGCGCTAGGCGCCATAAGGCGCCTCTAGGTGCTGGCGCATGATGGCCGAGGCCCAAGCGCCTCTCCGCTGTCCGGAAGACGACATCTCTCTTTTGTGCGCGTGCGCAACGCCATCCATCGTTCCAACTGTAATGCTTTGTCTCTTGGTGAATGTTCCACAGAACTGTAGCCGTCCCCCGGAAACACAACACGCAGGTCCAGCAGGCCCCCCAGCGCTTTACAACTCGCTTTGTTGACAATCACGTCCATAAAAAACAAAGTAAATTGATCGGCGCGCGACCGCTCTGGACCGCGACCACTGGAGCTCCCACAATAATGTGAAAGAGGATAGCCCGTGACGGTCCTTTCCCCGGATATGCAGGACGCGCTCAATGCTTGCTACAGCAGTCTGACCGATCAGACCGATTGGACAGCCGCCATGCAGGCGCTCGCCGTTGTAGCGGGCGCTGATGCGGCCTGCTTTTACGCCGAGGGTGCGGCCGAGCTTCGCCTGCGCTTTCCCGCCTCTCCGAGGTACCAGCATTTCCTGGAAGATTTTCTCGCCGGCGGCTGGTGGCGGCGAGATCACCGCGCGCTTCGCGGCTGGACGCGCCTGCGGGGCGGCAACCGGGTCCTGGTGGAGCACGACCTCATTACGGACCAGGAACGAGAGGCCTTGCCCGTTTATCATGACCTTTACAGCAAACACGATCTGACCTGGTGGGCGGCCGTTTCGTTTCGTGTTGGCGACCAGGACTGGGCGATGCCCTTACTGCGCAGCGACGCCAAGGGCCCTTTTGGCGCCGAGTCCAGGGGCTTGCTGGACCTTACCCCGCATCTGGCGCGCGTTGTGGGCATTGGCGCCGCCATGACGGCGACTGGTGCTCGCGACGCGGTCGACATGCTAGAAATGGACCAGCGCGCCGCCGTCAGTGTCGACTGGTCCGGCCGCTGCCTTGCGCTGAACGCCAAGGCGGAAGCCTTGCTCGGCACCGATCTATTTGTGGCCCGGCGCCGCCTGCGCGCCACCGACGCGGCATCCGACCGACAGCTGCAGGCGCTTGTTTGGGCGGCGCTCGAGGCGCGATCCATGGCGGAGCTGCCCCCCGCCATCACCATTCAGCGGTCGGCGGGCTTGCCGCTGGTTGTCGATGCCATTGCGGCACCAAGTGCCTTGGGGAGGAGCGGGCTCAAGTTGCAGACCATTCTGCTGCTTACCGATCTGACGGAGCCAGCGCGGATTGGTACAATCCAGCTCAGGCAGATTTTTGGCTTCACCGCGGCGGAGGCCAGACTGGCCGAGCAGCTTTCGGCTGGCTGGACCCTCGCGGAGTCCAGTGAGCAGCTTGGCCTGTCGCTGGAGACGGCCCGCACCCAACTCAAGACCATATTCGCCCGCACCGGCACACACCGGCAAGCCGACCTGTTGCGCCTGCTCGATCGCGCAGTACGGGCCGTTGGCCGGTGGTGAGCGCCGTGCCGGCCAGAGAGGGTTTCGTGACCTCGTCCAACGGGGCCACCTGGTACAGCAGCTATGGTGTCAGGTTCGGACGGCCTCCTATCGTTGTGGTTCACGGCGAGCCGGGAATGACCCACGATTATCTTCTCGACCTCGCCGACCTGGGCACCGATAGGGAAGTCATCTTTTACGACCAGATCGGCAACGGTCGCTCAAGTCCGGTCGGAACAGCTGCGGCGGCCCAGGTGTCGCTCGGTTCTATGGTGAGCGAACTCGAATCGCTGCTTGCCGAATTGACCGCTGAAACTGGCTATCTGATTTTTGCCCATTCTTCGGGTGGGTGCATTGCCCTCGAGCACGCCTCGCGGCAGCCCAAGGGTCTTAAGGGTCTGATCCTCGCCAATGCTTTTGCCTCAGGTCTTGCGATGCAAAAAGGCCTGCAGGGGCGGCGCGACGAGCTTGGGGAGAAGGACCGGACGGCCTTGATGGCAGGACCCGGTCCCGCACCCGCCTATGCCGAGGCATTCGGGGCGTTCTTCGCCCGCTATGTCTGCCGCGTGCCGCCGCCGCCGCATCTGCTCCACACCTTGAGCGCTTTGACCGCGCATCCCCAGATCCAGCACAAGCTCCTGGGCCGTGACCTGTTCGACTGGGACGGTCCACTGAGGCACTGGTCGGTGACCGACCGACTGGACAGGATAGTTGTGCCAACCCTGGCTTATGGCGGCAGGTGGGATGAGACGGGGCCGCAGTGCCTGGCGGCGCTTGCTGCGGGCCTCCCGGACTGCGAGGGGACTGTTTTCGAGCGTTCGAGCCACTTGCCCCACATTGAAGAAACCGGGCCCTGCCTTGCACGCATCGAGCTGTTCCTGGCCAGGCTCGGATAGATTGGCAATTATGTCACAACTACACAAGACCAGGGCATTCAACCCGTTCGGGTGATTTTCGCCTGTCCGGCCCCAGCTAGCCTTCTCCCCACTTATTTGGGTAAAGGGGACCTGGCTTTGACTTTCCAATTCCGTCGAAACAATCGCGCAGCAACTGGCTTTGCCTCCGCGCTCACGCTGTTGAGTGCAGTTTCCTACCCGAGCATGGGCCTCGCCCAGGATGTCGTCCTCGAGGCCGGTCAAACCGACACCGATGGCGTTGTTCTGGTCAATGGCGGCTCGCTTACCAATCGCGGGGCGATCAGTCACGCCGGCGACGGCGTCAGCTCTTCCGGTCCCGGCGGGGGCGTAGCTTTCATCCTCAACGAGGCCACCGGCACCATCACCGCGACGGGCGGCTGGGGCGTCGGAATCAACGGTGATCTTGGTCGGTTCGAAAATGCCGGGTCTGTCACCACCGATACCGACGCGGCGCTTGGCGTCGCAGGAGACCTGGGAACATTCCTCAACACCGGCACCATGATCACCTCGGACGGCGCCGGCGTCGGCGTCAACGGCAGCGTCGGCACGTTCGACAACCGGGGAGCCATAACCGGCAATAACGACCCCGCCGTCGTGCTGAACGGACCGGTCGGCCGCTTTGCCAATTCTGGCTCGCTGACATCCCCGACCAACTGGACCACCACCTATTTTAACGCCGGCGTTCTCGAATTCGAAAATACCGGGACTATCCTCAACACCGGCAATGGCAACGGCGTTGAGTTCAACACAGGCAATGGGGCGGTCGGGACCTTCGTCAATACCGGCACGATTCGGGTGACCGGCGACGGCACCGCTGTGGGCATCTATGGTGACGCCTTTGCGGTCGGCTCGATAGTGAATGGCGGCACCGTACAGGCGCTGACCGAGTCGGCCTTCAACATCGATCCAATGGTCGGAGCCTTTACCAATAGCGGCCTCATCGAAGGGGGCTCGTGGGACGCGGTGTTCTTTGGCGGGGGCGTTCAGCAGTTCCACAACGCAGCGACCGGCGTCATTCGCAACCTCGACAGTGCCGGCAATGCAGGCAATGGGGTGGTCGTCAGCACCGATCTGATCAATGGCGGCGCCGTCGGCAGTTTTGTCAATGACGGAACGATCCTGGCCGACCTTACTGGCGGAACAGGAACCGGCGTGGGCTTTTACGAGGACGGCAACGGCGCCTTCGCGGTCGGCAGCTTTGCCAATGCCGGCACGATCAGCGGCGCCAATAATGGTGTCGAATCCGTCTCGGCGATCGGAACGTTCACCAATTCCGGCACCATAACCAGCGCCAATTTCACCAGCGTCCGACTGGAAGGCGCCGTCGGCAGCTTTACCAATAGCGGTGCTATCACCGCCGCTCAGGGCCGGGGTGTCGAGTTCTTTGACCATGTCACCGCCTTCGACAATACCGGCACCATCCAGGCCTACGAGAACGGGGTGACCTTCCGCAGCACCTTTGCCGCGGCCAGCAATGCCGGCACCATTGTTTCGACGGCCGACAGCGGCCAGATCGGTGTGCGGATTAACGAGGCGGGCGGAACCTTCACCAATACGGGGACCATTCGCGGCCCTGCAGGTGTTGTCTACATTCTCAACGCCCCCGGGCCGAACACCTTCATCAACGCCGGAACCATCGATGGCATGGGTGGTGCTGCGATTGTCTTTGACGCCGGCGCCGATGGCGGCAACGACGCGCTCATGCTGCGAACCGGTTCCCGGCTTTTCGGCAGCGTATTCTTTGGCGCCGGCGATGACACGCTGGACCTGTCCGAGTTCCGGGGCAATGCCTTGCTGCGCGCATTCGATGTCGAAACCCTTGTTGCGGGCGGCAATCTGGTATTCGACCTTGGCGCCAGTGAGTTCGGTGTCGTCGAACCGTTCGGTGTCACCGCCGCCGCGCCGCTGGTGGCGCTCGACACCACGACCCAGATCCGCAATCTCATCGCCAGCAAGCTTGCCACGCCCGCGGTCTCGGCTAGTAGCGAGGAAAGCCTGCTGCTTGGATACGCCCCCATCGTTGAAAACACCGCCGCCAGCGCTGCGATAGACGAGCTGGACACCGTGTCGTCGAATACGCTCTGGGCCTCCCTGCTGGCCGGAGGAAGCTCGGGCGGCGGACCGGTGGCCGTGAACAACCTCTTTGGCGGGATTGTCGCTGGGGGACACGCGCGGGTCGGCAGCGGAAATCTGGGCCTCCTGGGCGGCGCGACCACCGGCCGTGTCGATATCAACAATGGCGGGCAAGCCATCACGGCTACAACGGGTATCGCCGGGATCTACGGCGATCTGGAGCTGGGGGTGGTCGATATCGACTATAGCCTCCTAGGGGGCGCGGCCGGCAATGCGAGCGAGCGCCAGGTGTCAACGCCAGCCGGCATGCAAACCGCCACCGCCCAATATGGGAGCTGGTTCATATCACCATCCCTGGGACTGGCTGTGCCCGTCCTGGCTACCGACCAGGGTGAGCTCAGGGTCACTGGGCGGCTCAGCTATGTTGGTGGCAGTGTTGGCGGCTATGCCGAAACCGGGTCCTCCCTCGACCTCGTGGTCGGCGCGCAGAGCATCTCCCTGCTCGATGCCCGTTTGGGACTGGCCGGTGACTATGACGCCGGTGCCGGGATGACGGTTTCAGCCAATGGTGGCGTCTTCGCGCAGTCCAATCTGGGGGGATCGAGCACGCCGGTGACGCTGTTCGGACAAACCCAGAGCGCCATCGCGCCAGCCAGCACCGAGTTGGGCGTTTATGCCGGGGCGGGCCTTTCTGCCGATCTCGGCAACGGGCTCAAGCTGTCTGCCGCGGCGGATGGACAGCTCCGCTTCGACGGTCGTGCCTCGGCCTCGCTGCGGGCAGGCCTAAGCAACAGTTTCTAACACCTCCCCATGCAGGTCGTGGTAGGCCCTGCCGTCGCGCAGGGCCTTTTTTTGTCCAGGCCGACCCCGTGTCGCCCGCGAGGGTCATTAGGGCTACCCCCTTGATGGACGCGCTTGCGGGAATATTATCACGATGTTCAGTTCCAACGGGCAGACGCGGTCTCCTGGTCCAAGCCACTGCGCCCTTCTAGCTACGCGACCCATTCTCGCGCTCGATCGAGTTGGCTGGGGTTCTCTTGCTGCCCAACTGCTTATTCACCCTGGAACAAGGGCCATATAGATGCGTTGTCCGACTGCAATCTAACTGAGGACACCTGCCATGACAGACCTTTCGAAGCGCCTGCGCGAACCGCTTGTCTTGACCATCCTCATTATTGCCGTAGCCGGATGGATCGCCTTCTTCGCAATGTGGATCAATGCTGCAAACCAGGGCGGTCAGCAACAACAGGTCATAGCGTCGTTGACCGCCGAACGAGACGATGTCGCAGGGCGGCTGACGGAGCGCGAAGCCACCGACGGCACGCTGGCCGACACCCAAGCGCAACTGGCTACCGCACAACAAGATCTCGCGGCCGTTTCGGCATCACGGGAAAACCTCAATACAGAACTGGCCCAACGGGAAGCCGAACTGGCGACCGTTACGGAAGGGCTTGAAACGCGTCGCGCCGACGCTGCTGCCGTCGAGCAACAGCTGGTCGACGCTCGCGCCCAAACGGACGCCCTGGCGGCAGAACGAGAAGAGCTCACCACCCAGATCGAAACTGCCAATCAGCAACTCACCGACGTTGGCACGCGTCTCGAGCAGCTTCGGAACCAGGAGGCAGAAGCCACCGCCCGTGCGTCGCAGCTATCGGAAGAAGCGGCAGCCGCCACCGCCGAGCTAGCCGATATGCAGACGCAACTGCAGTCGGCGCGCGAGGCGCTCGCCGCTGTGCAAAGCCAAACAGCTGAAGCGACCGCACAGAGCGAAACAGCGGGGGCCGACCTTGTCGCGTTGCAGCAGCAGGTGACTGAGCTCAATGCCCGTCGTGACCAACTGGCCATGGAGGTCGAGGGTTACCAGGCCCAGCGGGACGAGTTGCAGCCCCAGGTCGAAGAACTGGCAGCCAATGTCACCGCTCGCGGTGAAGAGCTTTCGGCGCTGGAAGCCAGCATCAGCCAGGCGGCATCGGCGGCCGATGCTGCGGTCTGGACGGGCAGATTTGTGGCTAAGGACGGTGACAGGCCGACCGGCCTGTCACTGACACTGGGCGAGGACGATCGCTTTACCCTCAGCAACGCCGACGGTCGCAGTGTGAAAGGCAGCTATACCTTGAGTGACACAGAGCTCGTCATGTCGGATGCCACTGGTTCGGTCGGCAGTGCCAGCTTCCCAATGACCTGCCCGGTATCTCAGATGGGCACGGCTTTACTGGTCGGTGAGGCCGAAGGTTGCGTGCTGGCTGGTCTGCAATTTGACCGATTGCCCTAGCAGGGTCCTGACCCGAACACGGGAAACTTTTGGCTACACAGCAAGAACGTAGCCCCGGAATCTGCCAACCGCACGGAAGACCATCGATTCTGCTTTGTTCGGCGGCGGGCATGTTGCATGCCGGCTTCGGCGTGCAGCAGTGCACGTAGCTCTTCAAGGACCATCGCGGGAGCGCCTGAGGAACCCCCGATGCCTTTGCGCAGGCCCGAAATGGCACCGCCGAAGGCCGAGGGGTTGGGACCGGACGTTTTGAGGAAACAGACCTTGGCCCGGGCATTGTAGGTGAAAGCCTGGAACGCCCGTCGCCGACGCAGGCCGCCAGGCATCCATCAAGCGCCAGGCCCTTGAGCGCTGGCTCGCTCATGCCGGAGCGGAATCATTGCCGGGCAGGTCTACGTCATGCAGCAGGTCGAAGTCGAGGCGACCGGTGGGTGGCGCGGAGGTGGGAGGGGCGATGGCGACGGCGCCACTGAAAAGCCGGTCGCGTTCCGCTATGGTGAGCGTGCCGGTCGGCACGGCGTCGATCGATTGCTGGTAGGCCTGGATAGCCTGTAGCCCCGGGCGGCAAGCTGGCGGTGGACCTGCAGCAACTCAGCGTCAATTACAGGCGTGACGATTGTGGGATTGCGCGGCTCGGAACGCGAATTTCATTGATGATCGATAGAAAGGTCTGGAAGACGTCTTGGGACTGCACCGGTCCCACCGAGAGCAGAGCCAGTAGTACCAGTCCGCAAAGTCGAGCTCGTACGCACATTTTTTTCCCCGTTAGCCCGACCCAATCCTGTCGGGCGGAAAGGACAAATTAACAACCCGGCACCACCATATTGAAGCGACCTAAGTCGAGTGACTTTGCAGGACCTAGGTCCCGTTAACAAAGAAGACCTCTGCCGTGGACACCCAAAAAGGCCGGACTGACACTGGGCAGATCTCGGTGGACGCCGTGTCCGGGACCCGTCACGCGGGGATATCGCGTCATCGACGTCACTAAGTGTTCCAAAGCCATTACCACGGCCGGACCGGGGACGGTCCCTGAACTGTAGCTGCGCCAAAACCGGCGCCGCGGCGGGATCATCAGGCCGGAACTCTTGTCCATTCGCAAGGTCCGGCCACGGTGCGGCCGGCTGACTCGAGCCAGCCGAACAGGTGGCTCAGGCGCTATACTGCTGCATCAGCCGGTTGGCCCTGGATGCGAAGGCCAAGACGTCTATTGCCGCGAGAACCATGGATTTTCGGGGAAGTCACCTTCTAGACATTTCGAGAAGGCGGCGGTGCCTTCTTGATAGTCGAGGCGCAAGCAGGCGGCGCGACGATCTGCTTCGGGAAACGAAGCCACATAGGTTGCGCCCGGGGCCAATGACGTCACTGGGCCGCTTGCCGCTTGGAGTGAGCTACCACCGGTCGGCGCCGGCGCTGCACCGCGAACGAAATCGCTCCTCGGAGCTGTGGCACACCCGGCAATTGCGCAGGCGGAAAACAGAAAAACAAGAGTTCTATACATGGCAATCTCCTCTATCCAAAAACCCGTCTGGGTGCGGATCGTTCCAGCATCGGTGGGTCTCTTGGCCATGAAAGATCAGCCTGGCCTGGCAGCACCCCCGGCACGACCGTTTGCGGCATTGTCGCAAATTCTTCCCTCTGGCCGATCCGGCGGGCCGCGGCACTGGCCGCCCCACTCCGGCCGCGCAAGAGCGAGTTTGGCACGTAACCGGGCAGCACCCTGAGCCGTCCCACTAATGGGTTTTTCACCAGTGCGGCGCACCATTGCCGGGCGCGCAATGTACTGTGTCCGCGCGATCGACCGTAGTCCGACGCCCACCCGAGCACCTCGGGTGGGCGTTCCTCACTTTGGTGGCCGCGGCACCGGACGTCGCCGACCAGGGCTCACGGCCTGGGATGTAACCCGTACTGGCGCCAGCAACCGGGTGCCGTCGCAGGCTCGACTTAAAGCCGCCGCTCGGACCCACGACGTTCAGCCGCATCTGGGGATGGAGACATATGAATGGGGCCGGTGCCGGGACCGGGGCGCTGCCCAGCAGCCCTGGCGCCACCAGGCCGGCCGGCCAGGGGCAGGTCATCTTGAAGTTGATTGTCGGGATCGACGGCCAGCAGAGTGAGGTGGATGCGCCGTGCCATGACTGCAAATGCCGCTGCCTGAACATCCAAAGATCAGGTGCTTTGGGTGCTAAACTTGAGGGGGCCCTGGCGCATTCGGGCGAGACGATTAGACCGCCTGGCGGCCCAGTTGTTATCTTCCCTATGGGCCCAAGCCGGAGCACGTCCAGCATGGATGCCGGTCGTCATTGCAGCCAGCCAACACGGCATACCCAGTGCCGGCGTGGCCGCGGGTCTTCATTGCCACGTCTATTTCTATTCGTCTGGTGGCGTGGAGAACTGGCGAGCATGGCGGACGCTATCGGCATCGGCCCACTCGTCGACCACAACGACCTGCACGCCCTCATCGTGAAAGACATGGTGTTGCAGTCAATTAGCACAACTACGGCGGGCTTGACTTGAGGAAGAGTTGTCACCATGACAGACGCACCGTTGTGTGGTCATCTTCGCAAACAGGAGGCACTCCATGCCCGACCGTTTTCTTGCGCAGATTGAGATTTGCACCGCCATTTTGAAGAACAGTCTCGGCGTAGACGCTGAAACGGCGCGCGCTGCACTTAGGGTGGGGGTCCGACACTACATCGACCGGGAGCCTACCGAACTCGCCATGCTCGGAATGTGGGTTCATGTCATGGAGCGAGCCACCGGGACAGACTTACTGGGCGCTGACTGGAAACAGTGATCCGGCCTGTTATCGACCATTGGCCGACCCACCAGCTATCCGACCTTGCAGTGGCTCCCGGGTCGCGCTTCGTGGCCATGTCCGCGACTTCGACGCCCGCAGAAACGATCCCTGCAACGAAGTGACATAACTCGCCCCCCGCCGCACACGTTCGACGCCCAACTGAACGCTCAGCGGGTAACGATGACCGGTGTGCCCAAATCGACACGATCGAACAGATCGACAATGTCGGCATTGCTCATCCTAATGCAGCCATAGGAGACGAAGCCGCCGATCGAGTCCGGCCGGTTCGTGCCGTGGATGGCGTAGTCGCCGCCCGACAGCGTCAGGGCCGCCGCCCCCATGGGATTGGCGGGCGATCCGCCGGGGATGACCGCCGGAAGTCCGGGCGTGTCGCGCCGGATCGCCGCGGGCGGCGCCCAGTTTGGCCGTATATACTTGCCAGCGATCGCCGTGGTGCCGATCCATTGCCGGTCGGGCCGGCCGACGCCTACGCTATAGCGCAGAGCCTGCCCATCCTGCAGCACCAGGTAGAGTGCGCGCTCGGCAGTCCGCACGACGATGGTCCCCGCAGCCATGTCGGCGGCGACGGCCACCAGGGTGGCTTCTGCACGCGCCGGCGCAGCGGCGCCGAGCATTGCCAGGAGCGCGAGACAGATAGGAAGGAGCTTGGTTATAGCAGTTGTCCTAAAACGTGATCGAGAACGAGACCACAATTGCTGGAATACCGGTTGTATTTCCCCCTGCTATACGTATGCTGAATTTCGTGTAGAGAAGTAAACCCGCATAGCACAAAATCGTGTGGCGCGGTCGAAACTAAAAATCTTTGCAAAATGTTTAATTTGTCACGCGTTTTTCCGGTCGGAAAAGCCGATGCTTTTCTCTGTCCGATCGGAATGTTCATGCGAGCTCCCAAAATACTCCGCAGTATACTTTCGGTCGGCAAACAGTTGTGCGCTGCCAGGTTAATGCGACCGCAGCATGTTCAGGCGCTCTTCGGCGCCTTTTTGCTGGGCCTTGGCGCCATGACTGTCCAGGCAAGTGCGCAGCCGGCGCCCTATGGCCCTCCATTCAGCTTTGCCGTGCTGGCCGGCTCGACCGTGACCAATACCGGCCCCTCCGAGATCCTTGGCGACGTCGGCGTTAGTCCGGGCAGCGCCGTAGTTGGGTTCCCACCCGGCCGCGTCTACGGCATGATCTATGCCGCCAACGCCATTTCGGCGCAGGGCCAGGCCGATCTGGCCACCGCCTACAACATTCTGGCAGGCCTCCCTGCAGGGAATGCAGTCGCCGGCGATATTGGCGGGCGAACATTGCAGGCCGGCACCTACACCTCTGCCACGACCCTGGCCATCACCGGTGATCTGATCCTTGACGGACAGGGCGATCCCACAGCCACCTTCGTCTTCCAGATCGGCTCGACGCTGACCACCGCCAGTGCATCGCGCGTCCTGCTCATCAACGGCGCTAATGCGGCGAATGTTTACTTCCAGGTTGGCAGTTCGGCGACCCTGGGCACCACATCGGAATTCCGCGGTCGCATCCTGGCGCTGACCAGCATCACGCTCAATACCGGCGCGTCGATCAATTGTGGCGCCGCGCTGGCGCGGAATGGCGCCGTCACGCTCGACACCAATGTCATTGCCATCTGCCTGGCTGCAGCCTCGGTCAGCGTGGTGAACACGCTGGGCGGCACGGGCTCGACTTCGGCCGCGGCCGTCGCCCAGGCCATTGATGCCTATAGTGCCGGCGGCGGAACCCTGCCGCTCGCCTTTCAGGCGCTGGCAACCCTGGATGCGGCAACCCTGGCTCTGGCACTGCAGCAACTCTCGGGGGAAGTCGCGACAAGCGTTGCGCCGGCCGTCATGCAGACCATGGATACATTTCTCGATACGGTGATGACCAGTCGAAGTGGTCCGGGCGTGCTGACGGCCTCGGGCTATGACGACAACACCATCAGCGTCATGGGCTATGCTCCGGTCCCCGCCAGTCGCCGCGTTGCCGCTCTCGAGGCATTCGACAATCCGGCCGTGGCCAGCAAGGACTGGAGTGTCTGGATCGCCGGCCTTGGTGGCTATAGCTTCACCGCGGGCAGCGCCGCCACGGCTAGCCATGATCGCACGGTGCGCGACTTCGGCATCGCCGCCGGCTTTGAACGCCAGCTCGATTCCAATACCATGCTGGGCCTGTCGGTCTCTAAAGGTGGCGCCAGTTTCAGCCTTGCCGATGGCTTTGGCAGTGGGACCAGCGACGCCTTCCAGGCCGCACTCTACGGCAGAACCGAACAGGACGACACTTACGTCGCCGCCGTCGCGGCTTACGGCTACAACGACGTATCCACAGAACGCATGCTCACCTTTGCCGGCACTGATCGCTTCGCGGCACGCTTTTCGGCGCACAACCTTGCCGGCGAGATTGAGGTCGGCCATCGGTTCGGCAATTTCACGCCTTATGCGAGCCTGCGCGGGCAAGCGGTCACCATGCCGGCCTATGCCGAGACCACTATTGCCGGAAGCCCGATCTTCGCGCTTGCCTATGACGGCCAGACGGTGGTGACGGGTCGCGCCGAACTCGGCGTCAAGGCCGATTGGACCCACGATTTCGAGGGCGGCCATGTGACGCTGAATTCGGCGGTTGGGGTGGCGCAGGATTTCGGCGGCAATACCAGCAAGACGGCGTCTTTCCGGGCTCTGCCCGGCTCGCGCTTCACAGTTGAGGGCGCCGCGGCCCACCAGACATCGTTGCTGGTCTCGGTCGGGCTCGATGTCGCCTTCGACAATGGCTTCAGCGCCGGCGGCACCGTTGCGGCTGAGCTGTCGACCAATAGCAGCGCCTATTCCGGCACTGCTCGCCTGTCCTATCGGTGGTAGGCGGCACATCCTTGCGCAGGCTGGTCGCGGCCAGCCAGGCAGGGAAAGCGACTTCCATAAGCGATCCCGCCCAAGCCGGGCGCCGTTCGGTTCTGCCGTTGCCAGGAGCGTAGGTCCAATCGGCGCGAACTGATCCGGACCGTCGACCCTTGTCCCAAGCCGCTCCGGGCTGGTTACCAAGATGCAACTTTACTCGCGACCATAGCAGCGGTCGCGGCGCCAAGGGCAGGCTCTGCCCAAACTTTCGAACAATGACGGCGACAGAGAGGGTTCGGGAGTGAAGACCTCGGCCAGAATTGCCATCCGCCGCTGTGTTGTGGTGCTGCGGGTTAAAATCTAAATATCTGTCTTCCAGAATTCTACACATATAAAGCATTACGAGCGACTTACAGCGGTCGTAAGCGGTTTGTAATCTATTAACACTGTATGAACTATTACGAAATCTCTGCGTTATGTGGGAAGTTTTGCCACTGATGGAGAGATGAAATGCTCACCCTGCTGCTGGTTCTAACCTTTATATTCATAGCCGGTCTCGCGGCAACGGGCCTGTTGCTGAGCGCCGAGGACCAAAGCGCCGGGCCGGAGGCGGGCCACCCGCACCTATCTGACTTCTCCCAGGCCAAGCCGCGATAGCACCATGAGCCCACCCGGAAGGCCCCGGGCGTGGCGTTGCTATGCTGGCTTCAGACAGGGGCAGGTCGCTGCCCAAGAGCGGCGGCCACTTGTCCGGCCTGCCGGCAAAACAGACGCTGCCGGTGTCGGATAGCCACCCCAACCGGTGGGGGATTGACGGCTCAGCGCTCAAGGGTCCGCGCTTGGTGCACTCGTCAGGTTGGCCCTGCAGACGCCCCGAGTGTGAGGGCATTGGCGCTCATGGGTATCGTCTTCTGGATTGCCCCACGACAGCCAGGATGAGGTCCGCCTTTTGGGCGCGCATGGCCTCCTCTATATCGCGGCTTTCATACACTTGCCGAGCATGCGTCCGAGATTGCGCGCGCGCATCTCCAGCTCGCGGACCTCGGAAGCGCCACAACATCTTCGTCACTTTGAACGGCCGCGTGGCGCGTTTCGAGCATGCGGCGCTTCCAGGCAAAAAGTTGGCTCGGGGAAAAGCCAGCGCGGCGTGCCACGGGGGAACCGCTCATGCCCCGTTGGCTAGCTGCACCAGCGGAGCGTTCTCCGCCACCGACCAGCGCCGGCGGCGCTGCACGGAGCATGCCTATGCCTTATGCGCTATGCCGCAGTGGGGTGCGCTGCAGCCTCCCGAAAGGAGACAAGCTTTCGCCGATCCTCGTCCCAGAGAACCAGCTTCACGCCCAAGAGGCTGTCGCCGATCGTGATCCGGCCGATAGCCTTGAGCTCAGGGTAGTCGCGGAGGACCTCGGGCAGGCGATAAAAAGGGATCCTGCTAGCGAGGTGATGCACGTGGTGGATGCCGATATTGGCGGTCAGCCACCCCAGAATGCCCGGCAAATCGTAATAGGATGAGCCGTGAAGGGCCGCTTCCTTAAACTGCCAGTCGGAAGCCGGGGCCCAGTGTGTCTCCTCGAACTGGTGCTGGACATAGAACAGCCAGACTCCGGCCGTCGCCGCCATGATGACGATGGGTAAATGGACCAAAACGAGGGCCTGCCAGCCCAATAGCCACACCAGGGCGAAGCCAAGCAGGGCGATACCGATATTGGTGGCCATGGTGGATATCCAGGGTGCCGCGCCAGAGCCCATCATGCCGACCGGCCAGCGGTGTTGCAGCAGGAACAGCCATAGCGGTCCGATGCCGAACATCACAATTGGGTGCCGGTAGAGCCGATAGCGCAGTCGACCCGACCACGACAGCGCCCGGTACTCGCTGACCGTCAGCGTCTCGACATCGCCGATGCCACGCATATCGAGATTGCCGGCGGTTGCATGATGCTGGGCATGGGTTCGGCGCCAATAGTCGTAGGGCGTCATGGTCAAAATGCCGATGATCCGCCCCGCCCAATCGTCGGCCTGCCGGTGCGCGAAAAACGCGCCATGGCCGCAGTCATGCTGGATCATGAACAGCCGGACGAGGAAGCCGGCGGCGGGAATTGTGAACACCAGGCCCCACCAAAAACCGTAAGCGAGCGACGTCCAGGCCAGTCCCCAGCAGAGGATGAATGGTGCGAGGGAGATCGCTAGTTCTAACACGCTGCGCCATCGGTTAGGCTGGCGGTAGCGGGCCATGATCTGCGGCCATGGCCGGTTGTTTGACGACACGTCAGGCAAAATCTCGCTCATCATCGTGTTCCTTCGATTGCGCAACGAAGGAAGTGCTCCGCGTGCTGAAAGTAGTTTTCCGCCGCGACACGGTCACCGGCCCTAACCTGTGCATCGGCCAGCCTCAGGTAATGCTGCTGTCGTGCCACCGCGGTGTTTCGATCGATGGCTGGCGGCTCGTGCCGGCTGGCTGGTCCATTAGAAGTTCTCATCAGGCGGCGATCTTCTGCCTGCCAGGATGATAGGCGGCGGCGGCATAGAGGACGCAGACAGGCTCGCCTTCGAAACGCTTGTCCTTGTCGCCACTATCTGGAGTGATGAGGCCGAAGGCTCTGGTCGTGTTGAAGAATTTAACGGTGTAAGTGATCAAAAATATGGTTCTTTAGTAAGGCCCGCATCGAAGCGAGCGGGCGATGACCCCAGGGCCGAATATGCCAAGGGGTGCCTAAACGTTCGCATTTGAAAAGAGGTGGGCCGGGGCCGGCAGAACCGGCTGGGAGCAGCCAACGGGGCTGAAAACGTAGCTGGAGCTTATGACAGAGGTTTGTGGCGAACGCGAGGCGCGGCAGGCCTATGCCAGGCTGGCATCGTCAACCATCCACGCCATTTGCCGGTGGGGCAGTCTGCCCATGCTCTTCCTGCCGAAGCGTGAAGGTACCCCGAATATGCCGGTTGAAGAACCAGCCCTTGGAAAAGGCCCTGCTGAACGCAGCGTATGTCTCGGGTGGAACGTCGAGATAGTCGTAGCGCTTGCCGTTGGTGACGAGCCAGATCGAGAGGACTTTCGTCGCAGGATCGTATTGGCTCTTGCGGATCAGCTTTGATGGCATGGTAGGCCTCCCTTGGGGCAACCGGGCACTTAGAAGGTTGCCAACCCGATGCGCCGAGCAAGGTTGTTTCTCTTTTGTTCTGTGCTATACAATCGCTCCCAACCCAAGAGGTAGCCGTGGCAATCCGTTCCGGCAGCGCCGATCTCCCATTGCATGGCGGCAGAGTGCCGCGCTGGCTGAGCGAACGCATGGCCAAGCTTGGAGCGCTGATCTGCGAGGCTATGGTTGCCGAATATGGCAGGGACGAGCTGCTGCAGCGGCTCGCCCATCCATTCTGGTTCCAATCCTTTGGCGCCGTCATGGGCATGGACTGGCATTCCTCCGGAATTACCACAAGCGTGATCGGCGCTCTCAAGCGCGGCCTGGCGCCATTGGAGAAGGAGCTGGGCCTGCATGTCTGCGGCGGACGCGGCAAGCACTCACGCAGCACCCCGGCCGAGTTGATATCGATCGGGGACAGGGTGGGGTTCGACGGAAGCGCACTGGCCTCCGCTAGCCGTCTCGTTGCCAAGGTCGACAGTGCCGCCGTCCAGGATGGCTTTGACCTCTACCTCCATGGCTTTATCGTCGCTGACGATGGCAAGTGGGTTGTCGTGCAGCAGGGCATGAAAGGCGATGCCGGTCAGGCGCGCCGCTATCACTGGACCTCCCAGGGCCTGGGTAGCTTTGTAGAGCGGCCCCATGCCGCGATCGAAGGACAGGCTCAGGGCGAGATCATCAACCTGACCGATGTCCGAGCGGCGGGAGCCAGAACGGGAAGTGTAGATCTACTGAGCTCGCTGGGTCCGGACGCCATTGTGCGGGAAGTGGGAAAGCTGCGAGGTCTGGTTGAGCAGCCCAAGGACCAACCTTTCCTGCCTCACTTGGTCATGCCCGAACATCACGACGTGCGGCCTAGCGATGTGGTGCTTAGGCGTCTCCATGGCAGCCTGGCTGCGGCTGCAGATCGAGGACCTGTCGATTTCGCAGAACTGCTTCTTGTTCCAGGGGTAGGGGCCCGGACGGTGGAATCGCTGGCAATGGTCGCTGAGGTCGTTTACGGCGCTCCGCATCGTTTTGCCGATCCCGGCCGGTTCGCAATGGCTCATGGCGGCAAAGATGGCCATCCGTTTCCCGTCCCGTTGGCGGTCTATGACCGCACCATCCAGGTGCTGAAGGGTGCCGTGACCAGGTCACGACTGGGGCAGGACGAGCAATTGGGTGCGATCAAGCGCCTGGATGCACAGGCAAGGGTTCTTGAGGCCTCCGCCACCGGCCCATCGCTCAAGTCTTATATGGCACACGAGCGGGCGAGGTCGCGTGACTACGGCGGTCGCACGGTTTTCGATGATCACACGTCCGCAGAAGCGGCCAGGCGGAAATCACGCTCGCCGATGTAACCGCACTCAGTCCAAGGCCGGCCAAGCCAATCCACCCTGGTCGGAGACCTGAACGTGACGCTGTTCATCCATGCCTGGCTTTTGAAGGGAGGGGGCACCGGGCGACGGAGCGTCTGGAAGAACGGTAAGCAACCAATGCCCAATGTGTCCGTTAGCGCTGCAGCGGGGGCCAATTCTCGGAGGAGAATCCGCATGAAGTCCCTATCAGTTCTTTCTTTTCTTACAGCAGCTCTTTTGTTGTCAGCTGCTCCGGTAGCGTTTGGCCAGACCGGCGCGACGGGAACGGCCGGAGGCACAGTAAGCGGCTCCGCTGGTGCAACCACCGGTACGGGCACAGCAGCTGGCGGAACCGGGGTGTCGGGCGAAGTTGATATGTCGCTCGATACGAATGCCGATGGCACCGTTGATGCCGCGGAACAGGCAGCCGGTGTAAGTGCAGGTGGCGACGTCGATCCATCCCTCGACACCAATGGTGATGGCACCGTCGATGAAACAGAAGCTGCGGCCGGCGCGAATGCAGGCGGCAGTGCCGATGGGTCTCTCGACACTAACGGCGATGGCGTCGTCTCGGATGAAGAGGTTGCCGCCGGCGCTGCTGCTTCTGGGAGCGCATTGTGTAGCAGTGTGGATCTGGCTGTCTCGAGCGACGCCCAGGCAGCAGACGTTTCTGCTGCGACCAACGCCCACGTAATTCGCTTGTCGGATTGCGAAGACGGCGTTGCAGGCGCTTTCTCGCCCGAGGTGCTGGCGGCATTGACTGGTAACGAGGCTATCGGCCGGGTCCTGCAGCAGGAGACCGTGAGCGCAGGTGAGATCGTTGGGCTTAGCGTCGAGGAGCAGACTGTCCTCGTCTACGTTCGCGATGACGACGATGCCGAAACCGACGACGCCGACGCTGACGCTGACGCTGACGCTGACGCTGACGCTGACGACAGCGAAGAAAACACACCGGCCGCTCAGTAAACTGCCATCCCCAAAAAACGACCGCAGATCGAAGCCCCGGCGGCAGCGCCGGGGCTTCTGATCTTACGAGAAACCGGTGGGCGTCTTAACACCGACAGGTGAGCGGTACGGCGGCGAAACAGAGTTCGGGGACGTCGGAAGCACTCACTCTTACGACCGAACGTCGTTGCCCCGGGGATGAAAACTGGCTCGGCAAGGCCTTGGACGACATAATTAGCCCGATCAGGGCGATCATCGTCACCCGTCAAAAATCAGGGATCTTCAACCTCAAAACAGCCGCGCTTATTTGGAAAGCGCCAACGCCTCGCCTAGTTTTGGAAATAGTCTGCTGCGCATCCCTGGCGATGATTGTTGACGCCTACGCAGAGATATTGGCACATATCGACATGACTTCAGACGAGGCCGATCAGCACATAATCCAATCTCGACGCTTCCTTGCGGACTGGATAGCCGTGGGGGCGGGAAGCGAGATCGAGGAGGTACTGCAAATGGTCAGCCAAGAGATACTGATCCTCGAAGCGCTGGCCGAGGAGCATCCCGGTAAGGTAGGCAAGATCATCGCCCTGGCCACGGAATGGATCCAGTTCCAAGATGGATTGAAAAAGCAACTTAATTGAGATCTCCTCGGATCGGCGAACCTTTACCTACATAGCGCGTTCCCATTTATGGGATGCATGATTTGCATATGAAGGCCGTACGGATCAGCATGGAAAGCAGCCAAGCAATCGAGATCATTAATCGGGAGCGCCGGATAATCGAGGAGTGGGTCAATCAGGATGGGCTTCCAGATACACCGGGCCTGATCAAAGATCGAGAGATCACCCGATGCTTGCGAGCCCTACGGGAGGCAGCTCGCTACGCCCCCCTCCACGAGGCTAGGATGGTTGAAAAGATCGTCGAACTGGCTGAGACAAGGTTGAACTCCGCCCGGTAGACCCGCTCTTGCATCCGCCCGTCGGCAGCAGGAAGATGATTTATTATCATTACTTCAATGAGTTAGCGACGTCCTTTAATAGAGTGGAGTCGGTGGCGACACTGAGGGAATCGAAGGATATTTGCTGCCCTTGATGTGTCGCAGGGCGCCGGTCAGGCCGCGATAGCGGCAACGCAACGCCCACCACGCTCGAGCCGCCCACGGCTGTGTGATCCTTGCGTAGGTAAGCCGTATCGCAAGTAGGCCCTATAGTTGCTCAAGCCAGGAGATTAACGAGCTGGCGACGAGTGGAACGTCTGGCGCTTCCTACCCGTTCTGCCTCCGGCAATGGAGGACGTGATGGCCGCACGAGCAGTATGGACGGGTGTGATCAAGATCGCTGAGATCGTCTGTCCGGTGAAGATGTACACCGCCGCCACCACGTCTGAGCGCATTTCCCTCAACATGGTCAACCGCAAGACCGGCCATCGGTTGCGGCGCGTCTATGTAGACAACAAAACGGATAAGCCGGTTGAATCCGAGGACCAGGTGAAAGGCTACGAGACCCACGAGGGATCGTATGTCGTTCTGGAGCCCGACGAAATTGCCGCGGCCATACCCGAAAGCGACAAGAGCCTGACCGTCGACGCGTGCATTGCTTGCAGCCGCATCGAGCCGACCTATTTCGATAAGCCCTATTATCTCTTGCCGGCTTCGGAGGCCACGGAAGAGAGCTTCGTGCTCATCCGTGAGGCCCTGCGCCACAAGAAAGCTGCGGCCATCGCCCACACCGTGTTATTCCGCCGTCTACGCCCGGTCCTAATCCGAGCACACCGCAAGGGTCTGATCGCCACCACCCTCAATTTCGATTACGAGGTGCGCTCCGCCAAGGACGCCTTTGCCGACATCAAGAAGCACAAAATCGAGCCGGAGATGCTGGAGCTCGCCCAGCACATCCTCAAGACCAAGGCGGGTGAATTCGAGCCCGACAAATTCGACGATCGGTACGAGGAGGCTCTTGCCGAGCTCGTCAAGGCCAAGATCGAGGGTCGCAAGGTGGTTCCTTTGCGCCGCCCCGAGCCCACCAAGGCCAATGACCTGCTTGAGGCATTGCGGCTCAGCGCGGGTGGTTCCAAAAGCGAAGGCAACAAAACATCGGCGAAGAAGGGCAGGGCCACTGCCGCCAAACCGGCGGCTGAACGCCGAAAGGCGAGCTAACGCCGGGCTTTCTTGTCGGCGGACTTGCCTTCAAGGCTCTTCTTAAGCGCGGCCATCAGGTCAATCACGTTGCTCTGGGGTTCGACTGGTTCTGCCTCTTCGCTCTTGGATTTGGTCTTCCGCTTGGAGGTTTGCTTGGACTTAATGATCTCGAGCAAGCGGTCCTGCACCGGATCCTTGACCATGGACTCAGACCATGACGTGGTGCGATCCTCGATAATCTCCTCGACCATGGACAGCATCTTGGCATCCGGCTTTCCCGCCGTAACGCTCTTAAAATACTCATCCTCGTCGCGAACCTCGTCGCCGTACCGAAGGGTCCACAGGATGATGCCATTGTCCCAGGGCTGCAACATCACCGCCCGTTCACGCCCGCCCATGACCAGCCGTGAGATGCCGACGACCTCGCTATCTGTCATGGCTTGCCTGATTACCGTGAAAGCCTCTTCGCCCACCTCGTCGGCGGGCACGACAAAATAGGGGCTGTCGAGATAGACCCACTCGATCGTATCGGCCTCGACGAACTCATCAATGTCGATGGTCCGGGCGCTTTCGAGCTGCACGGCGTCGAGATCTTCCTCTTCGAGGATGACATAGTCGTCCTCACCCTTCTGATACGCCTTGGTCTGGTCGTCGTCGTCGACGGCCTTGCCCGATACAGCATCGACATACTGGGTATGGATGCGTTCACCGGTCTTGCGGTTGAGCGTATGGAAGCGAACCTTCTCGCTCTGGGTGGTGACCGGCGACAGCGTCACGGCACAGGTCACCAGCGACAGTTTGAGGTAGCCTTTCCAATATGGTCGAACAGCCATTCGCGCCTCCTGCACAGGTGACAGGAACGCCAGATTGACCGCTCCGTTCCCCGTCAGCAACGCCTCTGGTGCAGCATTGGCAGCTGTCTTGGAATACCCATCGTGGGTGAGGATGTCCGTGGGCAGCTTGACTAAGCCGTCGCATCCAAAAAAACTTGAAGCCGAAGCAGTGTGAGATCAGCCGATCAAGGCCGCTCCAATGCAGTCTTGGCAGCCGACCGTGAACCATTTGACCGCTGTTCTGTTTTGGGAGATGGCCCGATCGGAACCCCCTACAATCGAAGAGCGCCGCGCCAGGAGGGCGGCCAGGCGGATCAAGCAGCGTGAGATCACGGTTTTGCGTGCCAGCAAGATGCACAAAGCCCGTCTGGCAGCGGAAGCCAGCGGTAATCTGCCGCCGACCTCGGCACCACCGTCCCTCAACATCGGTTGTTCGGGTTGGTTCTATTGGCACCTGCGCGGCAGCTTCTACCCCACGCAAATGCCGACCAAGGAGTGGTTCGCCCACTATGCCGACCATTTTCGCACTGTGGAGTTGAACGCGCCCTTTTATGCCTGGCCAACGCTCGCAACGGTAGAAGCTTGGCGCAAACAGGCCGAAGGCCGGGACATGGTCTATACCGTCAAGGCGTCGGAGCTGATCACCCATATCAAGAAGTTCGAAGGAACCGGGACCCTGGTGCGGGATTTCGGCTATATCGCTGACCTGTTGGGGCCGCTCATGGGATGCTTTCTGTTCCAGTTGCCCCCCAGTTATCATTACTCACCGGCGCGGCTTTACGAAATACTGGACCAACTCGATCCCGCCCGCCGCAATGTGATCGAATTTCGCCATAAGAGCTGGTGGAATGTTGCGGTTTACGAGGCATTCGAGAAGGCCGGCGCGATCTTTTGTTCGTGCAGTGCGCCACGCTTACCAGACGAGTTGGTAAAAACGTCCGATGATATCTATATCCGCTTTCACGGCGTCGAACGTTGGTATCGCCACGATTACAGCCGTGAGGAACTGACGGCATGGGCCGGACGCATCCGCACCGCGCAGGCCAAGCGGGTTTGGATCTACTTCAACAATGACTTCGACGGCCATGCGATCAAGAATGCGGCAATGCTCGGCGAAATCCTCTCGGAGTTGGATAAGGCAGGTTCGGATCACCCGCTGTCGGGAGGGTAGGTGGCGTTTCGGCGCGACCCCAGCGAACAACCACTTGTCTCTCATTGGGGTCGCCCCAAACAACGTGCAGAACCAACTGTAGAGTGGTTGTCGCGAGCGCGGCCCCGCGCGTCCATTAGACATTTCCTCCTGATATTGGGCTACCCGGACCGGGCCCGCTGGCATTTAAGCTGATAGGTCGGGGCAAGCGCCGGCGAAGAACCGGGCAGAGCGTCTCTTGGTGTGCCAGTCTGTCCGTGGCGTGACGGTGCGGGGCAGCATTCAGGTCAGCACCTCGACGGTCACCGAGGCTGTGCCGGGGCCGATCATGTCGATGGCTTCCGCCGCCTTCTTTGACAGGTCAATGATGCGGCTGCCCACAAAAGGACCGCGGTCGTTGATGCGGACAATCACGGCCTTGCCGTTGTTGCTGTTGGTCACTTTGACTTCCGTTCCGAAGGCGAGGGATTTATGGGCAGCTGTGAGGTCGTGCATATCGTAGCGTTCGCCATTCGCGGTGGTGCGCCCATGAAAGCCCGGCCCATACCACGAGGCCACTCCGGTTAACGTCTGTGCCGCGGAGGCCACATGTACTGATAAGGGTAGAGCCAGTGCGAGCGTGAGTAGGGCGGCGCGGTAAAATTGCGGCATTGGGGAACCTTTTTCCATTCAGGGCGTTTGTGCTTGCCCTTTTGCTGAATGGATGTGGCCACTAGAGGTTCTGCATCAGGCGAGAGCATGGCTATTTCCTCACCGTCCCCCCACTGTCGTCACAGCTTTGTGGCGCGGGCGCTCCACTATGTCCGGTCCTGGATTGTCAACCGATCTGATGCTGCTTGTCCGCGCAGTCAGTCATGCGCCGTTACGTGTTGCTTGCCGATCTGCAGGGTTTGCCGATCATGGTCGCGCCGCGCAGGCGCAGCCCGGGTCTCTCGGAGCCTAGTTTCGAGCACCATTTGAAGCTACGAGCATGGGCAGGCGTTTAAAATTGCAAGTGATCCGAGGATGTTTGCAGCGAAAGCTTAAAATTGTCGGCTTCCCCATCAGCGACGGTTGAGACCTGTCGGTGCAGGGTGGCATGCTTCCAATCTCGACGAGGGGCGTTCGCATGATCAAGACTTGGTTTGGCTGGCTGGCTGGCATAGACGATGAGAAGGTCGACCGACGCAAGGACGTGAAGCCCGCGGCCTTTGAGGTGGGGAAGAAGGACCTTGATCCGCTGACCGGCGCGCTGCGCTGGGACCGGTTCATGACCATGCTCAATGTGGAGCAAGTGCAGGCCCCCGGCGTGCTATTACTCATTGACCTCAGCAGTCGTACTCCAGTCGAAGGGGCGGTGAGCGAGCGAGTCGAAAATCTGCCTTGGCTGGCGCAGTCCATTCGCCAGGCTATTCGCTCCGATGATCTTCTGGCCCATGTCGCCGACTATCGGTTTGCTGTCTTACTGCGCGGCGCGTCGCAGCATTTGGGGGAGGTGATCAGCAGCCGCATTCTTGAATCGGTGGACAAGACCATCCTCATGAATGCGAAGGACAATGCTGAGTTTGAAATGAGCATTGGCGGTGTTCGTTTCGACAGCGGGGTTGGCGGCGATGTCGTGGCCTGGGCCACGGCCAATCTCGATCGGGCCCGGCTATCGGGAAAGGGAAAGGCGGCGATCATCGAATAGGGCAGGGGCGGTGCTCCCACTCATTTCAACTGAGCATCGGCGACGGATGGCGCCCATGGCGGTCAGGTTGCCACTGACAGGCTTTTCCGCCGCTCCCAAGTCCGAGCACTCAAGCTGGAAAACGCTACAGTGCGCAGCAGTCCAAAGATCGCCGCGATCCACATCGCCAGCGCCCTCAGACGGTGTAATGCAGATTTTCAGTGTTGCCGCTGACAAGGCCGATCGCGATCACACCGCGAAGGACGCTAGCGTCTGAGGTTCGAGCGGAAAGGCATACCCCAGCCTGCGGGCTACTCACTTCTGAAGGCGGTCCCGACGCTCTTTGCGGGACATGATCCAGACAACCCCTCCGACCAAAACCATGAGGGGCAAACCCACCCCCGCCACCGGCCCGGGTGCGCCTAGCACTTTATTGCCGCCAGCCTCGCTTGAGGCAACGCTAGTTGTGAGACCCTTATCAGCCGAAGTGTCAGGCATGACTGGGGAGCAGGCAGTCAGGATCAAAACCCAACCTAAGGACAAGCCTTTATGTATTTTCATGGCAAACATCTGAGTGTGCTCCAATCGGCGCCCCAGGAAATTCTGAGCCTTAGAAGCTACTTGGTCCATACATCAGTCGGTTTATTGAGGACTACTATATTGCGGGTGCTGCTGACCACTCGCGCCTTGCGGCGCTTGCCCCTGCCAATAGAGGAACGCCTCATTTGAGGCTTGCATGGTGGCCCCGTGTCGCTTCCTGGGTACAAGAGAGGGCGGGCTGGCAGCTATTACACTGCTGGCAGTCATCCTCGGACCAACCGAACCTTCTCGGCCGCTGACCAGCGCCGGCGGCGCTGCACGGAGGCGATGGCTTCCGTCGGAACGGCTCATCGGGACTCTTGGACATAGTCGTACTCATAGGCGCATGCCTATCCCGTATCGGCTATGCCGCCTGACCGGTCATGTCTGGACGGCTCCCCGCGGGGCGAGAGTGCTTTTTGACGTTTCGGCCCGCTAGTCGGGTGCAGTCATGTCTCCGGCCTTCCGACCCATGGTCGTTGGCCCTAATGAAGTGCGCGGAAAGGGTCCCTTATCAAAACGACTCACGAAGTGCGAGACCGAATACGGAGTGTCCCTCTACCCGGGCCAAACAGGTTCGCCATGACGTCATCATCACCTCACCCGTTCGTAGACCTGCCTGACGCCTTTGAATTGCCGAAGGTCGAGTCCTGAAAGTCGTTCTCTTTTTGAGGATGGCCCACGCTCCGTGCCTTAGCATCGCGAGCTCTTGAGCCCAATAATGTGCTGTTGAACAGGCTTCCGCACCGATCAAACACGGCGATAGGCGAGAGAAGATCGACAGAATCTCAATGCGCCGCAGCCGCTTGCGGAGCACCGCTTTCCCATCTCGATCAATCCCGTGAACTGGGAAGACCTGCTTTACGATGTCTAGGCCTATACAACTGGTTCCATGTCGTGGCTCCCGCTGAAAGTGTTGGCGGCGGCGACCAGCTTACTCCTGTCATTAGCCGGTGGTAGCGGGGCCGTCCACTCCATGGGTGCACATGTCTTTTGGGCGCTAATCCTGAGCCCAGTGTTAGCTTGTAGACTGAACGGCTTATTGTTTGATCGGAAGGTGAGGCGCACATTGCGTCCGAGCCGAGGTTGGCATGGAACCGGATGGAGGTGGTGAATGCGTAAACTCGAGGGACTTGGCCTGGCACTGGCTCTGGCGCTCGCGGTTGGCCCCGTAGCCATGGCCTCCCCCCCCGCCGATAGGGGAGACACCCCTGGCCTAGGCTGGGGACGAGGCGGCTCGGGCGGTAACGCAGTGGTGGGCGCACCAGGGCCGGTGGCGGGGATCGGCCTGCCAATTCTGGCGGTGGCCGGCGGGCTCATCTGGATCAAATCCAGGAAGCGGCGCCCAGATCGCTTCAAGGGGTGATTACTCTGCCAGCTCCCGGAGCGCTAGTGCGAAGCAGGGGCGCTTCCCTCCCGCTGCTCTGCTGCGGCCTAATAGCGGTCGGCTTCGCCAACGGCATATCGGAGCGCATCTTTGCCGCCATTTCCGAGGGGAATATCCTCCAGGCGACTTTGAACACCTTTGACATCAGCATTTTTGTCTGGCTCGCGCTGTTCGCGGGCCTGCTGCTTGTCGGTCGATCACCACCGCCTGTGCCGAGACGAGGCGATTGGCTTCTCATCTCGGCCGGAAGTTTGGGTATGTTATTGCCGGTGCCGGCCCTGAGCTGGCTCGCCATTAGCGGTCTAGGGCTGTCGTTGCTCATCCGGGCGACACCTGGCGACACCTTATGGCGCGGTGCGTCGATCCTTTTGGCGATGACTATCCCCATGTTCTGGGCACGTGTCCTGATGAGCCTCTTTGGCGACGCCATCCTCGCAGCCGATGCGACGCTTATCGCCTGGACGGTCGGCACCGCGAGGAACGGAAACTTGGTCCCATTTGCCGATGGATCTGGAGCGATGTGGATCGCTCCGGCTTGCTCCTCCCTCACAAATCTGTCTCTGGCGATCCTAGCCTTCGTTAGTCTGGTCAACGTTACCTCCGGCAAATGGTCAAAGGAAACACTGGGATTTGGGCTACTCACATGTTCTCTCGTGGTGCTGATCAACGTTACCCGTATCAGTCTCATTGGCTATTACCCGAGTCACTTTGAACTCATCCATGGGCAGGTGGGAGCGAGTGTTGCCGGTTGGACCACGACAGTGCTTATCATGGTCATCGGCTGGTTTGCGGTGCGGCGCGATGCCATCACACTGGGCTAATTTGGCGGTTGTTTTCCTGCTCGTTGCCAGCCTTGGGCTTAAGGCTTGGAGCATGGCCGCTCCCGATCAACGCAGCCGGCAGCCGGACGGCTTTGTCAGCCTCAGCGCCCTGTCCGCTGAGGGCTTTTCCCTGGTGGAGGGCGGCGATCTCGGAGGCCGCGCCTGGGTCGCCAATAAGCAAGACTGCCGCATCGAGATCACCACCTTGTCGCCTCTAGGCTGGCATCAGTCGGCAATTGCTGACCGCGCCGGGGGACAGGAGTTGGTCTATATTTATGGTGGTCAGGTGTACGAGCGGCAACCCGTCATTCTCACCAAGCTCGACTACTATTGGCACAAGCTGGCCAACTACTTTCACCCCTCCAGTCAGCCACCCGTGTTCGGGGTTGTCACCTCACCGGGCTGCGCTTCTCAGTCGGTCGATCCATTCTTCATCGCGCGGCAATTGTTGTAAATCAACCTCCTCGGACCTGCCTCCGGATCGAAAGGAGCTTTCGGAATTGGCAAGCAGTCCGGCCATTCTTCATGATGGTGGTTATGGCAAGCGGATTCTGCTCTGCTTACTCAGAGAGAGCCGGGCGTAGGCCCAAATCGGGGTGTGAGCGCGTCCGGCATGTTGCTTTTGACGCCCAGCATTACGGGGTCTTCTGCCGGAGGGCTGATGCGCCGTGCCCACCGGCCGGAGTCCGCGAAAGCTGGTTTATGTTAAGGAGCGACTGATAGAGTTGAATGGTCTCAATCTCGGGGTCGACGCCCAAATCGTTCTTCAGCGTCCTGACGCAATGCGCGAACAGCTCGCGCAGCAGCGAATGCTGGCCGCTGGCGGCCGCATCTCGCATAAGCGCGCGGTAAGCGCCTTCGTGATAAGGGTCGATCACTAGAAGGCGTGATGCGCAGTAATGCCGTTCCTGAACGCTCAGCGGACTATCTGGGAGGACTGCCTGCGAAATGCTGATGATGAAGTGGTTTCTGAGCGCGGCGCGCCGGTACGCTAGCCACTCTTCAAAGAGTTCGCCTGCTGCGCCAAGTGACGCCAAAAGCTCCCCATTGTAGACCTCACACATGCGTACCCAAGACGTTGGGGAAGGATTGGCAAGGAGCTTCACAAATTCGTCAAGGTCGAAATATAGTCCATCTTGTAGGTCAAGCCACGCCATGCGTGCATCGGCGCGCAGGAGCTGGAAGCCTTGCTCGACCTGAAACCGGCGAATACGGGCGATAGACTGGCGGATGTCAGCACTTGCGCGCATGGAGCTGTTGTCCGACCAGATTAAGTCGCCAATTCGCCGCCGGAGCACGGGCCGACCATGCCCTTCAAGCAATATATAGGCCGCAATGCGAAGGAAATTTACAGGCGGTGTTGTCACACGGTCAGATGAGATGACCAGGCAATCGCCAAGAGTTAGTATTGAAACATTTTTTGGAAACTCGTTCATCATTCGCGACTTCCAATGTTTAAACCTTGTAAGTCTCATATATGATGAGGGAATACTTATAATTAATCGCTGTCAAGTTGGACGCATTGTTTTCGATCCTTGAGTGGTATGGTTGTCACGATACGTGATTGTCACGAAGGCAGAGCGCTCCGACATTGGAACCGGGGCGCGATCTGTCTATTAAATAGCATTCCGCTCGGCCGAAAAGTGCCGCCGGTTAGACCGGCGGGGCCTTACTTGGCTGAACCTGTTGCGCAGGTTCGTAGCCTGGACGCCGGTCGAAGGAGCGGAACACGGCAGCGGCCTGAGTGCGATTATGCACCTTTAGCTTACGGATGACATTATGCACATGCACCTTCACCGTGTGTTCCGAAAGCTCCATTTTGGACGCTATGATTTTATTCTGCAATCCATCCGACATCAACTCTAGGACTTCTGCCTCGCGGCTGGAAAGCGTCCCCGCAGAGTCCGACCGATCCGAAGACAGGTGCTGTTGGCGTCGTGTCAGAAAGTTCCGGGCGGCCGACCGGGGGCTAACCGTACTGGGAAAGTATTCCCCCCCGTTCAGCAACAACCAGACCGCGGCAAGCCATACGTTTATCTTCAGGTTGAATGGCAACAGTCCCTGGACGGCCCGTTCAGCGACAACAGCACGCAGGGTAGGATCGTCGCTCCAGCCCCCCTCGACTAGCAGCGCGATCGGTACGTTTGGATAATATTCGCGGCACTGCGAGATCGTGCTAGAAATATTGCGAAATGCTAGCGGGTCCACAAGGATTAGGCGTGGTGCAAGCGCAGCTGGGTCTTCATCTGGAAGTTCGTTGGACAGGGTCACTCCGACCCGCGGAAAGCACTGCTGGGCTGATTTCAGCAGACTTTGAAACGTTACTCCGGTGTCAGCGAGTATCAATATTCCGTCTCGACCTTCTATGTCTTGCGACGGTGTTGTGTTCCAGAATGCATAAATTCCTGTCTCAGTATTTGTCTGGCTAAGGTCACTCATTTTGAACCCCACGAACTCTGTGTCGAGCCCCTCGACTAATTACCGCGATCGCAGAGTATTGGAGATTGCGTGACACGGCCGTGACTCGTTAAAGCACTTGATCTAGACGCCTGCCGACCCTAGGCCGATCTGGCGACGGGGGGGCTGGGTTAATTGCTATAGAATAGCCCAGTCGCAACAGTAACTGATAGCCGGAGGTCCCAGTGAAAGCAGCCTCTTTTGGATTCGAGCGTCTGCTCAACCTCGCGGGAAAGTTGGGCTGGGGACTTCGTGTAGCAGGGCCGCTTGCGGCTTTTCGAGGGTTGGGGCGTCTCGCCAAGCTTTGGCTGACGCAACCTGCTCACGCAGATGCTCGATTGCGTTGCGGTCCTATTTTGGAGTTCGACTATCCCGGCCAGTTCCCCGCAGCATTGGTGGCCTTCGGCGACTTCATTGATCCCGAATTTGACTTCCTGAGAAACGTGGCCAAGTCCGGGTGGACGATCGTTGATGTTGGCGCAGCGATCGGCCAGTTCACAATTTTTGCGGCGGTTTGCCTGCCTGGCGCGACGGTGCATGCGTTCGAGCCGAGCAGTGCGAACGTTGCAACCTTGCGGCGCAATCTCGCTCGTAACCGGGTTGAGAAACGTGTTGTGGTCCATCAGGCAGCTCTGTCAAACCGGAAGGACACGGCCCGCTTTGCGACGGCTTCAAAGACATGGATGAGTCAGCTCGCGGCGGATGACAGTCCGAATTTGTGTGTCGAGCTGGTGGAGGTAGACACCCTCGCTGTCGCGGTGAACTCGTTACAGCTTGATCACGTTAATGTGCTCAAGATCAACGTGGCCGGTTTCGAGCCCGCAGTGATCGAAGGGGCCATGCCGTGCCTCAAGGCGGGCCAAGTCGACATTCTGATTGTGTTGCTTGGACTGACGTCGTTGGCATGGTACCGGGCGATCTCGGAACTGGGCTACGGTTTCTTTTACTATCATCCACGAAAGCGAACATTGTTCGAGGTTACCACGTTCGATGAGGCTGCGGTCCTGGAGCATCGACCTTGGCCTGCTCGCCACATAATTGTTATACGGAAAGGTGCCCTGCAGGATGTGGTGGGGGACAAGATCAGGGTGCAGCCGCTACTTTGAGCTGGGTGGTTTCGGTGCTTCGTGGTTGGGGTACTGTTTGCAATGGGGCGGAGGCGTTGAGGGGCGGGGTGATGATGGCTCGGGCATACCCTTTGCTCCTTACCGGAAATCGCAGTTGATTGAGCGATACGATAGTCGAGACCCTCCCTGGGCCGCCATCCCGGCCATTTGCTGCACCAATGGAGCGACGCTGTGCGTTCACCCGCATCCGGCCTCAAGTTCCTAACTTGCGCGCCTCGGAGCCTAAAGCCAATGCGGTAAAAAATCGGCGCCTTCACGAATAAAGTGCTGTGTTGAGGTGATGAGCGACCGACCAAGCGTTTATCGGGACTGGTCGGCACGATCGCGCAACAGAGCGCACTCCATCGGTAACCCCGGCCTCTAAAGCAGGGTTGCTCCGGGCGGCCGGCTGTAAGCCGGCCGCCCTGCTTGGTCGCTAGAGTATGAAATCAGCCGTGCTCAGCTGGATCTGTCCGGTCAACTGAAGTTCAAAGTCGTGGACGCCGTCGCCATTGGCGTCACCCTGGATGATCGTCTGGTTGCGACCTTCCTCGATGCGCCACGCCAATTCCCCGGCTGTCTTGGAGAAGGCCTGGTTCTCACCAGTCAGAAGGGAAAACGCCTGGTTGCCGGACGTGTTCGTATTTGCGTCCAGAGCTGAGAGGTCAATCTTGTCCTGACCCTTAACGAAATCAGTGATGACATCACGGGTGTTAACCCTCATGCCCATGTCCGCCACAGACTTGAACATGAAGATGTCATTGGCCGCACCACCTGTCAGGTAATCGCGACCGGGACCGCCATCGAGCACGTCATTGCCCGCGCCGCCGTTGAGCTGATCATCGCCAGCCAGTCCGGCTAGGTAGTTGTCGCCAGAGTCGCCGTTGACACGATCATTGCGAGCTGTGCCCGTAATGGTTGTGTTGCTGTCCACTGGTGCTGTGGGTTCCGGGGCAGTCGGCGCTATCGGGGCAATGGGTGCGGTCACCGTGCTGCCTGTGCCGGCGCCAATCAAATCGCTGACCTTCAGGGACACTTCGCCCCGCAATTCCATTTCGAAGTCATGGATGCGGTCCCCATCCCGGTCGCCCTGGATGATGGTGTTGCCATTGGACGTGTGCCAGGCCAGCTCACCAGCGGCGCCGGTGAAGCTGCTGCCATCACCGGCAATGAACGTGAAGGCCTGATTGCCAGAAGCGTTGCTGTTGGCGTCGATGCCTGACAGATCGACCTTGTCTTGGCCTTGCGCGAAGTCGGTGATGATGTCGCGGGCGCCGGGTCGGTCGCCGATTTCACCAGCGCTGCGGAAAACGAAGACGTCGTTACCCGCCCCACCTGTGAGCGTGTCATAGCCTGCGCCACCGATAAGGGTGTCGTTGCCCGCACTACCATTGATGATGTCGTTGCCACCCAGGCCATCAATGACGTTGGCCGCGTCGTCGCCTGTCAGGCGGTCAGCACCACTGGTCGCAGTGTTGCCGGTCGGAGCGGTCGGAGCGGTCGGCTCGACGGGCGCCGGCTCCGCAGTTGGCGGGGCAACTGGCTCAGAGATGCCGGTATCGCCACCGCTGGTGTCGTTGCCGTTGCCGTTCAAAGTTGCGGCGATGTCGTGGCCATCCAGCGTGTTGCCGGTATAGACGGGAGAGCTCTTGTTGGTGTTCAGAGAGCCGTAATAACCGCTGCCAATATGGTTATTGGTGATTTCGACGCCGGACAGGGCGCCGCCGCCAAACTGCGCATCGGCGTAAATGGTGTAGCCGCCGCCGACGAGCAAGTTGTCATTGACCACGACATTCGATACCGGACCGAAATAGTTGTCGATCATGATGGCAGCCGTTTGGCCGTGCGGATTGATAATCGTGTTGTGATCAATTCTGATGTCGGACTGACCACCATCAATCTGGATGCCATCATAGTGGGGAGATCCCGAGGCCTTCAGATCGTGAATATAGTTGCCCTCGATCACCGTGCCGCTACCAGCGCCGACATTGATGCCATTCTCGACGTTGTAGATATCGTTGCGCAGGAATGTGCCAACGCCATTGATGCCGTGGCTGCCTTCATTGTTGCTGCCGACACCATTGATTTCGCAGTCCTGAATGACAACGCCGGTGCTGCCAGTCTTGATCTGAACAACTGAGTAAGCACTCGAGGTTATCCGGCAGTTCTCGACAGTAACATTGTCTGCATCGATGTATATGTTACCCTTGATGTCGAGTCCGGAAATGACAGTTCCGGGCTTTGTGACGATGATAGAACCTGATGGGAGCAGCGTGACGCCGTCCGGGACCCCGGTATTTGTTGAATCTGGCCAACCAGCCATCCGATATTCCTTTGCGTGAGTTTCACAGGGAATTGATTGATGGAGAATTTGGGCCAGGGAACGACCGAATTGCCCAATTCGGCAGTGAGGTCGCCTAGCTTCTGACAGATTCTGCCATGGCCAAGGGCGATACCCCGATTAAGCTTTTGATATTCGTCTTAAAAAGAATGACCGATTCGTGACATTCTGGATTACGCTTTGTTGCCAAAAAGCGTATTTTTAGCCTATTTCCGTTCATATTGTTGCGAATGGGCCACAGTTTTGTTGAGCGGAGCATAATTTTTCTCCATATTGATATTTGGATGTAGGTTTTTCTAATTCTAGTAAGCCGTTTGATCTAAGAGCTTACTAGTCTTCAACGAATTTCTATCGATTGCGGTCCGCCCAGAGCACTGCGACACTCGCTGAGGCGCTGTGGGGTGCGAGAGATTTTGGCCCAGGACACAATTGAGCGGGAATCGGACAGGGCCAGTTATGGCGACATCCTGAGGTCGACATCGCTGATTGGGGCGTCGTCCGTCATCAGCATGGCGCTCTCAGTAGTCCGGTTGAAGGTATTGGCTGTGTTGCTGGGGCCAGCCGGCGTGGGCCTGTTTGGCCTATTCAATGTCGTCGTCGACCTCACATCGAGCTTGGCCGGCATGGGCGTTCAAGCGAGTGGGGTTCGGCAAGTGGCTGTCGCTACCGCGACCGGTGACCTGCAGAAGGTTGCACGGATCGCCCGGGTTATGATGCTCATTTCCCTGCTGCTGGGCACGTTCGGAGCCCTGCTGCTGGTCATGTTTGCGGCGCCCGTCTCCAATCTCACGTTCGAAAACGAAGCCCAGATGTCAGGGGTTATGCTGCTCGGAATGGCGGTGTTTTTTCGCGTCGTCGCCGGGGCGCCCACAGCCATCATTCAAGGCAATCGCAGGATCGGTGACCTTGCCAAGGCAACCATCGTAGGTGCGGTGCTTAACACCGTCACCGCCATTCCGTTGGTATATTATTTTGGAGAGGCGGGCATCGTGCCGTCGGTGTTGGCTGTTGGACTAACCTCATTGATTGCCGCCCTTTGGTACCGCAGGAATATTCGGCTACCAGCCATCAGGCTCTCATGGCGGGACTTTACCGCAGAAACCAGGATGCTGATTACACTGGGGTTTGCGTTCATGGTGAGCGGCCTGCTGACGGCGGGAGCGGCCCTGGTCATCCGCATCTTCATAGTTCAACAAAGCGGCGTCGACGCCGCCGGCAACTATCAGGCCGCCTGGGCCCTCGGGGGCATCTATGTCGGGTTTATCCTGCAGTCGATGGGGACGGACTTCTATCCCCGGTTGTCCGCTGTGAGCACCGACAACGGTGCCTGCAATCGCATGGTCAACGAACAGGCACGGGTCAGCATGCTGTTGGCCGCACCAGGCCTGCTTGGGACCCTGGCACTGGCGCCGCTGGTGATCACGGTGTTCTATTCGACCAAATTCGTGGACGCCGTACCGCTGCTGCGCTGGTTTTGCGTGGGGATGCTGCTGCGCGTCGTGGCCTGGCCCATGGGTTTCGTCATTCTGGCAAAGGGCGCGCAGCAGGTGTTTTTCTGGACCGAGGTTGCAGCGACCATCGTACATGTGGGGTTGGCCTGGCTGCTACTGGGCGTGGTCGGGCTTGAAGGAGCAGGCCTGGCCTTTGTTGGGCTCTATGCCTGGCACGGCGTGCTCATTTATTTCTTGGTCGGAAGGCTGAGCGGCTTCCGCTGGTCAACCGAGAACCTGGCGCTGGGCACCATTTTTGCCGGCCTTACCGGCTTTGCCGTGCTGGCCGTGGAACTGTTGCCGCTCTGGCCCGGGGCGGTCGTGGCCCTCGTCTGTACCGCTGTGGGGTGCTGGTTTTCGCTAACCCAACTGATCCGCCTGGTGCCCGAAAACTGGGTTCCCTTGCCGCTACGGCCGGTCGTTTATTTCGTGCTGCGGCACCAGCCAGAGCGTTCAACCCCCCACAGCTGAGCGCTTGTTGGCGGTAGACAGGTTCGCAAGCACCCGAGTGAGTTCGCTAGCGACATAGTGCACATCGTCCTCTCTCATCTGGGCGAACAAGGGCAGCATTATCGTCCGGCTTTGCGCCAGCTCCGAGTTCGTCAGCCATCCTGCGGTTCGCTGCGTATCACGGCCGGCATAGGCTTGTTCCAGGTGGGCATTCATCACGCCCCGCCGTGTCGAGATACCGTTGTCGAGCAGGGCTTGCATGACAGCGGACTGATCGGCGTGCTCAGGCAGGGTGACGCAATAGCTTTGCCAGTTGCTGCGCGCCCAGCCTGGCTCGACCGGCGGCACCAGCCCGTTGATGGGGGCCAGTAGAGAGGTGTAGAGTGCCGCCAGGCGACGCCGTGCCGCGACTATCCCGGGCAGCCGCTCAAGTTGCGCCCGCCCGATCGCGGCCTGCAGGTCGGTCATCCGATAGTTATAACCCAGTTCATCATAGCTCTCAAATATGACCTGTTTGGAACCGTGCCGCACCGTGTCGGAAACGTTCATGGCGTGCTGGCGCAGCAGACGGAACCGCTGATCGTATTCAGGATCGGAGGTAGTCAGCATGCCACCATCGCCGGTGGTCACCACCTTGCGCGGGTGAAACGAGAAGCAAGCGATGTCAGCATGTGGCTTGCCGATTCGGTCCCACTCCCCATTCCAAAGCATCTCGCTGCCCGTGGCACAGGCCGCATCCTCGACCACTTTGAGGTCGTGCTGACGGGCGATTTGCATGATCCGGCCCATGTTGCAGGGCATGCCCAACTGATGGACGCAGAGAATGGCACGCGTGCGCGGGGTAATGGCCTCGGCAACGTGGTCGGGATCGATGTTGAAGCCCACCGCCTCAATGTCGACGAACACCGGGGTGGCGCCGCAATAGCGAATGGCATTGGCTGTAGCGATGAAGGAGTGACTGACGGTTATGACCTCGTCGCCCTCCCGGACACCGATGGCGAGCAGGGCAAGATGCAGCGCCGTCGTGCAGTTTGAAACCGCACAGGCAAACGGCGCGCCGACGTAGGCGGCGAACGCTTTTTCGAACTGGGCGACCTCGGGACCCTGTGTCACCCAGCCCGACAAGATGACCCGTCGCGCCGCGTCAACTTCAGGCTCTCCCAGCATCGGCTTGGCCACCGGAATTTGGCGAGCTGTGCTCATGCTACGTTGCTTTGCTCGGGCTTGGGTACTGCCCGCCACCACGCAACCAGATCGCGCAATCCCTGCTCGATTGTAATCTCCGATCGGAAGCCAAGCATCCGCTCGGCCTTTTCGGTGGATGCCAGACGCCGTGCCACCGGGTTGACCTTACGGGCAGGTGCATGCACAGGCGCCAGCGAAGACCCCATGGCATCAAGCAATGCATTCGCCAGCTGCTTGAGGCTGATCTCCTTGCCGCTGGCCACGTTGAAAATGGTGTCCGTTGCCGCGGAGTGCGCGGCCAGGACATTGGCTCGCGCGATGTCGCGGACCTCCACGAAATCCATGGTCTGGGTACCATCTCCCAGAATAACCGGCGGACGGCCTGCAGCAATGAGCTCCATCCAACGGATCAAGACTTCGGTATAGGCGCCAAAGGCATCCATGCGGGGGCCGTATACGTTGAAATATCTCAGCGCCACGTAATCGAGCCCGTACATTTCATTGAAGCTGCGCAGCAGCCCTTCATTGTAGGCCTTCGCCGCCCCGTACATTGTTCGGTTGTTGTAGGGATGATGCTCCTCGGTCGTGGGGAAGACGTCGGCCGCGCCCAGAACGGAAGCCGAAGAGGCAGCAACGACTTTCTTAACCTTGGCGGCCACCGCCGCCTCGAGTACGTTGAAGGTGCCGGTTGCCAGCACGTCATGGGCCAGGCGAGGATCTTCGGCGCATTGGGTGATGCGGATGGCGGCCTGGTGAAACACCAGATCCACGCCCCGCATGGTCGACTTCACCAGGGCTGCGTCGCGAATATCGCCGTGCACAAAGCTCAATGGTGCGCGCTGCCGGGCATCGGCCAAATTGTCCATCCGGCCGCGGACCATATTGTCCAAAATGATGATTTCGGATGGCTCTTCGGAAGCCACAATGTCCGCGATGTGAGAGCCGATCAAACCAGCTCCGCCCGTGATCAGTATCCGTTTGCCTTTCATCATGACCGCGCTTCCTTTTCTTCATTGCGCATGCGCAAGACCCGCGCCGGTACGCCCGCCGCGATTGCATAGGCAGGAACGTCGCTTGTCACCACCGCCCCGGCCCCAATGATGGCGCCTTCCCCAATAGTGACGCCGGGAAGGATGGTGGCGTTGGTGCCGATGTCGGCGCCGGCGCCGACACGGACAGGTTTGATTTCCAGATCCGTAGCAATAAGGGGTACGTCGATGGGAACGCCGGTATGCTCGGAGCCGAGAACCTTGGCACCTGGCCCCCAGCCCACGTGATTGCCGAGCACCAGATTGCGCGCATCAAGAAACGCATGCGGCCCGATCCAGACATGATCACCGATAATGCAGGTGCCGCCGATCCGGCCATGAATAGACGCGTTCGTACCAACAAAGACATTGGAGCCGATCTCGAAGGTTTCGAGGTGCTTGAAGCTGGCCTGGCTGGCGATCTGGAGCCCCGACCCGCATGTCTTTGCGCCGAGCCGCCACATGACGCGGCGCATCAGGGCATCCAGCTGCCCGTCGCCGAGAGCAAAGCGGGAGTACAGGTCTGGCAGCCCAGCGGTACCGTAGGTGCTGCGCAGCCAATTTGCCAAGCCAACTTCGAACTGCGGGTCTTCCCCAATACCGCGCAGCCCGTGGACAGCGGCAATGTTTGTGCGTCTTTCGATGGGATCAACTGACATAGGCGTCCTGACCGACAAGCGCACAGACTGTTTCGACCGCGCGCAGGCTGAGTTCTGGATAGATGGGCAGGGAGAGAACGCTGTCGGCCGCCGCTTCAGACGTCGGGAAGTCCCCGGGGCGGTGCCCGAGATCGGCATAGGCGGGTTGCAAGTGCACTGGCACCGGGTAGTGCAGCCCGGTTTCCACCCCCTCCCGAGCCAGGTATTTCTGCAACTGATCGCGATGGGCGGTTCTGACCGCAAAGATATGCCAGACGTGCCGGTTACAAGGCGCCTCGCTTGGGGGTTCGACCGGTGAATTGGCCAACAGCCGGCCATAGAGTTGGGCGCGCGCCCGCCTTGCCTCGGTCCAGCTTTCGAGCTGGCGCAGTTTGACCCGCAGCGCAGCGCCTTGGATGGCGTCCATGCGGTAGTTGTAGCCTTCCATGACATGGTGGTAACGGCGGTCCTGGCCCCAGTCGCGCAACATGCGGATCAAGCGCGCCTGTTCATCGTCGTTGGTGACCGCCATGCCGCCTTCGCCGCAAGCACCGAGGTTTTTACCGGGATAAAAGCTGAAGCAGCCCGATAGGCCGATACTGCCGGCGCTCCGCCCATGCTGGCGTGAGCCATGCGCCTGACAGGCGTCCTCGACAACGGCCAGGCCGTGACGGGTGGCAATGGCCATGATGGCGTCCATATTCGCCATCTGCCCATAGAGATGGACAGGTACTATGGCGCGGGTCCGCGGCGTGATTGCCCGCTCAATCCTGGCCGGATCGATGGTAAATGTGGCCGGGTCAATATCCACGAATACCGGCCTGGCGCCGATGTAACGAATGGCCGCCGCCGTGGCGATAAAGGTGAAAGGGGTCGTGATGACCTCGTCCCCGGCGGTGACACCAGCAGCAAGCAGGGCCAGGTGCAGGGCACTGGTACCCGTGTTCACCGCAATAGCGTGCCGCACGCCGCAGGCCGCCGCGAACTCGGTTTCGAAGGCTGCGACCTCTTCGCCCAGCACATAGCGCCCGGAACGCAGAACGTTAAGCACAGCCGCTTCGATGTCGGGAGCAATGCTGGCATATTGCTGCTTGAGATCGAGAAACGCGATCATGCCGGCACCAGATCCTTCGGGAGCTCGACAACGGCGCCATGGCTGGCCATGGACTTGGTCGCGGCCTCCAGAATGCGCACGACCCTGAGACCGGCAGCACCATCGGCCGTTGGCTGGGTGCCGCTTTCAACACAGGCCACAAATTCACTCAGCTCGGACCCAAGCGCCTCCGAAACATCGAGCTGGGGCGCAAACATGTCCCCGGCCCGGTAGCCGATGCGCATCTGTTTCTTGCGCTCGCTGGCTTTTGGCGCCATCGGGTCCAGTGTAATGCCACGGTCGTAGACCTTGATCTTTTCGCTGGGCTCCAGATCGTCGTAGACGACCATTTTGTTGCTGCCGCCAATTAGGGTTCGCCGCACCTTCACCGGGGCCAGCCAGTTGACGTGCACATGCGCCATCAGCTTGCAGTCGAAATGGAGGTTGAGGTAGGCGATGTTTTCGGGCTGGCCGGCTACGTGCGCCATGCCCGTAGCGGACACTGCGCGCGGGCGCGCGCCCAGCACGTAGTCCATGATCGACAGGTCATGCACCGCCAGATCCCACATGACGCTGACGTCGTGCTGGAACAGGCCCAGGTTCACCCGCACGGAGTCGTAGTAATAGATCTCGCCCAGATCCTTCTGGATGATGTCGCGCAGTTTCTTGACCGCGCCGGTATGGATGAAGGTGTGATCGACGGCGACAACAAGACCGCGCCGATCCGCCTCCTCGATGAGTCGTTCAGCCTGCTGGGTGGTCGCCGTTATCGGCTTCTCTACAAAGACGCTCTTGCCGGCGCGCAGGGCCTGCATTGCCAGTTTAAAATGGGTCGAGACGGGGGTGGCAATGGCAACGGCGTCAACTCGTGGATCGTTCAGGATTTGGTTGAAGTCGTCGGTGATCTCGACCGCCGGATAGCGGAGGCGCAACCGGGCCAGGCGCTCGGTGCGCAGGTCACAGACCCAGTGCACCTGTACCCCAGGTACGTCGTAAAAGTTCCGGACGAGATTGGGACCCCAATATCCGTAGCCGATGACCCCGATGCCTACCATTGGTGCAGCCCTTGTTGTTGTGTGGATTTGCTGGAGGAAACGACCTGTCGCGCCGGCACGCCAACAACCAATGCTCCGGGCGGCACGTCGTGGGTGACTACGGCTCCGGCACCGACCAAGGCCCCCTCGCCGATGGTCAGCCCAGCCAGGATCGTTGCATTGCTGCCAATCGAGGCGTTGCGGCGCACGATGGTTGGCACCACGGCCCAGTCGTCGCTGCCCTGCACTTCGCCTGTACTGGTCGTCGCCCGCGGATATGGGTCGTTGGTGAACATCACCCCATGCCCGATGAAGACGCGATCCTCAACGGTGACGCCTTCACAGATGAAGCTGTGGCTGGAGATCTTGCAGTTGCTGCCAATCACCACGTTTTTCTGGATTTCCACGAACGCACCGATACGGCTCCCCGGCCCGATGGAGCAATCGTAGAGATTAACCAACTCGGGCTGATGGATTACGGCGCCTTCCCCCAGAATGACCCGCTTTAGCATTTGGCAATCCCAGTCCTGGTCCATGGAACGCGCGGTTGATCACGCTCGTCATCTGAACGCTAGCAGGCCACAGGACGGCGGCAATTTCACAATGTAGCTAGAGAGTTAGGTCGCTTTGGGGGTGCGTGATCCAAGTTCCTATCCGCGGGTGAGCTAACATCGCCAAACATAATCAGAATGATCTATTCCGGCTTACCCCCCTCCCCATTCTTAGTTGCCATAGGTCAGTTGGTATTTCTCGCGGGATCGGAGAAGTTATCGGGCGAACCGCAAGCTTCTATCTGAAATGTCCATAATTGGGACACCTTTGACTCCTTTAAGACGGCGCCAGTGCTAGCGGGGCAGTGTTGGCACCCGACGAAAGGGCGGTGACGACTATCCTACGCGCAATTGAATCCAAGCCTTTGAACGACTTGATCTATTTGGCGCGCAGCCAGATGGCTGTGCTGTTCGCTCTTAGTATCACGTCGAACGTCTTGATGCTGACTGGCTCGATTTTCATGCTGCAGGTCTATGACCGCGTCTTGCCCAGCCGATCGACCTCGACCCTGGTAGCGCTGACAGGACTTGTCGTGCTGTTGTATGGGTTTTATGCCCTTATCGAATGGATTAGAGCGCGTATGGCGATCCGCTTTGGGGGACTGGTGCATGACCGTTTTGCCAGGAACGCGTTTCAGACCGCGGTGCGGCTGAAGGTCATGGAAGGGCATGGGCTCCGCGCCAACCCGGTTCAGGATCTGGACGTTCTCCGTCAGTTCATTTCCGGCCCAGGTCCGATCTCGCTGCTGGATCTGCCGTGGATACCGATCTACATGGTCTTCGCCTTTTTCCTGCATCCCGTGCTCGGCGCCTTCACGCTGTTGGGCGCAGTCTTTATCGCGGCACTGCTTGTAATCAACGAACTTCACTCCCGCCGTCCGGGGCTAATGGCGACCGCCGCGGCCAATGAGCGGGGTGCGTTGACCGACAATGCGGAGTCCAGCGCGGAGTCGATCACGGCCATGGGCATGCTTGATGCGATAACCAATCGCTGGTGGCATGCGGCCAGGCACTTGGCCAATACCCAACAGTACTCGGCTGATCGCACGGCATTCTATTCCTCGATCACCAAGGGAACGCGCTATCTGCTGCAATCGGCGGTGTTGGCCGTTGGCGCTTACCTCGTCATTCAAGGGGAGATCACTGGTGGCCTGATGATTGCGGCCTCGATCCTGACCTCACGCGCGCTAGCGCCGATCGAACAAGTGGTTTCGCAGTGGCGCGGGTTTGTGAATGCGCGACAGGCCGCTGCCCGCCTATTCCAGATTTTGCCCCTCAGCGAGATGCCCGCGCGACCGACTGAATTGCCGCTGCCGACCGAAACCTTGATCGTGGACCAGCTGGCTGCCGGCCCAGATCCGCGCCTGGCTCCCCTTGTCCAAGATGTAAGCTTTGAGCTCGTGGCGGGGGATGGCCTTGGGATAATCGGCCCTTCGGGATCCGGCAAATCCTCAATTGCCCGAGCCCTGGTCGGTGTCTGGCCCGTTCTTCGCGGATCGGTCAGGCTCGATGGCTCGGAACTCTCGCACTTTGATCCCAGGCTCCTGGGGCACACGGTCGGCTATCTACCTCAGGCGGTCGAGCTGCTGGACGGCACAATTGCCGACAATATCGGTCGGTTCAGCCCTAGCCAGGACACCGGGGCCATCCTCAACGCCGCAAAGTCCGCCCGTGTGCACGACTTCATCATCACGCTACCCGAAGGGTATGATACCCGTATTGGCGACCGGGGCTCGATGCTCTCGGCGGGCCAGCGCCAGCGCATAGGGCTGGCGCGGGCCCTCTACCGCAACCCCTTTCTACTGGTTCTGGATGAACCAAACTCGAACCTGGACATGGAAGGCGATCAGGCGCTGACAGCCGCGATTTTGGATGCGCGCGACCGTGGCGCCATTGTTGTGGTGGTGGCGCACAGGCCAAGCGCCGTCGAGGCGCTCAACAAGGTGTTGTTCATGCGCGAGGGCCGTCCCGCGGCCTTTGGCAACAAGGAAGCCGTGTTGCGGCAAATCTCCCTGCCCCCCACCACGATCGATAGGAAAAAAAGTGCCTAGTCCGTTGATTACTGGCGCCCCGGTTGGAGGGTACTCCAACCAAAACCTTATTAGCCTTCGCCAGCACAGCTTGCTTGGCCTCGGAGTGATGGCGGCCCTGGTTGTCGGGCTGGGCGGGTGGTCGTCGACAACCAAGGTCGAGGGCGCCATCATTGCCACCGGCGCGGTCGTGTCCGAGAGTGGTTCGCGGAAGGTTCAGCACCCCGAAGGTGGCATTGTTCGCCAAATCCTGGTGCAGAACAATCAACAGGTGGAGGCTGGCCAGTTACTGCTTACTCTCGATGACGTTTCGCTTCGTGCCGAGCTGGAGGTCGTGCTGTCGCAGTTGCGCGAGGGCCTTGGCGCCAAGGCCCGGCTGACCGCCGAAAGCACTGGCGCTTCAGCGATTGAACTTCCCGAGGTGGCGGGGCACTGGCCCCCCGATCCCAAGCTGTCAGCTGTGTTGGGCGAGCAACAGAGTCTGCGGCTGTCGCGTGCGAAGTCGCTCGAAAGCGAGGTTGCCCGACTGAATGAACTCATCGGCGAGAAACAATCGGTCATTGAAGGCTATAGGGCCCAGTTGGAAGCCTACACCAGGCAGATGAATCTGGTTCGCGATGAAGTGGCCCAGCAGACCGATCTGTTCTCCAAGGAGCTAGTTTCCAATCAACGGCTTAACGAGATGAAGCGCAACGAGGCAGAGCTCTCCGGCCAGGTGCTCAATGTGCAGGCCTCGATCGCGGCAACCGAGGCCTCCATCTCGGAATTGAGAATGCAGGCGGATCAGATCGGAACCGATTTCCAGGCCGAGGCGCTAGCAGAGCTGCAGACGGTCTCCCAGACAGTGGCCGAGTTGATGCAGAAGATGATTGCGGCCAGAGCCCGGCTATCCCGCCTGGAAGTAAGGGCTCCAATTGCCGGAACGGTGCACGAGTCCATCGTGCAGACCGTTGGGGGCGTGGTTTCGCCGGTTGATACGTTGATGCTTGTCGTGCCGCAAGAAACCCAGCTCAAGGTTGACATGCGCGTGAGCCCTCTCGAGGTCAGCAAGCTCCATGTTGGTCAGTCGGCCGAGGTCCGCATGTTGAATTTCGACACTCAGACCACGCCCAACCTGGAAGGCCGCGTCGATAGCATATCGCCCGACTTGGTGCGGGACTCCGCGACGGGCGTACAGTACTATTCTGTCCGCGTTGATATTGCTGACACAGAACGCGACAAGTTGCCCGACGGGGCGGCGCTTGTGCCGGGCATGCCTGCGGAAAGCTTCTTCCAGACCGGCGAGCGAACCGTGTGGTCCTATTTGATGGCGCCAATCCAGGACCGGCTCAGCCATACATTCCGCGAGTAGGACGCCGGCCGTTACGCCAGGAAATCGGCGTATGCCTCTGTTCTGTAGCGGCACTTGTTGAGTACAACGCCAAGCAGTTTTGTCCGGGACTGCAGCAGGCGTTCGCAAACGTCGATGTCGGCGACGGTATTAAAATCCGCGCCAACCACAAGCAGCGAAGCCTCGACCAGCGGCAGGAGCCCGAGGCAGTCGTCGCCGGCCAGCAGCGGCGGCAAATTGTAGATAACAATATTGGCTGCGAGATCGTCGCGCATGAGCTCCAGCATATGCGCAGCGCCGCTGCTGTGTAGGACCTCAGTTAGGTCGCGGCCGCCCGGCTCCAGGCTGGCTCCTATCGCCAGGTTATCTCCCAGGCGGACAAAGAAATCCTCGATCAGGCACTGCCCTCGCAGAAACTCGTCGATGGAATACTGGCCTTTGTGAGCCAACATCTGAGCCAGCCGTGGGCTGCGCAAGTCAAGGTCGACTAGCACCACACGCAATTTCTCATGCTTGCTGAGACTGATGGCCAGATTGGCAGCAACCGTCGACTTGCCGCCGCCGGCAACCGGAGCAGTGATGCCGATCGTGCGCCAGTTTTCCTCCCGAGCGCTCTTGAGAACCTTGGTGCGCATAATGTCGAACGCAACCGCGGCGGGATGGCGTCGCTTGAGTGAGACGATCCGCTCCCAGCACATCGTTTTGGAGTCGACCTGCAGCGCCGCGAGCCTGGACCAGGATGATATGCCCGTGTCGAAGGTCTGCAATTGGGAGCCTCTCCCATCATGAGTCGGGATCTTGGTGTATGCGGTCATAGAGTTTCCTCAAGGCGTGGAACTTGTGGCGATGAGACTGACTTGGGCATGGCCTATCAAAGCGTTCCTAGGGGCATCGCCGGTGCCCAATGCGAGCAACAAGGCCGGAACGGCAATCAGAATGCTGATCCGAAGCCCTAGCCGCGCCGGATTGAACATTGAGCGCTTGATGTAAGGTACGGTCACAAAGGGCACGATTTGCAGTCTCCCGATCATCTCAGCAGGACGCCGTATTTTGCGGTTCAGCAACTCCGGCGTTATGACCGCTGCCAGGCCCGCAAGCATTGCTGCGGCGAAGGTGGCCAGCACCAAGACACTTCGGCTCGGTCCCAGTGACCGCTGTGGCGGTACTGCAGACTCGATCAGCGACAACCGCTCGCCCTTGAGCAAAAGTTCGATTTGTTGGCCGGTCGAAGCCTCCGCCAGCCGGGCGACGGCAGAATCGTACTGAGCCTGAACGTTCTGGCGGTCTCGCTCCAAGGCGTTCAACTTGGTCTCGTTGGCAGGGGTTTCGGCGATTGAACGATCCAGCGCTTCGATCGACGACTCGATCAACTGGCGCTCAGCCGCAATAGCCTCAAGCCGGTCATCAATGCTATCGATCTCAATATCGCGCGCGTTTCGGGGTGCGCCCGATTGACCGGCGCTGCCGACGACCTCGCTCTCCAGGGTCGCAATCCTGGCGCGCAAAGCGGTGATGGTAGGGCTATCATCGCTGAACAGCGCCTGCTGCTGGAAGAGCGATTGCCGAAGAGCGAGCAGGCTTTGCTCCGTCGGCGTCAACGGGGTGGCGGCGGTGTCGAGTGGCCCGGACTGCAGATCGGACAAGCGTTTGCGCAGCGCCACCTCATCTTGCTGCAGGATAAGCAGGCGCTGCTGCTGGGCGATCTGCCGCTCGCGCCGGAAATCAACGCTGTCGGGCAGGGCGTTGATGTTCTCGTTCTTGAAGGCGAGGATATTGCCTTCAAGCGCCTGCAGGTCGTTGTCGAGGCGTTGGGTTTCCCTGCTGAAGAATGCAACCGTGTCGGTCGCTCGTTGGGTGCGGATTCGCACGTCCTTATCAAGGATCGTCGTCACCAGATGGTTGACCAGCGCAGCGGCGGTGTCGGGCCAGTCGGCCCTGAATGAAATGCTGTAAACGGTTGCGCCGCCCCCACCGCCAGACGCGGTAGGCTGAATGGCAAGCCGGCGCATCATGTCATCGACAACGTCACTTTCGGACATGTTCGTGCGCCCGTTGTAGATGGCGAACTGGTTTGCCAGCGCAAGCACGTTTTGGCGCGACAGCACATCCTCCTGAATGATCTGAAATTGCTCAGCGGCGCCCGTGGGCACAGTGGACTTTGCCAGTTCAGTGGGGATCTGCGGAGACTCCACCAGAATTTTGGCAGTCGCCTGATAGGAAGTCGGCCACAGCAACGTCAGGGCAACGCCCGCCGTCCCGACCACCACTGCAGCAATCAGGAAAAGCGGAAAACGCCTGATGAACAGCCAGAGATAGAACCTGAACTCGATATTACTGAGAGCGTTCACCATCGGCCACCAAGGTTTTCAGGGCATTAGGGCCGGAGCCTTAGCCCGATCATAGGGAGGGTTCTGATGGGGCTCTATCGTCAACACGGGCGAGCCGGAATGCCCGGATACTCCATATGGACTAAGCCCCACTGGTCGGTTCTGTATGCTGGGGGCCTGCGCTACCCTGTGTTCAATAACCAAAGGACGACGGGTACAATGTTGAAATTACAACGGTTCAGTCGAGCTTTGATGTTGGGCGCTCTGCTTGCCACCACCTGCCTGTCGACATCAGCCAATGGCGCGCCCGAGGAGCTGGCACCGCAAACCAAGCTCCGTCTTACGGTGGTCCAGTTTGTCCCCTCGACCGGCGACTACCAACGCTGGGACGCACTGGGCGGGGATGTGGAAGTCGCTGCCGATGGCACGGTAATGGTCCCAACGCTTGGTGCCATTGCCGCTGCGGGGCTCGGACCAGAACAGCTGGGGGCCGAAATTGCCCGGCGCCTCCAACTTAAGCTGGGGCTGCTTGAAGCGCCCGACGTATCGATTCAGGTGCTCGAATATCCACCTGTCTATGTTGTCGGCAACGTCACCAACCCTGGCCAATATGCATTTCGACCGGGCATGACAGTCATACACGCCTTGGCCCTGGCCGGCGGCGAGAACCAAATCGAGACCGCAACCGGATTGACCGATACGATCCGGCTTGAGGCGGACCTCAATGGCCTAAGCAGCGACATCTTGCGATCGACGGCGCGGTTGGCGCGGCTCGACAGTGAATTTGCCGGTCGGAGAGAAATAGAGTTCCCCGCAGAACTGGATGAGAATGACCCCCGGTTAGCGGACATTCTGGAACAGGAAAGACGGATATTCACCGCACGCATCAATGGATATGAGCGCCAGCAGGCCGGGCTGAACCAATTGGTGCAGCTTTTTGAGGCGCAAATTGATACTCTGGACCAGAAGGCGCAGGCCCTCGAGGAGCAGATGGCACGGGCACAGCAACAGGTCGATACCATAGGCAACTTGGTCGCTGCCGGCTCCGCAACTGTGTCCAGACTATCGGACGCGGAACGCATTCTTGCGGATTTACGCTCTGACAAGTTGGACAATTTGCTCGCCACTATGTCGGCACGCCAGAACCTGAACAATGCCCGACGGGATCTCGCCAAGCTAGAAGATGACCACACAGCTGAGGTATCAATCCAGTTGCAAGCTGAACAAGCGGCGCTTGAGCGTCTGCTGCTAAACCAGGACGTTACCACCCGCCTGTTGCGCCAGTCAGTCGAGGTCGATCGGAACCTCAAGCTCGCCGGTGCGATGCGGATCAGCCTGAACTACGCCATCATGCGGGAGCAGAACGGGCAGCCGGCGACACTGAATGCAACCGAAGTGAGCACCCTGATGCCTGGAGACTTGGTCAAAGTAACCGTGCAAATACAACCCCCAACAGCCAGTGCCACCACCCCCGTTCTGGGGGAGAACAGCCCGGTGTCCAATTAAGAGCGCGGCTGGCTGCCGCGAACTAGCACCCGGTGCCGCGCAGGACGACGCCAACGGTTCGCATCAGGATTTTTATATCTGTCGATGCAGAAACCGATCTTGCATAGCTGTTGTCATAGGCGGCGCGCCCAGCAAAAGAGCAGTTGTTGCGTGCGCTGATCTGCCAGGGTCCGGTGAGGCCAGGACGAAGATCAAAATAGGCGGTGCCGGGATACAGCACACGCTGCTCGCGCATCATGGGCCGTGGCCCGACCAAGCTCATGTCGCCAATCAAGACGTTCCACAACTGGGGTAGCTCATCTAGCGAGTAGCGCCGGATGTAGTGTCCGATGCGGGTTAGGCGTGGATCGCGTTTCAGTTTCTGAGCCGTGTCCCATTCGGTCCGTGCCTCGGGGCAGCTGTCAAGATAGGCCGCCAACTTAGCGTCGGCATCTGGCACCATTGAACGGAGCTTCCACAGTTGGAAAACGCGGCCGTGGCGCCCGACGCGCGGCTGCGAGTAAAACGGGGAGCCGCCATCAAACATAATCATGGCGGCAAGCAGGGCAACTACCGGTACGATAAATGGCCCGCCCAGCAAAACCAGGACAACATCACCAACCCGTTTTCCCAATTCATAAAAGCGGTGGCCAACGGGATCTATGGCGACCTTGGCGCGCGGCTGCCTCCATGAAAGATCTTCAAACATCAAACCCTCGCATTTTGAAGCCGTGCGATGGCGCCTAGATCTGCCCCCAAGGGAAGCCGTCGCGGTGGTTCTTGGCGGTGGTTCTTGATTCAGGAGCTTGTGGGCACGGCAGCTTTAGTCGCTCAGGCAGTATTGCCGGCGAGGGCGACTGCCTGAATTGGCCTGAACGACTTACAAAACCAGCCATGGGGGAGAGATGCGGGGGGAGGAAATACCCACTTTGACGAAAAACTAACTTGTTCGGACGTTCTCATGCTCGCCGATAAGCTTAACGAACTATTAACGTCCGCTGGATAGCGCCGGATTCTAAAACGCCTCCATCCAATTGGTGGGACGATGTAGCGGACGCTGTTGCTCAAGTACGGCACAGTCCCATCCGCTAGGACGATGTGCCTATTTTTGGGTTCGCCCCACGGGCTTAGCCTTCTCCCAATTGCCCGCTTATGGGCCGATGCAGGGGGGTGGAAGTCCATGACCAAAATTCTGGCTGTCTATGGCACGCGGCCTGAAGCAATCAAAATGGCCCCAATTATTTCGGCGATTGCCGCGTCCAAATACCTACAGGTCACGGTCGCAGTCACAGGGCAGCATCGTCAGATGCTAGACCAAGTGAATTCGTTGTTTGCTATTGTGCCAAAGCACGATCTGAACATCATTGTTGAACGGCAGAACCTGCAAGGCATCACCTGTCGCGCGCTAGATGGTGTGTCAGACCTAATCGAGGCGGAGAAGCCCGATGCCGTGCTGGTACAAGGCGACACGACAACCTGCTTCGCTGCCGCGCTGGCGGCCTTCTACCAAAAGGTGCCGGTGGTTCACCTGGAGGCGGGCCTGCGCACGGGCGATGTCTACAATCCATTCCCCGAAGAGATGAACCGGGCCATGGTCTCCCGCATTGCGCGGCTCCATCTGGCGCCAACCCGGACATCGAAGCGCAATCTGCTCGCCGAAGGCATCCCGGCAAGCAACATCAGCATCACCGGCAACACCGTTATCGATGCTTTGCTGGAGGTGGCAGCACGGCGGACGCCGCCTACCAACGAGGACCTTCGCAGATTGGCGGGACGCCGGACAATCCTTGTTACCGCGCATCGACGGGAGTCTTGGGGCGAGCCGATGCGTCGCGCTGCAGAGGCGATGGCCGAGATCGCCCGACGCTTCCCCAGCGTGGTGCTTTTGCTGCCAGTTCATCTCAATCCCGTTGTGCGCGAGGTTTTGCTCCCGCCGCTGCAGGATCTGGACAATGTGGTTATTACAGAACCATTGGGCTACAGCGATTTCGTCGGCGCCATGCAGGCATCCGACATCGTTTTGACCGATAGCGGTGGCGTTCAGGAGGAAGCCCCCAGCCTTGGCAAGCCGGTGCTGGTCATGCGCGAGACCACCGAGCGGCCGGAGGCTGTTGTGGCGGGCACGGTGAAGCTGGTGGGTACCGACAAGGACAAGATCGTTGACACGGTCAGTACCCTGCTTACCGACAATTCGGCTTATGACGCCATGGCCAAATCCGTAAATCCATACGGAGATGGGCATGCTTCAGCGCGATGCGTGCAGGCTATCGAGCACTTTTTCGGCCATGCAGAAAGACCGCTCGACTTTGTCGCGCGGATTGCACCTGATCAGGCCCAGGCGCCCCGGGTGTCATAGATAACCTTGCCGTTGTGACGGGTGTGGCGCAGTGACTTGAAGGCTTCGTGCTCCACCAAAAGCAGGATGATGTCGGCCCTGTCGACGGCCTCTCCGGCGTTCACCAGGTTCAGGTTCGCATTGCTGTTCAATAACTCCGGCAGCTCCTCGACATAGGGATCGCTTACCATGATCTCGACCTCCGGCAGGGCTTTTGCGATCAGATTGACCACTTCGATGGCCGGGCTCTCACGGATATCGTCGACATTTGCCTTGAAGGTCAAACCCAGACAGGCAATCGAGGGCGACACGAAACGCCGGGCCTTAGCGATGACCTGATCGGCTACGTGGTGTGGCTTGTGATCATTGACCTCGCGCGCTGTGCGAATTAGCCGCGCCTGTTCAGGGGCGGCCGCGACGATAAACCACGGATCGACGGGAATGCAGTGCCCACCGACGCCGGGACCTGGCGACAGCACGTTCACGCGAGGGTGCTGGTTGGCGAGCCGGATGACTTCCCAGACGTCGAGCCGCAGCGACTCCGTGATCAACGAAAGCTCGTTGGCAAAGGCAATGTTGACGTCGCGATAGGCGTTCTCGACCAGCTTGGCCATCTCGGCGCTGGCAGCATCGGTCAATAGGATCTCGCCCTGCGAGAATACACGGTAGATGCTGGCGGCCTTGATAGCGCAATCCGTGCTCAAGCCACCGACCACCCGGTTGTTGGTGATCATCTCGATCATAATCTTGCCAGGCAGCACACGCTCGGGGCAGTGGGCAACGTAGATGTCGGGCGTTGCGCCGGAGACATGCGGCATCCTTAGATCTGGGCGTATTTCGCCGATCCAGCGGCTCACCTTCTCGGTTGTACCGGGCGGGCTAGTCGACTCCAGCACAACGATGGCACCCGGCCTCAACTTGGGCGCGATCTGCTTAGCAGCGGCCTGGATGAAGGAGAGGTCCGCAGTATGGTCTGCATTGAATGGCGTCGGCACGGCAATGATGTAGGCGTCGGCCTCGGGCATTTCCCGGGACATCGAGAGGCGCCCCATCGCGACGGCACCGCTCACGGCCACGGCCAGGTCAGGTTCAATGAAGGGCGTTTCTCCGCGCGAGATTGCCTCCACGATGCGCGAATTGACGTCAATCCCGACGACTTGAATACCCCGGGTCGCCAGAACCGTCGCCGTTGGCAGGCCTATGTAGCCCATTCCGACAACGGCCAGCTGGCCGCTAAAGACTTCATTCAACATGACATGATCCTGTGATGAGTTTGAGGTTACGACTGTTCGATTTTTTTTATGGTTTGGACGCGGGAGCGTGAGGTCGGCTCCAACCGGGGTGACGGGCTGAAGACTTCGCGTAACGTCAGGGCAACGAAGCCAATATTGGTGACCAGGTAGCGCTTCCACATCCGGCGCGGCTCTTGGACGAGGCGGTAGGCCCACTCCATGCCCAAGCGGCGCCACGCTAGGGGCGCGCGTTGGGTGAGGCCGGCCAGGATGTCAAACGAGCCGCCAACCCCATGCAGCACGGGCACCTCAAGCTCGTGCTGGAAGCGCCGAAGGAATATTTCCTTTTTTGGTGAGGCCATGCCCAAAAACAGCATGTCGGCCCCTGAAATACGAATGTCAGCGGCAATATCGCTCGCTTGGGCGTCTGAGAAATAGCCATCATGGCTGCCCGCGATTTTCAATCCGGCCCAGCGCTGGTGAACGTTCTGCTCGAGAGCCGCCAGTACTTCGGGCCTTGCGCCGAGCAGATAGACGGAACGGCCTTCGCGGTGGGCCAGGTCCAACAACGCCTCAAATAGGTCAATTCCGGCAACCCGTTCAGGCAGGGGCTTGTGCAGCAGCCGACTGGCCCAGACCACGGACTGCCCGTCAGCGAGCAGCATGTTGCAGTCCAGCAAGGCGTCGCGCAGGTGTGGATCATGGCGCAGATTGACAACCTTGGCGGCGTTCAGCACGCCAATCAGGAGCGGCCGGCGCGTCTGGATCGCCAGTCGGCAGCGTTCGATAGCCTCTCCCATCCGCAGGCCGTCTATGGGCAGACCGAAAAGCAGCTGGGCATTTTGGGGGGGCGACTGCCGCCGTGAGCCCGGTATTGCAGATCTGTCGAGTTCGAAAGCCATCCAAGCCTCCCGTTTAACAAGAGGCAAGAGTAAGAGGCAGACTTAGGCCGCAACAATCAATCGGACAGGGCCAGGATGTGCATACTAGTGGTACCGGCTTGGCCTCGGCCCGAGACGCGTTGGCTATTTCTATCTACCAGCTAAGCAGAATGGTGCTGGGTTAGCCTTAAATCCCTAGTTCACCCGTCATGACCCATGCGGCTAGCCTTCTGGGGCAGTATTTGGGGGGTATGGTGACAGATTCCACCAACATCGACAGCGACAGATTAACCAGCACCGGCACGAGTGAGCGCCCGCTCGCCGTCGTGGTCGTGACCTATAACAGCAATGACGTTGTTGGCAGCTTGTTTGATAGCTTGGCCGAAGGCCTCGTGGGTTTAACGCACACCGAAATTGTCGTTGCAGACAATTGTTCGGTTGACGCGTCCGTTGCCACGGTGCTTGGCCACCCGATCGGCGCCCGCGTGGTGCATACCGGCTGGAATGGCGGATACGCGGCGGGGATCAATGCAGCACTGGCAACGATAGGGGAGGACACCGATGTGCTGATCCTGAACCCAGATATTCGATTGTCCCGTGGGGTCGCCGCGCAATTGGTGTCCGCGCTGCGGCAGCCAGGCGTGGGCGTAGCGGTGCCGCGCATCCTGTATGAAAATGGCGGTCTGGTTCATTCGCTGCGACGGGAGCCATCCCTGCTGACTGCTTGGGCAGACGCACTGCTCGGTTCAAAGCTCGGTTCGGGGATCGATCTCGGCGAGAGTATCTGCAACCCGCGTTATTATGACCTGCAGCGTACAGTGGATTGGGCCAGCGGCGCCGTGTTAGCTGTTTCCGCAGCGGCCCGCAGACGCGTTGGCGCCTGGGATGAGAGCTTTTTTCTCTATAGTGAGGAAGTCGACTATCAGCGACGGGTGCGCCTGGAGGGTCTGTCGATCGTTTATGTGCCGGATGCGCAGGTGGTTCACATCGGTGGCGACTATCAGCAACGGCCGCGCCTCTATTCCATACTTACGACAAACCGCATTCGTGACTACGCCCGTCACCACGGCCCGGCTTCGACCGCATTATTCCGATTAGCGGTCCTGGTAGGGGAGTGTGTGCGCAGCCTGGCGGGCTCAACCGTGCATCTTGCGGGCATGAAAGCCGCGTTGGGAGCTCACAGGCTGCTCCAGGAATCTACGACGCGGTCGACCCCCGGAGTTGGTGATGCTTGACCAGTCCACCGGCAAGGGACGCGGCGCAGTCGAAATTGGCGCAAAGCTGCTTACCGTAGTGATTAAGTCAGCGCGCCAGAGTGGCCGGAAGCTAGCCTGGATCGCGCGCAACGAAGGTGTAGCGGGTGCTGCACACCGGCTGCGCGTCAAGTTTTCCAGCGCGCTGCGGCCGCCCGGTGGTCAGCGTATTGTTAGAGATCAGGACTTGCTGGGTGCCGATCTAGATCATCCGCCTGCACGCCCGGCGGCACGACCGACCCCCGGCGAGACCATAACGCTCAATTGGATCATGACGGCGCCCAATGCCGGCTCCGGCGGGCACACGACTATCTTTCGCATTATCCGACATCTGGAGGCCAACGGCTATCGGAGCCGGGTCTATTTCTACGATGCGCGTCTGACCAGTCACGATCAATATGAGGCGGCACTGCGAGAGTATTACGGATTTCATGGCCCGGTGGGCCGATTTGAGGCGGGGATGGAGGATGCACATGGGGTAGTGGCCACCAGTTGGCCCACCGCCTACGCCTCCTATTGCGCCTCCAGCGCGGGCAAGCGGTTTTACTTTGTGCAGGACTACGAACCCGATTTCTATCCCGTCAGCACCGAGCGCATCTTGGCCGACAACACCTATCGCATGGGTTTTCACGCCATCACCGCAGGCCGCTGGCTGGCGCAAAAACTGCGCACCGAGTTTGCAATGGACGCGGATCCATTCGAGTTTGGATGTGACACCGCCAGCTACGCCAATCGCGGAATGCCTCGAACGGGCATTGCCTTTTATGCCCGGCCGGGTACGCCGCGGCGCGGCTTCGATCTGGGTATCCTGGCGCTACAGCTTTTTGCGGCGAGGCGCCCCGACATCGATATTCACCTCTACGGAGAAAGTGTCGGCAGGCTGCCCTTCAAGGCTGTCAGCCATGGCTTGGTCAATCAGCACCAGTTGAACGATCTTTATAACTGTTGCTATGCCGGTCTCAGTCTGTCCTTGACGAATGTGTCGCTGGTGCCGCTCGAGATGTTGGCGTCTGGGTGCATTCCCGTCCTCAACGACGCGCCCCACAATCGGCTGGTTATCGACAGTCCCTTCGTGCGCTACGCGGCCGCAACGCCGCAAGCGTTGGCGGAAAGTCTTGAGGACATCGTAGCCATGCCAGAATTCGCAGCCTACTCACGCGCCGCGTCCGACAGTCAGCAGGGCGTGCACTGGAAGAGCGCAGGCGAGGACGTTGACCGGGCGATCCGCGCCGTCCTCGAAACGGGAGGAGCGGCATGGTGAGCGTGGAGGTGGTTATCCCCTGCTACAACTATGCAAGATACCTGAGGCAAAGCGTCGAAAGCGCTCTGAATCAGGAAAGCGTGGCGGTGCGGGTCCTCATTATTGACGATTGCTCAACTGATGCATCAGCCGAGGTTGGGGAGGCGCTGGCTCAACAATACGATGCCGTGCATTTTCGCCGGCACGAAGCCAATATGGGACATATTGCGACCTACAATGAGGGTATCGCCGAACTCAATGGCGACTATTTCCTACTGCTGTCCGCCGACGACTATCTGCTGCCGGGTGCACTGCTAAGAGCGGTAAGCGTGATGGAGGAGCACCTCCAAGTCGGATTCGTGTTCGGCCGCGCTCTGCTGAGAGGCGACAATGCGCCCCCCGAACGCCTGACGCCGCTGCCGAAACGGCTGACCACGGATGGCAGCGCGGTCCTTAGCGGCAGGCGCTTTGTGGAGTATTCCCGCGCGCGGAACATCGTGCCGACGCCCAGCGCAGTGGTGCGAACCAACCTGCAGCTCGCCGTCGGGGGCTACCGGCAGGACCTGCCGCACACCGGTGACATGGAGATGTGGCTGCGGCTGGCTGCGCGGGCCGATGTAGGTTACCTCGATGAAGATCAGGCGGTGTATCGGATGCACGGTACTAACATGTCCAAGGCATATGACGGGTTGGCGGACCTAAAGGCCCGTGCCAAAGCGCTGGACGCCTTTTTTGCAGATGGGGTTTCAAGGATTGACCCCACAGGCGCGTTGCAGCGCGAATGCTTACACCACTTCGCCGGGGAAGCTTTCCGCCATGCCAGGATGGCGCTAAACCGCGGCGAACTAGAGGCCGCCGATCGCTTCGGGGACTATGGATTATCGGTCTCGCCGACCGCGAGACGGTCGATTGACTGGCTCAAGTTTTCGCTCAAGCGGACGCTCCGTAGAATGTCCCCCATTGCCGGGCACTGACTGCGACCGTCGCGCAACCACGGTCCTTGCCGTCCTTTTTGGACCTTCCGGATCCGCGGTCACGTCGCCTAGCCACATGCCGCTGCCCAGCAGCAACAGGAAAAAGACATATGTCCCGTTCCAAAAATGAACGGCCCATCCGGTGAGAAACCATGAAGCCATCGAGATTAGATATGCTGTTCGATAGTCGGTGTGGCGGGCGTCCAGAGGCCGGGTGCTGATCACCGCCATCAGGGCCGCCGCGAATGCCCCAAAGAACAGCAGGCCGGCCGGCAGGCCGTAGGTGATGGCATTGTAAAGCCAAAACATGTCGACGCTCGGAGGCATCCACTCCGGCCGGACCCAGGCGCCCATGCCCACGCCAAACCAAGGGTAACTGGCGACCGATCGCGTGCCATATTCCCAAATCAATGTGCGGAAGAAGGCCGATTGTGGCTCGAAGGCGTACGACAACAGAATGTTTATGAGCGGACGTTTTGCCATCAACTGGATGGCAAGCAGCATGAGGGCGGCTGTTGAAATCAAGATAACCCAGCGTCCCGGTATCCTGCGCGTTACCCGATCCCAAATCATGAGCCCGATCTGGATAATCATAGCACCCAATGGGCCCGAGGACAGCGAGAGTGCTGCCGTAATGCCGACCGCGCTGCTTCGCATCCAGCGGCGCACGAAGGTTAGCTCCCGGCCCCAAACGATGTGCGTCAGCGTCAGGACGCTGCCAAGGCAGACCCCGCTTAGGATTGGATGGTCAAAGAATAGCTGCACCCGCCGCAGCCCCCAGCGCGTTTCCTTGTCGGTGATACCGGTGGTCTGGTAGATGTAAGAGGCCAGCTCCATGTAGATGTTGCGGCCGGTGACGGTCTCAATAACGGCGAATGGCGCCAGCGTCAGCACTACAATGCTCAGCATTCGCACTAAAGCGAGAAAGTCGTCGGCATTCCGGATGCAGCAGCGCGCCAGGAAATACGGCGTCAAAGTCTCCAGAAGCTGGATGCCGCCCGTTTGAGCAGCGATGGCGACCCCATGCACCGCCGTTAGGCTGATCAGGCACCATATGCCGAAGAGCAGGATCAGGACATCCGCCAGCCGGGGCCGTCCCGCGCGTCCCTGGGCCAGCCAGACCAGGCAGGGCATAAACAGCACAATCAACGCGATGCGGTATGGGGTAAGGCGGATCGGACCGGCATAGATCACGAACGGCATTACCCAGGTAATGAGCAGGAAAGCCACCGCCCAATGTAGGTGGGACGATCTGGTGGCCGCCTTCGCGCGCGCCAAAGTTGGCCAGCGATCTCGCAGTACCGCGCCGGCAACGCGTTGGGGCAAAATTGCGCGACTTGTGGCAGGCGCCGACATCGAAACTCTCTTTCAGATGAGCCACCAGCGTAGTTGGGTTTGACGGGTGAGCACGATTGATAAAACGAGTTAGGTTTGGGGGCCGAACGCCTTTTTGCAATCACATGCCTGCCAATTTTACCCGGCGCGCAACCTGTCTAACTAGATAGGCCTAAGCAACTACGGCGATTGCCGCCCCCAGGATTTCCCGATCTACTTCAAGCCCATAGGCTTTCGACGGCTGTGTGACGCGCGAAGGATAGCGGGCGATGACGATACTGGTGACGGGGGGTGCTGGGTTTATCGGATCGAACTTCATCAACGAATGGATCGAGCAGGTCGATGAACCTGTCATCAATCTGGACCTGCTTACTTACGCTGGTAACCCGGACAATCTGCGCGAGATTGCAGGTTCGCCACAGTACCTATTCGTCCACGCTAACATTTGCGATGGCGAGCGAGTAGGCGAACTGCTCGATCGCTATGAGGTGCGCGCGCTCATTCACTTTGCCGCCGAGAGCCACGTTGATCGCTCCATTTCCGGGCCGCAGAGCTTCGTGCAGACCAATATTGTTGGAACCAGTCGGCTGCTTGACGCGGCGTTGCCGCACTGGCGGAAAGTGAGTGATTTCCGCTTTCTGCATGTTTCGACTGACGAGGTTTTTGGCTCGCTTGAGCCGGACGAGGCGCCGTTTGTGGAAGCCTGCACCTACAAGCCCAACAGCCCATACGCAGCGAGCAAGGCGGCATCAGATCATCTGGTGCGCGCCTACGGCCAGACCTATGGGTTGCCGGTTCTGATCACCCATTGCTCCAACAACTACGGTCCCTATCACTTCCCCGAGAAGTTGATACCGCTGCTGATCAACAATGCCATCAGCGGCAAGGATTTGCCGCTTTACGGCGACGGACGGCAGGTGCGGGACTGGCTTTATGTTGCCGATCATTGCCGGGCGCTCCGCATGGTGCTGGCCGAGGGAAAGCCAGGCCAAACTTACAATATAGGCGGCAGTGCCGAGCGGCAGAACATCGAGGTCGCTCGCACCGTATGCGCGGTGCTCGATGACGTTCGCCCCAGGCAAGACGGCCGCTCCTATGGCGACCAGATCGTTCTGGTTCGCGATCGCCCAGGCCACGACCGCCGGTATGCGGTCGACACCACAAAGCTGCGTACCGAGCTGGGATGGGAGCCCCTTCAAAATTTCGACGCCGGGATAGAAAAGACCGTGCGCTGGTATCTTGAGCACCCCGACTGGGTCGCGTCGGTCACTGGAGGCACCTACCGTGAGTGGGTCGCAAGGCAATACGCATGAGGATGTTGATCATCGGCGGGTCCGGCCAAGTGGGGTGGGAGTTGCAGCGCGCGCTGCTCCCTCTGGGTGAAGTGGTGCTAGCCAGGCGTGACGCGTTGGATCTGAGCGCGCCGGAGACTTTCGAGAAGGTGTTGGACATCTACCAACCCGACGCTGTGATCAACGCTGGGGCATACACAGCAGTCGATGCGGCCGAGGCCCATCCAGAGCTGGCGGACGCCATCAATCATCGGGCAGTAGCGGTCCTGGCCGATCTGGCCGCGCGCCGTGGCATTTGGCTTGTCCACTACTCGTCCGACTATGTATTTGACGGGCACGGCAGCGCGCCATTCAACGAGACCCACCCGACCGGTCCGCTCAACATCTATGGCGCAAGCAAACTGGCCGGCGACTTGGCGATCGTCGCCGCGAGCTGTAAACATCTGATACTACGGACTTCGTGGGTATATTCGCCCCGGGGCAGTAATTTCGTGCGCAGCATCCTGAGGCTGGCAGGAGAGCGCGATCAGTTGCGCGTGGTAGCCGATCAATTCGGTGCCCCAACCAGTGCTGAGTTGATTGCCGACATTACCGCGCATGCGCTGGCGCGGTTGGAGGAGGCGGGGGGCGGTTCAGGCATTTATCACCTTGCCGCAGCCGGCGAGACCAATTGGCATCACATTGCCCAGACCGTGGTTGCGGAGGCGCGAAGGCTTGGGTGCCACATCAAGTTGGAGCCCCTAGCGATCGAGCCGATAACGACCTCTCAGTACCAGGCGGCGGCAGTTCGACCACTGAACTCACGTCTCGATACCGGCAAGCTGCGGGAAATCTTTGGCGTCGCGCTGCCGGATTGGCGGGCGGGGGTGGAGCGCACCGTTGCCGAGTTGGTGGCGTCATGAGCCGGCGGGGCATTATCTTAGCGGGCGGCAACGGGACGCGTTTGCACCCGGCGACATACGCAATGTCCAAGCAGCTTTTGCCGGTCTACGACAAACCTATGATCTATTATTCAATGACCACGCTGATGTTGGCCGGAATTCGGGAAATGCTGCTGATTTCCACCCCCGAAGACCTGCCGCGCTTCCGCCGCTTGTTCGGCAGTGGGGAGCAGTGGGGTACATCGTTCTCCTACGCTGAGCAGCCCAGGCCCGATGGGCTGGCGCAGGCCTTTCTGATCGGCGAAGAATTTATTGGCGACCGCTCAAGTGCCCTCGTGCTCGGGGACAATTTGTTTTTCGGGCACGACTTCCCGTTGCTGCTCAAGCATGCAGGCGGCGTGGACGCGGGCGCAACCGTGTTTGTCTACCACGTCAACGATCCATACCGTTACGGTGTGGCCGAGTTCAATGACCAAGGGGTGGTCATCGGCATCGAGGAAAAGCCAGCCGAGCCAAAGTCAAACTACGCGGTCACGGGCCTGTATTTCTACGACAACGAAGTCGTGGGCCTGGCAAAAACCCTTGCGCCCTCAGCGCGAGGTGAACTTGAGATCACTGACCTCAATCGTCTCTATCTGGAGCGGGGCGAACTCCGCGTCGAGGTCATGGGGAGAGGGTACGCCTGGCTCGACACCGGCACCCATGACTCTTTGCTTGATGCTGGTCAGTTTATTGCCACGGTGGAGCGCCGTCAGGGACAAAAGATTGCCTGCCCGGAAGAGATCGCCTGGCGGCAGGGTTGGATAGATACCGACCAGCTGCTGGCGCTGGCCGCCACCCTTGAGCATAGCGGCTACGGGCTTTACCTGCGCCGCCTGGCGGAGGAGGGGGGAATGCCGTGAACGCAAGGAGTCTGGAGTTAGACGGGCTGCTGGTGCTCGAGCCTCAGTTCTTTGCCGACGAACGGGGCGGGTTCTTTGAAAGTTACAACGCCCGCAAATTCGCCGACCTCAGCGGACACAACGTTCAGTTTGTTCAGGACAACCACTCCCAATCACGGGCCGGCGTGCTGCGGGGCTTGCACCACCAACTTGCACCTGGCGAGCAGGGGAAGCTGGTGCGTGCCATTCGGGGAGCGATTTTTGATGTCGCGGTCGACATCCGTCACGGTTCGGAGACTTTTGGACGTTGGGCGGGCATTCTCCTTTCGGCCGAAAATCGCAAGCAATTGTGGATTCCGCCTGGCTTTGCTCATGGTTTCCTCGCCCTGTCAGATTGTGAAGTCCTCTATAAGGCCGATGCCTATTATGCCCCGGCACTGGAAAGATCGATCCGCTGGGACGATCCTTCCATCGGCGTGGACTGGCCCCTGCTCGGTCCTCCAATCCTGTCACCAAAGGACGCCGCTGCCGGTTCGCTCCATCAGGCAAGGGGCACACTCAGCTCGGCCCTCGTCACCCCCTGATTGGCGACCGATCAATGTCTTTCGGGTCCGGCTGTCGAGCGCAGTTCTAGCGCAGCTAGATCGGACATTTCCCATTTTTGGCACTGGCGGGCATTACTGTCGGCAAATCTAGGCCCTTTGGAGGGTGGGGACTATTTCGAAGCGACGCGGCACCATCTGCCTTTGACGACTTACCCTCTCTAAATCCTTCGATTGATTTCGAGCGTCTTTGCACTCTGACATTCTGCATCACTGCGGAATGGGAGGGTGATGTGAAATCCTACAGTAACTTGGCCCTAGGTGAGGCAACCCAGTTCCAAAACGTAGCTCTTGGTACTGTGTCAGCGTTGCGGCAACGTCACAGCGGCAACCCGCAGCCCAAATTGGTGGCAAACTTCCGGCGGGACAAGACGGCCAGCAAGTGGGCAGCGACCATCGCCCGGCAGCCGGAAAGCGCAGTACGCAATACCAAAATCCAGGCGCCGATGCCCCTGGCCCACGCGTGGGGTTTTGCGCATCAGCAATTTCTGGCGGGCCATTCCGGCCTGGACGTCCCCCGCGGAATGATCCAGACGCTGTCGCCGACGCCTCTCTTGCTGGGCCCGGTACTGCCGCAGCCGCACGATACCGAGATGGCACCCGCAGAGACTGGGCCTAACTTAGCCCCACACTCAGTCTCAGACGCAGACTCAGGGGCGGCAGGGCCCGTTGCCTCGACCTCGTTGCTGTCGAGCGAAACAGCAGCGGCGCCAATGGAGTCTGCCGCGCCTCCGACCCATCGCCAGGACGCCATTGAGCTGAAGTTTAGCCCAGTCGAACCTGCAGCATCGCCGCCATTGGAAGCGGCTCCGGAAAGCGCTATGACCTCAGGGACCACGGCCTGGCAGGCCAGCTGGCTTTCGGCGGCATCGGTGAGCGCGTGCGGGTCTTGCACGGGGCGCGCCTGCACGATGTGCTCGGTTCGCACCGGTGGGCCACTGAAGTCAAATGGGCTTCCTACAGGGTATGCACCCCGCACGTTGATCCTATACGAGCCCGACCAAGATTTGGTCGGTGGGAGCAGCTCGCCTGATACCGTGTCCACCCTCTACAGCCCAACGTCAGAAAACACGAGTCTGAGCGCTCAAAGCGAGCTTAGTTCCGCCGATCAGGCCAATGCAATTGTTCTGGAAAACCAGAAACAAGGCACGCCCGAGAGCGTATGGATGATCGGCTTGGGCGACCCATCCATTGAGGGCTTCGCGGCGCAGTTCACCATCAATCATGGCCAGACCGTCGACTTTAAGATCAACACCGACTCTACGAACTACCGGATCGATATCTATCGTTTGGGATACTATGGGGGCGACGGCGCACGCCTGGTCTCGACCATCGATCAAAACCTGGCCACGGCACAGATTCAGCCCATCCCGATAATCGATCCGGAGACCAGACTGGTCGACGCTGGCAACTGGAACGTGACCGCCTCCTGGGCAATTCCAGCCGATGCGGTGTCCGGCGTGTACTTCGCTAGACTGACCCGCTTCGACGGCTCGGGCGGCGAGAACATGATACCGTTCATCGTGCGCGACGACGAAGCGCCAAGTGACGTCACGTTCCAGACTTCCGACACCACCTGGCAGGCTTACAACTGGTGGGGCGGATACAATCTTTATGGTGGCATCGACGAGGCCGGCCGCGCGGGTCGGGCGAGCGCCGTCAGCTACAACCGACCGATTATCTCCCGTGATGGCGGTTTTGCGTCTGGACCGCAGGACTTCATCTTTGGAGCCGAGTATCCTGCCATCCGCTTCCTTGAGCAGAACGGCTATGACGTCAATTACATCTCGGGCATCGATACGGCCTCCACTGGCGCGCAATTACTGAACAGCAAGATATTTCTGTCTGTGGGGCACGACGAATATTGGTCTGCAGACCAACGCACCAACGTGGAAGCCGCTCGGGACGCCGGGGTCAATCTCTCGTTCTGGAGCGGCAACGAGGTTTATTGGGAGATTCGCTGGGAGGCCAGCATTGATGGCACCGGGACGCCATACAAGACCATGGTGGCCTACAAGGAGATTTGGGACAACGACAATACTGACACGGCTGGCACAACATCCACCTGGCGCGATCCGATATATGGCTCGGGCCTGCCGGAGAACAGTCTGACGGGCACAATGTTTACGGTCGATTCCTACCGGTTGGACGCGATCGAAGTCCCCTACGACATGTCGAATCTACGCTTCTGGCGCAATACCGCGGTGGCCGATATCGAGCCCGGCGAGGTCTACACATTGACCAAGAATCTGCTTGGTTACGAATGGGATTCCGATCTCGACAATGGGTTCCGACCAGCTGGCCTTGTGCCGCTTTCCTCCACCACCGTCGATGTCAACAGCCTGCTGCTTGATTACGGCAACTCCGTGGGGCCGGGAACATCGTCGCATAGCCTTACTCTTTATCGCGCCCCCAGTGGAGCGTTGGTTTTTGGCGCGGGCACGGTCTATTGGAGCTGGGGCCTTGATGCCAACCACGACAATGAAGCCACGCCGACCGACCCAAATGTTCAGCAGGCGATGATCAACCTGTTTGCGGAAATGGGGGTGCAACCGACGACGCTGATGCAGAGCCTGGTCGCCGCTGCCCAGTCCACAGACAATCTGGCGCCTACAACCAACATTACTTCTCCTACCACGACGGGCACCCTGACTGCCGCGGAAACCGTGATCATCACCGGCACCGCCACCGATGAGGGCGGCGGCGCAGTTGCGGTTGTGGAAGTGTCAACTGACGGCGGTGGGCGCTGGCACCGCGCGACGGGTTTTGACAACTGGACCTACAGTTGGACGCCGCTGGTTGGAGGGACCTACACCATTCTCTCGCGCGCGGTCGATGACAGCATCAACCTCGAAACACCTAACGCTGGCGTTACCGTGACTGTCGACCAGGGCGGTGGCGGCAACCTTTTTGCGCCGTCCGAAGTGCCGGCGGAGCCATTTTCCAGTGACCCCACGCCCGTGAACGTCGGCGTCACGTTCAGCTCCACGCAATCGGGCAGTATCGTTGGTCTGCGCTACTACAAGGGCCTAGGGAACACCGGCGAACACATAGGTTCGCTTTGGAGCTCGACCGGAAATTTGCTCGCTAGCGCCACCTTCAAGAACGAAACGCAAAGTGGCTGGCAGACGGTCATCTTTGACAGCCCGGTGTCGATCACGGCCGGAACAACCTATGTCGCCAGCTACCATGGCTACCTGGGCTACGCCGTCACGCCTGGCTATTTTGCCTCGCCCCATACGCAGGGAACCCTGACCGCGACCAACGGCGTCTATACCTACGCCAATCAGAATGCATTCCCCACGGGCGACGGCGGCGACACCAACTACTGGGTGGATGTGGTCTATAGCGGGGTTCCTACCCCCAACGAAGCGCCGGTGGGCAACAATGACAACGGCTTCCTCGTACAGCGGGATACGCCCATCGTCTTCTCGGCAGCTACTCTTCTGGCCAATGACACCGATCCGAACAACGACCCTCTGACCATAATTGGTGCCGGCGCGGCCGCGGGCGGAACAATTGCGCTGGACGAGCAGGCCCAAACGCTGACCTTTACGCCAAGTGCCGGCTACACCGGGGAAGCGTCATTCGGCTACTCAATTTCGGACGGGCGCGGCGGTGTCGGTTCAGCTTTTGTCAATATGAACGTTGTGGCCTCTGTCAGCACCAGCTCGCTGTTCTCGGCCAACGATGTGCCGGCCCAGGTCGACACGGCGGACACTTCGCAGGTCAATCTTGGCGTCAGGTTTGTTGCGTCTGCCGATGGCACGATCAGTGGCATCAAATATTACAAGAGCGCCACCGATACCGGGACGCATACCGGATCTTTGTGGAGCAGCACCGGCACCTTGCTGGCCTCCGCCACCTTCACCAATGAGACCTCAAGCGGATGGCAGACCCTGACATTTGGCAGCCCTGTGCAAATCGCGGCTGGCACGAGCTATGTCGCCAGCTATCACAGTAATGGCCATTACGCCGTCACGCCAAATTACTTCACCACGGACCGGGTCAGCGGGATGCTCACGGCCCCCGCGGGTGGGAACGGCGTTTTTACATATGGGAATGGCAATCTGTTCCCGACCAGCAGCTACAACGCTACGAACTATTGGGTGGACGTGGTGTTCAACTCCGCCACCAGCGCCAACCAGGCGCCGGTTGCCAGCGCCGACAGCGGCTACACAACCCAGTTCAACTCGGCCTTAACCCTGAGCGCGACAGCGCTACTGGCCAACGATAACGACCCGGACGGCGATCCCCTAACCATCACCGGCGTAAGTGGCGCTGTGAACGGCACTGCAGCATTCGATGCCCAGTCCAACACGGTCGTGTTCACGCCCACGACTGGCTATGCCGGGCCCGCCTCGTTCAACTATGCCGTCGCCGATGGTAGTGGTGGTACGGCCAGCGCCACGGTGGGGTTGACGGTTGCCGCGGCTGCGAACAGCCCGCCAGTCGCCAACAATGATAGCGGCTATGCTACCCAACAGGACAATGCGTTGCAGATCGCCGCGGCCTCCTTGTTGGCCAATGACAGCGATCCGAATTCAGACCCGCTCAGCATCATTGACGTCAGCGCCGCCACGAATGGCACCGTGGCATTCGACGCGCAGACCAATGTGGTCACTTTCACGCCCAATGCCGGCTATTCCGGTGCGGCTAGCTTCAGCTACTCGATCTCGGACGGCCGCGGCGGCACGGCTTCTGCTGGCGTGTCGCTCAGCGTTACCCCCCCTCTGAGTGGCAGCAACTTGTTTGCCGCCACCGCTACGCCTGCCGTTGTCTCTGTAAACGATACCAAGTCGGTGGAACTGGGCATGCGGTTCACCGTCAATGCGAATGGCGTTATTGAGGGCATGCGGTTCTACAAAGGACCGCAAAATGTCGGGACGCATACCGGCACGCTTTGGACGAGCACCGGAACACAACTTGGCACGGTTACGTTCACCAACGAGACCACTTCGGGCTGGCAGTCCGCCAGCTTCAGCAGCCCGATCGCGGTTGCGGCAGGCACAAGCTATGTGGTGTCCTACCACACCAATAGCGGCTATTATTCCGCGAACAGCAACTATTTCTCAACCGCCGTCACCAACGGGCAGTTGAGCGCATCCCAGAGTACTTCTGGCAATGGCAACGGCCTCTATAGCTATGGCGCGGGCACGGTATTTCCAACAAGCACCTACAACGCGACCAACTACTGGGTCGATGTCTACTACCGGCAGGACACGCAAGGGGGCAATGTTGCGCCGATTGCTAACAACGACAGCGGTTTCGCGACGCAACGCAACGAAACCCTGCAGATCTCTGGGCTCGCCTTGCTGGCAAACGATACCGATGGTAACGGCGATAGTCTGTCCGTCACCGGTGTCAGCGCTGCGACCAACGGTACCGCCACGTTCGATGCGCAATCGAACACGGTCACCTTCACCCCCACAACCGACTATGCTGGTGCTGCAGGCTTTAGCTACGCAATCACCGACGGGCAGGGTGGAACTTCCACGGCCAACGTCTCGCTGACGGTAACGGCTCCACCCGCCGGGACCTCACTGTTCGCGGCCAACGCAACGCCGGCAACGGTCAGCGTGAATGATCCGAACTCAGTCGAGCTGGGCATGAAATTCACCAGTTCGCAGGACGGCACCATCAGCGGGATACGCTTTTACAAGGGGCCGCAAAATACCGGCACCCACACTGGTACACTCTGGAGCGCCTCGGGAGCCAATCTAGGCACGCTGACCTTCCAGAACGAGACCGCAAGCGGCTGGCAAGCTGCTTCATTTGACACCCCGATCGCCATTACCGCAGGCACAACCTACGTAGTTTCGTACCACAGCAATGGCTACTACTCGTCAACCGCCAACGGGTTGTCTGCGCCGGTGACGTCCGGCCCGCTCACGGCACCTTCAAGCGCCTCGAGCGGTGGCAATGGGCTCTACGCCTATGGCAGCGCCAGCGCCTTTCCGACCAACAGCTACAACGCCTCCAACTACTACGTCGATGTCATCTTCAACGGACAGATAGCGTCCTAGTGCCAGTTAGAACCCAAGGGGGAAGTCATGCAAAGCGAAGTCTATGCCGATGCCATCGGGGAGATCACGGTCACCGGAACGATTGTACGCATCGACCTGGTGAGCTTGTCAGCGAACGCGCGCGATGAGATGGGCCAACCAGAGCCCGAGCATCGGCTGCGGATCGTCATGTCGCTGGAGGGCTTTGCCAACAGCTTCGACGTGCTTAACAAAGCCATGAATGGATTGATCGAGGCTGGCGCCATTCGAAAAACGGAGCAGGAGGTTGTGGTACCGGTCAGGCCCAATGCCTCCAATGGCGACGGTCCAAGGCCGAACGGATCGCCAAACTTCGCCTGACGGCAGGACCCTGAGGCATGAAATCGTCACCCCACACCGGCCCAGAATGCCTGGCGGCTACATTGCGCCACCACGGCCTGGATACGAACGCCCAACGGCTGGTGGCCGACTACGCCATTGGTGAGGAGCACATAGGTGCCGAACTAATGCAGCGTATGGCGCGAGAGGCCGGCCTCGTGGCACGTCGCACCAAGGTCCGACCGCGCGCTATCCTGAGCCTTGGCAGCGCGTATCCCGCCTTGGCCCGACTTGAGAACGGCAATTGGGTCACCGTACTCGGGGCCGAAATGGACGAGGCTGGCACGGCGATCCTGCGCCTGTTTGATCCCCTGGCCGAGGTACTGGGTGGTATCATCGCGGTACCGTACGATCAATTCGTCAAGCGCTGGCGGGGCGAGTTGCTCCTGACTAAACGCAGCTACGGGATCACCGATGCAGAGCAGCCCTTTGGTTTTCGCTGGTTTATTCCCGAAATTCTTCACCAAAGGCGGCTTTTCGGCGATGTGGCCATTGCAGCGCTGTTTCTATATGCGCTTGGATTAGCCACGCCAATTTTTTTCCAGTTGGTGATCGACAAGGTGCTGGTGCACCAAAGCTACTCCACATTGTGGGTGTTGCTTGTCGGCGTCGGCGTTGCGCTCCTTTTCGAGGCTATGTTCGTTTTCCTCAGGCGGTACTTGCTGATCTATGCCAGCAATCGCATTGATATCCGGGTCGCTACACGGACCTTCCGACACCTGCTGGACCTGCCGATTACCTATTTCGAGCAAGCCTCGGCAGGCGTTCTGGTCAAGCATATGCAGCAGTCCGGCCGCATTCGCGAGTTCTTGACGGGTCGATTGTTCCTGACACTGCTTGATGCGCTGTCTTTGCTGGTCTTCGTCCCTGTGCTGGTAATGTACAGCTGGACTCTCGCCCTTATTGTTCTGACGTTCAGCGCCCTGATCGGGCTGGTCGTGGCGCTATTGATTGCCCCCTTCCGCAAGCGGCTGGCGGCACTCTACGCCGCTGAAGGCGCGCGCCAGGGCCTGTTGGTCGAAACGGTGCATGGGATACGCACACTCAAATCGCTGGCTATGGAACCCCTGCAGCGCCGCGTTTGGGACGACCGGTCGGCGCAAACCATCAACACCCGCTTCAGGGTGGAAACCATTTCCGTCACCGCGCAGGCGGTGACCGGGCTGCTGGAAAAGCTGATGGCGGTGGCGATCATTGGCGTGGGCGCCCTGAGCGTCTTTGATGGAACCATGACCGTGGGGGCGTTGATCGCTTTCAACATGCTGGCGGGGCGGGTATCTGGACCCCTGGTCCAGATCGTGACGATGGTGCACGAGTACCAGGAGGTGGCGCTCTCGGTCCGCATGCTTGGCGAGGTGATGAACCAGAAAGTCGAGCGCGGCGGGCGTAGCGACGGGCTTCGCCCGCCACTTGAGGGGGGCATCGAATTTGAGGGCGTCTCATTCAGCTATCGGCAGGATGGCGGGGTTGCGCTCAGCGAGGTGAGCTTTGCCATCCCGGGTGGCAGCATCTTTGGCATCGTGGGCCGTAGCGGTTCTGGCAAAAGTACAGTAACGCGCCTTATCCAGGGGTTGTACCCTATCCAGCAAGGGCTGATCCGAGTTGGTGGACACGATGTACGCGAACTCGACCTCAATTATCTGCGCAAGAACGTCGGCGTGGTGCTGCAGGACAATTTTCTGTTCCGCGGGACCATTCGCGACAACATCGCGGCCGCCAGACCAGATGCCAGCTTTGAACAAGTGGTTGAGGCGGCCCGGCTCGCTGGGGCAACCGAGTTCATTGAACAACTACCCCGCGGCTACGACACAGTGGTGGATGAGGGGGCTGAAAATCTCTCCGGTGGACAACGGCAACGATTATCGATCGCGCGGGCACTCGTTACCGATCCGAAGATTTTGATCCTCGACGAGGCGACCAGCGCCCTGGATCCGGAGAGCGAGGCCATTGTCCGACGGAGCATCAAGGGGATCGCGGCCGGCCGGACGGTGATTATCGTTTCTCACCGGTTGTCGACGCTGTCGGACGCCAACGCGATCCTGGTGCTTGATCGCGGACGAATGGTGGATCTGGGCACCCATGGCGAGCTTGTCTCGCGCTGCACCACGTACCGGCAATTGTGGAACCAACAGGTAAAGCTGGTCGGATGAACACCCTGGAAAGGCCTCCCAAAACCCGCCGCATCAAGTCGGTCCAGCCAGGACCGCGGCCGATACCGGCGCCCAGGGGCAAGCAGCCGGCCGTGGTCGAGTTCCAGTCCGACGCCATAGCACTTGAAGAGCGCAGACCGCCGGTTACGGCGCGCATGACGCTGTATTTAGTGGCCCTGGCAATCCTCAGCGGCGTCTATTGGGCATCCGTCTCGAAGATCGATGAGATCGTGGTCGCACCGGGCAAACTCGAAACGGCCGAGCCGCTACTGGTAATGCAGCCGCTGGAAACTTCGATCATTCGATCCATTACCGTCAAGGCGGGTGACGTCGTGCGCAAGGGGCAGTTGATGGCCACCCTGGATCCGACCTTCACCTCTGCCGACGCCGGCCAGTTGCGGGTCAAGCTCGCCGGTTTTGAGGCGCAGATTGCTCGCCTTCGCGCCGAACTTGCCGGTGAAGTTTATGCGCCGCCCGACAGCGCTTCGGCGGAAGCTCTGATGCAGGGGCAGCTCGCTGCGCAACGCCAGGCCGCCTACCAGGCCAAAATTGCCGACTTCGACGCGCAGATTGCCCACGGAGAGGCGACGCTGGTCGCCTCCCGAGCCGAGGAGGAGGTGTTGGGTCAGCGCCTTGAAGGGCTCCAGGAAATTGACGATATGCGTGCCTCACTGTTCGAAGATGGAAACGGCTCGCGACTCTCCTTCCTGCAGGGGCGTGATCTGAGCTTTGACACCAGGGTGGGGCTGGCCCGGGTTCAAGGCCAACACGCCGAGACGTTCCAGATGCTCGAGAAAATCCGGGCCGAAAAGCAGAACTATATCGAAGACTATCGGCGGCTGGCGCTGGAGGCACTGGTCGATCTGGAGGACAAACACGCTGGGGCCAGCGAGGAGCTGCGAAAGGTCAACCTTCGGACCGAGATGTCCCAGATGTTCGCACCTACCGATGCAACTGTGCTTGAGGTGGCACAGCGATCGATTGCATCGGTCGTGCAACCTGCCGAGCCACTCATTTCGCTTGTACCGCTCAACGTGCCTCTGGAGGCGGAAGTAACGGTTGCGGGGGTAGACATTGGACACCTGGCCACAGGCGATCTGGCCCGCATCAAGTTTGACGCGTTTCCGTTTCAAAAGCATGGCACGATCGAGGGGACTATACTGTCAATCAGCGGAAGCTCGTTCGCCCGGCAATCCGGAGCCGAAACTCAGGTAGGAGGCGTCGCCTACTACAAAATCCGCATTGCGCTTGGTGATGAGAAGTTGCGCGACCTGCCGGCAACGTTCCGCCTGTTGCCCGGAATGACGGTCTCAGCAGAAATTCACGCAGGCGAACGAACGATCATCTCGTATTTCCTTTACCCACTTATCCGTGGACTTGATGAGAGTCTCAAGGAGCCCTGATCACGGCTAGGACCAAACGGACCGCAATTTTTGCACCACGCCTCGCGAGCGCCAGGCATAAAGCAGCCATCCCAGCTCGTACGGGCGGCACTCGCGGTCCACCCTCCCTGGCGGAAAGACATTGTTCAGCCCCGGCAGATGCCAGCCGGCCTTGACGGAGGTACTCAACGAGGCGACCAAACGCACAAGTTTTGGAGGCTCGCTGCGCCCGATCTTTCGCCAGATCATGCCGTCCTCGGGTGACACGATGAGCTCGCTCGATTCCGGTCGGCTGTAGATCCAACCCAGCCCCTTCACGACCGCCGCGCGATGGTTGGTCCCCCCGGCATCGTGCAGATCAAAAAGGGCCATTGGGGCCATGGCGTGTTGATGCACGCTGTAGACTGGATAGCCTTCAACGACGCTGCCGTCTCGGATGTCATAGTGCCACCACCATTGTCCCGCGGACCCCTGCAGGGCCACGATTCTCGCCGCGCAAGCCTCGGCAACGCTGAGCGCCTCGGTGTTTTGGGTGGCACAAGCCAGCCGTGCTAGTGCCTGAATCGGATAGACCTGATCGGCGAAACAGCCTAAATGGGCACGGGCCCATTTTGCTCCTCCGGCCGGCGTCACATGCGGAAACAGTCCGGCATTGGATTGTGCCGCCAGCAAGCGCTCTGCGCTCAATTGCTGGACTTTCTTGGTCGGCCCAAGGTGGCGCGCCGCCACGGCTGCCGTCAATGCCCACGCGCCTGGAACAGTTTGCACCACGTTGCCCGGCGCCAAAAACCCTTCCAACTTGTCAAAGAGGTCAGCTGCGAAAAAGCCTGCCATCTCAGCTGCCGCCCACGCCGCCAGAGCGATGGCTCCCGGATCAGCCGAGCGGGATGCCCGTTCGACACAGGCAAGGGCCAGCTCTACTGCGGTGCCACTGCCAAGTACCGCGTGCTGCACAGACTTTGGCATCCACGCCAGTCCCTGGGCAACGTTTACCGCATAACGCAGACTGTCGCCCTCGGGCTGCGTGCCGGCGCCATTGGACTGCCCGACCCCGCGCATCGTCTGCGGAAAGTGTCCTCCTCCCTGGTACATCCGGATCAGACCGTCAATGGCGACATTGCACAGGGCAGGGAGCCGATCGCTTGCGGTGGCAAAGTGGGGATTCAGCCCCAGAATACGATCAAACTGCGGGCCATAGTCGTCCTCATACCCAGCACACTCACTGTCGTGCAGCATCTCGCGCCTCCCGAAGCCCCATGAAAGCTCATTTGACGGTCAATTTTGGCACGCTCCTCGTCGGACGCACATCGCCCATGCGATGGAGCGCAAGTACTTGAACTCCTTTAAGTGAGCTAGCCCTCCCATTGGTCTAACCCAATTTATGCAAGCCGTCAGCGGTTGCCACGGTTCCACATGTCGACCATCTTTTCAGCGTTATCGCGCCAGGCCAGGCTGACCATTAGCCGGGAGCGGTAAATGCGCACTCGTGTCACTGTGATCAGCGCCAGCCAGCGCTCACCCCACGAGACTACTCGGTCGGAGCCCAAAATCCGCATCAACTCGCCCGCCGGCGAAGCCGCAATGATCACGCTTTTTGCCAGCCAGCGCATTAACCATAAGGGTCGCCCTTTCTGCTCAACGAATTCATGAGCAACATGACGATCCCATCGTCGGGCGAGCTCTGCAAAGGAACGGCATGAAGGTGTTAGCACACGGGCTTCAGGAATGTAGGCGATCTTGTGCCCCAGGGCCGAGGCGCGCTGACCCCATTCGGTATCCTCCATCATCTTGATCCCACCAAATGGGCCAACTGCGCGAAATGTTGCGGCGCGGACGGCCATGTTGCCGGTGGCGGCGAAGCCCAGGCGCTCGGCATAATCCTGGGTGCGGTAGCTGTAGACACTCTCGTAGGCCTCAACTGCAGTCAGTCGTTCGGGATTGGCGGGCAGAATACGAATATCGCCGCCGGCAAAGTCTATGTCCCGTCGCTCATCAAAGCAGCGTTCGATTGCAGCAAGCCATCCAGGAGCGGCCACGCAATCTGCATCGATAAACGCCAGAAGCGGGGCTTTGGCCGCCGCCGCTCCTTTATTTCTGGCCGGGCCAGGGCCCGGGGACAGTTCGCGCAGCAAGGTCAGGCCCGGGACCAGGGCCGTCGCAAACTCGGGCATTTGTTTTGAGCCATTGTCGACGACAATGATTTCAACCGCTTTGTCGCTGGCTTGGCTGCCCAATGCAGCCAGGCACTTGCGCAAGTCATCGGGTTCGTTCAGGTGCGGGATTATCACACTGATGCGGGGCTGTTCTGCCATCTCTCCAAATCTACCTTCAATCCGATGGCGCCGGTTGTTTTGCAGATTTGAACCTAATGCCGCGCGACCGCAATAGCCCAAGGATTGGTCAGAGATAACCCGAATTGTTGTCCCGACTGTACCTTTGTGTGTGCTTTGATTGCCTGCAAGCGAGTCTAGGATACTGCTGCGCGAGAAGGCGCGGAGATGGGAATGGCGATTTCCGACCTGGCCGATGATTGGTCCGATCCAAGTGAGAGGGCCGATGTTTGTGTGGTCGGCGCGGGAACCGCCGGTCTGCTGTTGGCCACGCGGCTGGCGCGCCGGAACCTCAAAGTTGTCCTGCTCGAGAGTGGTGGCCGCAACATTGATCCCGCCGTGCAGGAATTGAACTGGGTCGAGAATCCCGCAGGCAGATATAACTCGGACTTGACTGATCGGCACCGCGGGCTCGGCGGTTCTTCGTGGAGTGGATGTCTGCTCCCCATTAATGCCGCCGATATGTGTGCGCACGCACCTGCCAACCAGCCCCAGTGGCCGATAGAGCTGTCGGACCTAGACAGCTACCGAATGGAACTGGAAGATCTGTTTTCGGTCGGGCATGGCTCATATGAGGACATCGACACAGACGCCCCTGGATCGTCTGGGCTGCTTATCGCCGATGACGAGGACTTCAAGTCCCGCTGGGCCAAGTACCCACCCTTGCACCATTTCAACCTCACGGCGCTGACAGGCGAAGAGTTGAAGTCGAGCCAGAACTTGAGGGTTTGGCTGAGTGCCACCGTTACCGGCTTCGACCTAGACAGGGCGAGCGGTCGGCTTAGGGCGGTTACAGCCCGCAGCCTGACGGGGCATACGCTCAAGCTTGCTGCGGATGAGTTCGTCTTCGCAGCCGGGACGGTCGAGTCTACCAGGCTGCTATTGTGGCTCGACGCGACGGCAGATAGCCGACCATTTGCAGGCACGAACGCGCTGGGATGCTACTTCCAGGACCAATTGCAGGCAGAACTCGCCAGTGTTGACCGACAGCGATCCGAATTGACCAATCATTTATTGGGTGACCGCTTCGTGCGGGGTATCCGCCGCCAACTACACCTCGAGTTATCGCGGTCCGCCCAAGAGAGCGCGGCAGTTTCCGGTGCTTTCGTTTACGCCTCGATGACCTGCCCTGAGGAAGGAGAGGCAGTCGCCAAGCGCGACAATCATGGCATGGGGCGAAGAAGGTTTGAGGCGGCCATGCGCGGTGTCAACCAGTTTGCCGCGGGCGCCCTATGGCGGCATTGGTATCACCAACATTACGCGCCACCCGAGGCCAACTTCCAGATGTTGTCGCGCGTCGAGCAATTGGCCAACCCGCTGAACCGTATCAGGCTGTCCAAAGGCGTTGACGCGCTGAATGTCCCCACGCCAATCATCGAGTGGGAGCCGCGTATGTCCGAGGAACGAGCGTTCCGGGCCACCGTCAAACATTTGGGTCACTACTGGGAACGCTCCGGCTTCGACATTCTTTGCCCCTTGATCTGGGACGCCTCCGTCATCGATCCGGACGAGCATCTTATCGTCGACCATGCACGCGTCTGCGCTCATCCGTCCGGCTCGACCCGGATGGGAACCGATCCGAGAGAATCCGTCGTGGGACCAGACCTGCGCTGTCACGCAATACCCAATCTGGCGATCGCAAGCGCATCAGTTTTTCCCTCCACTGGCTGCACGGACCCCACATTCACACTGATGCAGCTTGCCCTTCGGCTGGCAGATTCATACTCGCCTGGTCGGTATGGATGACGAAGAACATAACCATAATCGGTGGCGGGATTATTGGCATTACTACTGCTTATGCCCTGTTGTCTCGTCACCCCGGTCTCAGCGTCACAGTGCTAGAGAAGGAAGCGGGGCTGTCGCTTCACCAGACCGGGCGCAATAGCGGTGTCATCCATGCGGGCCTGTACTACACCCCGGGCAGCCTCAAGGCAGAATTCTGCCGGCAAGGGCTTGCGGCTACGCTTGCATACTGTGCCGAGTTTGGGATTGCTCACGACAGGCCTGGCAAGTTGATTGTTGCAACGTCAACTCTGGAATTAGAGCGACTTGCCGCCTTGGAAGATCGGGCCCATCAGAACGGACTCGATGTGCGGCTCGTTTCAAGCGCGGAGCTGCACGAACTCGAGCCCAACGTTACCGGTCTTGGCGCAGTCCTCAGTCCCGCCACCGGCATCGTGGACTATCCGGCAATGGTTCGATCAATGGCCAACCAGGTACTGTCGTTAGGAGGGCAGATCCTGACGAACGCCAAGGTGTCAGACATTGTCGAAGACTGCGATGGTGTTCAGCTTACGTTGGCGGACGGTCGCGAGTTCAGAACATCGCACCTGATCGTCTGTGCAGGGCTTAACGCCGATCGACTGGCTGCGATGTGCGGCATTGGTGATGATTTTGTCATTGTGCCATTCAAAGGCGAATATTTCCGACTCGCGACGCGCCACAACGCCATCGTGAACCACCTAATTTACCCGGTTCCCGATCCGGCACTGCCTTTCCTGGGCATACACCTGACGCGCACGATCGGCGGCCATGTCACAGTCGGGCCAAATGCTGTGCTGTCCTTGGCCCGTGAAGGCTATGGCAAGCTGTCGCTCAATCTGCGTGATGTCGCAAGCATGGCCGGGTTTCCGGGCTTTTGGCGGGTTATGCGGGACAACCTGTACTCCGGACTCGCTGAGGCGCGCAATTCCGCGTTCAGGTCGCACTATTTGCGAGCCTGCCAGCGATATTGTCCGTCGCTCGAGCTCGGCGACCTATTGCCGAATCCTCCCGGCATCAGGGCACAAGCCGTCATGCGAAACGGTTCTTTGGTTCACGACTTCCTGATTCGCCGTACCGCAAGAACTATTCACATCTGCAACGCGCCCTCGCCAGCTGCGACCTCCGCGTTTCCCATTGCCGATAAAATTCACAGATTAGTAGTTGAAGCATTTGCATTGAAGGGTGCCTCGACGTTTAGGTGAAGGAGAAGGCATTGGCGATCCAACAGGACAGCGAGGATTGCAGGGCAGCATCCCAGAGGGGCCGCTGTTCTGACAGCGGGAGCCCTCCAAAACATCTCCAAAAAGTCGGAAAGTTGTCGGAAATCAAGAGCGGCTCTCGTCGCCAGAGTGAAAGTCGGGCCACTGCTTTCGACCCGCACCATCTTTAACAGTTGTAATGACTTGGAGTCGTCTATGAAACCAGAAGTTGAAATAGAGTTCAGAGCCGTGGTCGAAAAGCTAGAAATTTCGGATTTGCAGCAAGCTGCTGCACTAATCTTTAGAGAATGGTGCCTCGATCAAGGCACGTCAACCGAAACAGCCCTTAAATTTTTCGCGACCATCATAGAGGTGTCGCCTGATCAAGTCAGCGAGGACTTAGGATCTTTGGCGAGTACTTTACGGCGTATTCGTGACTGAAGCCTCAAAGTTGCGGAGTCGCTTCGTATGCGGGTGAAGCCGGTTGTTGCAGGACGGAACGCAAATCGCCCTGGCAGTATGTTGCCGTCCGAATGATGCACCACTAGCAGAATGAGGTAGTTGTTGATCGCCATCGAAGCCAGCATCTCGCTCGCCCAAATTGTCGCGGACGGTTTCGATAGAGTCGCGTTTCTGCTTAGCGGAGAACCAGGCACGAACAGATTTTCATAATAGCGATCAACGGCTCAAGATCGTCTGGAAAATGTAAGTCTATGTTTCGGCGTGCATTGCACGCCGAAACATATCCAACCGGCGCACGGTGGCCGTGGGTTGGTGGGGGAGCCTTCCCTTCCCCTATTAAAGTCCAGCGGCAGATCTGCGGCCGAAAGCGGCAGATAGGTGGGGATCCGAAAGAAGCTCACTGGCACGCTCTGGACCAGATTGCCGCCCTGAAGGGCAGCGGGTCCCGAGCAGCTTAACAGCTATTTGGCTTGGCGCTTGCGGGGGCTCATCCGCGCCCCTTCATTCCTGCAGGTTACAATCGTTCTGCATTCTAAATATCTCCAGGCCGAGGCAGGAAGGTTTCGCCAGTTTTTTCCGGTCACTGGTCGAACTGTGCAGCGAATTCAAGTCCTGATGTTGCTCGCCGCGAAGAACGCCCACATGTCCTTGTTGACGGCAGTAATGGAGGCTATCGCGGTCTGGACCCTTTCGAATTCGGTTTCATCTAGGGCCTCCGATTTGCCGTATTTGAGCTCATCGCCAAAATCCACGATACGCATCAATTGCGTGCCGCTCAGCTCACCGTTGGAGTCGAATGAATAGATGCAGTGGTTGTACTTGTTCCGAACTTTGGCCTCCTTCTTGAGTCTGTCAGTCAGGTCAAGTACCGCAGCCCGAGTTTCCGGTGGCGTCTCGGGCAGCTTGGCCAACCGGTCGAGCAGCTCGAGGCGTGCTCGCGTGGTATTGAGCGTCAGGAATATTATGACAGCGGCGTCTTTTGACGTGCCAGCCAAGTGCGCGATCAGATAAATGAACAGGCTCTCTGTATTAGTCCATACATAGTTTAACTGCCCGACCTGCTGGAGTACCTTGTCCAGGTTTGGCATGATCGTCACCCTGGCAAGGCGGCCGACGGGGGATCACCACGTCCTGGGGGGACGCGCTGCCTGTCGGATTTGTGTTCGTGCAAATAGGCCGCCGCCTGCGTTCGGTTGGTGACCCCCAGCTTGGCAATCAGATTGTGCACATGCGCCTTGACCGTATGCTCCGAAAGCCCCATCCGGTCAGCGATCAGCTTGTTCTGGAAGCCCGCCGAGACCAGCATTAGTATCTCGTGTTCCCGTGCTGTCAGGGTATCGAGGCCGTTCGCCATTGTTCCATCATGTTCGAGGCCATGGCGCGTCGGTGCAGCTGCGGCCTCTATGGAGCCGCCATCGGATCTGGGTGTGCGAAAAGCTGCGGCCACCGTTCGCTGCAATGACTCGAAATGGGCTGCCGGCCAAGCGCCCTCTTGGGGCAGGTATTCACCGCCGGCAAGGACCAACCTGACGAGTGCCAGCCACACATCCAACGGCAATGTCGTGCTGAGAACCCCCTGGATCAGCCGGCGCTCGATCAGAACGGGCTCGATTGTTGGCAGGCCATTTTGGACGGCAACAGCGATTGCCGCATCCGGGAAATGCCGACGGCACTCCTGCACTGTGGCCAATCCAACCGCCTTGACACTGGCACCAAGTAAAACAAGCCCAACATCGTGATTGGGATCTTGGGTGCCTGGAAATCGATCGAGCAGGACAACGTCCGCATCCCTAAAATGATCCCGAGTTGCGCCGCATAGACACTGATAACTCGCCTGTTTCGGGCCAATAAAGACGAGACGCAGATTGTCGGGTCTATTTTGCGAATCTTCGTTCCGACGTGTATTGCCCAGCTCGCCGTGGTTGAGTTCACGCAAAACAACGCTCCTTCCCTAGCGACCGCGGTGGTCTATGCCACTAGCGGTCGCCTTTGCCCTTAAGCTAGAAACGTTAGCGCCAAGGGCGTGACGCTTGCGTGATTCATACCAGCTGAAAGCTTAGCCCCTTTGAGCTAGAAGACGTCCTTTTGGTCTGGGAGGCCGTCGCACGACCCGTCTGCCGAGACGTTTCCCATCCTTTCGGATTGCCCTTGGCCGCGCACCCTCCAGACACAGGATCTAGATCGATATAGTGCGATCGGCCGTTCGGCCTAGCCGAAAGTGACAACTATACTTTTCATCCTAGGCAGCAATACTTTCAGATGTGATGCAGCATTGTGGCATCGTGTCGGGCAATTGAGAGGGCTGCTATTGGCGATGTATCGCCTCTACCGGCGAGAAGCAAACTCTTGTGCGCCCATTGAACGAGAGCAACCAGATATGCCTCCAATCGAGATGACAGGAGGTCTTCGGTAGCTCAGTCAAGTCAACCACATTGAGGAGACAGACCATGGCTAACGATTTCAATAACAATGGCCCCGCAACGGATAACTCCGTCAACTTTGACGATATCGAACTTGAGGTGGAGGATTCTGGAAACACGAACTCCCAAAACGAGGTCGAGGTCGAGGATTCTCTGAACAACAACTCAGACAATAATTCCCATAATGACAACTCCGCCGAAACAGATGTCGAAGTTGAAATTGAGGATTCTCTGAACAATAGCTCACATAACAATTCTCACAACGACAATTCCGACAACCGCGATCAGTCCCAGGCCTTTGCCATGGACGACTCGCTGAACAACAACTCGGAACATAATTCGAACAACGACAGTTCGACCGACAGTTCAACCACAATCGATGACATCGAGGTCGAAGTTGAGGACAGCGGTAATACTAACTCCTACAACGACAGCTCGACTGACGTCGATATCGACGCCGAGATCGAGGACGTCGCCAACAACAAATCGGTGAACGGCTCGCAGAACGACAACTCGAACAACTCGCTCAACGGCTCGCAAAACAATAACTCGCAGGACCATTCCACTGACGTGGATGCGGACATCGACGTAGAGATCGCGGACTCGCTCAATAGCTCGGATGACGACGCGACGGACTCGTTCAACTCTGATGACGACTTTGCCGACCTCGATATAGGCGCCGCCACGATGGACAACCTGTTCATCAACAGCGGCACGCTGGAGTTCGATCCGGGAGATGACGTCAACTTCGAGAATGTTTTTAACGGCGCCTTCTCGGGCGGCGGCGGAGACACCGGCTTCGCGATCAGCCAGGTTGCGGACATCGTCGACAATGACTCGCTCAGCAATGTCCAGCAAAACAACGGCGGCGGCACTTTCAACGCTTACGCTTACGCGGACGACGCTGACGCCAACGACAACGACTTCGAAGGCGATGCTGACAACAACTCGACCAGCAGCAACATTGCCGACGGCAGCGCGACGGTAAGCGGTACTGCCTTCAACATGGAAGTCGTTCTCGGTGCGAACCTGCAGCAGAACGCGGTCGATGCGACTGTGGTTGGTGGCAACAACCACATGAATAACGACGCCAGCAGCGACGATGCATAAGGTAGTGTGACCTCACGCTTGAGAGATCTGTGCGGTAGCACCGCGCAGATCATTCTACCTCCGCCAACGCGCATCAGTCTTTGCGGTTCGGCGGGTTGGAGGTTATCTTGTTTTTCCCCAGCGATCCATTTTCCGAAATCGTTGTCCACTTTGTCGGTTATTTCCAGATCGCCGTGGAAGACACGAAAGCTCGCCTGCAACTCGAGCAGGTAGATCATGATGCCGAACCTGCCCCAGATGCGCCGCTTATGCGTGAGGTTGCGGTCGATATGGAGCAGTCCCATACGATGGGCGCCTATATGCCAGGCGTCTACTATGCCCCACCCGAATTCTGGATCCGCGGGGAGGCCCAGTTCGGGCCGGTCCGGACTGATCTCCACGAACCGTCCTCATTTGACACCCCCAGCATTGACAGGGCTTGGAACCTGACATCGACAGATCCAGCAGACTTGCCGTCTCCATTAATCGGACAAGAGCCGGGGTCGGTGATCGCCGTCCTTACCCAGATGCTGTCACTATCCGACAGTGATGTCTTCGTGATGGGCATCCTGGAACAGCCGCTGCTCTACCAATCGGGCGCGGATATCGCGCTATCCGGGATGCAGGCCGCCGCCGGCGCGCTACTCGGGCCGATAGGCGATGGATTGGGCATAACGAGTCATGGCGACGTGCCAGTTTTGGTGGAGACGACCCTCAGTGTCGCGGAGGCGCTCCGGCCCAATCCAGACATGCGAGGCGATGACGTTGAGACCCTGACCGGCATTCATGTCAACGGTCTGGCCAGCGACGAAGTACCAGATTTGGAAGAGGCGCTGCCGCAACATCGGCGGGAGGGCTCAGCAAGCGACAATGACCCCCGTACCGTTGAGGTCAAGGGCGAGCACACGGCCCAGCTTGAGCTGCAGGGCGCCGATATAGAAGGAACGATCACCTACAAAAGTGGTGGCAACTTCCTCATGAACGAAGCCACCGTGCTCAATGCCGGTCTGACTGGAACGCATTTCGTAGTTGGCGGCGACTTCCACCAACTCGATGCAATCATCCAGATCAACGCGTATCGCGACCATGACTGCGTCAGCTCGGACTTTCCCTTGGCAGCCAATCTCTCGGCCGGCGGCACAGCAGCATTCAATATTGCCAGCTTTGTGCAGGAGACCCACGACGCCGCAGGCGAAGCGGCCCTCGCCAAGCCAGGCTCCATGGCCATCAACTGGCAGATTACCGTTGTCCATGGGGACATCATTTTCCTGGAATGGATGAAGCAGCTGACCTTTGTCTCTGACCAGGATATCGGGGTATTGACGGCTGCGGGCAGCGATGTCTTGGTGACCAGTGGTGAGAACATCGGCTTCAATAGCATCAGCCTGCTCAATTTGGGCCTGCACTACGACTTGATCATGGTCGGCGGCACTGTCTACGACGCCAACGTCATCGTGCAAAAAAACATCCTATACGACAACGACACCATCACCATGCTGGGGACGGATGAAGGTGAGGCCTTCTCGGCGCCGGGGAGCCTCACTACCAGCGGGAACCTGCTCTGGAACCAGGCGTCCATCCATAATGTGGGCGCTACTGATGTCGAGCAGGGGATATCCGACTACTACGGCACGGCCATGGATGGTCTGGCCCAAGGCAGCCTTTCCATGCCGTCCGGCTTTCGCGCGGCGGAGGAGTTCGAGGGTATTGCCATTCCGCGTGTACTCTACGTCTCGGGAAGCATCTACGACCTGCGCTATGTTGAGCAAACCAATGTGCTGGGCGACGCCGATTTAGTGGCGCTGCAGAAGTCAGCCTTCCATGACGGCCAAGCGGAATCTGAGTGGCAGGTCGACACCGGGTCCAATGCCCTGGTCAATATTGCCTCGATCAAGGATTACGACACGTTCGGCGACTCCATCGAGGTCGGCGGCAACCATTACTCTGATGCGATTCTGATCCAGGCAGAGATTCTGGCTGCCAATGGCGATGAGGATCCGGAGGCTTTGGTCACCGAGGTCGTCGCCTTTGTCGCCCACACGGAAAACCTGGCCGACACGCCCGACTTAGCCACCGGCGACATGATCAACGACGCCGCCCCTGTCGATCTCATGCAATCAATGCTCGCCTAGTGGATACTCCGGATTTTGAACATGACCTTTGAGCATCTTGCCCGACGCGATCAACATGCCTTTGGTCGAGACTTGAACCATGCCGGCCGGGAGCAATCCAACAGGTTGGATCAGATCCTGGACGATATTCATCTTGCGGCCACTGAGCTCGACGAGTTGGCGCGAGACTACGTGTCGACCACGGAGGCCGGTGACGAGGACGATGACGACAAGGCGCAACGGGCCGTTGAGGCGCCAACTATCGGTACCGGCTCTCGTGTCGGCGCCGGTTCTACCCCATCGACCGCTTCTGTCCTGGCCGACAGCGAGGCTACGGTTGCGGCCGCCAATCTCGCCGCCCAGGCACGCTCCACCAAAGACGTCGATGGCGGGGAGCCGGGCCGCGCGACCATGGACACTTCAGGGCTCGCCCAAAAACCGGTGCCGACCAACAAACCAGGGCCCCGTTGGGAAGATAGGTCGGAATTGCCGCAGCGCGAGTTCCGGGCGCCGGACCTGGACAAGCCCATCGTCCGGATTCCGCCCATCGTGGAGGGTGATCGTGGCCCGCTCAAATCGACGACGCACCCACCCGCGGGCGAGGGTGGGAGCAAGGGCGGATCGGGCAATGGCGGCGGCAGGGCCGGCGGCGGAGGGGGATTCCACAAGCGCACGGTCCAGCCCAACTTCAATCAGAGCCTAGCCAATGGCATGGTGGCAGTTCGGAGGAACCTCGCCATAGTCATGGCCTTTACAGTCTTCATCAACATACTGGTGCTCGCTATTCCGATCTATCTGTTTCAGATATCGGACCGCGTGCTGACCAGCAGATCTATGGACACTCTGGTCATGCTGACCGCCGCCGTTGTGGGAGCGGTAGTGTTGCAGGCGATCCTGGATGCTATCCGCCGCTTCATTCTCATGCGCACGGCTGTGGAGGTGGCGGTACAATTGGGCTCGCCCATTCTCAGCGCAGCGGCACGCGCATCGTTACAAGGCAACGGGCGCGATTATCAGGTGTTAGGCGACCTGCAGCAAGTGCGCAGCTTCATCGTATCAGGGACTTTGCTGTCCTTTCTTGATGCCCCGATGGCGCCGCTCTTCGTGCTGGCCGTTTTCCTGATCCATCCGCATCTGGGCCTTGTGGTGGTCGGGGCGGCGATCTGCCTGCTCACCCTTGCCATTATCAACCAGAAACTGACGGCGCGATCCTTCACCGACGCGAACAACTTCCTTAGCCGGGCGGCGCTTCATCTAGACTACATGTCCCGCAATTCCCAGATCATCAACGCCTTGGCTATGATCCCCGAAGTGGTCCGAATCTGGGGCCGTGACACGGCCAGCTCGCTGCGCGCACAGGTGCGGGCCCAGGACCGCAATATTGTTATGTCCAGCATTTCAAAGGGGGTGCGCTTGCTGACCCAGGTGGCCATGCTGGGCTGGGGAGCCTATCTCGCGATTCTGGGCGAAATCACCGGCGGCATGGTCATTGCGGGGTCCATTATCGCTGCTCGCGCGCTTACCCCCATCGAAGGGACGATCGAGGGTTGGAGCGGCTTCTCGCAGTTCCGCGCCTCCTTCGGGCGCATCAAAGGCCTGCTGCAATCCTCTCCGCTCAATTTCGAACGCCTGCTCCTGCCTGAACCGATGGGGAGGCTAGATGTCGAGCGCATCCTGTTTGTGCCTCCGCCCAACAAGAAGGTCCTGCTCAATGGCATTTCCTTCTCCCTGCAGCCGGGCGAGTCGCTGGCTGTTATCGGCAACTCTGGCGCCGGCAAGACGACCCTGGGCAAGATGCTGGTCGGGTCGATCCTGCCAACCTCCGGCGCGGTGCGGCTGGACCTAATGGATCTGCGCAACTGGGACCAACGTCAGTTCGGCGAAAATATCGGCTATCTCCCCCAGGACGTGCAGCTCTTCCCCGGTACGATCAAGGCCAACATTGCCCGCATGCGGGAGGATGTTAGCGACCGCGATATTTTCGATGCCGCCGTGCTGGCTGACGTTCACGAGCTGATTGCGGGCTTGTCACAGGGCTACGAAACCTATGTGTCAAGTGACGGGGCCCCCCTTTCGGGCG
>JAHHHI010000106.1 GCA_019359435.1 Kaiparowitsia implicata GSE-PSE-MK54-09C
ACGGGCCTTCTTCGGCCACCCCAAGCTCGTAGTGCTGGACGAGCCAAACTCAAATTTGGATGCCCAGGGCGAGACCGCACTGGCCAAGGCCCTGGAGCATGCCCGCAAGCAGAAGATCACTGTCGTCACCATCACGCAAAGGCCTGCCTTGCTCAACGTGGTCGACAAGATCCTGGTGCTCAACAACGGCTCGGTGTCCATGTTCGGCACGCGTTCCGAAGTCATGGCAGCGCTGACCGGCAAAACGGGTGGCAATCGGACCGGCGTCAATGTGGCGCCCACGCTGGAGGAGATCTAGACCGTGTCCGCAGTAGGCGAGCTGCAGAGACTGGAATGGTATGGCGGGGTGCCGCGATCGATCCGCACTCCGGTGCTAGTGGGTGCACTGCTGGTGGCCCTTGCCTTTGGCGGGTTCGGAACATGGGCGGCGACGGCACCGTTATCTGCTGCTGTTGTGGCGCAGGGGAGTTTTGTCGCCACCGGTGAGAACAAGATCGTTCAACATCTCGAAGGCGGCATCATCAAGGACTTGATGGTCAGAGAGGGTGACAAGGTCATTGCCGGGCAAAGCCTCCTGCTCCTCGACGAAACGGCGGCCCATGCGGCAACAAAGCAGCTTCAGTTGCGCCTCATCCGGCTGGAGGCCATCCGCGCCAGACTAAACGCGGAAGCCCTCAATCTGGACGAATTTGAGCCGCCGAACTCGGTCAAGGACCATCTCGACAATGCCGAGATTGCTGCGGTGGTGGAGAGCCAGCGCATCAATTTTCGGGCCGGTCGCGAGAAGCTGCTGAACGAGACAGGCTTGATCGAGCAGAATCTTACCGCGATTCGGGCCCGGATAACGGGCCGCGAGGCTCAGATACAGTCGATGCGAAGCCAGCTGGCGCTGCTGCGCGAGGATTTGGCGGCCATGTTGGAGCTGCGCGACAAAGGGGTGGTCACGCTATCCTCGGTGCGCACGGTCGAACGGTCGGTATTTGATGCAGAAGGCGACATTTCCCGGCTGGAATCGGAGGTGCAGGAAGCCCAGACGCAGCTCGACAAATATACCGGAGAGATTCTCCAAGCCCGGAATGCAGTACGCCAGGCGGCGCTGGACGAACTGCAGACAGTTGAAGCAGAACTCGAAGCCTTGCGCGAACAGACGACACAGGCCCAGGACATCCTCAGGCGAACGACCGTGTCGTCGCCCGTCACCGGCACGATTGTGCGCATGTATTATCATACGACTGGTGGCGTGGTCGAAAGCGGCCTCCCGATCCTGGAGATCCTGCCGGCGGATGTGCCGCTGATCGTCGAGGTCCAGATTCCGCGCATGCAGATCGATGAGGTCAAGGAAGGGCAGGCGGCCAATATTCGCTTGACCGCCCTCAACCAGCGCACGACACCCGTGCTGAACGGTGAGGTGCTCTATATTTCTGCGGACACTGTTGTCAGTTCGGAGGGCACTCAGCGCGATGTGTATCTGGCGCGGGTCTCGATTTCGGCAGAACAGATCGCCCGCATCCCGGGCTTCTCACCGACCCCCGGCATGCCCGCCGAAGTGCTGGTCCGCACCCGCGAACGCACCTTTCTCGACTATTTGATCAAGCCTATAACGGACAGCCTGGCGCGCGCCTTCCACGAGCAATAGTGGCGCCCCAAAACTAGGCTTGACGTTAGGACGGCGTGGCTTAGCCATCCGCTGGCTCGCAGCGGCAGCCTACACTGACGTCCTCGGCGCATCGTGCTGGGCCTGCCCGTTCTGATCCTACCAACGTCACTGCTTGCGCCGTCTCGACCGCAATGGCCACGGGTGCATACATTACTCCCCGGCCGCGTTGTGCCAAATGCGCGGGGCAGCAGAGGGGTTAAAGGAACAAGACGCGCATTGGCATCTATCGCGGACGGCTCGACAAACTTGCTACCGGTGCCTGAACGTCGGTTGTCTGGCCGGAAGCGGCATGGCCGCCTTGCGAGACAGCGCCGATCGTCGCGCTTCCTGCTCATCAATGACGCTAATGCGGCGAATGTTCACTTCCAGGTCGGCAGTTCGGCGAGCCTGGGCACGACATCGGAATCCCGCGGCCGCATCCTGGCGCTGACCGGCATCACGCTCAATACGGGCGCGTCGATAAATTGTGGCGCGGCGCTGGCGCGCAATGGCGCGGTCAACCTCTACACCAATGTCATTGCCATCTGCCTGGCTGCAGCCTCAGTCAGCGTGGGGACGCGCTGGGCGGCACGGCGCGGAAGCCCTCCATCTGGTCGCTGCAAGTAAGCAAGGCTGGCCAATGTTCGTTATTTCGGGTCGGCCCAGAAAACCCTTGCTGCGGACGCGCATCGTAAACCGCTGCCCAGACCATCAGCATGGCGCCCGCAGCGGAATGGCCCCTCAACAGAGCCAGTCCGCACACGAAGAGGGCACCCTACGTCAAGTCAACACCTCAACAGTTACCGAGGCTGTGCCGCGGCCGATCATGTCGATGGCCTCTGCCGCCTTTTTTGACAGGTCAATGATACGGCTGCACACAAAGGGGCCCCGATCGTTGATGCGAACAATCACGGCCTTGCCGTTGCTGCCGTTGGTCACTTTCACTTCCTTGCCGAAGGGGAGGGATTTGTGAGCAGCGGTGAGACCGTGCATGTTGTAACGTTCGCCGTTCGCTGTGGTGCGCCCATGAAAGCCTGGTCCGTACCACGACTTGCACGGAGGCATACGTAAGTGCGAGCGCAAGAAGGGCAGCACGGTGAATTTATTGCATTGGGAACCTTTTTCCATTCTGGACGTTTCGGGCCGCGCTGTTGCTGAATGGGTGTGGCGGGCAGAGGTGCTGCATCCGGGGAGAGCAAGGTAATTTCCTGTCCCTCGTCGCGCTGTCGCCGCAGCTTTGTGGCGCCAGCCCCGACAATGTGTCCGCCCCTGGATGGTCAACCCAGTTTGGTGCTTCCCATCCGCGCAGTCGCGATCCCTGGGGTTTGATCCCAGCCCGTCCGTCGCGGACTGGCAGCGGGGGCATGGATTCATTGATGTACTGGTCGAGCACGTCCTGGGTGATGGCCGGCTGCGGCAGCACCCATTCCGGACCCGGGACCTGCTCACCCTTGAGCGTCATGACGGCAGCGATCACAGCCGTGCGCCACTGGTAGGTCGGGTAAGTGGGGGCAATGCCGTTAAAGCCGAGGTCACGCCACTTCTGCAGGTAGTCCTGCTAGTCTTCGCCGGTGACGACAGGGACGTCCACGCCCTGGTCTTCGAAGGCTTCGACGGCGGCCACGGCGGTGCTAGCGGTCCACTAAGCGTCGCATCCACGCTAAGGGACTTACCATGAAAACCATACTCATCACCGGCTGCCATCGGCACGATGCGCATGGTTCGCGCGGTCCTGCCCCAATTCCGGGAACGTGGTGTGGGGCTCATCATCAATGTGACATCGAGTGTGACTATGAAGCCCTTGTCGCTACTTTCCGTCTATACGGCGAGCAAGGCTGCCGTGAATGCTTTCACGGAGTCCCTGGCAATCGAACTTGCCCCGCTCGGGATTACCGTCAAGATCGTGCTGCCTGGAGCCGCGCCTGATACCAGCTTTGGCAGAAATGCAATGGCGCTGCTGACCGCGAGCGGCGGTTTCCCGCGGGCCTATTCGAATTTCGCCAATGGCGTCATCTCCACTATGCGAACGCCGGGAGCGCCTCAGACGCTGCCGTCCGATGTCGTCGAGGCTGTATGGAGAGCGGCGACCGATCCGTCCGCACCGATGCGCCTCCCTGCCGGTGCCGACGCCGCAGCGCTGAAGGAGTAGAAGGACCACCTTTGGCGCAGCCCAAGAGGCCGCGCCGAAGGCCCGGCGGTGGACCTTGAGACTCCACCGGCCCGACCGCGCAACCCAGGCGACCGAGACGCCGACCGCTAGCATCTCGCGCAGATTTCAAGGCTCGCTTTCGCGGGCATTTTTGTTTCAGAAGTGGGGCGTCGCTGACGAAAGTGGGCGTCAGGCCCCATCGTCCAAGAGGATCCGCGACACCTACACCTTGCTTCAAATTGCAAGGGACACATGGGCGCTGCCATGCGTTTCTGAACGGGGGCTAACCAGATGAGGCCCAAGAATGACACGTTTGAACGCATTCGCGGCATTCGCAATCGCCACAGTTACAGCCGTACCTATCGCTGCTCAGGAAGCCGTGCCGGCAACAATCGTGACCGGTGGCGACACCACCATCGTCTACGTGTTCCCGACGTCACCTCAATCATTTGCTCCAATTGAAGGATTGCCGTCGTTCGTAATGATGCCGGGAGCCGACGCTCCACAGGTAGCTACGCAGGTAATTTACACCACGCCTGCACCGGTCGTGCGCAACTTTTTGGCCAGCATCGACGTGGATTGCAGCAACTTCAAAGGCACGGTCACGATATCAGGTCCGGATACGTTCGGGCTGGACCGCGACGGCGACGGCATTGGATGTGAGACGGAGGAGCGCTAGAAAGCGCGCTTCTGATCTCCGCGCAGAGCTTTTCGAGCGCCCTCCGAAGCACGGGAAGTGATAGCAGCGCGACGCTCTGACGTATCAGCCGGTGAAAGCCAGCCCGGCCGATCGACTGGCTTGCCACACCAGCCGGCACGGTTCGATCCGGTGCCCAAATAGGATGTAACAATCCGATTGGATAGGTTTGTCGTCGGCGAGACGCAGCCTGACGCCGGTTTCAGACTGGTCCACAACCAGTGCCGGCAGGCGGGCAAGGCCACCATCGCAAACCACAACCACAGCGGTTTGGATACGACGGCGAGGTGACTGTCGGCGCTCGGTATTCATCGCACCGGTCTGAGCAGATTCGAAAAACGAGAAGCTAAGGAAATTGGTGCAATTGCACTGGATCTGCAACCTGTGGAAACCGAGCGCACGTCGCAGGGGTTGGCCCTTAGATGCCCAAGGGCGTCAGTCTTCGAACCGAAGCCCCACGCTCATTCCGTCGCGCCAGACGATGCGGCAGGGCTGCATCTGATGGTCGGGTAACAGCAAGTAGAACTCTTCTGGCAGATCGAGGTCGGGGTGTACCGCAACGCGCGCACCGGTATTTGTCACATCGAGTACAGCGCCATCAAACCGCGTCATTCGGTCGTGTCCCCGGACGTGGTGTAGCTGAGTAGCGCGGTAGTCATCGGCGCTTTCCGATAGGGTTCAGGTTGCAACACCAACCCCTGACTGGAAGGACGACCGATGACCGACGATATGATGAACCTGCGCACGCTCGTGGAGATGGCGCGCTGTCGCCGACCAGATCCGCCCCAAGGTGCCCAAGCTCGCCGCCATCATGGATGAGGCCGAGACCGATGTGCTGGCCTACATGACCTTCCCCAGGGAGCATCGCGTCCAGCTCCACAGCACCAACCCAATCGAACGGGTGAATGGTGAGATCAAGCGCCGCACCGAGGTCGTGGGCATCTTCCCCAACGACGACGCCATCATCCGCCTGGTCGGCGCCATCCTGCTCGAACAAAACGATGAGTGGGCAGTCCAGAGGTCTCGATACATGACGCTGGAATCCGTCGCCCCATTGAGCGATGATCCTCTCATCAGCCTGCCAGCCGTGGCCCGCTGATCAGCCCGGCCCATGCCGGAAAAGCCTCGAGGCCCAGCCTCAGCTACACCACGCTACGGGACACGATCTTCCAAGCGCGGCCGGCGAGCCATTCGAAGCTGTCGTCGGACAGCTTTAGAACGAGTGGTTTCCTCTATATGTCAATGGCGAGGAATAGCGGTGCCATCGATCATCTCGCTGATGCGTGATCCCAGCTCCGCTAGGGTAAATGGCTTTGTTACGACGGCCATACCGGCATCCAAGTACCCGTTGCCCACCGCAGCGTTCTCAGCATAGCCCGTGATGAACAGCACCTTGAGTTCAGGGCGACCGCGCCGCGCCGCATCAGCAACCTGCCGTCCGTTGAGCCCGCCAGGCAAACCAACATCCGTAATGAGAAGATCAATGCGTGCGTCGGACTGCAAGATCTTCAAGCCTGAGGGGCCGTCTTCAGCTTCAAGAGCCTTGTAGCCAGCCTCCTCAAGCACTTCGACAACCAACATCCGAACGGTCGCCTCATCGTCGATCACCAGAACAGTTTCGCCATCGCCGACGTCGACAGGAACGAGTTCTCCATGCACGTCTTCATTGGTTAGTTCTCCTGTAAAGCGTGGAAAATACATGCACATGGTGGTCCCCTCTCCCACCTCCGAGTACACCCGCACCTGCCCACCTGACTGACGAACAAAACCGTAAATCATGGACAGTCCCAGTCCTGTCCCTTGTCCAATAGGCTTGGTGGTGAAGAAGGGATCAAAGATGCGCTCGATGATCTCCTTGGGCATGCCGGTACCTGTGTCGGTGACACAAATCGAAAGGTATTGTCCCGGTGGCAGGTCACGTTCCCTCGCCCCATGATTGTCCAGCCACTTGTTAGCTGTCTCAATGGTAATGCGCCCGCCGTCCGGCATCGCGTCCCGGGCATTGATGGCCAGGTTTAGAAGCGCATTCTCGAGCTGAGAGGGATCGAGTTTGGCCAACCAAAGGCCGCCGGCACCGACCACCTCGAGATGAATGCTTGGACCGATTGTGCGCTGGATCAAATCTTCGATCCCGAAAACCAGCCGGTTGACGTCAGTCGGTTTAGGATCCAACGTCTGGCGCCGCGAGAACGCCAATAGCCGCTGGGTAAGGGCTGCTGCTCTGCGGGCTGATTGCTGCGCGCCACCAATGAAGCGCTCGAGGTCCTGTGTCTTACCCTTGGCAATGCGTCGCTCGATAGCTTCGAGCGCACCGCTTATGCCGGCCAGAAGATTGTTGAAATCATGGGCGATACCGCCTGTAAGCTGCCCGACGGCCTCCATCTTCTGAGCTTGCCGCAGAGCTTCGTGGGCTTGCCCGAGTTCGTCGGTCCGTTCGCTGACCCGCTGCTCCAGCGTCTCATTCGCCTCCTGGACCTGCTTGAACAATCGAGCATTGTCGATCGCAATGGCTGCCTGGGCGGCCAAACCAACAATGAGCTTTTCGTGTCGTTTGTTGAAGCGAGCAGGATCGGGGTGCCCAAAGATCAACCCACCCAGCACTTCACCTGTGCGGGAGACTACCGAAACCGCCAAATAGCTACGCACCGGCAAATGCCCCTCGGGCATGCCGCGATGTGGCTCAAACTGGCCATAGCGTGGATCTTGGAGGATATCGTCAGAACGAATGACACCCTCGTTACGGAAGGTCGGGCCAAACACCCCGGTCGCCCGAGGGCGGCCCATTCTTGTGAATGCGTCACGCTCGGCACCTGATAGAGTAAACAGGTGGAGCCGCTCGCCGGTCTCGTCCATCACGTTGTGGAAGTAAGCGCCGAACTTGGCTCCGATCATCCGAACACCAGCGTCGGTGATCATCTGCACAAGGGGCTCAAGCTCAAGCTGGCTGGAAACCGCGGCACCGGTTTGGTTCAAAAGCTCAAGGGTCTGCGTCTCGGCAAGTAGCGCCGCCTCGACGTTCTTCTGCTCGGTGGTATCGAGAACGAACTCGAAGACTGAGCCGTCTGGCAGCTTCTTAGCAGCAAAGAGGGCCCACCAGCGGGTGCCGTCCTTGCGAAAGTATTGCTTCTGGTAAGGGGTTGTCTGACCGCGTGTGGATATTTCGGCCCAAGCCCGAGCTGAAGCCTCCTGCCATTCGGGCGGCGTTAATTGCTGCCAGCTCAGCTTGCCGGCGCCAATATCCTCACGGTTGAAGCCACTCATGTGCAGGAAAGCGTCGTTTGCGTCGGTGACCAAGCCCCTCACATCAAGATAGATCGCACCAACGGTTTCGATCTCTAGCGCAGCGCGGAAACGCTGTTCGCTCCGGCGGAGCTCCTCTTGCGCCCGATGTCCTTCGGTGACGTCGCTTCCTTCACACAAGACACCGGTGATCTTGCCATCGGCGTCTCGCGTTGCCTCGTAGACAAACGACAAGAAACGTACTTCTTCATAGCCGTCCGGCTGGCGAAAGGAGGCGGGTTGCGCGGTAGCGACCACTCTTTCGCCTGTGGCATAAACGGTATCCAGCAGCTCAAAGAACCCCTGACCATCGATATCGGGGAAAGCTTCACGTATGGTTTTCCCCACCCATTGATCACTGCTGAACAGGCGCCTGTGAGCGGCATTAACGAACTCCACGCGATGTTCCGGACCTCTCATCGATACGATAAAGCCGGGCGCTTGCTCAAAAGTCTGGAGGAGTCGCTCTCGTTCGGTGCTGGCACGCCTATCCGCCAGGACGCGATTTGTTGTCTCAATGACAATCGCCATCACTCCGGCGGGACGGCCCCTCTCGTCAAGTACAGGCGAGTAGTCCAGGTTCATCCAGACCTGCTCGGCGGGTCCATGCCGATAAAGCGTTAGCTCCTGATCCTGGTACGCAAGTGTTCCGCCATTCAGAACAACACGCATGACGTTGTCGTTGAAATCGGCTACCTCTGGCCAACCCTCGCGTACCTTGGACCCGAGCAGCTCGGGATGCCGCCCACCAGCAAACACCGAATAAGCGTCATTGTAGAGCATGATCCCATCTTGGCCCCACAGCATCACGATGGGCACTGGAGACATCAGCACCATGCCGAGCGCCGTCATGAGCGACTGGGGCCAAGTGGGGATTGGCCCTAGAGAGGTCTGAGACCAATCACGCTTCGCAATGATTTGCCCAGTGTGACCCGCTTTTTTAAGCCATTCAGGCGTATTCATGAGCTAGCATTCACCTGTTGGTCCTTTGTTCACTTCGGCCTGAGGATCATATCCCTTGATTGCGGTCCCAGTCCAATTGGCTGCCAATTCCAAGTTTCCAAGAGCTCGGGGGGGGGGGGGGGGGCAGGGTTCCCTTCTGACATTCCCAGACCAAGACCGAAGCTCGTGGTGATGTAACGGGCGGATCGCCGATTTTGGTCCATTAGGGCGAAATTTCTTGTCTCAAACGCCACGAAGGTTTTAGATACGCTGGAAGGGCCCGCTACGTTGACCATCGACCGCGGGCCAATGCGAGAGCACACACGTTCGTCGAGTATTTTGGTCAACCACACACAAGAGGCTGCCTTAAATATTTAGGCTATGAACTGAGAAGTCGGCCAACTGCAATCAGAAGAGCCGTTTGGTCATAGGGCTTATCCAGGACGGCGTTGAACATTTGTGGATGATCGCGTCCGATATCACCCTGCGCCCCGCTCACCAGCAAGATCGGGATATTTGCAAGTGTGAGGTCGGCTCGGATTTCTTGTGCAAGCTCCAAACCGGTCATGAGCGGCATCATGAAGTCGGTAATTACAAGGTCGGGCTTGTGAGCCCGAACAAGCTTCAAAGCTGCCACTCCGTGGGGGGCGGACCTAACCTCGTGACCTTCATCTTCAAGGAATGATGCCAACAAGTCAGCGAGCAAGAATTCATCTTCGGCAATGACAATTATCGCCATGGCTTGCCGCTGCTGAACTGGGTTGGCACGGTCACGGCTCCGGGGAACTGGCAATGCCTGTCGTGGCGCCAACAACTGGTTGCAAAGGCAACGCGATCTTGAGACCTCTGTTCCCAAAAGAAAGCTCAAAAAGCTGTGTAGAGTAACGCGCGTCTCTGACTTTGAGCACCGTCACCACACGCTTTAGCTGCGAGTTCATCTCGACTTGGCGCAACATGACGAGGTTGTCCAACATGCTCGAAATGTCAGGTCCGGGTGCGACAACGCTGGGGCCGGCGAAATCCTGCATTTCCCACGTCGCCAGGGTGGTCACCCCCAAAGCTCGCAATTCGTTCGTTAGGGCTGCAAAGAATTCGACCAGGCGAGGCTTATAGACAGAGGCGCGCTCGAACCCCGCCAACGCATCGATCACGAGCCTTTTAACGCCGAGCTGCCTCACCTTTTCGAGCAGGTCGCCCGCTAGCTTATCGGTTACGTTCTCAGTTAGGGGGTGCCACGCCAAGTAAACATTGCCCGCCGTATGGGCAGCTCTGAGATTTATGCCCAATGCATCAGCCTTGGCTAGTAAGCGCTCAGGCGTCTCGTAGAACCCGAACAGCATTCCCGGTTCACTGGTGCTTGCAGCTGACAAAAAGCTCAGCCCCAGAGAGGTCTTGCCGCTACCAGACGGTCCGAAAACAAGGGTCACGGAACCCTGCGGCAGCCCACCGCCCAAAATCTCATCCCAGCCTTCAACGCCGCTAGGCATGCGCTCAGAGGAAAATCGGTCCAGAATGGAAGGGCTCGCCAAAAGGGCTTCCAGTCGCGGGTATACCGAAACCCCTTTTTGCGTAATTTCGAACTGATGGAAGCCGTTCAGGGAAACGCTTCCACGTGATTTCCGTACCCTCAACCGCCGAACTGAGCGGACACCAGAGAGTTCATCATTAAGCTCAATCACACCGTCAACCATGGTGTGTTCAGGGCTATCATCGGCTAAACGCGTGCTGGTCAGGAACAAGACAGTACAGCCTACAAAAGCGGCCTGGCTTTGAACTTCTGCCACGAAGGTTTTGACGTCGATGTCGGTTTCCGCGCGATCCCGCGCATTCAGCAAACCGTCAAACACCAGCAGAGTAGCGCCCTGACGCTTGGTCTCGTGCCGCAAAAGCGAAACTACCGCTGACAACCCCTCGTCCCGAAGCGTCTGAAACACGCTGACATAAGCAATGCCAGCACCGAGCCGAGATTGGTCGAAGAAGTCCAATGTGCCCAGTGATTGAAATAGTCTGGTATGGGTCTCTGCCAAGAGAGTGACATAGAGAACTTTGCGACCTGCGGCTGCGCCGGCAAAGGCGATTTGGTTAGCCAGTATAGTCTTGCCGGCTCCAGGATGTCCCTGAACGATGTATGAGGCGCCCTCCACGAAACCTCCGCCGAGAACCTCGTTAAGTCCCGGCACACCGGAATCCATTCTCGGGAGCGATATTGTCAACAGTTCCGCCTGTTTTGGGTTGGCGGCAATCTAGGGGAGCGTCTCATAGTTTGTAAATATGTCTCTCCTTCCAGCAGTGAAAGCTATGAGGCTGTCCTCTCAGGCCTGACGCGGGCGTCCTGCCGAGCACCTTTACGCGAACGGAACGCCGCAAACTCACGGGTTGCACGTGGGCGAGTTCGGAGGTGAGGCTTGGCAGAAGCTTGCATTTCAAGACGCGTTGAGCGAACAGGCCGAGTTAGCCCACGCCTATGAGGAACTGAAGGTGTCGCTGTCGTTGCAATTCTCGATGATCGAAACGCCTGCACCGGGGGATACCCTTCTTTATAACTGTGCGTCACGTAGGCCTCCCCTATCATGGGCTGCATGGCAACTTCAAAGGACCGCAATGCGGTCCTTTGAGGCATGCAGCATGCGGAGCGGCTAGGAAGGGGTGGGACGCGCCTGTCCGCGGCTTGCCGTCGGGCAAGTGGACACCGTTGGTCGATGACAGTCCAATTTCGACCGGTCGAGAATCTCGACACGCCTATCGCAGAAGTCTATGGTCGCCGCACAACATCTTGAGGCTCCCATAAGAATTGGCAAGATTGGACGCGCATCTGCCGAGCCTCATTCCCGACAACGAAGCCCAGCGTATGGCGGCGGTGCGGCGCTACGACATCCTCGACACGCCCCCAGACGGCGTGTTCGACCGCGTGACCGCGATGGCCGCGCGCCGCTTCGATGTGCCGATCGCGATCATCAGTATCGTCGACAATGACCGCATCTGGTTCAAATCGCATCATGGAATCGCCGTGGAGCAGATCGACCGCGAACCAGGTCTATGCGCGTCGGCAATCCTTTCGGCCGACCCCCATATTCTGACTGACGCGAGCATCGATCCGCGCTCGCTGGCAAATCCGCTTGTGGCCGGGGACTTCGGGTTACGCTTTTATGCAGGCGTGCCGCTGACGACTAGCGACGGATACAATCTGGGGACCCTCTGCATCATCGACAAAGCACCCAGGCCGATCGATCAGGAGCAAATCGAAGACCTCAAGGACCTCGCGTCCATTGTCATAGATCAGTTAGAACTGCGGCTCTCTGCCCGCAGCGCCATCGCCAAGGCAGAGATCATGGCGCGTGAGATCGACCACCGCGTCATGAACAGCCTGCAGTTCGTCTCGAGTATGCTGACGCTGCAGAGCCGGGACGACGATCTGGGGGACGCCACAGCTGACCAATTGAGGATTGCGGCTAACCGTGTGGCAGCCGTGGCGCGCGTGCACCGCCATTTTCAGTCGGACGAGGCGGCAGAGACGACTTCCTGCATCACCTTCCTGCGGCGCATGTGCGCTGATTTGTCTGACATCGTGGGGAAGCCAGTAGTCGTTTCCGGCGACGAGGGCGAGGTTCCGACAACCCGCATCCAACCGATCGGCCTCATCGTGAACGAACTCGTCACCAACGCTGCCAAACATGGCGATGGCCAGATCGAAGTCTCTTACAGGATTATGGGGGACACCCACGAGATCACTGTCTGCGACGAGGGTGCCGGCCTACCGCCAGACTACGACCCAACCTCGGGCGGAGGGCTGGGCACGAAAGTGCTCACGGCACTCGCTCGCCAGTTGGGCGGGTCGATCAGGGCAGGTCGGTCGCCTGTCGGGCGTGGTTCCTGGTTCACGGTGACTTTCCCCGCCTGATGCTGTGGGGCCCACTTCTTGCCGAAAGCTCAAACCCAGTCCAACAACCTACGCATCATGGTGACCGCTTCTGGCCCGTCGGACACTAAGCCCACCGGGGCCAAACGTCCGCCTCCGCTGTCAAACATGAGGGGGTTGCCAGTCCGCATTCGCCCACCTCGTGCCGGCGGCGCCATGGCTATCTCGTGGGGCTTACGGCCCAAATAGCGCTTGCGTAGGCATACCACACAACTTGGTGTCGCACCGGCAGCCGGTCGTTCCGAAGTTATGATCAGGCGGCCGGTGGAATATTGAGGGTGCCTCCGAACAGGTTCTGCGCGTCGTAGGTGGTCTTGATCTGACGGAGCCGCCGGAAGGTCTCGTCGGCATAGGCGCCCGGCACACGCGCCGCCCCCTCGTCAGCGGTGATGAAATTGACATAGGTCGAGCCCGAGGTGAAAGGCCTCACCGCAGCAACCGAGTTGCGGGCCCAGGCGATGTGTCGCGCGTCCTCAGCAGAATCCGTCCATGCGCTCTGAAAAACCAGGCCATACTGCGCATTTCGAATGCCGACCGCCGTGTCGCCGAGCGGGATCCGCGCGGGGGCGCCCCCCATATGCATGCAAAGGATCGCCGAGAACGGCGATGTAATGGCCTCCGCCGCACCGCGCAACTCTGTTGCCAGTCCACCACCGATCTCGCTCGCATCGTCCGACTTCCAGTAGTAGCGGCGTCCGAACGGTTGCCCCCCATCGAGGAAGCTCTGGAAGCTCACGAAGCTTTTGGGCACAATGGTATCGGCCACCGGCTTGCTGAAGTCCTTGATGCGCTGCATTGTCGCCGCTCCCGCTTCGGGGTTGCCGGTCCAGTGCGCGACAATCCCGGCGATCGGTTGGCCGTGGTATGCCTCCGGTATCCAGGGCGCTGGCGGCGCCTTCCTCAGCACTAGAAGGCAGGTCAGCTCGTCCGGCGCTGCCGTGGTGAGCTGCTCATAGAAGTCCATGACCGCCTTGGCCGCCTCGAAGGGGTGTACGACCATTCCGGCTAGCACCTCGGGACCGTGCCGATGGCCCCGGAATGTGAACTCGGTCACCACCGCGAAATTCACGCCACCACCCCGCAGCGCCCAGTAGAGGTCGGCATTCTCGGTGGCGCTGGCGTTGCGCGCCAGCCCATCGGCCGTGACCACCCTAGCCGACACGATATTGTCGGCGGTGAAGCCGAACCGCCTCGACGTCCAGCCGAAACCGCCGCCCAGCGCTAGCCCGGCGACACCGGTGACCGAGATGATGCCGGAGGGCACAACGATACCGTGCGGCTGGGTCGCAGCGTCAACATCCTTCCATGTGGCGCCCGCCTCGACCCGCACCAGCATGGTGGGCGCGTCCACCGTGACGGCGCTGCGCTGGCTCATGTCAATGGTGACGCCGCCATCGCTGAGTGCGGCGCCGGCCACATTATGCCCACCACCGCGCACGGAGAGCGGCAGGCCATTGTTCCTGGCAAAGGCGATCGTGGCCGATACATCCGCCTCGCTGGCGGGCCGCACTACCAAAAGGGGCCGTTTTTCAATCATGCCGTTCCAGATGGCACAGCATGATTCATAGGCTGGGTCTCCCGGCAGGTGGCAGGTGCCGGAGAGCCGTGCTGCTAAGTCGGTGGCCGCAGATGGCGGTATGCGACTGTTGACTGCCTGAGCTGAGGACATTTGCGAACTCCCTGGATCGAGTGCTCCTGTTGTCCACTTCTTGGCTTCTTGGCGCCAGTTCAGGAACTGAAGCAAACCAGCTACTGATTCTGTACTTGTCGGCCACGTTAATCGGGCGGTATTCTACTCAAAGAACAAAGGAGCAACCGATGACTGAAGGGAGCTACAAGCAGTTCTGCCCGGTCGCTATGGCATCGGAGGTGCTCTGCAGCCGCTGGACCATGATTGTGGTGCGCGAGCTGGTCTGCGGCTCGACACGCTTCAACGATCTCAAACGGGGTGTTCCCCGCATGTCACCGGCGCTACTCTCAAAACGCCTGAAGGACCTTGAGCTCGCAGGCGTCGTGCAGCGGGTGGCCGGCGGTGGCAAAGGTGGCGGCTATGAATACCGCCTTACGCCTGCCGGACGAGAACTTGAGCCGATCGTCAAGGCCATCGGGTTCTGGGGGCAGCGCTGGGTCGAAACCGCTCCCACATTGCAGAATGTCGATCCCGAGTTGCTGATGTGGGATATGAGACGGAGCGTCAATGTCGCCGCGCTGCCGCGCCAGCGCACCGTTGTTCAATTCACTTATACTGACCGGCCCGAGAAAAAGCGCAGCTATTGGCTGATCGTGGAGGCGAACGGGACAGTCGACGTCTGTTCCATAGATCCCGGTTTCGAGGTCGACCTCTATGTGAGCACCGATCTTCGCACCCTGACAGCCATCTGGCTCGGTTTGACAACCATTCACGCAGAAACCGAAAACGATCGACTTACGGTCGTGGGTGACACGGCGCTCGAGCGAACGATGTCCAACTGGCTTGGATTGAGCTCCTTCGCCGCGGAGCGGAAACTGGCGCCCGCCTGAAGACGCTTGGGGTCGTGTCACATAAGGCGCTCGTGCGCCAAACATGCAAGGACTGCGGCCGGGGGTGCCGTCCTCGTGCTCGGCATGACGAGCGCCACGCCAGACTTTTGAGCGCCACATCGATCAGCCAGACGAATTGGGGTCACAGATGGTCGATGACTAGAAGTGGTGGAAAGGCGTCGCTAACCTTGACCTTTAGCGTTCATGCCCGTCCATGGGATGCATGATGCCATTAAATCTCTGTCGTCTTTTGGCGCCTCGCTGTTGTCCAGCATTGACGGCTTTAGTCGCTTCCGCGTCACCCAAGGTGTCTTTCATCGGTCGGTAACTCCTTTGTTGGACAACGGCGCCAATGGCGCATCAACCACAAGACGGCTGCCAGCAGTGTTTCCGAAGTTGGTTGCAGGGGCGCGTCTCAATGTCAGCGACCGGTGCGCGAACCGGCCCCGATGTAATTCACGATCCCAACTGGCTCCACACAGGGCGACGGCCGAGGCTCGGTCAAAGCCTAATCAATATCAGGATGGAAATACGGCGCTCCCCCACCGATTGCCTCGCTAGATCGGCCGGCCAATCTAGAAACTAGTCGGGCTTGCAGAACTTGATCATTTCCGAGCGGACCGCAAGGCGCATTACGACTGCGAAGCCCCTCTGTGATGTAGAACCTTGCGGCCGCCTGGAGCCTCCGACCCTCGGCCGCCCGCGGCATGAGTCTTGACCACAGATGGCATCTGGCTTGCTGTCATCGGGCGGCCTAGAAGTACTGGCACCTGCCCCAAGGCAAAGATGTCTACGATCTTATCGAGCTCGGTTGCCTGCGCCTCAGTCTGCTCTATGGAGGCGTTAATCTCCTCCACTAGCGCCGCATTGTGCTGGGTCATTTGGTCCATAGTGCGTACGGCCATGGTGACTTCCTTGATGGCGGCGGCCTGCTCGCGGCTCTCGCGGGCGTTGATGTTCATGAGCTCGCTCGAGGAGTGGGCGGACGCCAATATCTCCACAAGCCGGGCGGCAGCATCGGCAACAAGCCCAGACCCGCCCTTGACCTCGCCAGCACTCTGTTCGATCAGCGCCTTAACCTCTGAGGACGCCTGGGCCGCCGATTGCGCCAGGCGCCGCACTTCCACGGCGACAACGGCAAAGCCGTTGCCCGCCTCGCCGGCCCGCGCCGCCTCGACGGAGGCGTTGAGCGCAAGTAGATTGGTTTGGAAGGCAACGTCATCAATGAGCCCGATGATGTTGGAGATCTTGGCCGATGACTGGGTGATCCTTTCCATGGCAGATGTTGCTCGGTTCATCACCTGCCCACCCGCTTCGGCAGTATGGGTGACACCGGTCGCGGCCGTGCTGGCGTCCCTGGCGCGCTCGGCATTGTGCATGACCGTGGATGCAAGCTGCTCCATAGCGGCCAAGGTTTCCTCGATAGTGGCCGCCTGCTTGGTCGTGCGCTCGGAGAGGTCGTTGGCGCCGGACAGGATCGCGCCCGTGGCAACCTTGAGAGTGTACGAAGTGCCCTTGAGCTGCCGGACAATGCCGGTGAACTTGTCCGCCACGGCATTGGTGTCCGCCTTGAGACGTGCGAAGGCCCCCTGATAATCGCCCCGCATCCGCTGCGAAAGATCAGCGTCAAGAGAGTACTGTGCCTGTTTCCGTTACGCCCCGGTCGACGGTCTCCACAAGTTCATTGACTGAACGGGCCAAAGTGTTGAGCTCGTCGTCGGGGAACACGGCGTCGACGCGCCGAGAGAAGTCGCCGGCAATGGCGGCATCGACTACCTGGCCGAAGGCACGCTGCAGCTCCAGAATCATTGCCGCCCTCTCGGCCTGGGTGGCAACGACGCGCGCCGCCTCTGCCTCGGCCATCTCGTTGACCCTGCGCCCGTTCTCGCGGAACACCTCCACGGCCCGGGCCATGGCGCCTACCTCGTCCCTCCTATTTCTGCCGGCGCCGCTAAGGTCGACCTCATAGTCTCCGGCGGCGAGGGTACGCATGACGCCAGTTAGCTTGGAGATCGGCCTAACGATTGCTCGGGAGAATACCAATCCCACCAGGGCGGCTATCACCACAAGCACAACGCCAATCCACACCATAGTATCGCGCATCGCGCCCACAGCTGCCATCAACTCGGCCTCGGTTTGCAGTGCAACGACTGCCCACCTCGCCTCGGGGCGGGGATATGGCACAGCAACCGCGAAGACATTTGTGCCGCGATAGTTGGACAGCATGCCGCGCCCCTCGCGACCACCGGCGGCCGCGTTGATGAAATCGGCGTCGATCACCGTCGTGAGGACATCATCAACGTCGGTAAAGTCGGAATTGGTACGCATCAGACTATCAAAACCGGTGACCAAGGTCTCGCCAGTATTGCTCAGGCCTTCCCTGGTACCCATGACTGCATTCAAGCTGGTCAATGCAATACGCGCCGCCATGACCCCGATGACGTTGCCATCCTTATGGACCGCAGTCGCTATGAATTGGGCGGCATTGCCGGTCGGCGCGTACAGCGCAATATCTGTTGTCACCGCAATTCCCGGCGGTGCGGCAAGAGCGCTTTGAAAGGCGGCGCCAAGTGCGGTCGTGGAGAAGTTGCCCTTGTTTTCCGCGAAGTTAGTGGCAAAATCCCCGTGCTTCTGGAGGGAATAAAGCAGATTTTCTCTCTGGTCCAACAGGAAGATATCCTCATAAGGCTCAGCAGCCGCTAGCGCGACAAAGCGGGGATGAAACATGCCGTGATACTTATCGTAGGGGCCCGCCTCTGTGGAGATCTCGTATCGCGACCGTTCGCCCTCTGGATATGGGTTGTTGGCTATGTAAGCGTTCTGCAGAACCTCGGTCGCATCCTCCATAAAGGCCAATTCGCCGTAGGCGGAGGAAAGCAGTGAGACGGCGGTGGCCGTCTCTGTGCGCTGGGCAAATGAGACAAGCCCCGCCGTTACGCTGTCCAGGTGGCTGGCAAGCTTGTCGGCCTTCAGTCGGGCGACCGCCGACAGGCGACTTTCCGCTTCGCGCTGCGTCGTCTCCGCAGCAATGAAATAAGCTCCTGCGGCAACGCCGAACCCGGTCACCAAGGCAATTCCCACCACAAGAGTCGAAAATTTAAAGGGCGAGCCCAGGATGTCCGAACGGCGACCGTGGAGAAGACATCTTTATCATCGAGTCCAAATATTTGTTCGGAGCAGTGATCAAACCCTGTAGGGTCAGGCGGTTAACGCAGCATGACGCCAAATGTCATCGAATCGACACATCACAGGGAAGGGGGCCAGAATTCCGGCCGTTTCAGAGCTATTCGCTTCGGACATAGCTCCCCTGCGGATACTACCAACGTCCCTGGCTATTAAAGTCGAAGAGATCCTCGCCTAACCGATCCAGCACCTAAAGCAACGCCTCCCACTCAGCGTCCACCCCAAGGGGGGGACGTGTCATCGGGCATGGGCGAAACGCTGGCTTGCATGACCATGATGGAATCATAGCCGCCCTCCGGCGTGAAGCAGAAAATGCTCCGTTCAGCCGAGGAAATATAAACTATCCCGCCCGCGTCGGACGCCAGCTTTGCTGCGGGTTGCGCCAGTCGATCCCTTCGAGCAGATAGCTCATCTGGCCGCCACTCAGATGAACCACGCCGCGACCGTGGATGGCCAGATGAAGCGCCCGCGCAACAGGCGCTTGGCATAGAGCGACAGGCCCACACCGTCATGCCAGAGCGCCTTGATCAGCGACCCATTGCGCCTCCGAAACACGAACAAGTCACGAGCCAGCCTTGAGAAAGATCGGTAATGGGGTAGTGCGTTTGGGCCGCATGCCGGCGTCCGCGTTGTCAAGCAGCGCCTATCAGCATCACCTTGACGCTCTGGGAGCGATCGAGGGCGAGGCGGAGGGCCTGAGGTGCCTGGTTCAACACTAGCTGCGCGGTTACCAGGCGCAGGACGTCCACCTTTTTCGAAGCAATGAGTTCGACGGCTCTGTGGTATTCTCGGCTGAAGCGAAAGGCGCCGCGAACGGTAATTTCCCGAGCCATTATCGTATTGAAAGCCACCGGCAGCTCGCCGGCGGGAAGATTGCCCACCTGCACAAGCGTGCCGCCGCGTCGCACGGTAGTCAGCGCTTCAGAAAGCCCCGTTGGAGCGCCGGAGGCTTCAAATACAACGTCTTCCCCCCCTTCGAGTTGAATTCTCCTGAGCCCCTCCGGACTGGTAGCGAGATTGATCACTTGATCAGCCCCGAGCGCCGCAGCGAAGGCCAACGGTTTGGCTGCAAGGTCGACGACCGTGACACCGGCGGCGCCCGCCAGCTGCGCGGCTAGCATGATCAAAAGGCCAATGGGTCCCGCCCCTAGAACCGCGACGGATTTGTCGTGGATCTCTCCGGCACGGGCCACCGCATGGAGCGCGACGGCGAGGGGTTCGGCCAGTGCGGCCGCTGCAAAGGGAACATCGTCGGCCACTCGGACGCATTGCCTCGGTGTAACGTCGAAAAATTCAGAAAATCCGCCCTGCATATGTGGGGTCCTAGATGCCGAGCCCATGAAGTAGATGTTTTCGCAAAGGTTTTCTCTGCCTTGGGCGCAGTAAGAACAAGAGCCGCACCAGCGTGACGGGTTTACCGCTACGCGGTCGCCTACTTGCAAATCGGAGGCAGGATCAGCAATCTCTACCACCTCGCCGGCAAGCTCGTGGCCTAACACCAGAGGCTCGGTGAGTTGAAAAGCCCCGGTCCGGCCATGCCGAAAGTAATGAATATCGGAGCCGCAAATACCACCAGCGCCAAGGCGAATCCGAACCATGCCCGGTTCGAGTTGCTCCAGCGGGCGCTCGATAAGCCGCAGGTCCTCCGCTCCGAACAGCGTGGCCGCCAGGTTGCTCGCCGTCATCTGATCAGCCCCAGCTGTGTCGGCAGCCACAATGTGATCTCAGGCACAAAAGTGATGAAGGCCAGGGCGATGAAGAGCGGCACCAGCCATGGCAGGATGGCAAGCATTGTCCGCTGTAGCGACAACCGGGCGATACGAGAGAGAACAAACATGACAACGCCGATTGGTGGCGTCAGCAGACCGATCATCAGGTTGAGCGTAAGGATCAGACCAAAATGGATAGGGTCGATCTCAAATTTTAGAACGATTGGCAGGAGGATCGGCACCAGGATGGTGATCGCAGCGATAGTGTCGAGAAAGCAGCCGACCACCAGGATGAGCAGGTTGACGAGGAGTAAGAACGTCCACTTGTTGTCAGTGAGCGAAAAGACAAAGTCTGAGAATAGCTGCGCGGCCTGACTAACAGTCAGCAGCCAGGCAAACACTGACGCGGCCGTTACGATGAACAGGACAGAGGCCGTGGTCTCGATCGTATCGAAGCTCACCTTGGCCAAAGCCCTAAGCGTGAGGGTTCGATAGCGAACCAGGCCAAGGAACAAAGACCACAGGACGGCAGCCACCGCCGCTTCGGTCGGGGTGAACCAGCCCAGCGCCATGCCCCCAATGAGGATGACAGGCGTCATCAGCGCCATCACGGCAGAGAAGTCAAAGTACCAGTCCACGGCGACCAGTACGAGGAGGGCGACGCCCACGGCCACGTTCATGGGTACCCCCGCCCAAATCATCAGGTAAACGGCGGCGGGGAAGCAAAGCACGATGACAATCTCGAGTCCCGCACGAGCGAACGTGCGCAACTTGAACGGGGTATCGGAGCCCCAGCCCTTATGATGCGCGAAGACAGCCACAGTCAGCATCATCAACAGCGTCATGAATATTCCCGGCAGAATGCCGGCCATGAACAGGGCCCCGATGGAGACATTGGCCATCATGCCGTAGATGACGAACGGCAATGATGGCGGAATGATCGGACCTAGGGTGGCTGAAGCCGCGGTCACGCCGACCGCCGCTTCCACCGGATAGCCGTGATCCCGCATAGCCTTGATCTCAATGGTGCCGATTCCGGCGGCATCGGCCAATGCCGTGCCGGACATGCCCGAAAACACCACCGAGCCGACAATGTTGACCTGAGCAAGACCGCCCTTCATCCAGCCAACAAGCGACAGGGCGAAGGCATAGATGCGGCCCGTCACGCCTGCGACATTCATGAGGTTGCCAGCGAGGATGAAGAAGGGCACCGCCAGCAACGGAAAGCTCTCGACGCCGGCGATCATCCGCTGGGCCACGATGATGTCCGGGGCCACGCCGGAGAAGACCAGGTAGAGCACCGAAGCAACGGCCATGGAGACGGCGACCGGTACGCCGATCAGCATGAGGATAAGGAACGCGCCAATGAGAAGCAGCATGATCTATTCCTCGATACCGTCGAATGTGTCCGGCTGCTCAAGATCAGAATGGCCCCGTCGCACATCCCGAACGAAGACGACGACTGCACGCACGAACATGAGAAGAAAGGCGGCGAAAACCGCGTAGAAAACGATATTGCGAGGCAGGTCGATGGTGACCATGCGTTCGCGGGCAACAATCGAGGTGTAGCGCCAAAAGAGCTGCGTCGCGTAGGCGAAAAAGCCGATGGTCACAAGTTCCACCGCCAGGGCCAAGACACGCCCAAAGCGGCGCGGCAGATAATGGTAAAGCACATCGACCTGGATGTGCCGCGTCAAGCGAACGCACATGACTGACCCTAAGAAAACCACTACCACAAGGCAGTTGATTGCAATTTCCTCGGTCCAGGCCAAGCTGTTGTTGAGGACGTAGCGGGTGAAAAACTGCAGAAAAACGCAGAGCGCCATTCCCCAGAAGATGACCAGTGTCAGCCAATCCTCGGGGGCATAGCGCGGAAGCCGCGGCTCGACCAAACTTTCGTCGAAGGCGTGGGCGATTTCCTCGGCAGAGGCCTTGGAATGTTCATGATTGGCCATGGGGACGCTCCGGGTCCTTTAGGGACCGGCTCGGCGCCTGAAGGGCCCGAGCCGGTCGGTCGCTATTGGATTGCGCGGATGGCGTCCCAGTCTTCCTTTCGATAGCCGAATTCCTCGAAGGTCATCTTTTCCAGAACGTTGTCCTCGAAGTCAGACCTGTCGACTTCCGTGACCGTCAGACCTTGCGCTTTGAAGGAATCCACGAGTTCGGCTTCGCGCTCGACGATGATGGCCGTCGCCCTGGCCGCCGCCTCCTGCATCACTTCGGTGAAGATAGTCTTGTCCTCCTCCGACAGCTTTGACCAAACGCCCTCCGCCACTACGGTATTGAGGTGGTCGACGATGTGGCCGGTCAAGACAATGTAGTCCTGCACCTCAAAGAACTTCTTCGCTTCGATGGTGGTCAGCGGGTTTTCCTGAGCCTCCACCGTGCCGTTCTGCAGCGCGAGGTAGACCTCGGCAAAGGCGATAGGCGTGGTATTGGCGCCGCAGGCGCGCGGCATGGCAAGGTAGGCCGGCACGTCTGGAACCCGCATCTTGAGGCCCTGCATGTCCGCGCAGGCCTCGATCGGCCGATTCGAGGTGGTGTGACGTGTTCCGTAATATGTGGTGGCCGTTATGTGATGGCCCGACGCCTCCTCGTAGCCGCTGGTGAGCGTCTTGTAGATATCGCTCTTGGTATAGGCGAGCAGGTGATCGGCATCGCGGAAGGTGTAGGGAAAGTAGGTGACACCGATCGGGGCGAACTCCCGTGCAGCAAAGCTAGAACCCGAGATGATGATGTCGGTGGTGCCCAGCGTCAGGCCCTGGTTGATGTCGGCTTCCTTGCCCAGCTGTGAGGCCGGAAAGACATCGATGGTATAGCGGCCCTCGGTTCGCTTTTCGATCTCTTCGGCCGCCCACACCGACTCGGTGTGGAAAGGCTCGGACGTCTCGTAGACGTGCGCCCATTTCAGACTTGTCTGCGCCGAGGCTATGGTCGCCGGCATAGCCAAAGCGGCAACAGCTGACGCCAGTAGTAGGTATTTTAGTGACATGTCATCCCTCCCATTGATTGGATTTCAACCGGCCCTTGCTGGGCCATCAGCGTCTCCTCAGGTTCGCGCCTCCTCCGCACTGACAACTTCCTCGAAATTCGTCGAGAACCGTTCCTGCGAGGCGCCCAGATGTCGCTCCATTGCAGCCTTGGCCCCGTTTGAGTCCGCAGCAGCAATCGCGTCGCGTATGGCGCGATGCTCGATGGCGGCACTTTTCCAAGTGCTGTCATCCTCGAAATAGGTCGAAAGCCGTTCGAAATAGGGATTAATGCGCTGGTCGAAGAGCTCGGTAACAAAGCGCTCCAGCACGGCATTGCCAAGCATCGCGGCAATAGTTGTGTGAAACTGACGGTCAACGGCGATCATGGCATCGCGGTCTTTTGGCAGATCCCGCATGCACTGCAACACCTGATCTAGTCGCTGGATGTCGGAAGTCGTCGCTTTCAACGCCGCTTCCGCTGCGATAGCACCTTCGATGAACTCCCTGGCCCGCAGAAGTTCGAATGGCCCCTCAATGCCGTCGATGTGGCTGACCTTCGGTGGCATGACGGCGGGGTCGGTGACGTAGATTCCCGAACCTACCCGGATATTTACCAGCCCCTCAACCTCAAGGGCGATGAGTGCCTCGCGCAATGTCGGCCGCGAGATGCGCAGCTGATTTGCAAGATCGCGTTCGGCAGGAAGCCGCGCTCCCGTTGGATACTCACCAATGCGGATCAGCCGTCGCAGCTGATCGGCAACCTCCCGATAAAGCCGTCGCGATTGCACAGCGACAATGGGCACCAGGAACCTCACGGATGGAAGGATTGGTCAATTGGTCATACAGGTTGCGGTCCATTTTGCGACTTTGTCAAGTGGCCCTTGACGATCTTGGCGTGTGCCTGGGCCTTCACCGCCGCGCCTTCATCGCGAAGTTTGTACCGCCACTGCGGGACTCGCGTTCGCTTGGATCATCCTTAGATGCGTGGTATCCAGCGGCTCGGCCGCGCAAGTGCGGAGCAGCGCACGCTGGTCCCGTTTCGAGAAAGAATGACCTTTGGCTACTTCCGGGCGCTCAAACTGGGTAACGCTTCTCAGGTGGCGCCCAGCGACAAGCTGAGCGTTGTGCTGGTCCCTGTATTCGCCGTCGTGTTCCTGGGCGAGAAGCTGGCGCCGCACAACTGGCTGGGAGTTGCCCTCATCGGCGGCGGAGCCATACTGGTAGCGAAAGTCCCGCCATGAACACCACCCTCCGCCGCACTGTCCTCATCGTGGTGCTGCTCAACCTCGCTTATTTCTGGGTCGAGTTCGCCTTGGCGCTGCGCACTGACTCGGTGTCGCTGTTTGCCGACGGCGCCGATTTCCTGGAAGATGCGTCGGTCAACCTGCTCATCTTCTTCGCCCTGGCCTGGACCGCAACCACAAGAGCGCGGGTCGGGATGGTGTTGGCGGGCATCCTGCTGGTGCCTGCCCTGGCGCTGCTGTGGGCGCTGTGGGGCAAATTCACCAACCCGGTGCCGCCAGAGCCTTTTGCGTTGTCAATCACCGGGGCAGGGGCGTTGGTCGTCTACCTGTTCTGCGCCTTTCTATTGGCCCGGTTCCGTGCCCACAGCGGCAGCCTCACGCGGGCCGCGTTCCTGTCGGCTCGCAATGACGCTATGGCCACGTTGCCATCATCGGCGCCGGGCTGGTGACCGCCTATCTCTGGTCGTCGGGCGCGAGCGCCTGGATCGAACCGGCGCGGCAGCGAACTGCAGGTCTCGCCGCTGCGAGAGGGAGCGGCATCGATGTTCCAGGCGGTCTCGAAAACTACCCGCTGGTCATGAATAATCGCAGCTGCAGGTACGGTGGAGCCATGGAGAGCGGCGATAGGGAAAAGCGGCTTACCGCGTTCGAAGCCTTTCTTATGGCCCGCCGGCTGACAAAAGAAAGCCCCAACCGACGGGGATCGGCTGGGGCAAGACTTTGGAGTGTCGCATCGGCCGGGGCGGACCGATGGATGCACAATGGCCTGTTCCCTTGTCAGTTCCACGACGACTGATCACGAAATGAGGATGATCTCAGACCATAGATGCGGTGACGCTGATACTTCCAATAATGACCCTTTAGCGGCAAGCAGGGGGTTGCCGCATAGCCCAGGCCGAGCGACTATCTGCGCTGCAGGAAGCCCTCTTCGGAGTACCCCTCATGGATAACGGCGCTCAGATCGCGCTCACCCTCATGGCAAATAGCGCGAGCCAGCGGGTCAAATCGTATGTCGATCGGGGTAGGTCGATGCACAACCTGTCGGATGAGGAACTCTCCGCAACGATGGTCTGGGCGTTTAGAGAATTCGAGAAGGCCAGTTTCAAGCCGCATTCCAAGGAGCGGCTGGTAATCGATGATATTGGCGCGGAATACGATCTTCGAGGCCAGGAGGGCCCGTATCATCTAGTCAAGGATCAGGTCGACAAGATGATCGCCGCCGCTGCTGCGGCTCTCGAGGAGACGGACGCAGAGATGCTGGAACGCCTCAACGCCGAGATGGTCGCAGATTACGAGGTGATTAAACGCTCAGAGCACTAGCTTGAGAACCTGACCGTCCAGCACCGCGCCAAACAAATCATCCGACAGATCGTCTCAGCCATCTTGGCGACTACTCCGGCAATTCCATGCCGCGGCGCGAAGCCTCGGCGGCAAGCTGGGCTCTGAACTTCGCCGCACAGGGCGTAGGCACGTCCACATAGGGAAGTGCGGATCTGTGCTCTTAGCGCTAATGCCCACTTCCATACCATCGCGGATATGGTTCGTCGTTGTGCCGTCGGCCAACTCCGCTGCGATGGCCGTGCCGGATTATCCGCGCGCCACCATTGAGGCGATCCAGGCCACCTTGAAGTTGGGCAATGGGTCGGCAAACAGACCGCCGTAGGTCCCAGCTCTCTGAGGCTTTGCGATTGAAGTGGGCTCCATAGTGGGAACCAAGTCACCCCCTCGCCGTTTGCCCGTCGTCAGGCCCGGCCACCTGCTGGGGGTCCCCCTGACTCGATGCTGAGGATAACCTCCGAGCGTCAGTGCGCCCGGGTGCAAGAGTTGACGCAGGCTGCGCCCGGGCGTTTCCATGGGGATCCCTTTACACACTCACCCAACCTTGCGAATCCTTCCCCTCTGTGGGACGAAAGAGATGCTCCAAGTCAGTTAGCGAGCCGAGGACCCAAGGCCTCGGCTCCTTCAAACAGTGCTGGAAAATCAACAGCGGCTGAACGTTGTGATACTAATGCCCCCAACCTTGTTCACTGCCCCGGCAAACATTGCCGGGGCATTTTTGTGGGGGATTTGCTGTGATTGAGGAATGCATCTGCCACCGCGGAAAATCAAAGCAGGTCCAAAGGTCGGCGACACGCTGGTCACAGGACTAAAAATTATGCGGAAAAGATGGGCGGACGGGTATCGAAATGACCAACGGCAATAGAGAAACCTTTGCGCTTGATCGTGCCGATGTCCGGGCCATCAAAGCAGACGAGATACTGGTGCTGAAGGTCTGGAACAATCCGGAGCGGTAGTGCTGCCCCGACGACTTTGAGCTCGACTACTGGATGGCGTACTTCTTCACAATGGCCCGCATCGAAGGATTGTCGGTCAGAGATCCTTTGTCTCCCTCCAGGATCGAAGCAAGGACGGATACACTGGCTTCCATATTGGACAAGTAATTGCTCCGCCAGTCCGACTTGTCAGCCATTCCCGGTAGATGAGCGGCGAATGTTGCTATTGTGCGAGCTCTCTCTAGATCAGCTTTCACCATCTCCTCGAGAGCTGCATGCGGTACCCGCTCTAGCGGTATTCCCGCCACCCTCAGCCCGTTTTTGAAGAAGGTCATACCGGCTCTTTCGGGCGCCAATTTCAATGCCACCAAGCCAATCAACCTCTTCAGCATAGCGCGCTCCCATTTGGCGTGAAACAGGTCCTTGACGCGACCAGGATTCTGCCTGCGGGCTGTTTGTCTTAGCCTAAGTCAATGGGTGCGCCTTCGTTCCCATTGCACAGCGGCCGACTGTCGCCCGACAAGTTTGGCATTCCGCCGTTCAGCTGCCGGTCAGCAACTTCGAAAGCTGCCGTATGCCAGGCGCGTACTTCCATTATGTGAGACTTGAAAATAGATGACTGGCCACGCGATGTGCACTACCAATAGTCATGAGCTAGATTCGCGTTCAGGCCAGCCTAACCGTGGGTGACGCGGTGTGCGACTGCAGATCGTTCGCTGGTCATTACGGACCTGCCATCCATGGACCGGGATCGATTACGCCGAGGTTCACGATTTGCGGAGGCACTATGGTTTCGCCGAGAGCCGGTCGCGTTCCAGGGCGTGCAGGATCAAGCTTAGGCCGTAGGTGAACTCGTCCGCGGGGTCGTAGTCACTTTGCATGAGTTCCGTCGCGGATTCGTTCAGGTAGGGGTACTCCTCCGGGGGCAGTTGCGGCAGGAACACCTCGTGGATCATGTCCGCTAGCTCTTCGGCGTCGGCAAAGGGAAGGCTCGCCTCCTGGAGGGCAAAGCCGTAGACGTAGCTGTCGAGGAGCCAGTTCGCGTGGGTGGCCATTCGGATAGAGAAGCCGGCCCTGCGCAGGCACGCCGTCACTGCTTCGTGGTGCCGCAGGTTGGCGGGTCCCGGGGCGGTCCGCGACGCCATGAGGGTGATCGCCCATGGGTGACGGGCCAGAACCTCTCTGGCAGACACCGCGCGCCCTCGCATCGCCGCTCGCCAATCATCCTGACTTTCCGGCAGTTCGATCTCGGCGAAAACAAGGTCCACTATACCGTCGAGCAACTCCTCCTTGTTTCTGACGTGGTGATACAGCGACATCGCGCCAGCGTTGAGCTCTTGACCCAATCTGCGCATGCTGAGCGCTTCGATCCCCTCACTGTCGGCGAGGGCGAGGGCTTGGCGCACCACCTTCTCCCTACTGAGCGGCGTGGACGCTTCTGCGCCTCGTTCAGAATTTGCGTCCAAGCGGGCCTCCTTAAATGGCGGTCTTGACAGTCGTACACTGTACGGTTACTAGCGGATCGTACGGTGTACGATTATTGCACGGTGTAAGTGCGTCGTCACCTTCCAGTGGAAAACACGGCGACCGACGAGCCGTAAAAGGGACTATCAAATGGCTCGTTGGCTCACGAATCCCGTTGTAGTGCCTGCTGCTCTGTACTTTGGTACGCTGCTCACGATCGTTTTGGCGTTGGTGCAAGTGGTGCAAATTCCACTGGGAACCCTACCTGAGGACAGCCTACGCCTCACCATCGCTCCCGTGTGGCATTTCATGCATGTGCTCGGCGGCGCCACATTTGGCATCCTTGGCCCAATCCAGTTCGGTCGTGTTCTGGTGTACCGATATGGACGTTTGCACCGCGTTATGGGGCGCGTTTTTGTGGCTGCCGGGGCGATGATATCGCTGAGTTCGCTGAGTTTGCTTTGGCACTTTCCCGAGACCTATTCGGTGCCCATGAACAGCGGGCGGTTGCTGTTCGGGATCGGCTTAGGCTTGGCATTGGCCATTGCGATGCATGCCATCCGCAAAGGGGATTTTACCCGCCACCGCAACTGGATGATCCGTGCCTATGCAATTGGGATGGGGGCCACGGCTGTGACGATGGTGTTCTTCCCAATTTACGTTATCACGGGAGAGCCTCCGACGGGCCTCGTCGCTGACATCATATTCTTGGGGTCCTGGGCCGCCTGCGTTGTCTTTGCCGAAGGCTTGGTGCGCAGGACTTGAGCAATCTGATTAGACTCCGGTCGCATAATCCCATCCGGCTGATCGATACGGCTCACGGACCTGAAGTCAACGATACTGCCGACTAATGGCTCAAGCCAAGCGATCAGGCTGGCCGTTTCGCTCCCTCTTCGCTAGCGCCTATTCGGGGTGACTGGGCGACGCTGGACCTGGCTCGCCGCAGGAGGAACTGGACTAGGCGCTGGGCAGCAAATACCGGTCTTGAGGTGTCAGTGCAGTATCTGCCGGTCGATGTGGTGGCTCCCGCTGAAAGGGTTGTTGGCGGCGACCAGCTTACTCCTGTCATCCGCCGGTGGTAGCGGGGGCCGTCCACACCATCAAAATGGGTGCGCTCCAGGTTCCGTCTGCGCCAAAGTGAGAGTTTAGGTCGCTCCAACGTTTTGGGGCCGAACGAATGGCGACCTGCTCTTACAGAGGGTGTTGGGAGGGCGCGCGTCCGCTAATCCGGCACAATGCCGCGTTGCCCCTCTAAGCTGCCACCCGGTTCCGCCCGCCGTTCTTGGCGTTATACAGCGCTGTATCGGCGCGCTGGATCAGGTCAGACGGGGCTAGGTCCGACGACGACAAGGCCGCGGCGCCGATGCTGACCGTAACGCGAACACTCTCCAATTGGATGATCGGCAATGTGGGCACTTTATGTCCATCTGACAGTCTTGCCTGATCCCAGTAGCTCCGGGGCTTCTGGCGCCAAGCGGTATCATTGTGGCAGGCCCCGCCTTTGTTTGCGGGATCTGGTACAGCGCCGCCTTGGTCTGGTCTGGACAATCGCGGCAATTGCCTTTGGCGCAATGTTGTCGGCGCTCGTGGCGCCGCCTGCTTTGGTATTTGCCTCCGTAGCTGCGTTCCTGCTTTCCGAGCTGGCGGACTTGGTGTTTATTCGCCACTGCAACGTCGCGGCCTTGTGCTAGCAGTGGCTGCATCGAGCATGGTCGGCCTCGTCGTTGACACGCCAATCTTCCTGCAGCTGGCGTTTGGCAGTACCGAGCTGATGTGGGGGCAGATAGTGCGCAAGGGGCGGACGGTGTTGGCCGCCATTCCTTCATTTACTGGCTGCGTTCACGCGATGAGCGACAGGAACGGCAACTCGCTGGAGCACTCGCATGACCAACCTCTCCCTTCAAGTCACACAACTCGGTCGTGAAACCAAAGCGGCAGAGAGCCCCGAGCTTGCCGTTCTGGAACGGGTACCCAATCCACAAGCCGATACCGACTACGTTGCTCGTTTCACGGTCCCGGAGTTTACCTCCCTGTGCCCCGTCACGGGGCAGCCGGATTTTGCCCATCTCGTCATCGACTATGTTCCCGGCGACTGGCTCGTCGAGTCAAAATCGCTCAAGCTCTACCTGGCCTCGTTCCGCAATCACTGGGCGTTCCATGAGGATTGCACGGTGTCCATCGGACGACGGCTGGTGAGCCTGCTTGAGCCCAGATGGCTCCGAATTGGAGGCTACTGGTATCCGCATGGTGGCATTCCGATCGATGTTTTCTGGCAGATTGGGGCGACACCACAGCATGTCTGGCTGCCGGACACAGGTGTGCCGAAATATCGGGGACGGGGATAGCGACACATCGCCGTTTAGCAGTTCAGCCAATCAGCACCAACAAGTCTGCTCCTGGGCAGCTTATCTGCCCAGGGTCAACACCATGCGTTCCGTGACTGACAAACTCCCAGCGGCCCGTTCTCGAGAGACTGTTGGTCTTTGGCTTGGGCTGCTCGGCGTTGCGATCTTTGCTGCGACTTTGCCTTTCACCCGACTTGCAGTTGGAGAGCTTGATGCGGGGTTTCTGACCGCAGGACGAGCCGCTGGGGCCGGTATTCTGGCTGCAGTGATCCTTTTGGTTGTGCGCCCTCGATTGCCATCCAAGATTGAGTTCGCGAAATTGCTGCTCATCTCCGCCTGTGTTGTCGCAGGTTTTCCGGCGTTTACAGCTGTTGCAATGACAAGCGTCGATGCGTCTCGCGGCGGAGTCGTTCTGGGCGTGCTCCCCCTGGCAACAGCCGCTGCAGGTGCTCTCCTTGGCAAAGAACGACCCTCACTCGCCTTCTGGCTTGCGGCAGTCGCGGGAGCAGCAGTGGTGACCGCCTTTGCCTTGTTTCGCGGCAATGGAAGCTTCGAGGCAGGAGACCTGCTGCTGGCAGCGGCAGTTGTCAGCGCTGCCGTGGGCTATACCTATTCTGGACAACTGGCTCGTACGATGCCGGGCTGGGTGGTGATATCCTGGGCGCTAGTCTTGGCCTTGCCAATTTCAGTTCCGGTGACCGCTCTCTGGTGGCCTGACAACATCGGGTCCCTCGAGCCGCAGACCTGGATTGCCTTCGCCTACGTGACTATTATGAGCCAATATGTTGGCTTCTTTGCCTGGAATGCGGGACTTGCCCTGGGCGGTGTTGCAAGGGTCAGTCAGGTGCAACTGCTGCAGAGTTTTCTGACTTTGGCGATCGCCGCCACTTTAAACTCGGAGCGCGTGGGCTGGGACACCTGGGCCACTGCAATCATTGTCGTTCTGATTGTTTTGGTGGGCAGGCGCCTGAAGGTGCGACGCTCCGCGTAACAGCGCTCACCAGCGGGTACGGCTCTGTCTACTCCGGCGGGAACATCCAGCGAACCGGCTTGCCCAGCGAGCGGGCATATTCAATCTCGCGCCTTGTGCTCGATCCGACGTAGCCACCGACATTGACCACAAAAATCTCGTCGGCAAGGTCAATCTTGCGGAAGTGTAGCTGATCAATGGCCTGCTTCTCTGGGGTGCTCTCGTCCCCGTCCGACAAAAGGAACCTCGAGCCGGTGGGTTGATCGGCATGCCCGAAAGCACCGAGGCTGATCACGATTTGACCAAGGATGGACAGATGCAAGTTCGCCAGGTGGAAGGCATCAGGGAAGCGGCTGGAGCCGCACAGGGTGATAACTTTGGGCCGAGAACTCATACAGATCTTTCAGTTGTACAATACATTGTGGCTGAGCGGGAATTATCCGGTGCAACATACGTGCTGATCTCCCTGACCTCGACGCTCGACCCCGGACGGATAACACCGGGGCACTGGCGGGCGACTTCCGCAGCCTCGTCGAGGCTTTCAGCGGCAATGATCATGTAGCCGCCGATTAGCTCCTTCATCTCGACGGACGGCCCGTCCACTTCTCCTTCGGATGTGATGATCTTTCCGCCGGGCTTCAGCCGTCCACCCAGGTCGACAATGTTGTCCTTGAACGTCTCCCTCCAGGCGTTGAACTGAGCGTACATCTGTTCCATCTGCGCTGGGGACGGCGACACGCGGTTCCCTGAGGGGGCCGGCTGGCTACGCTGGATGCAAAGATAGTTTTGCTTGGCCATGTCGTTTCCTTCTGTAGGTTCGCGTCGGTCAGGCTGGCCGACAACCCATGACGCGTGGGCTCGACATTATTGGACACCCTGCGCGTTTATTGGCGGCGACCCTACCAGTTCCCGTCCATTGTTGTCCGATTGCGGGGAGTTAGCCGGGTTGCCAGCGTAGCAGAACCCACGTTGGCGTCGTACAATGCAGCACCGCGCTAACGCTACACACGGTGATCAAACTACCCGTGCGGATCGCATCATTGATTGCAACTTTGGCTGGAGGGGGAGCTGCTGACAGTGGAACCAGCGGCAGCCCGGCGCCGCGCCAAGTCTCACAACCGCCCTCCACGACCTCGGCTTCAGCAGCGCAGTGCCGCAGCCACGCCGCTGCACCCTCCTCGACGCCCCAGGCCGATGAATTCGGGCTTCTGCACCACGCTAATCAGCACCGCGGTGCCGCCGGTGCGCCCGAAGCGCCCTGGCCCGAGAGGGTGGGCGTTGCAGTGCGGCCGTGTATCCCGTGTTTTTCCAGAAGACCGACCAGTTTAGGAAAGAGCGGGGCATCGACGAGAACTTCAATCCGCTTTCGCTCTGTGCCTTGTAGACTCATCCCACCACCTGCTGTGTCAATCGGCCCGGCCTCGCTCCAAACTGTCGCATCACGCATGCGTGCCTTGATTTGCAGAGGTGCTACCGACAAGATTGCGCGCCATGAGGTTTCAGTCGGTTCCACAGCTGTCACTGCTTGCCTTGGGGGTCATCGTCTCCCTCGCGATGGGCGTGTCGAATGTCGCGTCAAATGACTTCGCGAGCCTCAACGTCAGGCCGATATCGGCGACGGACGACATGGTGGCTATGAACTGTCAGGACAGCAGTGAGCAGCCCTGGGAGATGAACATGTCTTGTGCTGTGATCTGCGTTGGCCTGGTGATGGCCCTTGCGCCGGCGGCCGCCTCGCTCCAGCGCGGGCGTTCTGCGCTCGACTTCGCGACACTCCTCGCCAAGTTCCTGGTCGACAGTAGCCCACCTCCAGAGTTTCCCCCTCCGCGAACGGCCTACATCGCCTGACACTGCGCGGCCCCAGCGCCGATGGGTGTCATGTCCCGTCTGTCTCTGAGCCCCTCACCGTTGGTGCGAGCGTTGGCTGGGACGGATCTCGCGAACGTCGATCGTCCCCACGTCACGCAATGATTGGCAACCCAAGGAACCGTTTGCAATGAACATCGTCAGAGGGGCAGCATTGATGGCGGCGCTGCTGCCATTACTGGTCACGCCAGCTGGGGCCCATTCGATCGAGGAGCTCGAATCGCAGCTCTTGGGCCGCGATAAGTACTTCCAACCGATGGACCAGCCCGCGCCCGCGTTCTCACTCATCGATTCGGCGGACCGCGAGGTCGACCTCGCGGACTACCGGGGCAAGGTGGTGATCCTCAATTTCATCTATGCCAGCTGCGGCGACGTCTGCCCGCTGCACAGCCAGTTGATCGCCCAGCTGCAGTCGATGATCAACATCTCGCCGATGAAGGGTCGCGTCGCCTTCATCAGCATCACCACTGATCCCTCGCACGACAGGGGCAGGCTGCTGACCGAATACGGCGAGGCGCAGGGACTCGATTTAGTCAACTGGACCTTCCTGACGTCACCGGCGGACCAACCGGAGGACACGACGCGCAAAGTCGCAAAGGCCTATGGCTTGGAGTTCACCGAAGTGGACGCCATGCAGATGCACGGGCTCGTCACCCATGTCGTCGATCGCGAAGGAAAGCTCAGGGGCCGCTTTCACGGCCTTAACTTCGAGGCCTTGAGCTTGGTCACGTTCGCCAACGCACTGGCAAACGATACCTATGCACAAGGACATTCGGAACCGGATCAAGACCCTTGGTCATGGATAACCAATCTGTTCGGAGGTCAGTAATGAGAACTCGCACTAGCCGGATGCTATTTGCGTCGATCGCCTCCTTGGCGTTCTTCGTGTCATCGAGCGCAGAAGAGTTGCCGCTCAGTGACGTATCCCACATTCACGGCATCGGCTTTGACCCATCCAAGCCGGGGAGCGTGCTTCTCGCCACGCACTACGGCGTCTATCGCGCGAACCCCGAGGGCATGGCCGAGACGGTCTCCACCGACGCCAACGACTATATGGGGTTCAGCCCCGATCCCAGCAATGCCGGACGGCTGCTGGCCAGCGGTCACCCAGGACAGGGCGGCAATATGGGGGTGATCCTTTCAACCGACGGCGGCGTCACTTGGCAGAAAATCGCGGATGGCGTCGGAGGTCCGGTGGATTTTCATGCCATGTCGGTTAGCCGCGCCGACCTGAAAGTGATCTATGGGCTCTATGGTGGCATTCAGGTAAGCCGGGACGGAGGATTGAGCTGGAGCATGGCGGGGCCGGGTCCCGAGCGAGTGATTGATCTCGCCGCGTCACCCATCGCTTCCGACACGGTCTATGCCGGGACTGCCGGTGGACTGATGCAGAGCGCCGATGCAGGAAAGACCTGGACGCTCCTTGGGCCCAAAGGTCAGCCCGCTACATTGATCGAGGCAATGGCGGACGGCTCAGTCTATGTGTTCTTCGCCGGCACTGGCCTATTTCAGTTGCCGAAGGATGGGGAGGCGGTGCTGCTCGCCAGCGACTTCGGCGACCGATACATCCTCCACCTCGCTGCCGATCCCGCCGACGCCACCCACCTCGTCGCCGTTACTGACGAGAGCGCAGTACTCGAAAGCCGGGATGGCGGGAAAACCTGGCGGGGCTTCGGGCAATGAGAGTGCTCGTTCTGGACCTGCTCATAGCCGCAGGCGTCCTGAGTGCAGCGGGCTCGGCTACTTCGTTTTGGTGCGCTCCGGCGAAGCTTCGGAAGGGCGCGAGCTCTATGCGGCCAACTGCGCGAGCTGTCACGGCGCCAATCTCGAAGGACACCCGGACTGGATGAAGCGCCTGCCCAGCGGCCGGCTGCCGGCGCCGCCTCATGACGAGACGGGTCATACCTGGCACCATTCGGACAAGCAGCTCTCCACCATTGTCAAGTTCGGCCTGGGTGCGATTTCACCGGGCTATGAAAGCGACAGCTAGCCTTTGAAGGGGTGCTCAGCGACGCCCAGATCACTGCGGTTCTCGACTACATCAGAGTACTTGGCCCGAGCGTGCGTGGAAGTACCAGCAGGCCAGGTCCCGGCTGATCCGTGATCGCGAATTTGTTTGACCTTCCTAAATTGGGAAGTGCAGGATCCCGACGGCCTGACGCTCACAGCGAGGGCCATTTGGTAGGCCGGCTCCGCAAGGCACCCGGTGCGGCCTTAGAGACCTCCCGCTGACGCGCTTAGTGCCAAAGCGGCAGGGCGCTTAGTGCTGCCCAGTGGGCGATAGGGCTGACGTGCCCGGAAGCGGGATTCAGCGAGCCCAAGGACGCAGGTCGGGATTTAAGCAAACTTTCATAAAATCAACGAAAGGCCAGTCAAGCCCACGTCAGGCACGGCGGGCTATCGGTCGGACTAGCGGAGGAAAGGTTTGCCGATGTCCCAAATTTATCCCGAACTCCTGTTTGAGCGCGTGCGCGATCACCTCGAGAGAGCAGCGGCCATACTGCCCAACGAGCTGGACGGTGACCCAATCCGGGGCAACATCGAGGAGGCTGTCGAGATGGCACTCGAGTGCGCCTATCGGCCGCGGTCTGAACCACCAATGCGGGTATTGAAGGCCGATATGTGCCCTAGGAGGGTGCCAAGTTGAATCGGTTGGGCGGAAAGCCGATCTCGAGCAGGAATGTCGAGGCGGCCGAGGCGCCGATCAGCGCGATGAAGGTCGCCAGGATCGCGGCAATTACGCCAAGCAGGGCCTATTCCCTCAGGAACGTTAGCATGACGTGCGCGCGTTGTGCTCCCAGCACCTTCGTGACCGCGGCCCAGGTCAGAGCCAAGCCGCCGCGGAACATGCGTCTTTCGATCCCCGCTCAACTGAAGCGGCCCTGGCGTGCCGCCCTGCCTCTCGGGTCCTCGCAGCCCTCGGGCCACGAAACTCATTCAACTTCTACATTAACTTTCGACAATATCAAAAGTGATGAGCGCAATTAGGACGAAGGTAATGTTCATGGGGCCTTCTCCACATAGGACGAACTGGATGCTGATTGGCCAGCGGCGGCGTGACGGAAACCCCGCCCAACACCCTCGAGGCCGAATGCGCACGAATGGTTTTCTTGAGCGACTCAAAGCGGTTTTCATAGGCCACGATGGTACAGAAGGTCGCGCCGGCCGGATCGGCACCAGAGCTTTCGCACCTCTCGACTCGAGCGACCAGGCCCGGAACGTTCGCCAACTCATTGAGCGCCTGGACACGCAGGACACCTCCACAGTCATAGCTGGCTGCGTGCAACTGCTGGGGCTGGACCAGGTCAAGCAGCGGCTCGGGCCACAGTGGGGGGAGTTCGCTGATAGAGCGCTGCTGATTGCGCAGGGAGCGCTGGATGCACATCTGGGCTCAGGGGACATCTATCGCATTGTCGACGACGCCTCCTTTCAGATCTGCTTTGAATCGAGTGACGAGGAATACGCCAACCTCCAGGTGAAGCGTATCTCGGCCGCCATTGAAGAAAGAATTGCAGTCGAATTCGGAGCCACAGACCGCGAGCTCTCTGTAAGCACTTTTGTTGCGCCCGTTCCCTGCGCCAGGATACGGGATGCGAGCGATCCGCTTTCGGCACTCTATGCCGGTCTCCTGGAAATTCGCGAAGCAGTAAACAACAGAGCAATCAAGCGCCATAGCATCCCAGCCCTCCGCCATGCAGGGGCACTGTTCCAACCACTGTGGTCCAGCAGGGAGTTCGGTCGAACCAAAAACCGCTGCCTTCTTGACACCCTGGCTGGTGCGGCTGCGGCGAAGCATCTCGAGGAAATCGAAGAGCTTGACGACCTCCTCGGAGCCTTGGCGAACCTCGACTGTGTATTGTTCGCCAAATCGATCGAGGGGTTGCATCATGCCTTGGGCGACATCAAGCGCGCCACCATCGTGGTTCCGGTGCACTTTCAGACGCTGGCCCTTGAGCAGCAGGAGTTTCTCGACATCGCAGCGACCCTTCCGCTGCCCTACCGCCGCTTTGTGCTGCTCGAGCTCATCGGCGTTCCGACCGCAACGACGGGCCGGGAGTTACTAAAGGCCCTCAAAGCAGGGCGAACCATAACGGACCGGCTCGTTCTACAGATGTCCCCGACGGATCACCGCATGAACCAGAACGTGCGTAGTTTGATCTGGGGCGTGTCCATCAATCTTGGCGAGTTGGACAGCGAGGCCCCACTTGTGGCCCAGGAGCTGACCCGGTTTGCACTGACCGCCGCCGAGCACGGTCTCCACAGCTTCGCATATGGAGCCAATACCATCGGCAAGGGCGCCACGGTTGTGGAGGCGGGTTTTGACTATGTCGCCGGCTCGGCGGTGGCCAGCACAGGGCCTGTTCCTCGGCCGCACGCACGCTTCAAGCCTTTATTCGGCGATGTCACACCAAAATCGAGCGGATTGGACCGGACAGCAGGTCTTCGGGGACATCCACGCTTCGCGCCAGTCAATCCAAATTCGACCCTCACGCTGCCGAATGGCGAGCGTCATGACTGTCGCATTCCAAATGTCTCCGCGTCAGGCGCTGTGGTGCTTTGCAGTGTAGTGGTGGAGGCGCACGACTATCTGGTCATCGGCTCCATTCCGGCGCAGGTGGTACGAACCACCAAGCGAGGTTTTGCCGTCCGCTTCCTTGAAGTGCAGCAGCCGTCCGCAGTTGAGATCGCGCTGCAAACGCCAATCGCCGGAGACAAGCTGCTGGAAAGCCTGAGGCTGTTAGGTGCCTAAACGTCAGGACGGGAGCAAAGCAACGTGAGTTACATCCAGCAGGAGCCGGTTTGGGCCCGAACAGATCGGCTGGCGCGAACCATTCTTGAAGCCAGTTCTGATTGTATCTTTCTGCTCAGTAGGGAAGGCCGTATCGAGCGCCTGAACGGAGCAGGCGCGCGGATGCTGAAACTCGTCGATCCCAGCAGCGTCCTAGGCACGCGCTGGGTTGAGCAATGGGCGGTCGCATCGCGAGATCATGCGGAAATGGCCCTCAAACTGGCGCAGCAGGGTGAGCAAGGGCGTTTCTCGGGGCTCGCCCTCATCAGTGCTGGCAAGCGGAACTGGTGGGATGGCTCCGTCATCCCGATCTCGGATTTTGACGGCACAATCTCTCAGTTGGCGGTCATCGCCCGCGATTCCAAAAGTACCAGCGAGGCCTTCAGGGAAGTAAAGGATGCCCGTGAGCAATTAGAGATGGTGCTCGGCAGTACTACGGACAGCATCGTGGCTGTGGATCGCAATTGGACGGTGACATACCTAAACAAACGCGCCGCCGATCTTGTCGGTCTCGATGGAGCATTGTCAGTCGGGAGGGACCTCTGGCAGGTCTATCCAGACGCCGTTGGCTCGGAATTTCATCAGAATTACCTGCAGGCACTCGAAACGCAATCCCCCGTGCAATTTGAGGGCCACCTTGCTGAGCTCGAAATCTGGCTTGATGTGCATGCGTTTCCAACAGCTGACGGCCTGTCCATCTTCTTCCGCGACATCACTGATGCGAAGCGAAGCCGTGATGAGATTTTCCATCTCGCCCATCATGATGCCCTGACGGGGTTGGCGAATCGAGCGATGTTCATCAGACGCCTCGATGCCGCGAAGGAAGCTGCCGCCACAAGCAGGGGGGCTCTGGCGGTGATCTATATCGACCTGGACGACTTCAAGGCGGTGAACGACACTTTGGGTCACGACGCTGGCGACGCTCTGCTTGAGGTTACGGCGCAGCGCCTGCAAGCCGGGCTCAACGGCCGGGGGTTGGCCTCACGGATTGGCGGTGATGAGTTCGCAATTTTGTTGGAGCAGGGTGTAGACCGGGCTGGGGTCGAACAACTCGTGCTGGAACTCCAGAGACAACTTGCAAAACCTGTCCTGCACCAGAACGTACAACTTACATGTCGAGCCAGCTTTGGGATTTCGCTCTATCCCGAGAGCGACGGGCGACTATCGGAACTGATGAAGAACGCTGATCTGGCCCTCTACCAAGCTAAGCGAGCCGGGGGGCAACAGTGCGCGTTTTTTGATCCGCGGGTTCGTGAGCAGATCCAGAAACGCGTATCTGCTTTATCTTGTGCTCACGACGCGCTTGAACGAAACGCCATCATTCCCATTTATCAGCCCAAGGTCTCATTTCGCACCGGTCAGGTCACCGGTTTTGAGGCATTATTGCGGTGGGAGCATCCTCGAGAAGGCGTCCAGCCCCCGTTTCTGATCAAGGACGCCTTTGAAGACCCAATTCTGTCGATTGAACTGGGACAGCGCATGCTGGCCGGTGTCATTCGCGACATGCAGTCGTGGCGAGACAGCGAACTGAGCTTTGGCAGTATTGCAATCAACGTTTCGGCCCCAGAATTCGGCCGAGGAGATTTTGCCGAGACAGTGTTGAGCCAGCTTCGGCGGGCCAACTTACCGACAAATTTGCTCGAGATTGAAGTCACGGAAACCGTGTTCCTCGATGACGGTTCAGATCGGGTAGAAACCGCGCTGGCCGATCTGCATCGGAACGGTGTGAGCATCGCACTGGACGATTTTGGAACTGGCTACGCCTCCTTGACCCACCTTCGCAAGTTTCCGGTAAGCTGGTTGAAGATTGATCGATCGTTCGTCAGCGGTCTGGGCGTTGACCCGGATGCACTTGCAATCGTCAAGGCAGTCATGGGGCTTTCTCACAGCATGGGGATACAGGTCGTCGCAGAGGGTATCGAGACAAACGAGCAGTGGAAATTGCTCAAGAGGAGAGGTTGCGACCTGGCCCAAGGCTACTTTATATCAAGGCCGCTGAGCGCAGACATGGTACCTGGTTTTCTAGCGAACTGGTCTGGCGTGACGGGCACCACTTCCACAAGAAAGCTACCAGTGGAACTCAGTCCCGCCAGCATCGAGGGCACACATGACACGAAGTCCATTTCAACCACAGGAGGGCAGGGTGGGTATTCACTTCTGGCTCTATGTGAGCAGGAGCACGATCCTACAAACCGACGCAGACTCAGTCATTGAGGAAATTGTTGGGTTCTCACAGGCTCGAAACGCAGGGCTCGGGATTACCGGAGCGCTGGTCTTTAGCGATCTCCATTTCGGTCAGATCATCGAGGGCCCTGCCGAGAGTATCATGACGCTTCGCTCATCCATTCTCCGTGATCCTCGCCACACCGACGTCAGGACAATCTCCGACGGCAAGACTGCCTCGCGGCGGTTCGGCCATTGGGCATTGGCATACGCAGGGGCGTCCATAGTCATTTCGCGCGCGCTTCAACGGGCAATGCGTGACGCCGCCCACAACAAAGCTGAGGCTGGTGACGATCTGCTTTCGCTGATGGATGAAGCGCTCGCCGCGTGAAGCTGCGGCAGCAAATGGGTCATCCCGTGGCCGCCGTCGCGGCTTATGGCTATAACGACGTAACCACCGAGCGCATGCTGACCTTTGCCGGCATTGATCGCTTCGCGGCTCGCTTTTCGGCGCACAACCTTGCCGGCGAGATCGAGGTCGGCCATCGCTTTGGCAATTTCACACCCTATGCGAGCCTGCGCGGGCAAGCGGTCACCACGCCGGCCTATGCCGAGACCACGATTGCCGGAAGCCCGATCTTCGCACTTGCTTATGACGGTCAGACCGTGGTGACGGGCCGCGCCGAACTCGGCATCAAGGCCGATTGGACCCACGATTTCGAGGGCGGCCATGTGACGCTGAATTCGGCGGTTGGGGTGGCGCAGGATTTCGGCGGCAATACCAGCAAGACAGCCTCGTTCCAGGCCTTGCCCGGCTCACGCTTCACCGTTGAGGGCGCCACGGCCCACCAGACGTCGTTGCTGGTCTCCGTTGGGCTTGATGTCGCCTTCGACAATGGCTTCAGCGCCGGCGGCGCCGTGGCGGCTGACCTGTCGACCAATAGCAGCGCCTATTCCGGCACGGGCCGGCTGTCCTATCGCTGGTAAAACCTGTGTCGCTTGGCACTTGAATGGGTTTTGCCTCACTTTGTGTGGTTCATCCTGTGTTAGCGACGTTGTCGCTATGGGCGGGCATGCAAACGAAATCGAAATGGTCGCCCGGCCCAAGGGTCAAGAAACTGGGTGCTCACTGTTGGCGACGGTTGGGTTGTCTCCGCTGCCGGATCCGCGATCGGCATTTGCCCGGATTGTGGTCGAGCGAAGTAGGCATGGCTCGTACTTCCGCAGCCTTCAGAATCTGCCGGTCCAGGGCAAGCCCGTACAGTGAGGCTCTTGCTGAGCCCACCCCGGAGGACGCAAATTGCCACGAAAAGACCTCATAAATGGCAGCAACCGCCGGGCTAGGCGGTCGTTATGGATAGAAGTTTCGGGCGGCGTCAAGCGGTGGCGAGCTGTTGCACAGCCTGCGTTGCTTCCTTAGTCCGGATTTTGCCGCTGCCTTCTCTCTAAGCTGCCACCCGGTTCCGCCCGCCGCTCTTGGCGTCATACAGCGCTATATCGGCGCGATGGATCAAGTCGGTCGGGCTGAGTCCGACGACGACAAGGCCGCGGCGCCGATACTGACCGTAATGCCAACCACGTCCTTGTCGGTCTTTAGGCAGATCTTATATTTGCCTTGCGCACCCTTTCGGCCACAGCGAGCGCACCGCCTCGGTCAGTGTCCGGTAGGACGACGCAGAACTCCTCGCCGCCCATTCAGCCCAAGCTGTCGCAGCGCCGCAGTTGGTGCGCGAATAGTTGTTACAATCGCCCCCAGCACCGCGTCCCCAAAGGCGTGACCGCACCGGCCATTGAGGCCTTCGAACTTGTCCGCATCGATTATCAGGCAGCAAAGGGGCGAGTGCTTCCGCGCCGCCAAGGCGATATCGCGAGCAGCTTAGGTTAGACATGGCACGCGACGCATGGCACCGATCAAACCGTCGAGTGTGGCCATCAGCCGCAATTCAAGCTGCTCCATGGTGGAGCGCACCCCATTTTGACCAGACAGGCGGCATAGCCGATAAGGCATAGGCATGCGCCTATGAGTACGACTATGTCCAAGAGTCCCGATGAGCCGTTCCGACGGGTCGAAGTCATCACCTCCG
>JAHHHI010000107.1 GCA_019359435.1 Kaiparowitsia implicata GSE-PSE-MK54-09C
CGTGCCTACGATGGGTGCGCATTCTACGGCCGCGCAAAAAACTGTCAACCTATTTTTTACGCTAACTGCCTGAATAACTGAATTTTTTACTGTTCTACAGCGCGTTTAATATTTCGCACAGGCCACTAGCCGAGCATTTTCAACTCAGGTAGCATCGCCCTATTCGTAAAAAATAAAGAACAGAGGTTGCAAAATGGCACACACAGCTTATCCACAATCCTATTACGCGGCCTCCGCTAACCCGGTACCGGCGCGCCCGGAATTGAATGGTGAAGTCGAGACTGACGTGTGCATTGTCGGCGCGGGCTACACCGGCCTGTCCACTGCCATCGCCCTGCTCGAAAACGGCTTTAAAGTCAGCATCGTCGAAGCGGCCAAGGTCGGTTTCGGCGCATCGGGCCGCAATGGCGGGCAAATCGTTAACAGCTACAGCCGTGATATTGATGTGATCGAGCGCAGCGTTGGCCCCAAGCAGGCACAACTGCTGGGAGACATGGCCTTCGAAGGCGGCAGGATCATTCGTGAACGCATCGCCAAATACAACATCCAGTGCGATCTTAAGGACGGTGGCGTCTTCGCTGCCAACACGCCCAAGCACTTGAAGCACCTCGAGTCGCAGAAAAAACTCTGGGAGCGCTACGGCCACACCCAACTGGAACTGATGGATGCCAAACGCATCCGTGAAGTGGTGGGCAGCGACGCGTATGTGGGCGGCATGCTCGACATGAGCGGTGGCCACATCCACCCGCTCAACCTGGCACTGGGCGAAGCGGCAGCGGCCGAGTCGCTGGGCGGCGTGATTTACGAACAGTCACCCGCCATCCGCATCGATCGCGGCGCCAACCCTGTTGTGCACACTCCCAATGGCCGGATCAAAGCCAAGTTCGTGGTCGTCGCTGGCAACGCCTACCTGGGCAATCTGATCCCGGAGCTGTCGGCCAAGTCGATGCCGTGCGGCACCCAGGTAATCACTACCGAGCCTCTATCCGCCGAGCTGGCGAAAAGCCTGCTGCCGCAGGACTACTGCGTCGAGGACTGCAACTATCTGCTCGACTACTACCGCCTGACCAGCGACAGGCGCCTGATCTTCGGTGGTGGCGTGGTCTATGGCGCACGCGACCCGGCGAACATCGAAGCGATCATTCGCCCGAAGATGCTCAAGGCCTTCCCGCAGTTGAAAGATGTGAAGATCGACTACGCCTGGACCGGCAACTTCCTGCTGACCCTGTCGCGCCTGCCGCAAGTCGGCCGCCTCGGCGACAACATCTACTACTCACAAGGCTGCAGCGGCCACGGCGTGACTTACACCCACCTAGCCGGCAAGGTCCTGGCCGAAGCCCTGCGCGGTCAGGCAGAACGCTTTGACGCCTTCGCCGACCTGCCGCACTACCCCTTCCCGGGCGGTCGCCTGTTCCAGGTGCCATTCAGCGCTCTGGGCGCCTGGTACTACACCCTGCGTGACAAACTGGGCATATAAAGCACAGCCCGCATACAAAAACGGCACCTCAAGAGGTGCCGTTTTGCATTCTAACTCCCAACGGTTTTACAGCTGTGCGTCCGGCCACACCTGACGCGCCGTACGCAACGCCCGCTGCGCTGCCGCCGTACGACCTTGCTCTTGTAGTTCCTGCGCAGCGCTCAGCCACGCCTGCTTGAGCGGCTGCGCCGGCAATTGATTGGTAGGCATGACCAACACCGCCCAACGCCCCGCCTCGCCCCAGGCATCGTCGAAACTGGCAAAGCTGGTGTACCAACGCCGGGTATTGCCCGAACGCAGTACCAGCGTGCGCTCGCGCTGGTCATAACCGACCAGCAGCGCAAACTGCGCGCCCGGCCCGCCAAACAGACGATCCTGCATCACCAGCACCGGATGCCCTGCCGACACCTGTTGCATCAACGCATCCAGATTACCGGGCAAGGGGTAGACCAGCAGATCATAAGAGCGCGCCACCGCTTCAAGCCCAGCTTGCGCACTTTGCCCTTTGGCCAACTGCTGAATGCGTTCATCCACCAATCCAGGGCTACTGATCACCCCATGATGATTGAGCAGCGCCGCCAACGCCGAAGGCCCGCCCTGGGCATCACTGAGTTGAAAGAACGGCACATCGGCCAACTCGACCCGCTCGGGTAAGCGCTTGGTCTCAGGCTGCAGCTGCGGCCCACCAGCGCACGCAGCGAGCAGAAAAAACAGGGCAACCGGCAGAAGCTTTACTACGCGCACAGACTGAAACATCACTCACCCACTGGCTTGTTTGTGGCGCAGAGCATAACGATGAAGTGCCGATGACCCAACCTATCCACGCAAAATGCCCAGACTCCACCAGTGAGCAGCGGTCAAGTCATGTGCAAAAGCGAAAACCCTCTCCGGGCTGATAAACTGCCGGGCATTACACCCAACACTACCCGCACCCGGCACAACCAACGAATTACGACCGCAGCCCTGCGCCTGCCGTCAAACAGACAGACTCCGATGCCCGACAACACTGCACTTACTGCCAACACGCCCCCAACCACGCTTTCTCGGCGCTTCTCCGTAGCGCCGATGATGGACTGGGCCGACTTATTTTAAGCACCATAAATAACGGACACTACAGACACACCTAATCGATCACGTACCACTTTCGTACCACTCATATTAATGCATGACATATAAACTCATGCCTACTGGTCGATTTCGATCCATATCAACTCGTCATAAACGTCAGAAGTCGACTTTCAAGCGGTCCTTGATGACCGACAAAAATCAGCCATAAATGTTTTTAGGCACGCACTTTCACGATACCCGGTGCGATCCAGGAGCCCTAAGTTAATAGGCCGCTACTGCTGAGCTTCTCATAGCACGCCCTCTAAATCGCAAATGAGCATTCAGCATGGCGCTATAGAACTGAATCGCCCCAGGTTTTCTAGACACTCTCTAGGCTCTTGAAATAGCGCTTTTCAAACTCTACCGGCGACAGCTGGTTGTTGAACCCGTGCCGGCGTTTTTGGTTGTAGAACATCTCGATGTAATGGAAAACATCAGCGCGAGCATCCTGCCTGGTGCTGTAGATCTTTCGCCTGATCCGCTCCCGCTTTAGCAGCTGGAAAAAGCTTTCGACTACCGCATTGTCATGGCAGTTGCCACGTCGACTCATGCTACCAAGCAAGTTGTTGGCTTTCAGGAAACTCTGCCAGTCGCCGCTGCTGAACTGGCTCCCCTGGTCTGAGTGAATCATCACCTCCTGCTTTGGCTTGCGTCGCCAAACCGCCATCAGCAATGCATCAATAGCGAGATCGCTGGTCATTTGCGGCTTCATTGACCAGCCAATTGCCTGCCGCGAAAACAGATCGAGCACCACCGCCAAATACAACCAGCCCTCATAGGTGCGGATGTAGGTTATGTCCGTAACCCAGACCTTGTTGGGTTCGGTGACATTGAATCGGCGCTCCAGATGATTCGGCGAGGCCACTGGAGGCTTGCCACCATAACGTCCTGGACGCCGCCGATACCCTGTCTGCGAACGCAGGCCTTCCTGGCGCATTAGTCGAGCAACGCGATGCCTGCCGCACTGCTCTCCAAGCTCACGCAGGTCGTCATGGATTTTGCGGTAACCATAGACGCCACCGCTCTCTAACCAGGAGTGCTTGATCAAACCCAGCAGCCGCTGATCATCCTTCGCTCGTGCCGACTTCGGCTCAGCCAGCCAAGCGTAGTAACCGCTGGCATGTACTTTCAGGGCCAGGCACAGACGGCGAACCGGATAGTCTGCGGATAGCTGACTGATGAAGGCGTACTTCAGCCGCACTCCTTGGCAAAGTACGCGGCGGCCTTTTTTAGGATGTCTCGCTCTTCAGTCACACGCTTGAGTTCAGCGCGCAAACGACGCAGTTCAGCATGCTGGTCGTCTTCTTGCGCTCGCTGCTCTTGAGGCTTGCTGTAGCGCTTTACCCAGGCGTAAAGGCTGTGTGTCGACATGCCCAAACAAGCAGCTACCTCAGCCACCGGCAGACCTCGCTCGGTCACCTGTTTGACTGCTTCGATTTTGAATTCTTCGGGATAACGCGGGTTGCTCATGGCACCTCCTAATGGGCCGTATTATGAGGCCTGGAGGTGTCTACGAAACTAGGGGCGATTCAAACAGCTATCGCAGCGATGCGCCCGATAGCGAAAGGCTTAGCCACACTGTCAGCGATTTCCTCTGTTAAGCCGTAGTTGCTGCCCGTAATCTGCTTATCTCAACCGAGTCGCCGGATACACTAGGGATCATGGATGATCGGCAATGCCCAGGGAAGCTACTGACAGGATGTCGGAATGGTCTTGAAAAACCCGCTCCGGCGGGTTTTGTTGTTTCCGCACTAAGTCTACGGGCTTGAGCGCGGCTACTTACCTACGGTGAGACGTGATGGATCGTGCGTTCGACTAGACATCTATGCATGCTACTAAATGTTCGCGCCGATCTTACGTCAACCCCGCCATTTCCATTAACACCTCCTCATCCACAAGATCGACCTGTTCGCTAAGCATGAAACGTTCGGCATAGTTTTTGTAAATGCCACTACGTATGAATAAAGCGAACAGTGGCGGGTCGATATGTGCGCTTTTGCACATACCAGCCATTATTCTCAGAGCTTCCGACAAGGTTTTGCCCTTCTTGTAGGGACGATCCACAGCCGTCAGCGCCTCAAAAATATCGGCAATAGCCATCATACGTGCCGGCAGACTCATTTCCTCCCGCCTCAGGCGTTTCGGATACCCAGTGCCGTCCATCTTTTCGTGGTGCCCACCAGCAATTTCAGCCACACCCTGAAGATGAGATGGGAAAGGCAGACGGTTGAGCATCAAGATAGTCTGCACGATGTGATGGTTGATGATGTAGCGCTCTTCCTCGGTCAACGTGCCACGCTTGATACAAAGGTTGTACAGCTCACCACGATTAAATCGGTGCTCTGGGACCTGCAGCTTGAAGCCCAAGAAGTTGTCAGATGGTATCTGCTCACTAGCGGGGCGCTCAAACAGGTGCTCAGGTTTGTCCGCAAGCAGCTTTTCCTCCACCGGCAAGGATGTCGGCTTGGGCGTACGCTGCTGACGCATGCCCTCCTCCCATGACACCCCAATCCGGTCATCAAGAGTTCGCAGCCAGGTGCGGGAGGCAATTTTCGCCAAGCGTTGCAGGTCTTCATCGGCCATAGCCTCTCCACCCAGATTGCTGCGGGCGACAAAGGCGAACTCTTCATCCAGAGTCGTCAACAACTCATCGCGCAGGGCAGCGAGCGTAGAACCGTCGCCGCCTTCAGCACGCCCCTTCCAGTAAGCGATCCAAGCGTCGCGCTTGAGCACCTCGAAACGCATGCGTATCTCATGGATGCGGTCATACAATGTTTCCAGCTTGGTGGCTTTGTCCACCACGTACTCCGGCGTAGTGACCTTGCCGCAGTCATGCAGCCAAGTGGCGATATGCAGAGCCTCCCAGTCCTCGTCAGTTGGCTGATAGTCAATAAACTCCGGCTCGTTACTCGCGGCGGCGGCTCGAGCGAGCATCAGAGTGATTTCAGGCACGCGCTGACAGTGACCGCCAGTGTAAGGACTCTTCGCATCGATGGTGCCAGCGATCAACTGGATGAAGGCATCTAGCAGCTGCTTCTGCTTTTCCAGCAGACGCTGGCTCTCAATACAAAGTGCGGCGCTACCGGATACCGCTTCAATGAAGGCTTGGCGCTCCGAACTCAACTTGCTGTCACTCCCGTCGCCACTATCACGCTGCAACAGGACCAGAACACCAATAGTGTCGCCCTGGCGGTTGTGCAGACCAACAGCTATCAAGTGCAGGCGCGGACAGTCGAGCGCTAAGAGCAGGTTACGAAAGCTGCCGGCTTGGTCGAAACCAAGTGACATTGAGACACTAGCGCCACCGCTCGCAGGCCCTCCCAGCCAAGCGGGCAAATCATCATCAGCCAATGCAAAACTTTGGAGGTCTAGCTCATCCAGCCCCTTAATCTGGCCATCAAGTACCAAACCGTGAGGCTCAATACGCCCACTGTGAGTGTCGTTAAGGTAGATAAACCCACCCTGCGCCTCACTAATTGTCACAGTGGAGTCCATTACCCGTCGCAACAGAGTATCAAAGTGCGTCTCTGCGGAAAGACTAGACGCAATGTCCAGAAAGCGTCCTATTGTGACTTTCATACTTGTCATTGACACCGCCAATTGGTCTACCTCGAGGATTACCGAACGGCGGCTGGCAGGATAGTCAAAATCAAAACGGCGGATTGCCTCAGCTTCCAACACAAGCGCTCGAAGAGATTTTGCTATGTAATGTGAAGCTAGCCACCCCAGAGGCAGACAGAACAGTAGGATGACGAGGGTTACTAATGCCCCCTGCCAGCGGATACGGTAGGCGTCAGCAAGGAGCTCGCGCTCAGGTACCAGTAGCGCCAAGTGTAGTCCCTGCGGCCCCCCTTCCATAATATGCTGATGTGCCGCAACCCAGCGTTGTTGAGCAAGTTCAACAACTCCTCGGCCATGCTCGCTGAATTTTCTATCAAGCAACTCACCTAGTAACGGGTTGATCTCCCGCACCTTGACCAGACTCTTGCTGTTGCCCTCAACGCGGATCAGACGACTGCTTTCCGGGTAAGCAACTGCATTACCCTGGGCGTCCGCTAGAATGAGATCACTGTTAGGCGTGATGCGATGCACTGCGAGCGTCTTAGAAAGATCGGCCAGCGTTAGGTCCGCCCCCAATACAGCACTCTGGGCATTGCGTCGAGCCAGGGTAGTACCAACCTCCTCGGTCGAGAAAAACACGTAAGGAGTGGTAGTAATCTGTCCACCGTTGCTAAGGGCTTGTTGGTACCAATCGCGGCTGCGTGGATCAAAGGTTTCTTTTGATAACTGACGTTGACTGAGCTGGTTTAGAGACTCGTCAAAGAACAGATGGAAAGCTTCGACCCCAGTGTCACTGCGGTCGACTGACCAAATCTGGTAGACCGCTCCTAGTGGTGCTTCGAAGCGCTGCCTGAGCCCTTCGCTACGCAGTGGGCGAACCATAAAGAAGTCACCGTCAGCATACCCCAGGTAGAGGGAGGCTAACTTGGGGTTATCGCTCAGGGCCTGGGCGAAAGAAGGTAGCAATGCAAGTCGTGCATGCAAATCGCCACCTTGGGAAGCAGGATCAAGATTCAGTAGGCTGAGCAGATGGCGGATCGGCAAATAAGTATTGTCCAAGTCACGCTGTACATCGTGCTGTATGTGCTTGAGCAACTTTTCGCTACTGTGTGAAATTAGCTGATTTGTGTACTGATAATTGAACACCCCCAGGACCACGCCAGTAGCCAGTAAAAGAAGCGTAAATAAGGAACTGATGTGGACATGCAGTGGAAAGCGAAACATTTGCAAAACTGAAGTAGAAGTAAACATCTCACTTACCCCCTAGGGTACTGCCGCACAGCAAAATGAATCTTAGACCAACAAAGAGAATACCGCACCGATAAATTTAAATAAACTGTAACCAGCAGCAAGCGCGTTGCATAGACAGATTGAAAAAACCTGCTAAAAAATCGAACCTTACTTGATCCGGATATGAAATATTCAACAAGTAAATCTTAACCAATTGTCACAAACAATCATTCACGTAGATCAATAACCCTACGGAGCTCTTTTACCTCTTTCCTCAGAGCCCTCAACTCTGAATAAATCAAAGCTAAAGTTCGAATGCTATTTAAATTACCAGAGTTGCTCAAAACATCCAGCCCGACGTATGGCAGCCGTTCTTTAGCTGCCATATATTCTACGCTTGCCGATACTTCTAGAGCTGCCCCAGAAAAACGCTGCTCGCGACCATTACCGATTCGCTTCAATGCACTATCGATTAAATGCCACATTGAAATAACCTCTGCCAATCGAATAGAGTCAGCTAAAAGCTAACAATAAACTCAAGCAACTAATCAATTCACCCAAAAACCAAAACCACGAATAAAAATTTAAAACCGACAGCAAGCAGCAATAGCAAAAAACAAAACGCGAGCTCTTTCACCACCACCTCCAAAGCCAATAAAAATATAATCTTATCGCCAAAAAAACAACACACATTAAAAAACTAATCCAACAATGAGCACTTGATCGCCTCAATCAAAATCTGAGTATCATTAACAAATAACACGTTAGGCATACGACTGAAGTACAAAAACAACGCGCAAACTGATCTAATCAAGATGCTATGCCTAATAACACAAAGCACCCTTCGCACAGAAACAACACTATAGTTATACACAACTGAAGAACCCTCTCAGTCAACATAAACAGAGCCAAAACACAAAGAAAAAACAAAAGCCATATAAAAATCCAACATAATTCCTCCTATCTCAACACCACAAATAAACACAAAACCCTCCAAACCACCCATGCACTTAATACAAGCCACATAGTATTTACACGCATTTCATACAACCACGCGCGTTATAAAAAACACATTCCGCCCACCAAACCAAATAGCAGCGAAAATTCAGCAGCAAGTTATTTGACATCAGCAAACCAGAACATATAGCCACAGCCACTACAAGCGCAAACACAAAATTTTACCGACTAGCTATTTTAACAACACACTAACAACAAAATAGATCAAGCACATATTTAGCCTTGCTAATTTCGCCGCTCTAACAACTCAATTACTAAATCAATTTCATAAACCTGTGCCATAAGATTATCCACAGTTTGTTTTCCACGCTTTCTTTCGATACGCCCCCACGACTTACTTGCACAATTCAGAAGCTCCACATTCCCCAAGCAGACCTCTCTTTTACGCATTAAATCTCTACGTCCACTTCGTCGAAGTAGCATCACTTACACCCCACTATTTTTAATCCTTACCAACACCTTGATCTACGACTCAACCTTAAATAATACCCCTTATAGATTTCCGCACAACCAATGCACTCCTACGCACATGTAGGAAAATTCCCAGGAGAAGCGATTTCATAAAATCACGGAAAAGACTATTCGACCATTAACCATAATCTAAATACATAATAAAAATTAACTGCCAAACAAACGCACACACATAACATTACGATTTATACAGCCCAAAAATTGCTATACCTCGTACTCTTTGAAGACATCAGCCGACTAGCATTAATTTGCTTTGCATCGCGTCGACCTTGGATTGTCTGTGCAAAGCTGAATTGCAACTGACTTCCCTCCGACAGCACAGATATTTACAAAAAAATGACCCAACAGCTCTTTCTCGAATTATTCAAGCACGAGGCTACATTCCCAATTTATATAACTTTGTTATACGACTCGGACGCCTGATATTGCTAGAATATCTACTGAGAAATTTTAAAATCCACGCCCACGACTATGGGGGGCTGCACCGTCTACGGCAGCAGCTGATTGATACAACGTGAGGGTAGTTCGAGATTGCTCTAATGAAACACTAAGCCAACATAAGTGTCCGCTCGCGCAAGCGCTGCAGCCAATTTCTGCAGTCGTCACTACTTGCCGATTACTTCGAAGGAGAGCAGATGGCTGACGTATCTTGCAGCCATACATAACCCTATCCACACGCGGTAGTCGCCAGGGTAACGACCACCGGACCAGCAACTCCAGGACGAACCAACCCGTTATAACTGGCCTTGAGCTAAGTAACTCAACAGCCGCAGCCAACTCCAAACATCGGCAATCTACAGAATAGAGGAGTATTCTATGTCATCACTAAAGGCGTGCGGTGTACGGATACTCTACCTGCATGTTTCCACAGACGATCCAATCTATCGTGCAAAGCGTCAAAACTAGATGGTTTAACCATACACTCATTTGCACCAGCCCTAACGGCACGCATCCATACATCCCAATTTCTGCGTACTGACATGACCAAGATCGGCAGCCTCTCATTCTGGCGACGTATCTGGCTTACTAGCTTTGCACCGCTGCTATCAGACTGCCCAAGGGTCACTAAAACTAAATCATAGTGCCCACACACTCCGGCAGCTACTAGTGGCTCAGCTACAGCAGCACTCTGGCTTTCGCGCACTATAGAGTGCCCTTTAGCCCGCAAGCCAGAAACAAGCCACTCAGGTATCTCTTGGCCCTCCGTCAATACAAGTAACTTCATTTTAATTTGCACTCCGCAAAAAATAAGGCTGGACATTCACCAGCCAAGTAAAACTAAATAATTCAGCGTCGAATATTTTTACTTATTGAATTAATAGCTAAAAATGAATGAAGACCACCGCAGGGTGATGGAGTCCGGTAGCAACCAAGAGCTCTGATATACTTGATCGCCATAGCAGCTAACTCCCAAGCCATAGCCTCACCGCTAATTTCGAAAGCATTTTTATAACCAAATATCGGAACGCCTGTATAAGACTCAAGCCCCTTTAGGCGTCTCGCTTGCTCTCGAACATCTGGGAGAAGAGATGTGTCATTCCAAGACCACTCCCATTTATTTGAGCGAGGGTAATAGTTACCGATGCTCACCACTTCTGCCTCTACAACCACCTGCCTATTTTCATCGAGTAGATGAAAAGCTCTTCTGGTGATCTGATCAAAACTCCAACGAGAATAATCGCCAACCCCGTATACTCGCTCCAGTGCAGCCTGCTTTTCGCTCAGCTCCTCTAATGAGCTCCGAATGAACAGGGAATACCAATCACCTTTCAACTCATACCCTTCATAAAAATTTTTAAAAATAGAAATCCATGCGGGCCGGAACATTCTCTACACAGCAATTCTGCTAAGTACTGGCCAGACCAATAAACTTGTCATTTCTCCAGAAATAATTTAAAGCCAAATACAAATCACCATCATCGTAATTTCTTTTCTGAGACCGCAAATTATATTTAAGTTCTTTCAACTGGCACTTGAGAAGAAAACACACCAGACCAGACCTTACAAGCTCGACATATCGCTGATCTTGCTCTTCCGCACTCAAATAAGGATCGTATTTCACCATATAACAAGCAGTTTCCGGCGTAAGCTCTTCTATATCGCGAGAAATCCACAACCAGATATGCCTCGATATATCATTAACATTGCTAATCCACCAACTTAATGGTTTCGAATCAAACACAGCCATTGATCCTCTTTACGCATAAAAGCCGCTAAACCGATTCTCCCACGCCCCAGCACTAAGTAATAATCAGCAGAGCAATCCAGCATATCGCCATAGCTCCGCCTCTATCATACCGAGGTCTAAACTAACAAGCTGACAAGCATATCGAACTGCACAGCCCAAACAACTCGAACATACCCAACAAGCTGTGGGAATATTCCGAAAGGGCGTTATGGCAAGGTATCAATCAATGAAGGTGTACTCTAGCAAAAATAATCAACAACAGTTAACTACTGAAATTTGGATCTAATCCAAATTTATTATTTCCAGTAGTACCGTTCATGATCATATATACAAACAATCCAATGAGTCCTAAAACTGGTACAAGACCGATCATAAGCCACCAGGCACTGCGGCTGGTGTCGTGGAGTCGGCGCACGCAAATAGACACCAAAGGCAGGGCGACAGCCCACGCCCAAATGCGTGATAAGAGCGCAACAAAACTCGGCACATCGTCTAATTTAATTTTTAGAAAATTATCGAGTAAAACTAAAACCAGATAGATCAGAATGATCCATAGTACAAACATCCAGTATTCTTTACGTGATGCACGCCCGCTGAATACAACGTATTTTTTCAATGGATTTACTAGCCAATTCACTCTACTTCACTCGACCAAAATTAACTTAAAACCTTCAGGTTGTATATCAACGACCGAATGCGACTCCCGCATATATAGTGGATAACTTACCTCTAGACCGAACGGAAAATATCCATAGACAAACAGGCAATGCGGACAGGTAGTGCAATCACTGGCGAACTGAAGTATAGGCAAACTATCGGTTAATAGTTTATAGCGATGAGGGGAGCACCTTCATATGCTGTACCTAACCGCCGACACAGGCACACCGCTCCTAGCGGATCGGTTATCGCGCCTGCTTATCCTCAATAATAAACTCTGCAATTACAAAAATATCGTTTTAAATGTAGTAGGTTCAATATTTTTTGAAACTTGCATCTGACGCCCCAAGGAAATATCAAGTTCAGCTTCAATACGGCACAACTGCATCTTGAGATTTTTCATTGTTTGCCCTCCCCGCCTTCTCGCTGCAATATCCCAAGATGAGCTTGCCGCGACCAGCCGCCCCATATTTTCTATGACCATATCTTTCATCAACAGCAAATCTTTAGGCTTTAAATCTTCCTGGACCATAATAAACCCTCAAACTCCTAACATGCACCTTTCCGAGATAATCTGCACTACCTGCACATCGAATAAATTTCTAGACGATTTAACTATCCAGAACAAGCATATTCCATCTATAAAAAACAACAATTAGTCTTAACCACACCGACATGTAGGAAATATCTGAAGAATGAGATTCTTCAGAAAGCAGTAATATGAGGCTCTTAGTGCAATCGGCTCCCCCATTAAATAACCGGCCCAATAAAAAAACCGCCTCAGTTACCTGAGGCGGCTTGCCTTCCATGGCCAGGAGATCCTTCTCCCAGCCATCCGTGCTCCTTGAGTGACTCCTTACCAGCTGAACTTAACCCCCAGCTGACCGCCCAGGGTGCGCTCATCGCCAGCCGCACTCTGCGAGCTCAAATGGCCCCAGGTGCTCCAGCCATTGCCCACATCCACTTCCGCCCCCAGCTTCGCTTCGAAGACATCCTTGGCGCGGTTGAGTTTTAGTGTTGCGTCGTTGAAGGCCATTGCGTTGTCGCCTTCGTTATGCCACCAGTTCGCTTCCACGAACGGCTGCACCCGGGTACCCGACTCATTCAACGGACGGATATAAGCGCGCGCGCCCAGACGGGTCGTCACACCACCGGCTTCCTTAGACTCAACCACCGTGCCGTTGTGCTCAACATGCTTCTCCGCATCGTACTCGCTGTAGATCACCTGGGCCTGCGGCTCGACGAAGTAAGCGCTGACGTCATCACGACCCACTTCAACCGCATAACCCGCTTCCAGCGACGCACTCCAAGTGCGGCTGTCGTAGC
>JAHHHI010000064.1 GCA_019359435.1 Kaiparowitsia implicata GSE-PSE-MK54-09C
GCATCCACAACGAACTAGCCTTGCCATCTTCGCCACGCTGACGCTCGCTAAAATCCAGCTCGCCAACACGCTCATGCAGGGTGTGCTGGAACATATTCGTCGCGGCCATCTGGTTGCCCAGGTACGCACCCACTTCCGGACGATAGATCGGCGTGCTCGGCTTACGCTGAGGCGGCTCAATCGGCTTGATCGGGTCTTGTGGATCAACCGGACTTTCAGGATCGGTGGGCTCCTCAGGCTCAACCGGAGGCTCAACCACCGGCAACTCCGAGCGTAGGTACCAGTTGCCATCCGCGGCATAGCTCTTGCCGCCTTTATCCAGCAGGTACTCATTGGTGCCCGCGATAACGCGGTTAGCCAGTGAGAAGGTGCCGTTAGATTCACCGCCAACCTCAATCAGCTCAATACCATTTGCGGCGGTGTGAGCCCCCCCCCCCCCCATGTTGTTGACCTGCACAAAAGTGTGGCCGTTGGTATCACCCAGTACCGTTAGCTTACTTGAAGGCGAACTGTCATCACCAAGCACACTATCAAACACAAGTGTTCCGTTATTGCCAGTGTAACTCCCCCCAATGACCAGGGTTTCCATTGCTTCTGGTAATGAATATCCTTTATAGCTAAACGCTGGAGCACCTCCAATTTTCAGAAGTCCGCTATTAACCACATCCCCCCTTATATCCCCACTGGCGATCATTTGGCCACTTGAGAAAATATTGACATTGCCACCAAGACTTGTGTTACTCGTTAGAATCCCACCAAACACGTTTGTTGTGCCACTAAAAGAGCTACTAACTGCCTCCAAAGTGGTAGATCCTGCAATAATATTGATAATTCCTGCCCCTTGAATTCGCGGGGAGAATATATAATCGTTATTGGTGTGATTGAAATTAAGCTCACTCGTAGCGCTGACAAGATCAATGTACCCATCAATTATATAACCTGCACCGGAAGCGGCTTGCCCTTTCTCGGAGCCTATATTGATTGAACTCACAGCGCCATCTTCAGCGTATGTACCCACGCTGAACTGGTTTGCTTTAACCGTAGCCTCATCTGAAATGGTCAACACACCAGATTTTGTGCCAATCCCAATAAACATGGCTCCATAATCGAAAGCATTAAGATCAGTTGTTAAAGACGACCCTTTGCCTCGAACATGGACAACATCGCTACCAGAAAAATCAAAGGAAGTACCAATCTGCACACCTGAGGTATTTACAGTTGATCCATCAGCGATAACCAGCGACCCTGAGCCATCCTTACCGACAGATAACTGGCCAGTATTGAAGATAGAGTTTCCAGAGACATGCATCGCACCTAACCCGAAGTCACCAATGGTCGTGGAGCCCTTAGAGTTGACGACCGCGTTGTCGGAAATACTAAACCTCCCTTCGCCTCGATAACCTACACGAATATCGTTGGTCAGATTTATCGTTGACCCTGCTCCCAGCACTCCAACAGATCCTACTGAAGACGACCCAGAGGCAACGATCAAATGCTTTGCATTGACAACACCACCGTTGGTTACCGTCAGATGCCCGTCACCATCACGTCCGGCGTAAATACTTTGATTAACATTGAATGTAGAATTTTCGCCATCAACATTTACATAGCCTTTGCCAGTCAAGCCATTGCCAATGTACGCGTACGTTGTGCTAGCGGAACCACCTTCCGAGATATTCAGCGCACCACTATTGTCGCCTCCAGAATCATCAGAAGCGATATACATAACACCACTCACATCAAGCGTAGAGTCTTGCCCCTTGACGTTCACCGTGCTTTTGCTGTCACCCTTAAAGGAGATTAGCAGGTCGGACGCGGCTGTGACGCCTGCACCGGCAACAATATCCAGTACACCACTTCCTTCAGTGCCCACAAATAAATTTCGATCAACATCGAGCCGCGAACCAGAACCAGACACTAAAACTGAGCCTTCGGAATTATGTTGCTTGCCGATAGTCAGACCTTCTGTGTATGCATCAATGTCAGTATTAACTTTTGCACCATCAGTGATGACAAGATAACCAACTCCTGCCTCACCTACCACAATACGTCTTGAGCTATCCCATTTGGAGTCTGCACCTGATACAGCCATACTGCCCATGCTTCCTTGAAGCAAGCCGAGAGTACCACCAACAGTATTCAGAACAGAACCCGAATCAACGAGTGCATCAGATGAGCTTGTTTGCCCAACAATCAAGGCATCCGTATACGTCAGTTCTTTATCAGATGTTTCTATATTCTTATTCGCATCACCGTTAATCATTATATCTGAGTACACCGGAGATGATACAGCCAAACTCAATGAAGCAGCTATAAACGTTCTATTAAAAAAATTCATCACTTTCTCTTGCTCGCCTTTAGTGACCATCCCATATCAACAGGATAAAGGGACTTATAAATCCAGCCGCGCACTATAGAGATGGAACCTCAACGGCTGTATCGGAAAGATACCGTGTGACTGTAGGAACTTTCTGACTGAGGGGTGATTGGCGAGCAATGACCTATACAGATCTAGCCACATAAATAATATCAACAGGCATCCATGCCGTCATGCCTAACACCATGCCGACAGAATAAATCCAGATATATTAGAAATATGCCAAATTAAATATTTAGCAGACGCAAGATTAAAAATGCAAGCCTACATCAGAAAAATTATAAATCGAATGAGAACAACTTATCACAACGCACTCACAACACTAAGCCCCCGCAACATATAAGCACACAGAAGTGACTCTTGAAAAAGTGATGAAATCAATGACCCAATATTATTTCTTCGATGACACTAGATGAATAATATTTGACGGACTAGATATCCAAAACGCCTTGAATTCATCCGGAAGCGGCTCGATCTCGTCTCTACGATGACAACCCGCTTCTCTAAGCCGCTCATCAGCTTGGCTAATATTATTGGTTACGATTTCCAACCATATTTCAGACTGACTGAGGCCAGGCATGCAGTCTAGCCAAAGAACTTTATCGCCATATTCAAAGCAAGGTGTATCTCCTACAGAGTTACCCGTAACCTCTTTTAAGCACAATATCTCCCGATAAAAATTGACTGTCTTAGCATACTCATGAGCGGGGATTTTTATTGCAATATTATTACCTGTCTTAAACTCTATATCCATATACAGCTCCTTATCGTCAAAGACACACAACTTTTAGATCAAACGACTATAGTACAAACTTACAGCACTAGTTAAGCATCTCTTATTCATAAGAAGCCATATAGAACACATAAAAAACTAGCCGCAATCGCACCTGCATATAAGAAATTTCTGAAAATGAGATTCTTCAGAAAACAGTAATATGAGGTTCTTAGTGCAATCGGCTCCCCCACTAAATAACCGGCCCAATAAAAAAGCCGCCTCAGTTACCTGAGGCGGCTTGCCTTCCATGGCCAGGAGATCCTTCTCCCAGCCATCCGTGCTGACTCCTTACCAGCTGAACTTAACCCCCAGCTGACCGCCCAGGGTGCGCTCATCGCCAGCCGCACTCTGCGAGCTCAAATGGCCCCAGGTGCTCCAGCCATTACCCACATCCACTTCCGCCCCCAGCTTCGCTTCGAAGACATCCTTGGCGCGGTTGAGCTTCAGCGTCGAGTCGTTGAATGCCATGGCGTTGTCGCCTTCGTTATGCCACCAGTTCGCTTCCACGAACGGCTGCACCCGGGTACCCGACTCATTCAAGGGACGGATATAAGCGCGCGCGCCCAGACGGGTCGTCACACCACCGGCTTCCTTAGACTCAACCACCGTGCCGTTGTGCTCAACATGCTTGTCCGCATCGTACTCGCTGTAGATCACCTGGGCCTGCGGCTCGACGAAGTAAGCGCTGACGTCATCACGACCCACTTCAACCGCATAACCCGCTTCCAGCGACGCACTCCAAGTGCGGCTGTCGTAGCTCTCCTTCGTCAGGCCATCACCCTTCACGGTGTTCTTGTAGCGGCCATGCTGCAGCCAGGTATCGATGTACGGCCCAGTGCCTTCCTTACCTGTCTGGTACCAAGTGCCGTATACGCCCACGCTATAGCCGTCTACTTCACCTTTGGCGCCGTACTGGGTCACATCCGATTTCACCTGGCTACGGGACTTGCCCTCACCCGCCATCACACCCACGTGGAAACGGTTGTCACCCTCACCCCAGCGCGCAATATCACCACCAATCTGCATCAGGTCTGTCGTGGTCGCCAGGTCGATCTGCTTCGAACCAGTGTCAGCTGTGAACTCGCTACGCTTGCCTCGCATCCACAACGAACTAGCCTTGCCATCTTCGCCACGCTGACGCTCGCTAAAATCCAGCTCGCCAACACGCTCATGCAGGGTGTGCTGGAACATATTCGTCGCGGCCATCTGGTTGCCCAGGTACGCCCCCACCTCCGGACGATAAATCGGCGCACTCGGCTTCCCCTGAGGCGGCTCGATCGGCTTGATCGGTTCTTCCGGATTGCTCGGGGCCTTCGGATCAACCGGGGTTTCCGGATCGATCGGATTCTTCGGATCAACCGGAGCTTCCGGCTCGTTCGGATCCTTCGGCTCAACCGGGGTTTCCGGATCGGTCGGCTCCTCAGGTTCAACCGGAGGCTCAACCACCGGCAACTCCGAGCGTAGGTACCAGTTGCCATCTGCGGCATAGCTCTTGCCGCCTTGTTCCAGCAGGTACTCGTTGGTACCGGCTACTACACGGCTAGCCAGGGTAAAGGTGCCATCCGATGCACCACCAACTTCGACCACCTCGATGCCATCGGCCGTGGTGTATGCGCCTTTACCGCCCGCATTGTTGACCTTCAAGAAGGTGGTGCCGGACGTATTGCCTTCTACCACCAGCTTGTCGGTGACGGAGTTGTCGTCGCCCAACACTGTATCCAGCTCAACCACGCCGTTAGCACCGACGAAGTCGCCCGACACCGTCAGCGCGGTACCCGCAATGCCATTGTCCAAGGTGACGCGGCCTGCGTTTGCCACGCTGCCCAGTACCGAGTGGCCGTCTTGCAGTGCAGCCAAAGTGCTGCTCGCATCGATGGCCAGCCAACCGGCCAGGTTGTTCGTGTCCAGGCTGGCGCTGCGCTTGGCAGCAGACGCACCACTGCTCAGTTGGAAGTCGCGCTCCAACGTCAGCGTCGTGCCATTGATCAGCTCAACACGCTCGAAGTTTTGAATCTGGTCTGTGTTCTGCGCCGTGGCTTGGTAGTCGTGCGCGTTAAACACCAGGGTGTCGAGCCCTGACGTACCTCCGAGCAACTGTCCGAAGCGCACATCGGCGCCCTGTACTTCAACCAGGTTGTCACCCTCGCCGGTGAAGAGCACACCATCCAGCTGGCTCGCGTCGGCAAGCAGTACGGTGCTGTCGCCATCACCCATGTTCACCGCACCGGTGATACGCCCGTCGCCCAGGTTGGCGAAGGTGCCTGCGCCTTCCAAGGACACGGCGGTCGCATCTGCACTGGCAGCCTGCAGCACGCCACGGTTGACCACGGTGTCGGCCTTGCCGCTGACCAGCGTCGCTTCAGCATTGCTAGCGGTCAGGCGCGCTTCTTCAGAAAGCACCAGAACGCCCTTCTCGTGCGCACTTGCCACGGCGGTGCCGCTGCCGCTTACATTGACCTGGCTACCAATCACTGTGGTACCGGCGTTGTTGGTCGAGAAACCAGAGCCTTTACCGGTCACATCGACCAGCCACTCTTTACCAAAGGCCACGATACGGTCGAGCATGCTGCGATCACTCTTCATCACCGCAATACCGGTACCCTCACCGCTGGAAATCACATGACCATGCGAGTCCTGGTGCAGGTTGTTTTCCGTCAGCAGTGCAGCACCCTTACCGGCCATCTCCAGCGTGGCACCGTCCACCAGGGTATTGCCGGCCACAGCCAGGTTAGTGATCAGGTTGCCAAGCGCTGAGCTGATGCCGGTGATCTTGGCATCTTTCTCGATCACCACCCGACCAGCATCAGCGCCCACCAGCACACCCGAGGCCGAACCATCGACGGTGATGTCGTCCATGGTGTTAAGCGTGGCACCCGCATGCACGTGAATACCGGCGATGCCGTGATGCACCGTGATCTTGCCGCGCTGACCATTGGCATCGGCCACCATGCTCGAACCAATGCCGGCGATTTCAATCGCAGTACCGTGACTCAGCTCAATATCGCCGGCGTTGATCAGCTTGCCGCCATTGCGCACGGAAAAGGCCGTCACGTCCTTGGCATCCAGCACCTTCAAATCGGCGCTGTTGGTGAATGTCGACTGCGCGCTCGCCACCGCCTGGCCGCTGAGATCGTACTTGAGATTGTCGACTACCACCGCCGTGGTGCCATCCTTGAGTGCGAGTTTGGCCGCACCGCTCATCTGGCCAGTCGCACCACCCTCGACTTTGACCGCCGTCGCGCCGTCGCCGGACACCGTGATGTCCATACCATCCAGGTTGGCCGTCGAACCCACACCGGTGACCTGCACCGCAGTCGAGTCCTTACCCGATGCAATCAGCTTGGCACCCGCCGCGTTGTTAATGGTGGCGCCGTCCTCAATGCGGAACAGCGTGGAATTAGCAGTGCCTACGACTAAGCCGGCCTCAGGCGCTGAGGTGATATTGACCGAAGAGCCAATACCATGAGCGAAGAAGCCAATTTGCTGCTCCCCATTGACAAAATCGATAGCACCACCGCCCATGCTTACATTGCCGCCATCATGGGCATATGCACCAATAGCACCATCACCGGTCAGAGTAATAAGACCATCGCTGATCAATGCTAGAGCTTTATTGCCTTGGGCCTCTACACCAATATTCCGAAGCCCGTTAGGGTCAATCGAGCCAGAAACATTAATGGTTCCCGTATTAATTACTGTAGAAGCCAGGCCACTGCTCGCATCAGCCTTAAGGCCAACAGCATTCGCACCAAGTAAGTCGATACGACCATTGTTGCGAACATCAGTAGCGCCATAGGCCAACATACCGACGTTCTGCAACTGATAAGCACCTAGGTCGCCCAGGATACGGATCTGGCCTTCATTGACCGCACTCGCCTTAGAACTGGCAGAAATAGCTACGGCATTGCCCATTTTTGAACCCAATGTAATTGAGTTCCGGTTAACCACCGATCCATTCATACCTGATGTCAGGATTGCATATGTAGCGGCTCCAGATGCACTTTTTCCAGCCTCGACATCGGCAACAACTTCCGGACTATCAAGCTCATACTGCGGGCCACGCCCAACATAAATCTCGCCGTCGTTGGTAAAGCTGCCATTGGTGGCAACAACACCGCTTAAGGTACCTTGAGATTTGTTCGGACTGACCCCGACGTTGATAGTCCCTGTATTGGTTGCACTCGCGCCATTTCTAACACCTATGCCATAGACACTCGCTCCACTACTAGCACCGCTGTTACCAGCAATGTTTAAGATACCGTTATTCTCAAACGTAGCATTAACGCCCTCGGCAACAGCACCGTAGGCTGCCCAGGTATTCATAGCCGCAATTTCGTCAGCGTCAGGATCGTGGTCGGCCGCCAGAAAATTCACATTAATCAAACCATTATTGATGCCTGATCCGTCTAGTACTTGGATACCAGTTGACACACGTGCCCCACTCGAACTACCCAAGGATATCCGCCCCTCATTGATCACTGTGCCGCCTTGCTCCGCTAGCAACACTCCGCCTTTCTGATCACCGTATGTACCCACGTTCAATGCGTCAATTCGCGCGTCACGCCCTACTATTGCAGTCGCGTTGGCACCTTGGGCATGTAGTATCGCCACTTTACCCAAAGGCAAGAGAGTTTCGTCGCTAGGGGAAATATCATTGCTATAAGTGATCTTGCGCGATGTTAGCTGCATGCCCTGCGCGAAGGCTGCATCATATTCAGTCTGGCTACGAATCGCCCCTTCGCTGGCTTTTTGCTTCAGCCAATCGCTATAAGCGACCATCTGATCGTAATCATTGACCTCCCATTGAGTGCCATCAAAAGCAGTGAATGCACCTTTATAGTCAGGACGAAAATTTAACTCTAGAGTGCCATCTGCACTCTCACTATTAGGAGGCACTGAGCCCTGATAGTTAACACGCATATTGCCTGCATTCCACTCAACAACGCTTTGCGCGTCGCCGGTACCGTCAGCAAGAAACAGCGACGTGCTTTTCGGCACAATGGTGATGCTATTGGCAGATGAAGTAGACTCCTGTGATGCGTCGCCAATACGCACGTCCAAATGCCCTCCACTCGCATCTACAGTGCCTACACGTAGGTCAATGTATTGACCACCTTTTGCATTAGCCAACGCCGAAACATTCGGATCTCCCAGCTTGGAAACCTTGAATAATGAAGAGTCGTTAACACTTAAGGTTTTATAGCTGTTGGTAGCGGCATCGAAGTAGCGCACATTGGTTCGAGCCAAAGTAATGTGATCAGTGAGCGGATTGTTAGGCGTAGCATACTCAGCACCCGAGATAATGCGCCCCTCACTCAGCATCTGACTGAGCTTAATCGGCTCAGTTCCGGTCACACCTCGCTCGAATTGCGCATCGCCAACAATTGTAACGGAAGAACCGCCACCAACCACTGTCGATCCGACCTGATTGTCATTATCATAGGGGTTGTAGGAGCCAATAGTTACAGTCTCGGCGCTAACAAATGTAGGCGCAAAAGCAACAAGCACGGAAGCCATCAAGAATTCGCGCGCCCCTGTAGCCCATCTCGATACCAATCCCAACCCTTGGATCGAAGAGTCAAGATTAGGCTTGCGAGCTATAACAATTGACTTACTTACTGAGCACTTCTTATTACGCGTTGCGACTTCAGAGACAGCTACCCAGGCCTGAAGCGTGGAATGCCATACAAGAGAAAAAATTTTATTCACAGCGTTAATCCTACCTAGAAAAATTTAACGCCTGCAAATTAAACTAAGAGCCTTGCATTCTCTGTCGGCACACGGCCAAGAGCTTGTCGGAATTTTCTGACGAAGCGAGAAACAAGCCTTCCAACTCATTTAGTCCAGCAAGGGCTGGTATTACTTTCCCGGTCGCCCATGCATAAAAATAACTATTAAATTTACTTCCAAAAAAGTTTCCACCCACTTACTTTCTTGATATCCAAGCAAACTCAACTCAACTCAACTCAACTCATAAGCAGTAAGCACTCACTCTTCAAATAAATAAGCCCCTATCGTTCAGCAAAACTATATGCATATCAAGAAACAGCCCCGCACCAAAAGCCTAACCCCACAATATAACGCCCCTTGCAACGTGCATGAAGTCAATCATCCAAATATGCCAAAAAATTTTCGTAAGTCAGTGGCTCCGAATAATAGAAGCCTTGAACAATACAACCACCGATATTTCGCACCACCTCCAGCTGCACCTCATCTGCAACCCCTTCGACGACAACATCGAGACCCAACTCCCTTCCTAAAAAAGCAACGCTCTTTATAATGGAAGCGCTCCAGGGCCTGAAGTTTATATTTTCAATAAAAATAGCATCTAATTTTATTTCATTAAAAGGAAGCTCCGCCAAGCGACTTAAAGATGAATAGCCCGCACCGAAATCATCCATTGCGATGCCAACTCCCATCAAGCGCAGCCTCACCAAGTTTTCCAAAGTAGTAGCTGGCGCCGTCAAAAATCCTGTTTCCGTTAGCTCAAGTTTTACTTCACGCGCGGGTACCCGATACATCCTCAACATCTCTCTTACCTCCGCCGGAAAGGAAGGAGAAGATATCGTCGATGCAGTTACATTAACGGATATTTCCATACTGTTTTTTACAGAAGAGCAACTATTCTTAAACTGGCAAACCTTCTCAAAAACTGACCAAAATAAGCAATCTGAAATACCTTCACGCTCCACGGCAGTCAAAAACTCTTTTACACCTAGCAACCCTCTTTCAGGGTGCAACCAACGAGCCAAGGCCTCAGCCCCAACGATCTCCCCCGTTTCAACTTTAATTTTAGGCTGAAAGAGTGGAATAAATTCGCCAGCCTTCAACGCTCTTTTAAGCTCTTGTCGATCTGGCAACTCAACCAAATCGAGAAGTGCAGGAAAATGGCTTAACCGTGATTCAGTACCATAACTTCCAATCATCTCTCTAAGCCGCTCGACTTCAACAGGCTTGCTAAGGTCACCAAGAAACTCTAATCCGAGGTGGCGAATCATTGTTATGATTCCTTGCCGCATAGAGACATGTATCGCCGAGCTTAGTACCACCGCTTTAACAAGGCCCGCATTGGCTGCTTTCCTCAAAAAGCGTAGCCCGTCCTCGCCCGGCATTGTGATGTCGCAGATGACTATATCTACACCTCCTGCTTGCTTCACAGCATTGAAGGCCTGCCCTCCCTCCGTTGCAGTTAGAACAGATGACGCCCCACATGACTTAACGGCTGATGCAGTAGCGGCCAACTGCAAAGGGTGATCTTCTAGAATCAAAATTTTTATTGAGTTCATAAACCACCTCCATAAGTGTTTACAAACTTTATCATCCACCGCTTCAGCATTATCGCGGAACCAGCCCAAATGTACGTGGGAATTTTCCCAGGCACTATGGTTCAATTGCTACAGCCTGAGCTACACTAGTAAAATCCCCCCCCCGACCGGCGAGATTTATAAAGCATGAGTACTATCCTGATAGTTGATGACCATCCAGTTATTAGAATCGCCGTGAAGGCCGTACTAGAAAAACAAGGACATAAGGTTATCGCTGAAAGCGACAATGGCGTTGACTGTATACAGCAGTCCCGCGAACTTTCCCCAGAACTTATTATCCTAGATATAGGCATTCCGATGCTCGATGGCCTAGAGGTCATAAGCCGAGTAAAGACGTTTAATAGCAATATCAAGATAATTGTTTTCACATCTCAACAGGCAACTCTTTTTGCGCCCCGCTGTTTAAAGGCCGGAGCATCAGGTTTTGTCACAAAAGGGGGGGCGATGGAGGAGCTTGTACGAGGAGTAAGGACAGTCCTTGACGGCTATTCATTTTTTCCTTCAAGCACGATGAACAGCGCTTATCCAGAACGAACAACCAATTCAGACCAAGCACTTATCAAGTCTTTGTCAGATAGAGAGCTCGTTGTACTTACGCACTTAGCTGCAGGTTTATCAAACAAAGAAATTTCTGAGATCTTACTCTTGAGCAACAAAACCATCAGCACCTATAAAACAAGAATAATGGAAAAGCTTAACTTAAGTAACCTATTAGAAATATGTGATTTTGCCAGAAGAAACAAAATAAGCTAAAAGCTAAAAGCTAAAAGCTAAAAGCGGAGGTTCGTCACGGAAAATTATTTACCCAACACATCCGCTGACATGATCTGCTCAAACTCCGCTAGCATTGACACAAGCTTATTGATTGATGCTTCAAGCTCAGAGCTGATAGCCAAACTAGACAACCTCTCTATTTTTTCACATTTCGCTACTATTTTTCCTGCGCTAACTAGCTTCATCCCCCCTTTAATTCTATGTGCGATAGATGAAATTTCAACAAGGTCCCCCGAAGCCAACGCCTCTTTCATCGCTAAGCTGTCTTCATAATTACTTTTGAACAGCTCTGTTAGCAGCAATCTAGTCAGCGCCGCATCCTCACCAGCAATTTTCCTTACCTCGCCAAGATCATAAGAAAAAACCACTGCTGCATCCCGACTGGCTGAGGAGCTATACCCAGCAATTACACGCTTTAGTTCTCCGAGAGTAATCGGCTTAAACAAGCATTCATTCATACCAATCTTGAGGCACCTCTCGCGCTCTTCAATCTGAGCATTCGCTGTATATCCGATTATCGGTACTTTACCTTCCGTGCGCTGGCGTTCGGACAGTCTGATTTGTTCTGTTAACTTATAACCATCCATAATCGGCATCTGACAATCCGTTATCACCATGTCAAAACTATGGCTACTACATAGCTCTAGCGCCTGAGCCCCATCTCCGGCTTCTACAACCTGGTGCCCTAAAAAACTTAACTGCTGCGAAAGTAAAAGCCTATTGGCGGGGTGGTCATCAACTAAAAGTATCTTTTTCACATCGTCGTTAATAGAAACGTGCTCATCAAGTCTTACGCGATCTACAGACTCTTGGTAATTTCTTTTAGCTTCAACTAGCGGTAGTTTTGCAATGGCAACAACACCACCACCCTCTCTACTTAATATTTTTAAATCCCCCCCCATCATTTCACAAAGCACGTTACATATCTTAAGCCCCAGCCCAGTACCTGCTCTTTTATCGGCCTGCGCCCCTTGAACAAACGGCTCAAAAATTCTTTCTAAATCAATGTCGGAAATCCCAACTCCGGTATCGCGGACTTCAATCAATGCAAGTAACTCACCGCCCTCGATATCAGCCACCCTTAAGTGCAAGCTAACACCGCCTTGATCCGTAAATTTAATAGCATTTCCAACTAGATTTGAAATTACCTGCCTTACTCTAACCGAATCAAATAAGTACTCATCATTTAGCTTTTCATCAGCCTCAAATGCAAGCAACAATCCTTTCTGCTTTGCCAGACCTGAAAAAACATTAACAACAGAGCTAGCAACTTTGACTAAATTCGCAGGCTGGCGGCTAATCTCGATTCGACCCGATTCGATTCTTGACATATCCAGCACATCCCCTATCAAGTCTAAAAGCTCACTTGCAGAAGAAAATGCTATTTTAACCCCATCAATATAGAATTCTCCTAGCTCATAACGAGCAATTACCAACTCCAACATACCTATAACTGCATTCAGTGGTGTACGAATTTCATGACTCATCGTAGCCAAGAAAGTAGTCTTTGCCTTATTCGCACTCATGGCTTGCTCTTTAGCAAATGCCATCTCTTTGATTAGCTCCTGCTTATCAGTAACATCTATCCAGCCACATATCGTCCCTTTTATATTACCCCCAGCAGTAGTGTATGGTCTTGCCCAGTGATATAGTGTATAGAATGTACCTTTATACTTAATTTCCTTATCGCCTTCCGCTCCACTGAGCAGCGAGTCACCTGACAGTTGATATTCCAAAAACTCTCTAAAAAGCTTATTGAGCAGTGATAGCTCGCCAGGGATATCTATATCACCACTCACTCTTGCAGAAATAAGAAAAACAGCAAAAGAAGCGTTATATCCAGCTAACTCCCCTTGCGCATCGCAAAAATAAACAGGATGCGGGATACTGTCTAACATATCCCGTATGAAAGCCAGTTTATCACCCAACTCTTGCTCTGCTTTCTTTCTATGAACTATCTGCCTCTTAAGATATTGAACCCATATAAATGCCAAAGACAAAAGCACAGCAGCAAGTAAAGTAAACTCAATTATAATAGCGCGATAGTCATACCAGGTCTTAACTCTCTCCGCGCTATTTGAGCGCCATCGAGTAGCGACAATATTAAGCTCATCAGGAGGAATAACTGCTAATATTTTATCCAAAATCGACTGCAATTCCACATTTCGCTTTGAAATTCCAAAAGCAAAACTAGCCGGCACATAGTCTAAAACACCAGCAATCTTTAAATCATCCCCGTCTTGCCGCGCCAAGTAGTACTGAACTACACTAATTGCAGCAATAGCGCAGTCAGCCTGACCACTTCGCACCAGCTCTAGAGCCTCATTAAACGTATAAGAATTTTTTATACGATTTTTTTGACTTACGCTATTTAAATAGCTTAACAACACATGCCCTTTAGGCATCGCGATTACGCCCTGGTTCAATCGACACCCTAGCGGGTCTTCACTCCTAGACACCAGTGCGAAAGGCTTTTTTAAAAATTCTCTTGTAAAGAGTATCTCTTTTTTCCGCTCCTCACTTTCTGATAGCACAACTATATCTGCACCATCACCCCTTACCTCTACAAGCAAATCGTTCAATTTATTTGCACTGCCAGCATCTACCCTGATGCCGGTCCTTAACGTAAATAGCTTCATTACATCCGCAGCAACACCGCTAAAATTCTGATCTTTATCAATAAAAGCGACAGGTGCTTGATCACCGCTAACAAGGAATCGAATACTACTAGTTCTAGATACCCACTCCTTCTCTGATTCAGTGAGTTTGATATTTAAGACCTTCAAAAACCCTATACCACCACTCCATCTTTTGATGATTCCTTCACGCACATCAGAATTGACACTAGAGATAACCTCATCGATAGCCTTCAAAAAACCAACATGCTCTTTATTTATAACAAATGCCGCCCCGTAGCCTTCTCCCGAAAGAACTTTATCCACTTTAACATAGTTAAAATAACTGCTATTGATCAGGCTGTTTGTTGAAATTAACTCCCCGACAGCAACATCGACCTCTCCAAACGAGAGCGCAGCTAAAGCTCGCTCATTTGTGCTGTAGATAGCTGGGTCGCTTAAAGAAATACCTTCCAACCCGTTTCTAGCATTATATAAATCCTCAGGAAAACCTATCTTTACACCACGATAATCGACAGCCATATTTCTTGAATCATTTATTCGCCTAAACACAGCAACTTGTGACGACACATATTTCTTACTATAAGAAAAACCATCTTCTTTAGGCGGCAGCCATCCTTGAACACTAATTGCATCTATTTTTTTTTCTGTTAACGCCTGCTTTGCCGTAACAGCATCAGGATAGACTCTTATCACTGGCTCTAATAAAAGTGCCGAGGCAACAATCTGAATCATATCCGAGGCAATACCCTCATACCCTCGCCCGGGTCGAATCATGCTGTAGGGCGGATTATCATTAGCCAAAACGCCTATATATAACTTTCTATCCCCTCCCTGAGTAGACATACGATCATCTATAGGGATGAGCCCAATCGCGCCTGCATCTGAAAGTGCTAGCCTTATAGACTCTGCTTTGGAATATCCCGTAGACGTAAAAAAAACCAAAAATAACACTAATATCGGCTTCACAAATATCGAGCTACTCATCAGATACTCACCTATAGCATTCACCAAATATATAGCTTTATCGATAATCCTTATGCCCTGCCAAGCGCCCCATCAGGAAAAACCGAATAACCTCCAATTACAGAGTCCAGAATATTGTATAGCTCTTTCAAATCACATGGCTTATTTATAAGGGCAATAGTAGCAAGGTGCCTAGAGCGTTTTAATGCCAGATTAGCCGGCAGAGATGTTACTATCATAACGGGTAGATTTTTATTTTTTGTCTTCTCTCGCAACCCACACAAACTACCCCCGTACAACAATGGTTCTACAATCATCAAGCTTGGTGTTCTTTTATCAACCAATTCAATTAGCTCACTATAATCTCTTGCCACAGTTGATTTTCGCTTGCGTTTATGCAGATATTTTTGAATTGTTTTATCCAACATATCATCACACGTCGCTATTATTATGCCATGCATTTTAATCGCCTCATTTTACCCCGCACGAACGAATATACATGCACAAAAGACGAATAGCTGACACCACCCTTAATAAGCGAATTTTCTTACGCAAAAATAGCCTAACTGCCTGACATGAAATTTTTTCGCTAAGGTGATTGCTCATATGGAGATCGCCAACCCACCTGAAGCATCAGACAAATACGCAGAATTTTATTGTAGGTTATAAATCCCAATTATCCAGCCCCGCTGGATGGGGCCTGAAGGATACCTGCTTGTCCGCCCGGCCTATAATCCGACTGCTGCCCAACCTCCCTTGCATGTGCTAGCAATGTCTACGTGACAACCGCTGACGCTACATGGCGAACAGGATCATCCGATGCGATCCTCTTTAGGCGCTACCAGTGAAGCACCTTGTTATAAGTAAACTAACGTTTAATCACGCTCTGTCACTTGATCATCGAATCTACCTTAACAAACCTTGCCTTAGAATGTTGCAGGCCCACTAGGCTACTGGTGGCTAGAGAGGGTTTTGCCTAGCCCAGGGCTTACATCTAGATGCAGTTCACGAACTGCGCTTGGTGTGAATATATTTAAATCAAGGAGGGACGCCAGAAAAATCCTGCTTTTATTATTTCAGCTTCTCTCTAAAGCAAACGCCCCGAACTAGTCGGGGCGCATATGGTTGAATCAATTTATTGCCAATTTTCCAAGAAACTCGAGCGTCCTGATTCTTGTAAAATCATTACGGCTTAACCTGAGTTTCTACTTCAGCTTCTACACGGCGGTTGATTGCACGACCAGAATGAGTAGCGTTCTCGGCGACCGGACGCGACTCACCGTAACCGGCTGCGCTAACACGAGCTGCATCAACACCGTACTGATTGACTAGAACTTCACGTACTGCAATTGCACGACGTTCGGACAAATTCTGGTTGTAGGCCTCACCGCCACGGGAGTCGGTGTGACCTTCAACCACGGTGGTGGTCGAGGGGTACTGGCTCATAAAGTCGGCCAGTGCCTTTATATCGGCATAGCTTTCTGGCTTGACATTGGCCTTGTCGAAATCAAACTTGACGTCCAACTCAACACGAACCACTTCCGTAGCCTCTTGGGTTTGGACAGTCTCGGCCGTAGGTTCTGGCTGGTAAGCAGCTGTAACCGGCGCATTAGGCTTGCTGCTGCCGCCGAAGTTGACACCCACGCCAACACCCGCTTGCCACTCTGTATTCTCGGTATCCAGGCTATGCAGAACATCCACACCGGCTTTGGCAAAGAACATTTCAGAGAAGTAGTACTTTGCACCTGCGCCCACGATAGCGAAAGTTGTCTCGTCATTACCGCGGCCGTAGGTGTTGTCCAGGTTCTGATGACCGAAGCCGGCAGACACATAGGGACGAAAGCTTTTAGCCTCCGGGGTACCAAAGTGATAGACGGCTTCCAGAGTACTCAAATGGCCGTCGATCTTTTCACGACCATGGGTAGAGCCTGGCAAGGTGTCGTTAGAGCGAATACTCTTGTACACGCCATGAGACAGGTTCAGGGAAACGTCGTCGGTCAAGTAATAGCCAACGCTGCCTCCGAATAGGTTGCCGTCAGTAGCGTCACGATTGCTCTCAGTAAAGGCTCGCTTGCCAAAAACATCTACCTCAAATGCGTTCTGGCCCTGAGCCAGAACGCCAAAAGAGGAAACGGCAGCCAACGCGCCAATTACAACACCTAGAGTATTCTTAAGTTCCATCAATCAAGCCCTTGAATAGTGATTTTTAACTTGCGGTTATTTGGCGTATCAATTTATATCGGCGCTTTGTAGCCCCCTTGTAGACAACAACAATGCTTATTGCTCGCTTGCTAGAGAACTGCCCACCACCAAGCTCAGGCCAGCACTAAATATGTCGCCATTTTGCTCCACAGCTTAAGTTATCCCTATAACGCCTACATTCAGAACCTGTGAAACATAGGTTTCGGGAACTTAGCCAATGCCAACTCCTGACAGGTATATTTCCGAGAAGCCGCTTCCACTTTCCTGCTTTATATCTACTAATTTACTTTCAATCCAATTACGCTATCGAATACACACAGCCCAACATTAAATTTACTACGTTGATAGTACAACCTGATCGATTGAAAATATAGCGAAAGCAAAACTAAAGGAAATCTCCTACATCACCTAAGGAATGGCATTTTCAAATACTATAAAAATGCCCCGAGCCCGAGCAGTTGCCTGCACTTGCATCTCAGACTTATGGCGTACTCATATTCGATCACCTATGGCTATTGACCTTAGATTTTTCGACACAACTCAGGAGCGGAATGAAGCCGAAAAATTCTTGCTGGCTAGGCAGATCAAGTGATCTTTCATTTCTGTGTTGTAGCTGCTTACAGGACGCTAGAGCGTGAAGCCGAAAAGAAGATGCATTTTGCTGCTTCGTTACCCCCTAACTAGAAGGCTGCAAATCGGGGGAGCCCCATTGAAGAATCAGTCGCTTATAGAAGTTCAATAGCGGCTATTTCAACGCACAGCCCAAGACATCGGAGGGGGGGATAACGGCGACTACGATCAAACCACACCTATCAGGACAGCTGGCAAGATTGAAGCTGGAGCCTCACGTCCAAGCATTGGCTAAACTCGTAGTGACGAACAGCGCCTGCATCAAACCCAGAGACGTTTACTGCAGAGCAGGTGATGCAGCTCTCCGCAGAATAATTTGACTTCGTACCGCACAAGATCAGCCCTGGTGCCTGTAACTGTGTGCTGGACTTACAGTGCTCAGGTATAAGCGGCAGATGTTCAGCGTGGTGCTGTTGGCTGCCACACTGTCATCAGTAATCGGCGCGACCTGTACCAGCGTCAGCTTCATGTACTTACTGCACCCAGCCATCCGCACACATAACCAACAGGTAGTGATTACCTTCATCGCTTGCTCCACGCTGATCTACAGCCTGATCGGGCAACCAGTGAAAGTTTTGATAGTTGCGGGGGCACTGAATGCCTTGGTGCTGCCTCTAGCGCTGGGCGGCATCCTCTGGGCGGCGAAGAAACCGAACATCGTCGGCAACGAGTATTGGCATCCGCACTGGATGCCAGTTGCCACTGCCGTTGCGTTGCTCTCTCATTCAATGCATTGCTGCAATTCTGGCAATCATAAAGTGCTAATGGCGTTGCTTATACCTAGAAAGCTAGTGGGCGATGTTAGAGTATGTAGGTGCTAGGCTGTCGATATGTCGTCGAGAGGCATGAAAAGCACCATAGCTGCAGTGAACTCACTACCGCAGCTATGGATTTCCTAACTTGACGTGGTGTTAGCTGCGCTCAGGAATCCCTGAACCATCAGCGGATATGATTACCTCTACTCGGCGGTTCAGTTGACGGCTATCCGAGCTAGCGTTACTCGCCACCGGGTACTCTTTACCGTAACCTGCGGTGAGTATTCGCTCCGGAGTCACCCCCAAACTTTGTAGGGCAAAGGACACAGCATCCGCACGGCGCTCGGACAAACGTTGGTTAAAGGAGTCCTCACCAACGGAGTCGGTGAAACCTTCGACGCGAATTCGGCGATTCGGATTGTCGCGTAGGTAGCTGGCCAACTGTTGCAGCTTGTATAAACTTCCGGAACGCAGCTCAGCCTTACCCGTATCGAACAGTACATCACCGAAAGTTACCACGGTGCCGCGCTCAGTCTTCTTGGCATTCATTTCCTGCAAGGCTTTGAGCTGCGCAGTACGCACGTCTAAACGAACTTTTGTACGTTCAGCGTCTAGCCCTTGGATCTCTGCCTCCGCTTTACGCAATATGATCGTTTGCTCAGCCAGATTGATCTTGCTGGAAGCGAGGTAAGCAGCTTGTTCGACAGCCGGAGCCGTCCGATCCTGATTAGAAAGCATATCGGCCTTGGCTAATGCAGCAAATGCGTCTCGCGTCTCCAGGGCTGCAAGGGTATAAGCATCTGGCTTTTCCTTTAGCTTCTCATACTGCGTACGCGCTGCTAGCAGCTCGGCATTCTCAGGGGTTGAGCCGCAACCCGCTATAGCTAAGGCTAGAAGCGAAACTACGGAAAGAGATAAATTCTTGTGCATAATCGGCCTCAAAGTGCGCTACTGTGGAAAGTCTGCGGTACACCAGGTGCATGGAGCATTTCCTGCTCTAACACTTTGATGCCTTCACGAGCACTTTTTAGTGTCTGCTGTGCTTTATTAGCGCGAGCCTTGCGTTCGGCCAAATTGGCATCTGCCTCAGCCTGCTGAGCCAGTACGCGAGCTAAATTGTAGTTTTTCTCACCGAGAGCCCGCTCCATACTAAACAGCTTGTCTTGAGCGCTCTTCATTTCCACCGGTGCGTAGCGGGTGGCTTCCGCCGAGACTGCGCGGTTCACCGCATTCTTCGAAAGCAGCATTTGGTCTTCTGGTAGCGGTACACTTGAGCAAGCACTGAGAGAGCCTAACAGCACAAGCACGCCGCAGTGAGAAACGTAACCACCCAAGGTTCTCTTGGTCATTTGTAACTCCAAAGGTTTCATCAAGTAGTCGCGCGGATTACGCGTGATTCCTGCAGAAGCAAGCTCCAACTTAATATGGAACTTGCGGCCACTTTAGGGACAAGAGCGGAGTAGTATCTAGGTATTTAAGGTCAACGCACCTATATCTTTCCGCGTTAGTCGCTGTCCTACACGCAACAATACGGACAAAGCGTGTGCACCTGTATAAGAAAAGTCTGAAGACAGCATCAGCCCTAAGCTGTGCCACATCCGATTATGAGGCATTGAAGAGGATCAACGTCATTCGCTAGATAGGTAGAGTTCTAATCGGGGCGTCATAAAATTTACTATGTTTACGAAACTGACCTGCCGTCACACCAAACATGCCACGGAAACGGTGCTGAAAATGCGCGGACGTAACGAATCCGCTGGAAATGGCGACTTCGAGCAAGGGTTTATTGGTGTATTGCAGCAACTGGCGTGCACGCGTCAGTCGCAGCTCCATGTAGTAACGAGGTGGCGTCGCCTTTACGTACTGGCAAAAAAGGCGCTCCAACTGGCGCCTAGAAATACTCACATACTGCGCGATCTCATCTATGCCGATTGGGTCCTCAATATTAGTGTGCATTAGTTCTAACGCGGCTTTCAGTGGTTGTGGCAATGTAGGATCGGTGTCGATCGAAACAACAGAAACGTCTAACGTCTCGCGCAAATTGTCGCAACTCAACACTTCTTCGACCGCACTCACCAGCTCTCGCCTCGTACTGCGGCGGACCACTTCTAGCATCATGCCCAAAGAGCTGTTTGCCCCCGCGCAACTGATCCGACGCCGGTCGACTACATACGAACGACTCGTCACCCTTGCCTTGGGAAACAACTCAGTCATCATGACCCGGCCATCTGGATGAAAGGCGTACTCGTAACCGTCCAGCAACCCCGCTTCGGCGATAAAATAGGCGCCATTCCATAGCCCACCAAGCATCGCACCCGCAGCATCAGCCTGACGCAGCTTAGTTCTGAGCAACGGATTGGCATGCAACTGCACACGAAAACCGCCGCAGACTACAATCAGATGCTGCTCACGCTCACGTAGGCTCTCCAGACTACAATCCACCGAAATGGAAAGCCCCAAATCGCTGACAGCAACACCCAGACTACCGCTGACTACCAACACCTCATAAAGCGGTGTGGGGCTCATCAGATTGGCAGTTACGAGGGCGTCAACCGCACCGGTAAACGCCATCATCGAGAAATTATCCAGCAGGACGAAGGCAACACGCTTCGTCACAATACTCGACTCGCTAGATTGCACTCGCTTTAGATGTACCCGATTTTTGTCCTTCAGGACACTCTCAAACGACGGTTTCACCTGGTAACTATTTAATTAATGTAGAGGCCAGCGACGGCGATAAGAGACAGCTCTCACCAAGCGGTTATCAGAACGACAATAGCTGCTTGCCTTAGCACCTACGAGCCGGATAGCTCGAACACACCCTCATGGGTGAAGACTCATTCAAATTCGTGGCAGGCGGCTTCATGCTATCAACCATAAATATTCTTTTCTAGGGTACGCGGAAGGACACGCTTAATTGGTCGACACAAGATCGGAAAGATACATAATGGCAATCCGTATTAAGAGTCAACAATACGACGCTGCAGCACTACATCAAACTGATACTCACAAGTTACCATTCTAGCTATAACGTCGACGATTGTTGCCGTACCGACAACTTCGGCCAGAGCAAATAACGTAAAAGTTGCCAACCGCTGTGAGTTTGCCAAGTAAACATTTTGCCTTCACTCTCAGGCTTATCAAAATCATGACACTCGTAAAGTAAGTGCTCTGATTCTTGCCCTGTAAAGGCAACTGACGAATATCCAACGCAGATCAATAACCCACAAACATCAGCAAAAAAACTGATCAATCGATTATTTAATTACGCTACGCAACACCCCACCATGGCTTAGGCTCGAATTTATAAAGATCTTTTAAATGAGAGCGAATGACTTCTTGTGCACGCTGCATTCCTACGGCGCAGGGGTAGTCATTAAACAGGACAACCGGGGGCGGTACTAAATTATCCGGACTGGAACCTGCGTACAGGGCCTGACTAACGGAATTAACTTCTACAGAACGAAAAACAACCTGATCCAAAACCGACTTTGTTAAAAGTATGGGCGCAAGCTGAAATGCAGCCGAGAATATTTTATTTTTTTCAAGAGAACCGCGATATAAAACTCTCCCTACAGAGTTAAATATCCAAAATTTATCACAGAAAGCAATGCCTAAATCACGTAAAATATGGCGACCAAATGCAATAGGGATAAGCTGTACTGCTTGCGTAGCAACTCCAGGAGAAACTTCCTTCTCACAAAGCGAATTATAAATGAATTCATCGCTAGTATATTCCACCTCCACAACAAGCCTTGCATACAAACCAACAACCTTTTGGTTATCCATAAAACCTAGACTCCTAACGATTAAGTTAAAGCGTGAAACAAAAGCATTAAGTTAATCGGGCGTATATCTGGGAAAATAATATCAGATACGACACAAAAGAAACCTCTCAACCCAAGGCACAAGAAATTTCTGACTCCACTACCAGACAGCGGAGTCCTGTTTCCCTGATCAAACCACTACAACCTGAAGCCGCCATCAGGATTCCCTTTAAAGTCGCCGAACAATTCCTATTTTATAAGCCTACCCATATCGAACGACGATGGATTTTGCCAAATCTTCAATACATATACTTTACTTATCCACGAGAATTTATCCTCCGGAACATAGTTATTCTTTAATAGCACCTTACCCGATTTATCAGCTGCGCAGCCATCAAAGCGACGTGACGCATACCAACTTCAGCCTACTATTCGGCGATTTCAACGCAGTACTTTTATTGCTGAAATTAAATAAATCAGAATAATATATACTCTCACGCCACAAGAAATACGAAGCTCTATTCATCAAAGGTGCTAGTAGCTGCTGGGCAGCGCTGGGGCTAGCTTCAGACATTATGAAGTTGGGGCTGTTGATTTATCGGGAAAGACTGCAAATAGCTAGCCACATCGCCATTCACATTATTGAGGAGCTTCCGATACTTGCCGTTACCTCAGCGCGATACATTTAAACCGTTACAGCGTCTGAGTCGAAGTGCAAGCTCAGTGCGATGTATATAGGCTGGATATCGCCGCTTGGGAACCAAATGATCGCATCTTGATACTCGGGCGGATACACAGGGTTGACTAAGATCTGTTCGGACCTTTCGGTGGGAGGATAGACCCACACTGCTGGTAACTTATGCGCCCCTTCTAGAGTCGGAATTCTTGGTACCTCGTTCGGATCGGCGGCAGGCGTCCAAATTAGTTCGATGCCACGAGCTATATTGGCGGTGAACTGATCCCCTCGGGGGGCGGCCTTAATAATTGGCACGCTCTCCCATTTAGGTTTGCCCCCCGTATAAAAACCATATACATCGACCGCCCCTTCAGGTGAGCGCCTGATGTTCAGTCGCACACGGGTTCGCCCCATATCGATCGCAGCATATTGTTCTTGAGTGTAGTAGGCACTATCTGGGGAGAGGGTATTGTTAGGTAGAAGCACAGCAATGGTCCCATGCGCCGTCCCGCCCATACAACCGGCCGTGACCATTTCATCAGTAAGCCCCAAAGCGATATTGCCGCCCAGGCGTGCAGATAATGTAATACTGGAAGAAGAGCCGCCTGCTAATTTCAACGGTGTACCGGTTGCCGAAATAGAGGTCTCGGTAACTAATACAGCCCATTCCCCATAGCTTTTCAACAACTCCAATGGAACGAAGTTACCAGGGTGATAATAATTGATAACGCCGTCAGGCAAGCTGCAAGACTTGGCAAACACGCAACCGGCCTGCCTCAATTTTTTGTGAGGGGCCTCTTGCCGATTTCCCACCACAAGAGATTGCGAAATCTCATGGTCAAAATTTCGGTTATATAGCTCAACACCTAACGGCAGTCGCCTACCTCTATTATTAGACATATAGACGCTACTCATTTTCGATAGCTCCAGCAGATATGGCACGGGTCCGGGAAAATCTCATCTCGTCTCTGTGCATCACGGCTTTCGCATTGATATAGGAAAGTATTAAACTTGGTGATGGACTGAGTTAGCCATGCATATTTGAATAAGGTGACCCGATCTAAATGGATCAGGTCACCCGCTCATTAAGGCATTTCAGCCGCCGCTAAGCCTTCCACAGCTACCATTTTCCACATTCCAAACGGCCCACTCTGTAGTCGCCAGCAGGTGTCAGTGCACTAATCACAGGTTCGATGGTGCGAAGTTCACCTGCTTCGCCTTAGTGCCCCGCAGGTAAAATCTTGGTTTTTTTTCAAAAATCAGGGAATCATTTTCAGTGTTTCCCTGACACTTCAACCAAGTAGCCTATCCTCTCCACTTGTTCAGTCTTCTTTAGCTATTACTCTAAACATGAAAGCCCCCAGCAAAGCCCCTACTAACGGAGCAAACCAGAACAACCAAAGTTGCTCTATAGCCCAATCACCAACATACAGTGCAACCGCAGTACTACGCGCGGGGTTCACGGAGGTGTTAGTCACCGGAATACTAATCAAGTGAATAAGCGTCAAGGTTAAGCCAATAGCAATTGGGGCAAAATCCTTTGCGGCTTGTTTGGTAGTTGCCCCAAGAATGATGAAGAGGAAGAATGCGGTGAGCACCAACTCACAAACTAGAGCAGCCCACACCGAGTAACCGCCCGGCGAGTGAGCCCCATAACCGTTAGCCGCAAAACCGCTGGAAACATCGAAATCGGGCTTACCACTGGCAATCGCCATGAGGACGCTTGCAGCGATTATCCCTCCGAGTAATTGAGCAATCATATAAGGCGCTAACTTACGCACCGGAAAACGTCCGCCAACCCAAAGACCAATAGAAACTGCCGGATTAAAGTGCCCCCCTGAAATAGGACCTACGGCATAAGCCATCGTCAACACGCTCAACCCAAAAGCCAGAGAAACCCCGACAAAACCGATCCCGAAATCTGGATAACCCGCAGCCAAAACTGCACTACCACACCCCCCTAGAACCAGCCAAAATGTGCCAAAGCATTCGGCAATATACTGTTTCATCGTAAGCACCTTGTTATACATTTTAGAAGTGAATTAAAGAACCCACACAAGACAACCCTCACATCAAACTTATGAGGCTCGATTAATTCACAAATCACATGAAGAAGCTCTGCATAAAAACCAGATATAAAGGCCTAAAGCCGTCTCAATGCATTCTCTATTCTTAAGTTACCTAATAACTCAATCAGGCAAAAAATATTTGCGATATAATAGTGTGCAAAAAAAAATAATTCACTCAGCAAACCACCCTTCGGCACGTGGGAGTTTTCCGAAAGATATTTTTTGCGAAATTAGCTGATTAACGTACTCGAACAGATAAACCCAAGATGCATAACACAACATTTTCCCCATAAAAAAACCGCCTCAGTCACCTGAGGCGGCTTGTCTTCCTTGACCGGGAGCTCCTGCTCCCAGCCATCCGTGCTGCTTTAGTTACTCCTTACCGCCTGAAGCCACAAGGCTGCGTAGTCTTGGGCATCACCCTTCACGATGTTCTTGTAGCAGCCGTACTGAAGGCAAGCGTCGATGTACGGACCAGTGTCTTCTTTACAGCCCGGGCCCACCCTACCAGTGGAGCGGTAAACAATGGTGCGCAGCCCTAATGATCCACGGGCCGCTGAGGTAAGCTTGAAAGAGGAGACAGGATTTCATTCCACACCCTGTCACGCAAATGTGGAAGCTGACTCTTCTCAAGTTCGGTTAGGCCGTAATCGTCCGGATTCTCTAAGACATCGTAGAACTTGACGATTCGGCAGTTGAAACTTCCGCCGCCAAGATCCTGGTTAACAATATAAATCGGCAATGCTTCGAGACCACATAATACCCTACCGTTCGTGACCGATTCTGTTGCTGTAACCTTCGCAATTTTGAATTTTATAATGTAGGAAAGCTTCGAGTTTCGACTTTCCGGATGATAACTAACAAAATCGCCGAAACTGTAGACGACTAACGCGTCCTGCTTGCCTGGGCGCGCAATAAGCTCCGAGGGCTGACTAACATGCGCATGGTTACCTAAAATGGTATCGACACCGCATGCAATAATTTTCTGGGCTGCCTCGCGAATATTGGTATGTGGATACATCTCAAACTCCCACCCCCAGTGGCAGTAAGCGATGATCCAGTCTGCGCCTTTGGCTTTGGCTGCCGCGACCTGCCTCTCGATCATCGAGTAATCGGGGGCGGGATTGACGTCGTTAAATCGTACTTCGTTGGCAAGATACGACTTACCTGGGGGCGCTGCATAGCCGTTAAGATCCATTGTGAACGCCAACAAAGCAATGCACAGGCCATTCGCCTGAATGAAACGTATTGCTAAATCTTGGCTGGACTGACTTGGCGCAGTCCCAGAGTAAACCGCCCCTGAATCGTTTAGTACACTAAGTGTGGCGAGAATACCTTCCTCACCCCAGTCCATCGCATGATTCGTTGCGGTACTAAAAAAATTTATCTTAGCTTCTGAGCGAAATTTTTGGAACATCGCCTCAGATGTATTCATTTTAGCAGGGGCTCCCAGCGCTTGAGTACGCCCCAAAGGGCTGCTCTTATCAACGGTCGTCTCTAAATTAGCGCTAACGATATCAGCGCTGCTATAGAAGTCGACAATATCGTCGAACAAGTGCTCTGTATTTTTCGGTGTCAAAACATCGACCGCAAGTAGGTCTCCCGCACATGATATAGAGACACTAGTGAAGTTATGCGGAACCTCACTGAGCTTACTAAGGTCCTGAGATGCGAATAAAGCTTCCAACCCCGAGCCTTTTTCAGCTACTTCAAGCTGATTGAACCAATAGCGGTAAAGCCATTTTAATTTTTCAAATGGATTATTCGCAATATCATAGACGCCTGTTTCTGGTTGCGGATAATGGAACTCATCATAAAAAATATAGCTAACCAGCAAAACTACTAGCCTAGCCAGGGTACGCTTATCGATATCGTTAGCTGCGAAAGGAAGCTTTATCGCGGACTCAGATTCGCCGAAAATTTTATCGAGCGCTAACTCTCCACTAAATTTACCCGGTTCGTTCAACACAGGTTGAATCTTTGCCAAGATGTTTAGCAACCCAACTTTCGTAACCCAACCGAAAACCTCTCGTGCGTGCTCTTTCTCATCAGAGCTAAGCGTCTCACACAGCTCCAACTCACCAATCGCTACACGCTCAAGTGTAGCAACCACTTCATACCCATGTTTATCAAGGTAAATTTTTAGAATTAACATTAATTCTTTTAGCTGCATTAAATATTCTTTCATGTTTATAACTCTTTCGCCTTTAATAAAAATTTCATAAACCCATGTGTAAATTCCAAAATACGGAACCCAGGCTTTCAAGCCTGTTTATAGAATTTTCTAAGGAAATTAGTCAAGAATCTAAAAGGCACTATCCAACCTGGCACGCCAACCGACAATGCAGTTCTAAACAGCCTAGATAGAGCATTTTTTTCGTAGCACCCACTGAATGACCACCATGTCAAGCAATACACCAACTACTTACACCAAGCCTTACTAAATAACACTGCAGAATTGGCCATTAATTAGTAATTAAAAGTAGCAATTTCCCCAATACCGTCAACCACACAATTAACTATACCCATCCACTTTAGTTTTTAGACGTGAAGCACTATCGCAATACAGCACAGCCTGCAGGCCAAGGTGCCGAATCTCACCGCCCATATTTTTCGTATAGAACCAGTCGCACCTTATAAAATGAAAGGCATAAAACATAAAAGCCCAGGCTACACCTGGGCTTTTATGTTTTATGCCTGTTTCGGTACAGAAATCAAGTTACGCTGTACAGCGCAGCAACCTTAATAACGCAGGCTTCCCGGCGCTCTTTAAGACTTTGTAAGCAGCGGGTTCAAACTTGAAAGTGGAGACAAAATCGCTCCCCAAACATTATCACGTAAATGGTTAAGTTGGCTTTTCTCTATATCAGTAAGTCCATAGCCATCCCGGTTACCTAAGACATCACTAAACGGCACAATACGGCAGTTGTAACCCCCCCCCCCTAAATGCTGGTTCACTATGTAAACAGGCATTGCTTTTAGGCCACTCACCCCGATTTCTGCAGAAGAACCGCTGCCGCTTTTATAGACTTCAAATTTTACTATGTAAGAGAGCTTTGAATTGCGACTGCTGGGGTGAAAGCTAACGAAGTCACCGAAGCTATAAATAACCAATTTACCATTAATGATCTCCGAAGGCTGACTTACGTGTGCATGGTTACCAAGGATAGTGTCAACTCCTAGGTCAATAATCTCCCTTGCTGCGTCGCGAATACTGCTATGAGGGTACATTTCAAATTCCCAGCCCCAGTGGCAATAAGCGATGATCCAGTCTGCGCCTAGCTCTTTCGCAGTATTCACCTGACTCTGAATCAGGCTGTAATCGCGCGCTGTTGCGGGAACGTCATTGAACCGTACCTCATTAGCAAGGTACGGTTTAGTTGGAGGTGTCGCATAGTCATTAAGGTCCATAGTGAATGATAATAACGCGATCTTGATGCCATTTATTTCGCGAATCACCACCTTACTCTGACCTGTTTGGTCTTTAGCCGTGCCTGCGTAGTCCACGTTATATTTGTTGATAACATCAATTGTGGCTTCAACACCAATTTCACCCCAGTCCATTGAGTGGTTTGTTGCTGTGCTAAAGAAATTTATCCCTGCCTCCGAGCAGAATTTCTTGAACATATCCTCAGTCGTGTTCATTTGTGCAGGCTTGCCTTGGTTTATTTTACGCCCTGGCTGCCCACCTGCGTAAACAGTTGACTCTAGGTTGGCACTCACTATATCAACACCGCTGCTATAAAAATCAGCGATATCATTAAACAGGCGGTCTGTGTTACCCGTTAGCAGCGCGTCAACTGCAAGTAAATCGCCTGCGCACGTAATAGTGGCAACGGAAGACCCAAGTGGCGCAACTCTAGCAAGGCCACTCAAATTTTGCTCTTTAAAATACTTCTCCATCCCCGACCCTCTCTCAGCAACTTCCAGTTGATTAAGTTGGAGACGGTAAGCCCACTTCATTTTTTCAAATGGGTCATTCGATATATCGTATTTTCCTGTTGCTGGCTGCGGGTAATGAAAATCCTCATAGAAAAAATAGCTCATCAGCATAAGCACCTCCTGCGGCGTAAGCTGCTCATTCGCGAGCGGTAGCTTTGCCTTACCGCTTGGTTTTCCTGAAGTATTGCCAAGCACTACTTTTCTGAGTGTCGATTGCAAGGACTCCGGCAACCCTGTTTCTAATACCGCTTCACAAATTTTCCGAAACCGCTCGGCCTCCTCATCAGTCACCGTCTCGACCAGCTCCAGCTCACCACTTACTACGCTCTCAAGGGTGGCGATAACTTCATCTGGATGTTCCTTAAGACGAGCCCTGAGTATCTCAATAATCTCTTGTATTTCTGGGATTATATGCTCTGGTATATCAAAGTTTTTCATTTTATTTCTCTTCTATTAGTCATGGTGATGCTGCAATAAACGATATAGCCAAAAATCTTTGGCATATGCCACAAGGCCGCAAATGAAACTGTTTGAGGCGAGAACTCTCACCCCAGATAGAAATTTCACGCAGTTCCCTATATTCGAGCTTAGGTGCTTTCAGGCTCTACAGCCTTCCATTTAGCTATAGGTATAACTATTGCCGAATCGTTACGAATGACCGCATAGCTCCCATGCCTAGGTGGCAGAATGATTAAGGATTTTTCATGGATTGAAGCTATAGCGTCGTTTTTAGTGGCACACGTTCGAAGAGGTGCCTGAATGAGAACCGCAGGGTCGGTACTAACTTCGACATGCTGGACTCAAATTTAGCCATCCGTGGTCACGCGAATCTCCACGCTTCAGTGCCCATGGCATTACCTTTCGCAGAGAGATCTATCACCTGCTCGTCTTTTGGCTATAGGTATAAGTTTTTTTCAGAAGGCAGAACTTCAGCTACCTCCTAGGATGCCAGCGCAACTGCCCTCAGGCAGTTACCCAACAATGCGCCGTACGGCGACCGCCACGGCCTTCATTGCACAGCAGCTTAGGTGGATAGCCTTATGAATAGAACAAAAAAAGGTGCAGGGGCTATATACCCCCATGCTCTGGCAATGGCTGTAGCCCTTGGGCCGTTAACGGCACAGGCTGCCAGCTTCAAAATCGGAGAGGTTGAGGGGCGTTTCGACTCTTCGCTATCCATTGGCGCTAGCTGGGCCATGGACGATGCCGACCGCAAGTTCATTGGCAAGGCCAACGGCGGTACGGCCTCGACCCGCACCAGTGATGACGGCCGGCTCAACTTCAAGAAGGGCGAAACGTTCTCGAAAATATTCAAGGGCATCCATGATCTGGAGCTGAGCTACGGTGACACTGGCGTGTTTATGCGTGGCAAGTACTGGTATGACTTCGAACTGAAGGATGAACACCGGCTGCTCTACAACATCGATGACAGCCGTCGTGACAGCGCAGCGCAATCGTCGGGCTTCGAACTGCTAGATGCCTTCGTCTACCACAACTACCTTTTGGGCGACCTGCCAGGCAGCGCTCGAGCTGGCAAACAGGTGGTGAGCTGGGGTGAAAGCACGTTTATAGGGAACAGCATCAATGCCATCAATCCGGCCGACGTTGCCGCGTTCCGCCGCCCTGGCTCGGAACTTAAGGAAGGCCTGATCCCGGTCAACATGCTCTATGTCGCACAAGGGCTGAGCGACTACTTGTCCATCGAAGCCTTCTACCAGTTGAAGTGGGAGAAAACCGTCCTCGACAATTGTGGCACATTCTTTGGCAGCGACACAGCGGCCAAGGGCTGCAACATCGGAATGACGACTTTCGGCAGCGACTTCGACCGCGATGACCTGACGGCCTACGGCTACGTGCCGCGCCTAGACGACCAGAAAGCACGCGACAGTGGCCAATTCGGCGTGGCCATGCGCTGGCTGGCACCGGAGCTAAACGACACTGAATTCGGCTTTTATGCCATGAACTACCACAGCCGCACACCGGAGAGTATGTGGCTAGTCGGTGCTCCTAGCCTGGCCAGCCTGACGGGTGAGCCCGGCCCGTCTACGTCTCGCTACTACCTGAATTACCCTGAAGACATTCGCTTGTACGGCATCAGCTTCGCTACCACCACCCCAGATGGCACGGCGCTGTCTGGGGAGATCAGCCATCGCCCGAATATGCCGCTGTCACTCAACGGTACCGAAGTATCCACAGCAGCTGGCGTCGGCAGCCTGGTCCAGATGCTCGGTATCGAAGGCCTGTCAATCTTCGACAAAGGCTGGGCCGATGCCAGTCAAGGCAGTCTAGTTCAGGGTTACAAGCGCATGCCTTACACCCAAGCCCAACTCAGCGCCATACGAACCTTCGACCAAATGCTAGGCGCCGATCGCCTGACTCTAATTGGTGAGGTGGGCTACAGCCATATCGGCAACCTAGGCCCCAACGACGGCTCCGATCTGCGCTTCGGCCGCAGTAGCGTATTTGGCTATGGCCGGCTCAGCGATGCTGCAGCAGCCTTGGGCATAACCGGTAACCAGCTCTGCCAGAAGTTACTCAACACCAGTAACCCTGACGAGTGCAGTAACAAAGGCTTCTTCACCCAAAATTCCTGGGGCTATCGCCTACGCACCGTACTCGACCTCAACAATGCCATCGCCGGCATCAACCTCAAGCCCAACCTAGCCTTCGCCCACGACGTCGAGGGCTATGGACCCACTTTCACCGAGGGCAACAAGTCGATCAGCGTCGGCCTCGACGTCGACTACCTGTCCAAATACACCGCCAGCTTGAGTTACACCGACTACTTCGGCGGCGATTTCAACACCAATACCGACCGCGACTTCCTCGCGTTCAGTCTCGGCATGAGTTTCTGAGGGTTATGCACATGACGTTTTCCCTGATTAGTACCGAACGGCTGCGTTCCGCCTGCTTATCTCTCGGCATATTCGCTGCCGGCCAAGCGCTGGCGGCCGTGCCGGCCGAGCAGGTCGGCCGTCTGGACCAAGACCTTACGCCAATAGGTGCCGAGCGGGCTGGCAGCACCGACGGCAGCATCCCTGCCTGGGCCGGCGGCATCGGGCCGGACGCAGGTCAGCGCGATGCCAGCGGTTTTCTTAGCGATCCATTCAGCACCGACCAGCCACTTTTTACCATTACCGCAGAGAACGTCACGCAGTATCAGGACAATCTGACGCCTGGCCAGCTCGCCCTGTTCAAACGATACCCGCAGACCTATCGAATTCCAGTTTACCCAAGCAGGCGCTCAGTCAGTCTGCCCAAAGAGTACCTAGACAACAGTCGCCTAAACGCTGCAAATACTCAGTTAGCCGAGAACGGTAACGGCTTACTCAACTATCAAAGCGGTGGCCTGCCGTTCGCCGTTCCACAGAACGGCCTTGAAGTGATCTGGAACCATATCGGTCGCTATCGTGGCCTGACATTCCAGCGCACGGTTGTTCAGGCTTCGCCCCAAACCAACGGTGCATTCACCCCGAGCCTGATCAAGCAACAGCTGGCCTACCCGGTCGGCTTGACTGACTATGCCTCACAGGAAATGTCCAATGTTCTCTACTTCTATCGAGAGGAGTTCCTCTCCCCGGCCCGCCTAGCTGGGGGCGTGCTGTTGGTTCACGAAACCATTAACCAGGTGAAAGAGCCGCGAATGGCATGGCAATACAACGCCGGACAACGCCGCGTACGCCGGGCACCGCAGATAGCGTATGACAGCCCGGGAGCAGAAGGCATGCGTACCGTGGACGACTTCGATATGTTCAACGGCTCACCGGATCGATTCAATTGGGAACTGGTAGGCAAGAAGGAAATATATATCCCATATAACAGCTACAAGATGGGGTCGCCCAATGTGAAGTACAGCGAGATCATCCAGCCAGGTCACCTCAACCCGGAACATGCCCGGTACGAGCTACACAGGGTCTGGCATGTAAAAGGTACTCTAAAGGAGGGCCAGCGCCACATCTACTCACGTCGCGACCTATTCATCGACGAAGACAGCTGGCAGGCTGCTGAAGCTGATGCCTATGATGGCCGCGGTCAGCTATGGCGTGTTTCCGAAGGGCATGGAGTGTTCTTTTATGACCAGCAGGTGCCGCAGTTCAGCGCCGAAACCCATTATGACGTACTGTCTGGGCGCTATGCCGTCAGTGCGCTATACAACGAACAACAAAACGCCTACCAATTTGGCATGCCGTACAGCCGAAAGCAGTTCACCCCAAATGCCCTCAGGGCCTCAGGCATTCGCTGAAAACACAACGACCACTCTGAGCTTTTCGGCGGCCTTTCGGCCGCCGCTTTTGCTTCAAGTGCTTGCCAACATCCTCTCTACCCCAAGACAGGTTAGGAGTCCCAATGAAGCTGCACCAACTCCGCGCTATCGTCTCAATTTGTGAAAGCGGCAGTATCCAGGAGGCCTCTCGCCTTCTTCATATCTCTCAACCCGCACTATCCAAGGGGATCAAAGACCTTGAGGCGGAGCTGGGCGTTCCCCTGCTGCTTCGCTCTAATCGTGGTATTACAGCCACAGAATATGGCGACCGCTTGGTTAAGCGTGCGCGACTAGTGCTCGAAGAAATACGACGCGCACGCGAGGAGATCGAGACACTCAAAGGTTTGATGGACGGCAAAGTCGCCATTGGTGTGTCACCTGTTACGCCCAGCCAGCAGTTTGTGGCTTGCCTCAACCGTTACCGCAAGCGCTTTCCCAAGGTTCAGGTACAGATCCATGAAATGCGTCCTTCCAAGCTTATGGAAGGATTGCGAGAAGGACAGTTGGATCTGGTGTTGACGTCAATGCCTCAAACCCAAAGCTCAGATGGTTTTCACTGGACCGAGCTATACGAACAAGCCACCGCACTTGCTGTTCGCAAAGATCACCCAATGCGCCACGCACGCTCATTAAGCGAATTGCAAGGCCAGGAGTGGCTGCTGCAAGAGTCACTGGAACAATCGAAAGTCGCACAAATGCTCAATGAAAACGGAACCGCGAGGCCAGAAAACATAGTCGAATGCGCCTCGGTCGTTTTGTACGCGGAGTTGGCGGCAAGCAGCGACGCTATTAGCTACTGGTCAGTACGCGTTCTTGAGCTAACCCAGAAACTGCTCAACAACTTGGAAATACTGCAGATTCATGAGCCCGTCCCTTCAATGGACATCTCCCTGGTTTGCCGAGACCAGGAGCTGATGACGCGTGAAGCCAAGGCACTAGCAGATGAGCTGATATACGCCTACACAAGCCCACATGCGCCCAAGACCAGTGATCTGCTCAACAGTTGACCCTGCCTTAGTGTCAACGGATGTCTCATAGCCGCCTGAATCGCTATGAGACGCTTGGCACATGCTTAACCAAACCTGATACACATACGCAGAGGTGATTATTCACCACTCGGAGCCTGCGGCATGCTGCGACACACCTATCGTGCTCACGTCCGAGGTTGTCGCATGTATCCGACTCAGCCCGCGCTGATTCCACAGATCGTCGCTTGGCAGCGCGAGTTTGCGCAGATTCGCCAACGAATTCACCAAAACCCCGAACTGGGCTTCGAGGAGCAGCGAACCAGCCAGTTGGTGAGTACGTACCTGCATCAATGGGGCTATAAAGTACACACTGGTATAGGTGGGACAGGTGTTGTAGGTGTATTGAAATGCGGCAGCAGCAACAAGTGCATCGGTATTCGGGCAGACATGGATGCCCTACCGATTCAGGAAGAAAGTGGCGTGCCTTATTGCAGCCAGCATGACGGCATAATGCACGCCTGTGGTCACGATGGTCATACTGCCATTCTGTTATGCGCAGCTCGCTACCTGGCAGAAACGCGCCAGTTCGACGGTAACCTCGTGCTGATTTTCCAGCCCGCCGAAGAAACTCTCGGTGGAGCAAAGCGGATGATCAAAGAAGGATTGTTTCAACAATTCCCCTGCGATGCTGTATATGCCCTGCACAATATGCCGGGCTTACCAGTGGGCGTTTTCCTAACTCAGGCAGGCGCCATGAGCGCCTCATCCGATGTAGTAACCATCCGCCTGATTGGCTTAGGCGGCCATGGTGCGATGCCGCACAAGGCCAAGGATCCAGTAGTAGCCGCTGCTGAACTGGTGCTAGCACTGCAGTCGATTATTGCGCGTAATGTACCCGCTGGTGAAGTAGGTGTGATCACTGTCGGTTCTCTTCAGGCTGGTGAAGCGCATAACGTCATCCCTGATGCAGCAACACTGAAACTCAGCGTGCGTTCGACCAATCCGGATATTCGCAAGCTGCTAAAAAAACGCATCAGCGAAATCAGCCAGGGGGTGGCGCAAGCCCACGATTTAACTCTGGAACTGGATTACGAAGAGCGTATCGGCGTATTGGTCAATACTGAAAGAGAAACCGCCCTTCTAAAGGATGTGGCACGCACACTTGTAGGTGAGCAGTCCGTTCTAACCACTATTCCTAGCGGCTATTTGGGTAGTGAAGACTTCGCCTCCATGCTCGAAGTGAACCCAGGTTGCTACATCATCCTGGGCAATGGCAGTAGCGGTCCAAGCGGCTGCATGGTGCACAACCCCGGATATGACTTTAACGATCAGGTAATTCCCTTCGGCGCCAGTCTCTGGGTACGCCTGGTCGAAACCTACCTGAGCGAGGCATAAGACAATGCAGTCCACTCCAGAGAGACGTCGCGGCCTGATCGTTCTGATGCTTATGACAGTAATGGTCATCAGTGTATTAGACAAAACCATCTTCGCCTTTGCCGGCCCACAACTCATTGAGGAGCTGCAGTTATCACCGGAGCAGTTCGGTTTTATCGGTAGCGCATTCTTCTTTCTTTACTCAGTTTCTGGCGTGTTGGTTGGATTTCTAGCCAACCGTATTCCAAGCCACTGGATTCTCTCAGGCATGTCTGTGGTTTGGATGGTGGCTCAGATACTTACGGCCCTCAGCACCAGCTTCTATGCAATGGTTGCCAGTCGCATGCTGCTCGGGGCTGGCTGCGGCCCAGGCACAGCGGTAACCCAACACGCTTGTTTCAAATGGTATGGACCACGCGAACGCGTGCAGCCAGCTGCTTGGATACAAGTTGCAATCATGGTCGGGGCTATCGTGGGGGCACTTTCACTGCCCTTACTGATCCAGCATGTCGGCTGGCGCAATGGCTACTTTATCCTTGCAGGAATTGGCTTGGTCTGGCTAGTCGTCTGGCTGATAGTAGGCCGCGAGGGGCAGTATGATGATTCGGCTGCTGAAGGCTGTGGCGGTACTGCGCCTTATCGGCACCTGCTGCTCAACCGTACGTTTGTGTTCATCACACTAGCCGGGTTCTGCACTTACCTGCCCACGGCGTTGATCTATAGCTGGGTACCGACCTATTTGCAGAAAGGTCTACAGATGACCCCGATGCAGTCAGGCTATGTAGTGATGGCAGCGACGGTCGGAGTGATCATTCTTAATCTGGCAGTTTCCGGCCTGTCACAGCGCGCACTCAGGCGTGGCGCTAGCGTACGCATGGCGATGGTCATGCCACCAGCACTGGCATGCTTAATTGGCGGAGTTGCCCTGAGCCTTATGGGCTTCATCGAGCAGGATCTGTACGGCACCATGGCTCTTTATCTGGTGGGGGGAATCGTAGTGAACCTAGTACCAGCTTTCGCCAACACAATCGTCGCCTATATTGCCCCGCCCAAACAGCGCGGCAGCATGTTGGCCATCCACATTGGGCTGCTGACCAGCGCCGGCATGCTCGCCCCTCACGTTGTCGGGCAAGCAATTGGCTGGGAGGGCGGCGATCTGGTCAAAGGCTTCGAACTCAGCATCGGTTTGTTTGGTATCGCATTACTGGTGGGTGGCTTGCTCGCTCTGCGGCTGGTTGATCCGGAACACAGTCGCCAAAGGTTAACAGCGATGGCTTCTGTTGACTCACCACTTAGTCGTGAGCCAGCGATAAGCCAGATATAACCAAGGAAACCAATCAATTCCGAATGGAGTCACCTCCCCTTGCAACCTCATAACTGCCTAGGACTGCAAGCACGTTGGTGTAGTGCAAACATTGAATGCTTGCAAATCGGCGTTACTCAAAACTGAATTGGCCGTGTTCATAAACACCACCCTAAGCTGATAGCCCACAAGGCTACGTAAGGGGCTTAGGCCCTCACCTACATGAATCTCGCCGTCGCCCGGTGCTGGCCACAAGCCGCTACCGAAGGCTCGGCCATGCCCACAGAACTCCAGGCACTTTCGTATAAGGGGCTCCAAATGGATCATTCCAGCTTCTCGCAAACCTACGCCGAAGCCCGGCAGAAATTCCTTGATGCCGGCACTGCTGCGGGATTGGTCATCGAATCCCATGTACACCCACTTAAAGGGCAAAAGGGTGAGGAGCTTGCTCTTGATGTAGCACGACTCGGAGCACCTGATGCAACCAACCTGCTGGTACTGAGCAGCGGCTGCCACGGCGCAGAAGGATTCTGCGGCTCGGGACTACAGATCGATCGATTACGTGATGCGGCCTGGATTGAGCACTGTCGGCGAGAAGGGCTGGCCGTTCTGTTTCTGCACGCCCTTAACCCCTATGGTTTCTCCTGGCTGCGCAGAGTCAACGAGGACAATGTTGACCTCAACCGTAACTTCCTCGATTTCACGCAGCCTCTACCAGATAACCCGGACTACCGAGCAGTCGAAAATTTGCTACTGCCCAAACATCAGCCGCCGACTCTGGCAAGCACGCTCGGTCTGGTTGGCTATGCGTTGCGCAACGGTCGCATGGCCCTACAAGGGGCTATCTCGCGCGGTCAACACAGCGACCCAAGCGGCTTGTTTTTTGCGGGCACAGCACCAGTCTGGAGCAACCTCACTCTACGTCACGTTCTGCTCCAGCATGCTCAGCTTTGCCGACGCATCGGCTGGATTGATGTGCACTCAGGACTCGGTCCAACCGGTGTCGGCGAGTGCATATATAAAGGGCGGCAACAACCGGCAGATATTGCTCGCGCTCGAGAGTGGTGGGGGGAACACATTACCAACAGTGCCGAAGGCAACTCAGTATCGGCGAAGCTCAATGGCACGATCGACCTGATGGTAATGGAAAGCTGCCCACAAGCTCAGTACAACGGGTTGACCCTAGAATATGGCACCTTACCAGGACTGAAGGTGCTTAATGCATTGCGCGCGGATCATTGGCTGTACCGCAATCCGCAAGTTTCAGGAAGGCAACGTCAGAGAATCAAACGTCAGCTGCGTGATGCGTTTTATGTTGATACCGACAGCTGGAAACATCAGGTACTTCAGCAAGGTCGACAGGTACTAAATCTTACGGCACTGAATCTTTCCACGGAATATGCCCCCTATGACGTCATGCCATCGAAAAACTGCTTTGATGTTTAAGAAAACAGGAACTTAGCATTAATAATTAATGGAGCTAGCCGAGCTCAGAGCTACTGCATAAGCCTCAAAGGCTGGCCTAGCAACAGTCGAAAAGGCTAAGCAAAAGCCACACTTGCGCCTGAGACAAAATAGCCAAGAAGAAAGCCGCCAATTGCAGCAAGAACTACTCGGAGTGTGCCGACGCCTTCATGCTTATCCGAACAGTGCTGTTTTATCCAATAAATTGGCTGCTGGAGTTCACTCATAAGATCGCAAAACGCGGTTCGCGCAACCACTGGCCACAGATCATCGCCCAGCGCCTGCAGTCCAATGGCCCAATAACTTTGTTGGTAGTGCTGGAGTGCCAACGGGGACTCTGTGTATGAAGCTCCTCCGTCTTGATATACCTATCTTGAGCGGAGATCATTCGCGTAGGAACTTGATTCGTGAATCAAGCACCACAGTGCATACAGAAACATCAACCAAAGCGAAAAAACATGACCACGCTGACCATTTCCGCAGCCTGCTTAATCGACGACGCCGACCGCTTACTGCTGGTACGCAAACGTAACACGCAGTCCTTTATGCTTCCTGGCGGCAAAGCCGAGCCCGGTGAACCCCCCATCACAGCACTACTCCGGGAACTGCAAGAAGAACTCAACCTTATTCTGCCCCCCGCCGCGCTACAACTACTTGGTCGGTTCCACGCCGCTGCCGCCAACGAGCCCAACACTTGGATCGACGCCAGCGTTTTCCAAGCTTATCTACCCCATAGCGTCAGCGCCGCCGCCGAGCTGGAGGAACTACGCTGGCTCGCACCCGGCGATGAACTGCCGGCCACACTAGCTCCGCTGCTACGCGAGCATGTGTTATCACGGCTGTGGCCTGCGGCTTAGATGCACTGCACCATACCTAGAGTTAGCCACAGGGCAGCCATCAGCTTGAGCATGGAATATCCTAAAACACAGGAAGTATTCTGATACTAGGTGCTAGGGCTGCCTGCCCGCCGCATGGCCAGGCTCTGCGAACGGCTCTTGAGAATAATTCATTAAGTAGGCATCGAAAGCGGGACCTTCTCCGACCAACTTTTAAATGGCCGCACGCTTAAGTGTAGTAGCTACAAGAATTGTAAATTTTTAGTTGCAACCCTACTCAACTCAAGCCGTACCGTTAACCCGACGGCGACGCTGCAACCAGACCACTAGGGCGAACAGCAGGAAGCCAGGAATCCACATCAGCTCCTTGGTCCAACGATCCGTCGGGGCGTGGACCTTGAGGATTTCCTGATCGAACTCCAGACCGGCTTCGGCCGCTGGGCTGCCGAAGGTGACGCTGTCGACCAGCACCTTGCCGCCCTCTTCATAGGTCAGCAGGCCGAGTTTCTCCAAGCGCTCTTCGCCACTGGCACCGTCCGGCACAGGCAGCAGCAGGCTGAACTCGCGGGCATCGCCCACTGCATCCTCACCCTTGATGCGCAAACGCAGCTGGCTGCCATCGGCCACATCACCCAGGGCTTGGGCCAGCTGTGCGGGCGGGATGTCGCGGTAAGGGTCGTGCACGATGTCCATCCAGAAGCCTGGGCGGAACAGGGTGAAGGCCACCAGCAACAGCAGCACGCTCTCGTACCAACGGCTACGCACCAGGAAGTAGCCCTGGCTGCCAGCGGCGAAGATCAGCATGGCGGCGGTGGCGATGATAAAGATCAGCACACCTTGCCAGAAGTCCACGTCGATCAGCAGCAGGTCGGTGTTGAAGATAAACAGGAACGGCAACACCGCCGTACGCAGGCTGTAATAGAACGCCTGAATACCGGTCTTGATCGGGTCGCCCTTGGACACCGCTGCAGCGGCAAACGAGGCCAGGCCCACCGGCGGCGTCACGTCGGCCATGATGCCGAAGTAGAAGACAAACAGATGCACGGCAATCAGCGGCACGATCAGGCCGTTCTGCTGGCCGAGGGTGACGATCACCGGCACCAGCAGGCTGGACACCACGATGTAGTTGGCAGTGGTCGGCAGGCCCATGCCCAGCACCAGGCTGAAGATCGCCGTCAGCACCAGCATCAGCAGCAGATTGCCCATCGACAGCAACTCGACCAGATCCGCCAGCACCAGGCCAACCCCGGTTTGCGACACTGCGCCGACGATGATCCCCGCCGCCGCAGTAGCAATGCCAATGCCAATGCCGATCATATTGCGCGCGCCAGCAATCAGGCCTTCACGCAGATCGATCACGCCGTCCATAAACGAGCCGTGGGCATGCGTGCCATCGGTGCGCAGCCAGCTCAGCAGTGGACGCTGAGTCAGCAGGATGATCACCAGCATCACGCTGCCCCAGAAGGCCGACAGGCCGGGAGACAGACGCTCGATCATCAGGCACCAGACCAGCACCACTACCGGCAGCAGAAAGTGCAATCCGGAAAGCAGCACGGCGCGGGTTTGCGGCAGTTTGTCGAGCGGCGCATCCGGGTCTTCGGCCGGCAGCACCGGCACACTGGCGGCGATTTTCAGCAGGCCCAGGTAGATCAGCGCCAGCAGCGCGCCGATACCCGGCAGGGCGTATTCACCCAGCGCCGGCTTGAGCCAGCCGAGGCCGTAATACACCGCCAGCGACAGGCCGCTGATCAGCGCTGCACCGAAGGCAAAACCAATCAGGCGACGCAGCCAGGGCTTGGGTTGATGCCCGCCCACCGGCTGCAGGCCGAGCTTGAGGGATTCCAGATGGACGATATACAGCAGGGCGATATAGGAAATCGCCGCAGGCAGGAAGGCGTGCTTGATGATCTCGACATAGGGCATGCCGATGTACTCGACCATCAGAAAGGCCGCCGCACCCATCACCGGCGGCATGATCTGGCCATTCACCGACGACGCCACTTCCACCGCACCGGCCTTCTCAGCCGAGAAGCCGGTGCGCTTCATCATCGGAATGGTGAAGGTGCCGGTGGTCACTACGTTGGCAATCGACGAGCCGGAAATCAGCCCAGTCAGCCCCGATGCCACCACGGCCGCCTTGGCCGGGCCACCACGGAAGTGGCCGAGCATGCTGAAGGCCAGCTGAATAAAGTAATGCCCCGCGCCAGCGCGCTCGAGCAAGGCACCAAACAGCACGAAGAGAAACACGAAGCTGGTGGATACGCCGAGGGCGATGCCGAACACCCCTTCGGTGGTGATCCACTGGTGGTTGGCCATGGCATTGAAGCTGACCCCACGGTGCGCCAACATCCCCGGCATATAGGGCCCGGCAAGGCTGTAAACGAGGAACAGCAGGGCGATGATCGCCAGTGGCGGACCAAGCACTCGGCGGGTTGCTTCCAGCAGCAAGGGGATGCCGATGCACGCGGTCAACATGTCCGCAGTGGTCAGGCTGCCCGGACGTAAAGCCAGCTGCTGGTAGAAAATAAACAGGTAGGCGGCGCTGGCTGCAGCGACCAAGCCCAGGGCGATATCCAGCAGAGGTATGCGATCGCGCGGCGACTTGCGAAAGGCCGGATAGGCGAGAAACGCCAGCAACAGGGCAAGCGCCAGGTGGATAGAGCGGGTTTCGGTGTCGTTGAACACACCAATGCCGAACACGAACGGCAGTGGCGAGGCGATCCACAGTTGAAACAGCGACCAGAGCAGGGCCAGGCCGGTGATCACCTGCGCCATGGCCCCCAGCGGGGTGCGTGTACCGACATCCTGGGCAATCAGTTCTTCGGTGGACAGTTTTTCTCAGGCACAGAACGGTACACCTACGTTGTCATTTAGATAAAAGCGGCAAGCTCCCGCCGGACGAGAGGAGCTAGGTTCTGACCCAGAATACGGGACACTAAACGCGCAATTTTCTATTCAACTTCAAATGCGCCCGCTAGAAGAGTTCAGAGCCCAGCCAACTGCTCTCCATGACGGCTAAAGCCAGCCCTTCTCTTTGTAGAAACGCTTTGCACCTTCATGTATAGGGGTGGTAAGACCAGAGCGAATCATGTGCTCAGCGCGGAGTTCAGCGAATGCCGGGTGCAAGCGTTTGAAACGCTCCAAATTGTCAAATACCGACTTAACCAGCTGATAAACTACCTCGGGGTCGGTTTTAGCCGAAGTCACCAGTAAAGCTTTGCCGCCAATAGACGGAATCAACACGTCAACACCCGGATAGAGGCTGGCAGGAATATTCGCCTTAGTGAAGTAGCTGGCCTCGGCTAACAGTTTGTCGATACCTGGACCGGAGACAGGGATAAGACGTGCATCGACGGTGGCCATAGCCTCTTGGATAGCTCCGCTGGGATGGCCAACAACATAGGTAATGGCGTCAAGGTTGTTGTCGCCCAGTGCGGCAGCCATTTCGGCCGGTTTCAACTCAGCGGCGAGGGAAAAATCGGACTTACTCCAACCATTAGCCTGCATCACTTCATCAAACGTGTCGCGGCTACCGGAGCCTGGTACTCCAATATTCACCCGCTTACCTTTGAGGTCAGCGAACGTCTCAATACCGCTGTCGTTACGTGCAACTACGGTCAGTATTTCGCTCTGCAAAGAAAACACTGCACGCAGATCCTCGACAGCACCGCTCTTCTCGAAAGGCGGTAGGCCTTTCAGTGCTTTGTTCTGGTGATCTGACTGAATAAATCCAAAGTCATAGTCACCGTTCTTGATCGAGACGATATTGCTTACGCTTCCGGCGGATGACGGTGCATTACACTTAATGCCGTGGTCAGTGCCACTGCGATTGAGGAAGCGACAAATCGACTGACCTGCAGTGTAATAAACCCCCGTTTGACCACCGGTACCAATAGTAACGTAACGCTCTTCGGCTATAAGCGGAGTGCCCAGCAAGCAGCTCCCCAGGACGCACGCCAACAACCCCATAATTTGATATTGCTGCATATCTATGTCCTCGTATTATTGTTTTTGAACGAGTGATGCGCTGTCATCGTTGGCATCATCTACTGAAGTAAATGCGGCAACTACGCAGTTCTGCGTACCGCAACCACCATTATTTCGACTAGCACATCAGCGGAGGCCAAACGTGCCTCGACTGTTGCCCGAGCGGGTGCGCAACCAACCGGCAGCCAGGCACTCCAGATGTCATTCATGGCCTCAAAATCTCTCTCAATGTCGCTCAACCAGATCTGAGCACTGAGCATTAGGCTACGATCTGAACTTGCTTTGGTGAGCAATGCGTCAACCTTCGCTAACACTTGAGCGGTTTGCCCGGCAACATTCTGACTACGATCAGTTGGAACCTGCCCAGAAAGAAAAACCAGATCGGAGAAGATCGTCGCGCCAGAAAGGCGGTCGTTGGTCTGAATACGTTGAACAGTCATAACAAATACCTAACTTAGGTCACGGTTGATCGCCCGAGACAGCCTCAAGAAGCAAGCTTCAATCCTTCCAGAGAAATGTCCGGCTGTTGCTGGCTAATTAGGCAGGCCAGCACCTCTGCACTCCCGCAAGCCAGGGTGAATCCCAAGCTGCCATGGCCGACGTTCAACCAGAGGTTGTCAATGCCACTGGCACCCAACAAAGGCGTACCTGCTGGCGTAGCCGGACGCATTCCGGCCCAAGTCATGGCGGAAGCGTAATCCCCGACGTCAGGAAAACTGGCCTGTGCCAATGCCTTCAATGCAGCGATACGCCCCGCATCAGGGTTGGCATCCCAGCCACCAATGTCGACCATTGCCGCGACCCGTAAGCGATCACCGAGACGGGCATAGACCACCTTGTTGTCGTAGTCGGTAACATTGGTTTCCGGCACCGCCACTCCATCCGACAGCGGTAGCGTCAGGCTGTAACCTTTCAGGGGATATAACGGCAATCTCAGGCCCAGCGGGCGTAACAGCGCGACACTGCCGATGCCAGCGGCGATCACCAGATGATCGACCGCCATCTCTTGGCTTCCCAGCGCCACGGCCCTCACCCTGCCCCGCTCTATAGATATCCCTGAGACCTGCTGCCCCGTATGCAGACGGAAGAGCGAACTGCATAACAATTGACGTAACAACTGCTGGCAAAACAGATAACAGTCGCCCACCTCGTCTCCCGATGCGAAGATGCCACCCTGAAACCTACCAGCTTGTCCGGCCAGAGCCGGCTCTACTTCAATGCACTGATTGGCATCCAGCAGCCGCTGATGTGCTGAATCACCAACACCAGCGCAGGCCTTATGCAGACTTGCGATACTGCGATAGATCACCAACTTGCCATTGGCGCGCCAAGCAAAATTCTCCAGCCCTTGGTTCTCGCGCCAATCCTGTAACACCGTCTGGCTATACAACGCTAGGCGCAACAAGTGCGCGCCATTGCGTTGGTTCACCGAACGCCTACAAGCCATCAAAAAGCGCAGACACCAACCCCACTGGTGCGGACTCAGACTGGGGCGAAAACGTAGCGGCGAATCGCTCTGTAGCATCCACGAAAGCGCCTGCAGCGGCACGCCGGCATCAGCCAATGGAGAGACATAGCGGTAGCTGAGCTGACCACCATTGGCAAAGCTGGTTTCCAACGCCACTTCGTCACGCTGCTCAATCAACTCAACCTGGTGCCCTTGGCGAACCAGCGCAAAAGCTGTCGTCAGGCCTATCACTCCGCCACCAATAACAGCGATCCGCATTGCTCATCTCCTAGCGCCTGTACAGACTTAGAGTACGAAAGCGCCAGACAGACGACTAATGAAAGGATAGAGCCAGCCCATAACCCAAGGTTATCCTCCGCAGTCACGGTATTACGAGAGCATGATCATGCGTTTACGCCATGTAGAGCTATTCCAGGCTGTCCTTCAGACCGGTAGCCTCACTGCTGCGGCCGAGTTGCTGCATATCTCGCAGCCGGCGGCCAGCAAAATCCTTCAACATGCTGAGCAACAGTTAGGCTTCACCCTTTTTAGCCGTGTGCGCGGCAAGCTATTACCCACAGCCGAAGCACGCATACTGCAACAGCAAACCGAACGTTTGTCCGCAGAGCTGCAGGACCTGCGTCGCCTCTCCGACAGCCTGCGCCGAGGCGAAGAGCGCGCACTACGCCTGGTCTGCACGCCAGCCCTGGCCCAGACGTTGTTATCAGACGCAGTTTGTAGCTGGCGCAAGGACTTCCCACAGACCCGATGTGTTCTCGCAACCCAACACACCAGTGAAATTGTTCAGGCCTTGTTACTACGTGAGGCTGATCTCGGCCTTACTCTGCAACGGGTAGAACACCCAGGTCTGCACACAGAAGTGTTGGCACAAGGGAAAATGATGGCGATCGCCCCGCTCGGTTGGTGGAGTGAGGATCAATGCATCGCGCCTATAAGACTACAAAGTATGGCCGGCCTGAGCCTTATCGGCCTGGACACCCGGGACGCACTTGGAGGCCTGCTACGTGGACATATTCAGGAGCTGGAACCCCCTGTCCATATTGAAATATCAGTTCAGACCTACCAGTTAGCGCGGATGTTGGTTGCCGCGGGGCAAGGGCTGGCCCTCGTCGATCCTTTCACTGCGCTGGCAGACCACTTGGGTGACATTCAGGCTCGTCCTCTGGAACCCAACATACCTGTTCCCTTGTATCTGCTGAGACGTGTTGACGAGACACCCACGACGGCTCAAAAAGCGCTGCTGAAGCACCTGCAAACCCTGGCTATCGACCTGCTTGAGCTGCACGGCTAGCTATCTAACCAACTGGTAAACCACTTTTAGCCTGACCATTGCTTAGGTGGAAAACACCGCCTTGCCCCCTTCAAAATCAAAAGACGGTTTGAGTAGCTCATTGCACGCCTTTGAACCGCAAATATTCACCCAACCCGGCGCAATAGAACATCTGGAGGACGCTTTTAACAGTCGTCCAAATTGCACGCTCAGTAGAGTCACTCGCAGCAGCGAACGGAAAACTCAGCACCGCTTACTTGGCGTGAGTAAAAGCAGTACCCCGCACGTTTACTCAGTGATGGCCGCCTAACCAGGTTGCCTTATCGCCCTAGATACGTCTGCGCCAATCGTGCCGCGTTGTTGCAACCCGTTTCCTGACTGACCGCGGCTAACCCCAACCGCCCAAACGGTGCTGACCATGCGTTTGAATGCTGCGATTGTAGTGTTGCTAACCAGCCTGGTGGCAGCGACCTATGGCTTCGGGATTTACCTGTTTGCTCAGCTCGTGCCCGATATGCAGGCATCTCTGGGTTTCGACTTCTCGTACGTAGGCGGTATCACGGCCTCGGCGCAGCTTGGTTTTCTAATCTGCGCCCTACTGGCCGTCTGGCTGACGCCAAAAATCGGCGGCGGCTGGATGATCGTGGCATCAGGGGCGGTCTGCGCGCTGGCGTTACTGCTGATACCCCTGTCAAACAACATCCTGGTTATCGGTGCATTACTTACTATGCTGGCGGGCACGGCTGCGACGGTCTTTGTCCCAATGGTCGATGTCGTCGCCAGAGTTACAGCCTACCGCTACCGGGGTTTGGCCATGGGCCTGGTATCCAGCGGGACGAGCTATGGGGTCGCAATCAACAGCCTGCTGGTGCCCTTATATGCCGCGCAAGGGGAATGGCGCAGCGTCTGGTGGTGGGTAGGCCTACTGACGGTAGCCATGGCTCTTTTGGTGCTGGTGGTATTCAAGAAAGGTGGCTTGCTTAGCCCTACCGTGACTCCGACCGTAACGACCATGGCGGTCGAACCAACGGTGCCAAACAGGCGCTTAACGCTTATAAAGCCCTGGATATTGCTGATCTGGTCGATGAACTTTCTGATCGGCTTTGCCACCTTCCCGTTCCAAACCTACCTCTCATCCTACCTGAGAACCGAACTGGGTTTTGACGTGCAGTTCAGCGCCCAGGTCTGGGCCGTAATCGGCTTCGTTGGCATGTTTGCGGGACTGGCAGTCGGTTGGCTCTCAGATCGCACTGGGTTACGCGCTGCCATGTTGCTGGTCTATGGCTGCGTGGTAACGGCGGCACTGATCTTCGTAATACATCCTTCCGGTTATTGGCCATTAGTCGCTGCGGGGCTGTTTTCTACAGCCTTTTACCCAATCTTCGGCCTCATCCCCGCTTACGTTTCTAAGCTGGCATCATCCAGCGCGATGGCCGTATCCATATTTGGGATCGCCAACGTGATGCAAGGCTCTGGCGGCATGCTCGGCAATTACGGTGCGGGGTTGCTGGCCAATCACAGCGGCAGCTTTGCTGGGGTGTATGCCACCATTAGCGGCGTGGGGGTATTGCTTATCGTGTTGACCCTGAAGCTTCCCAAAGAAGCACCAGAAGCTACATCAGCAGGTTTAACCGCGAACTATCCGACTACGAGTTAGCGTCCAGCAAGCGACAGACAGACTGTCGAGAACAGGACGCGTTTTGATACTTATGGCGGCAGTAATTGCTGCCTACTGAGGGCATATCTAAGAGGCGGTACCCGCGGCTCTTCGAACAGCCTCATCATCACTTCGCGCACCGTGTCAGTGATTAAGCGACACGATGCCGAGCGGGAGTAATCCCTTAATCCACGATCTCTTCCACAACGGCCTCGACAGCCTTGTCCTGTACAAGCTCTTTCGGCCTTGTCTGATTCCGTCGAGCTTGTCCGCGCTGCCGTGTAGCCTGATGTTTCGCATGCAGCGCCTGAGCCGCCGTCACAATGCCTACAGCCTGGCCACTTAAGTTCAAGCGCGGCGCATTCTCCGTCATGCTTGCCCAGTATCGACTTCCTCGGCACCAGGTACCGATGCCCAGTTTGAGCTTTTCACTGGTTATTCCGAGCAGCTCCAGGTGTTGCTCAGCATCTTTGAGAATGCCTTCCTTTAGCGGAACTTTGGGGGCGGGACTGACCGGAAAGGCCAATGGGAAGTGCTTCTGCAATAGCCAGATCGCTTCTACTGCAGGATCTTGCTCGCGGAGCTTCGCCTGCGGAGAAGGCTTCCGCTTAGGCAGCTTCGTATTCTCAGGCTTTACCTGCACTTTTTCGGCCCGCAGGCGGTCGCGTAACTCAGCTAGTTGTTCAAAACCCATCATTCAGTTCGCAGCTTCAGTTGAAATGTGGAGCAAGGTTATCCCATGCTGTCTTTTGACACAGCCTAATCAAGAGCCGACATGATTAAGCATAAGGACTACTTTTGGCCGGGAGACACTCGTTGTGGCGGGCTACAACTGGCCAACAGCGGACAAAACCAGGCGCGCAAAGACATAGTCTAAAAACGAAGAGATTTATCTACGTTGTTAGCCGCGAATAGAAGCGGTGATGGAAAATTTCTCCGTCGTACCATCAGAACGGTTGACCCAGAAGCATCTGGTGCCATAGTCGGCGCTTCGAACGCTAAAATCGGTAATGCCACAACCGATTTTATTGGCAGAGTCCGGGTGATTCTCCAGGGCCGCTCGCAAGAACACTGCGTCGTCCGCGTTGACTCTATCGCCTAAGTCATAGCGCGCGAGAATGGCTTTGAGAAACGCAATAGCGTCTCCCCGCCTTTCAAAGTGTAAGGAGCCGAGAGTGATAGGCTTTGCCGGCATAGGTAAACCTCTAATTCCTGGGGTGACATTACTTAGCTGGTTCATCGGGTAGTGCAAGACGCTCACGCACCTCGCGTATGATAATTGCTGGAATATCCATTGCGTGGAGTTGGCCTGCGCGCTCGTAGACCCACGCTATGCATCCCTCCCTGCTGAGATCGTCGCGGGCAATTTTTTCGTATAAAGCAACAGCGCTCATGCGGGAGAGGCCAAGCTCCATGAGCGAAAGTAGCGTCGTCGAGGAAACGCCAAATTCAAGTTGCGTTCCGATATCCAAACCGTCATCGATTAGGTCTTCACGGCCAATCTCGCGAAGATGCAAATACAGCACATCCATATAGGCGGAAAGGTATTTTGGTGCTCTAAACCGGGCGATTTGCTCCACTAACTCCATCGTGCCACGGATAAGCTCAGGCAAGTTGAAAGACCTGCCGGCCTCTTGGTGCCAATCAATACTGTCGCGAATGATCCTGGCCAGCGAGTACCCCTTTAGCCATTTGACGACGATCAACGCATATAGCTTGATGCGGGTCCCGGGGGTAAAAGCAAGAAACAAGTGCTCGTTGACTCTCCCCATAATCGTTATGAATCGGTCATAGCTGTCGTTGCTCGCAACTTCAGCAGGGAGCAGGTTTTCTACATCACCTGGGTAGGCACGAAAAGCTTCGAGAAGGTGCTGAAGGCCAATCGCATTCACACCTGGGTGCCGAGCGGCCAGGTCGACGCTGATTTCGATCTGCTCTGCTAGCACCCCCAGGGCTTGGTCGAGTTTCGCAATCGATGCGGCGTCATGGCGTTTCGCGAGGCTAGCCGCTGATATGGAGCCGAGCCGCATAAAAGTGGTGAGCAAATAGGCTCCAACCTGCTCGAACTTATCCTTGTCCTCAATACTGGAGAAATCCGATAGTCCACGATTGGAGAGATAATCCGCCATGCCGTCACCAAGATCGAGAACAGCGTCACTTTCGCGCTTAATGGGGTAGCGTGCGCGACCAGGAACCCCGGCAGGCCAAGCCTGCTTGTCTTCCGGATCAATGCAGATGATGTTTCCTTGGAACTCATCACCCCATCTCCCTGCGCGACCAGCCAAGTTCCAGAAGTCGTGCGGCTCCATCGGGTGGCCTTTCCCTTTACGCGGTCCGCGCACCACAATTGTCCGACAGGACAAATTCACGCCCTCGATCAGAGTGGAAGTGCAAACCAGGAAACGTATCTTGCCTGACCGAAATAGCCGCTCTATCTCCAGACGGAGCAGTGACGGCATGTTGCCGTAGTGGAACGCTACCCCGAGCTCCACAAGCGGTGCCAGCCGAAAGTGCTGATGCACGCCCTTTCGAGCAAGCTCAGCGAGTTGTGAAAGTTCCAGATCAATGGGTTCAAGTTTGGGCAAAAGCTGGCTGATCAAGTCAGCGACCTCTTCCGCCTCTCCAGCTCCGTTCGCGTAGACGAGCGTACCGCCTCTTTCGCCGACAGCTGCTGCGATAAATGCGAGGCGCTTCTTGAGTCCGGCTGGTGTACTCGCGAGCTGAAGAACCCCTATTGGAAGTTCTGAGCCTTGCTGCCGAAGAGTAAGCGCCCAAAGCTTCGATTTTCGCGGCACTTGGGTCGCGACTATTAGATTCTGAAGGACCGTAGAGGAATCGCTATCGACAGCGATGGTCTGTACACCATCGGGAGCGTCGGAGAGTAACTCCTCCGGATTTTGGGTTGCAGGGCTGATAAAAACGGCTTTCAGTTTTGGGTTGGCGCGAGTGGCTCGCTCTATTGCGTCCTGCAAAATCACGCCGCGCTGGTTGTCACCGATCTTGTGCGCCTCGTCCACGATGAGCAGGTCGACCGAAAGCACATCGCCGAGCACGTTGGCGAGAAGGTGCAACCGCTCTTGCGTAAAGACGAGAATCACTCGAGCGCCACCCGCCCGCGCAGCTTTATATTTATCGGTGAGGGGAAGGGACGAAACCTCCACTAGCTCGGTATTACCGAGGAGCTCCTTGAGATTGGTCTCAATTTCGGAGACTAGCGCGCGGGTCGGGGCGAGATAGACAACCACCCGGCTCTCACCCGCTACCACTTGGTCGATCAGCCACTGAAGCACAAGAAACGTCTTACCAGAAGCAGTCGGTGCTGATGCCGAGAGCCAGTTATCTCCAGTCGCATTAGTCCAGAAGCGCTGCTGAAAATCGTTTACCTGAAGCCAAGCCCCGCTCGATTGCACCAGGATGGAACGATCCATCTCACGACGCTGAGCTTCAAGACGCAACGCAATACCAAGCCGCGCATTGAGATCGGCCTCCACCAATTCGCGATCGGTGGCTAACGTAATTGCCCGAAAGTTGGAAAGCTTGCCCATCAGGACGGCACCAGCATCTTTGAGTGCTTGATCATCCGTCAAAGAAATCGCAGCGGTTGCGACTCGTAGCGCGGCTTCTTGATCGACCCTTTTATCGGATCGCGCGAGAATACTGCCGGCGAGCAACAATCTGGGCCAGTCAATGGACGCTGAGGACTGTACCGAGGTATCTGATGCCAGATTGTCGAGTTCATTGCGTACTGTGAGTTGAGTGATCGTATCGAGATCGCATCGAACGCCTTCTTGGAGAAGCCACGATTGTAGACCGGCGAGGCTCATTATTCCTTGATCCCCATTGCCTTGAGGAATGCGGCGCGGAAACCTTCGGCCGACGGCAGAGGGATGCAAAACAACTCCACTTCTATCTGATCGAGCTTCTCCAATTTCAGCCGTTCACCAATACGATTGCTCCAACCTCTAAGTGCAGTACGGGACGCCTCGACGATCTCCTCAGCGACCGCCTTCGCTTCGCCTTTCGGGTAGAACGGTGCGTCGAAGCCTACAAGGGCCACGCCGCAATATTGAACCCGCTTAGACATGACCGATGACTTGTCAAAATACTTCTTGAGTGCATCGGTGAGTGCCGGATTGCTAAGGTCGGCCTTATCGCTAAGGAGCATCAGATCGCGCTCCCTCCCTGCCTCCTCGTGTTCGGGCTCCAGTAGAAAGGGGGAGAGAGAATTGAGACAGTCGCGAATCGCAGCACTCGCATCTGCGTAGACTTTTGATTCACCCCAGTAGAGCTTTAAAGTGCCCTCCGATGTCACTCCCGCATACACACCATCCGCACCGTGATAGTGCATACGCGTGTCCGTCTTGAGATCCATCTTGCAAAGTATCTGCGGCAGCTTGAGGAAGCGCTCCGCCAGCAGGAACAGCAGCATCTCTCCGCCCTCCCCGGTGTTCGCCAAGTCAGTAAACGAGCGCTTGGCCCGCTCGATTAGTTCGGCGACTGCCTCGGTGCTGTTGAATCTGTTGTCACGCGCTTTTGCGTCGGCGAGCTTCGAGCGCGGGATAGCATAATCAACGACGGCATTCCGCATGAACTCTGCCAGTCGATGAGGTTGAACACGGCCATTTCCATCCACTGATAGGCAGTGGCAGTGAATCTTGACTAAATGCCCATCAATGGGCACGTCACGCTCTACGAGCGTCAGGTGAACCTCAAGTGCTTCCGGGTTCCCCGTTAGAGCAGATTCGAGTTCGGCAGGGGTAATGATCGACAAACGGCCTCCGTTCCTTGTAGTCCACTCATCTGCAACGAGATGGCATATTGAGATCGCAATGTAACCGGCTTGCGCTGTGCTGAATAGGCCAAGCATTTGTAGGGCTCTTGAGCCTCCGCTTCTGGCCGACTGCAGCCATTGTTGTGGCTCACTCCTCGAATCCCCAAAAATTTGCACAAAAGTCCGTGGACTTAAGAATCCTCGTACGCATGAACAAGTGCGGCCCCTGCGGAAAAACATGGTAGAAGCCGAATCGTACACACCGCCCATCTACGCCCCAACATGTTGCCATCCTGAAACCCGCGAGCTAGAGTGCGCCCGTCGTGGTAAATCCCGCGACCGGGCGTCAGAACCCGACAAATCGAGGGCGCGGTAGCGTCATAGCGAAGCGGCAGGCACTCCAGTGTTTTGCTATCGCTTTTCTATGGCAGGCCGTGCGGGGCAGGCGTTTGCCTGGCCGGTTCCCTCGGTTACCGGTTTCTGACCCCCGTACGGTCTGCCACCATACTGCGTCAGAACGGATGGTGGCGGCTCCTTAATCAAACCGAGGAGCATAAGGAAAATGCGCTACCCCTTTTTTACCCAAGAGCTCCGCCTTGGCCTTCTACTCTGGCTGTTCATCTCTGCTACCGCGGAGGTGCGTCATGGCTGAGTTCGAAACCTGCGTTGTACCCTTCCCACGGCAACCGAGCCCACTGCACGAATCAGAGCGCTCTGCCCTCCCCGTCGAAGCTGCAGCTGAACTGCGCGCAATCATGCTCGGCAATCTGCTGGATCAAATGGCCGAGCCCGATGGCCTCCAACCAGAAAACCTACGGTCCCGCGTGGCGGCTTACTCAGCCTTGGATCTGTTAGACGAAATGGTGGTGCTCTACCGCCGTGCACTTTCCGAAGTGCGAGGAGGTGCCAGATGAGCAAAGGCGTTATGACTTGCCTACCGGCCCATGATGGCCACCCAGGAATAGAGATCATATGGGCGGCTGACTGCCGGCAGGCGTTCAATCAAGGCGTAAAGCTGGCTCAGGCATGGCTCGACAATGCGAAGACTGGTTGGCTGTGGGCAGCCATGATCGCCGAGCGCGACCTTCTACCCTGCGCCATTGAAAGGCGTGCCTTCGAAGTGGGCTTCCTGAGCCGAATTCATCAACGAATATGCTCGCTACAGCGCAACGAGCACCAGGTAAGGGACCTTCCTTTGACCTTGTAGCAGATACCTCTAGCCGGCAATGCCGGCTAGTGACTCTATCAACGCTGACTTATCCACCAAAGTGATCTGAGTCTAGTAGCTGCTTTCGGCCCAGGCTGTGTAAAAACACAAGCTCCGTTCTTGGTCAGTCAGCAGACCTGAAATTTGCGTAGGAACGCGATTTTTGTTCCGACTCAGACCATCAAGCCTGCTCGAAAACGTTTTTACACAGCCTCGGCCAAGAGCGGTCATATGGTCTCTATAAACCCTCCCGGCAATTGAACTCGATAGGTGGCAGCCGACTGACGGCCGCCACCCATTAGGATTCAGCCCTGCGGGCTAGCTGAGGGCTGACCACGGGTTTTCCAAAGCGAAAGCAGCACACCGCCCAGCAGTAGACCCAGAGTCACGCTCAAGGAAATGACGGCCGGAATCTTGCCGATGATGCCAACCAGGAAGATCTTACCGCCGATAAACACCAGCACTAATGCCAGGGCGTACTTGAGGTAGGCGAATCGGTGAATCATTGCCGCCAAGGCGAAGTACAACGCGCGTAGACCAAGGATGGCAAAGATGTTCGAGGTATAGACGATGAAGGGATCCTGGGTAATGGCGAAGATCGCCGGCACGCTGTCTACCGCGAACACTAGGTCGGCACACTCGATCAGCACCAGGGCAAGGAACAACGGCGTCGCCCAGACCACGGCTTTACCGCTGGCATCTGCCTGGCGGACGAAGAAGCGCCACTCATGCAGGCGCTCGGTCACCCGCATGTGTTTGCGCAGAAACTTCACGAGTGGGTTTTCGCTGAGGTCAGGGTGTGCGTCGACCTTGCTGAAAAGCATCTTCACCCCAGTAAGCAGAAGGAAGATGCCAAACACATAGAGAATCCAGCTGAACTCGGCGATCAGCGCCGCCCCGAGACCAATCATGATCGCGCGCAGCACGATTACCCCGAGAATGCCCCAGAACAGCACCTCGTGCTGGTACTTACGCGGAATGGCTAGAAAGCTGAAGATCATCGCCATCAGGAATACGTTGTCCATCGACAACGATTTTTCGATCAGAAAGCCGGTGTAGAAATCCATCCCGGCGTCACCGCCCTTGACCTGCCAGACCCAAAGGCCGAACAGCAGGCCGGCCGTGATATAGCCAGCCGACAGCAGCAGGCTTTCACGAACGCCGATTTCTCGATGCTCACGGTGTAACACCCCGAGGTCAAAGACTAACAGGCTGATGACGATGCTGATAAAAACGAGCCACAACCAGGTGGCAGTGCCGAGAAACTCGGCTAGGAAGAACGGTTCTAGGGCAGTCATGAGCCCCTCCTCTAAGTGTCGAAGTTGTACAAACTGCAACTCCGACATGGCAGCGGTTAGCTGTCAGAGGGGCCCGGCGTTGCCGGCGGAAATGTAGAGGGGTGTGTGGAGCTTCTCAATCACTCAAGAGTTGCAAATTATTTCATTTTTGGAGGCCACAGCTGGGCTCAAAACGGCCAAAAGCGGAAGTTTGCGGCTGGCAGCCCAGGCAGAAAAAGACCTCCAAGGTGCCGACAAAATTAGGGGCGACTCACTGTTAGCTCTTTCCGCAAACACCAAGAACCAGACTGCGAAGCCATCGATGAGCCGGATCAGCACTAAATCGTGGATGCCAAAGCATTGAAACGGTGAACTCCGCAGTATGGAAAGGAAGCGGGAAACTATGCATGCCCTCGCGCAAACTCGCGGTATGGCGCTCGGGAACACTGGCGATCAGGTCTGATCCCCGGGCCAGCCCCAGCGCGGTTGAAAAGCCACCGACGATCGTGACTATCTTTCGCTCCAATCCAAGTGGCAGCAGCGCGTCATCGATGGGGCCTTTTTCTATCCCTTCTCGCGACACGGAGATATGCATGCCCGCCGCATACTTTTCCGGCGTGATTGTGCCGCGACTTAATGGATGACTGGCTCGTACAACGCCAACGTAATTGTCTCTGAACAAAGACTGGCCCTTCAGCTCGGGGGCAGAGGCCAGATCTATCACACCGGTTTCGAGATCGACGATTCCATCGCGTAATGGCTTACTGTCTTTGTCCGGCTTCTGCATAAAGAACAGCCGTACTCCAGGGGCTTGCTCCCCTATACGCGCGATAAGTGCAGGGCCAAAGTTCTCAGCAAAACCCTCACTGGTCCTGATCGCGAATGTCCGGTCGAGTTTTTCCAGGTCAAGAAGCTCGGCTGGGCGCAAAACCTCCTGCGCATCCCGAACAAGCTGACCGATGCGATCACGAAGTTCGATCGCCCTGGGAGTAGGAACGAGCCCACGTCCCGCCCTAACCAAAAGCGGATCTCCCGTGGTTTCTCTAAGCCGCGCAAGTGCCCGGCTCATCGCCGAGGGACTGAGCCGCAGGCGTTTAGCTGCACGCGCGACACTTCCCTCAGAGAGCACTGCGTCAAGGGTGATGAGCAGATTAAGGTCTGGATTCGACATAGTCCGATGTTAGCCCAACTCGCCTAATACATGGCGTCAGACGCAACAATAAAGTGCAACCAGTGCGTCTTCCGCCATGTCTGTACGCTGCATACAGTTCTCTCCATCGGCACATTCGTACCGAAGTGGATGAGGAGATGATGCATGAACTCGTTGAGCAGATTTGTTGAGGGTGTCCAATCAATCTGGGGCCCGCTCAGTTCTGAAGTGGTCGCAGGCTGCCAGCAGCAGCTGGATGAACTTCTGAAGACGCCTGTCACCGAGCCGTGGTTGGCGGACCTACACCAGCAGGCATTGGCCCAACAGGAGATGTACCGAGATCCGGTAAACGGATTTATGCTGCTGGCACACACCGAACCTGAAGGGCTCTATCGGCCGCCTCATGATCACGGTCGTGGCTGGGTCATTTACGCGGTGCAGCACGGTGAAATAGAGATGGGCACCTATGCCAAGGTGCAGGCCCCAGATGGCCAGGTGAAACTGGTAAAACGCGGTTCCACGCGGGTGAGCGCCGGTCAAACGCAGGTCTATCTACCGGGAGATATTCACGATACGCACTGCATTTCCGGGCCGGCTTTGCTCTTTCGCTTCACCGAGCGGGATTTGAAGAAAGAGGACAAAGAGGCCCGCAAGCTGACACGGTACATCGAGCAGGATGGTGATTGGGTTCCGGTTAGTCAGTGCGCTCCCGAGCTGTTGAAGCCATGAGGCTCGGCCCAGCTACCAAGGAGCATGCTGTTGACGCGCGATCAGTCCGCGCAAAACCGAGGCACCTGGCAGCCGTCAGCTCAGTGCTGGCCGCCATGGTGCTGGTGGTGCTCAACACGGCGATAGCCAACATGGCGTTGCCAACGATCGCCCAGTCGCTGCAAGTGACACCTGCGCTGTCCATCTGGATCATCACGGCTAACCAGGCGGCGCTCCTGATGGCTTTGCTGCCCTGCGCAGCGCTGGGTGAAAGCCTTGGCTACCGTCGGGTATTCCGGTGGGGAGTGGCGCTTTTTCTGGGCGCCACTTTGATGTGCGCACTGGCGCCGACGCTGTCTTGGCTTATCGCCGCGCGGTTGCTGCAGGGGCTTGGAGGCGCGGCAGTCATGGCGCTCGCCATTGCACTACTTCGCCAAGTAGTGCCGAGCCAGAAACTGGGCGCCGCTATAGGTTGGAATGCACTTGCGGTAGCCCTGTCATCAGCAGCAGGCCCCGCAATGGGAGCAGCGATTCTCAGCGTGGCAGACTGGCCATGGCTGTTTGCTGTGCTGCTCCCCTTCGGGCTCTGGGTGATGCTAGCGGCTCGCGCGTTACCTGCTGTGGACGGCACTGCGCGCAAAGCTGATCTGTTGAGCATTGCATTGAATGCCGGGACCTTTGCATCGCTGGTCATAGCCGCTGGGGTCATCACTGAACACCCTGCACTGGCTGCAGCGTTGCTGGCCACCTCTGCCATCCAACTGACGCTATTGGTTAAGCGGGAAAGGCAGAAGGAGTCGCCACTGATTCCGCTTGATCTGCTCAGATCCAACTCATTTCGTATTTCAGTTATTGCCTCGGTACTCTGCTTTGCTGGGCAGACCGCAGGCCTCGTGGCGCTGCCCTTCTACCTTCACCACAGCCTTGGACAAGAGGTGCTGATGACAGGCCTCTACATGATCCCCTGGCCTTTAACCGTTGCGCTTGTAGCTCCGCTAGCTGGCCGTCTTTCAAACAGATGGCCGACTGCCTGGTTCTGTTCGGTAGGTGGCATTTGTCTTTCAACAGGATTAGCAGGGGCTGCGCTTTGGCCACTGCAGGAAAACCTCATGATGCTTGTGCCGCTGACCATGCTTTGCGGTCTCGGCTTCGGCCTCTTTAACGTGGCCAATAACCGCAGCATGTTCCTCTCGGCGCCAATGAGTCGGAGTGGTGCGGCAGGAGGGATGCAGGGTACCGCTCGCTTGCTCGGACAAACTGCTGGAGCAGTCATCATGACACTGCTCTTTAACCTATTCCCCGCCGACTCTGCGCCTCAGCTTGCCCTTGGCGCGGGAGCCTTATTGAACGTATTCGCAGCCCTGATAAGCGCACTGCAAGGCAGGCGCACAGCTACAAATCATGACGTTGAATCGCCCCTGACGCTCATGACGAAGTAACTGCCCGAAAGGCCATCGGCAGTGCGTTTCAGCGCGACTTCCACCTGCTTGCTCTCGGTCCCGGTGATCTATATGCAGGCCTTTCAGGCCTCCATTGCTTCAAAAAATCCCTACGATCGTGAGGTTAACGCAACCGCAAAATGGATGGAGTTGAAAATCCTCACGACTGTGCGGATTAGCCAAAAATCATAGCGCCCGTCATAAGCCCTCAAATTCATGCGGACAAACTCAAGAGCCTGCGCGCTTCGCTTGCGTGCGGTGACCATACAATCGGGGGAATAACGGTCTTGCTGTTTCCTCTCACCCTATCACGGCGTTCTCGCCGTCAAGGGCTGCGTGCGCTTCGCGTACTTGCGGCAGGGCCGGCTATCGCCCCCTGACTGCTGCGCTACACCGTGCTTGTGCCGGTTCCGGGCAATTCCGCCCGAGCAACTGGAGCACGATCATGTCGCAACTCTCTCTGGCTTTTAACGCTTCGCTACTGGTTCAAGACGACCAGGGTCGCTACTTGCCAGCCACTGCGGAGCAGATTTTGGAAGAGGCACGTCGGGTCATCGACCTCAAAACACAACGCGGTGAAGCGTTCACTTCGCCTGAGTTGGTCAAGGAGTACTTGGTGACCAAGCTGGCCGGTTTCGAACATGAGGTTTTCGCAGCACTGTTCCTGGATGCCAAGCACCAACTGATTCAGTACGTTGAGATGTTTCGCGGCAGTATCGATAGCGCGTCGGTCTACCCTCGGGAAGTGGTCAAGGAAGCACTTCATTACAACGCGGCAGCAGCGATCTTCGCGCACAACCACCCAAGCGGAAATCCTGAGCCAAGCCAGGCGGACAAAACGCTGACCCAACGGCTCAAGGAAGCATTGATGCTCGTCGAGGTGCGCTCACTGGATCACATCGTGGTCGGAGGCCGACAAACAGTGTCATTTGCCGAGCGCGGATTGATGTGAACATCGGGGGCTTCGCCCCCCTTTTTGCTTCGTCTATGGTCGATTGAGAATCCCATAATCACGACCGAACTCACTCTCTCAACCTAAAGGCTCCAATTGCTTGAGAAGCCAACATCAGTTCATCACCTGCCAGATGCTGTTGATAGTGAGTAATAAGTTCAGCCTCCCAACCAGCGACCTCGTCAAGCACTGACTCGGCTTGCTCGATGCTCAAGTCGAAATGCTTAGCATGGCTGAGCATGTTTTCCCGTGTGACGCGACGCCCACTACTGCCAACCTCCATAGAGAGGGAAGCCGGAGACTCACCGTCCAGTGTCGGCACCACGTCATACATAGGGGAAAGCCGCCAAGCGTTCCCCTGCCAAATGATTGCATGGTTTTTGGGATGGTCGTCATCGTTGCCAACCAGAGCGTTGAAGCACATGCGCTTATAGAGCTCATGTAGATCACTGAGCGGTACCTGGCGCCGCCGCATCTCGTCAGCAACAGCGGCGTAGCGCCATCTGTTTCGCTCAGGAGCCTGCCAGTCGCTATCTAGCAACGTCAGCGCGCTGAGCATGGGAATGCGCCGGAAACGGCCGTCCTGAGCTATACGGTCAAAGCGATCCACAAGCAGCACATTCTTGCTGCCTCGATGCAATTCCACCTTCGCGACATTCAGTCCTTTGACCTGCGCAAAGCTCATGCAGGCGTATTCCATAGCGGGGACATCGAAGTCGTCATGACGATCACGTGGCTTGGCGAGAATCAGCTGTTCGCCTCGACGCAGCGTGCACTTCGGCCGCGCACCGCCCAGAGATGAACGCTGTCGCAAAGCCTGCCGTGCGACAACATCGATTTGACGCGGGAACTGGCTCTGGATGTTGTCAGCAAAGGCGATAAAGTCTTCCAGGCTAGTGATGTTGGCCATGCCGGCCTGACCAACCCCGCGCGGTGGCGTTTTTGTAGTGCCTACCATCAGGTTGCCGGTGCGGTCATGGTTAGTCGATTTCATCAGATAGCCAATAGCGTCCAGATCACTGCCAGCGGCCTTTGCCAGCACCCGCTGACCCCAGCCATCGGGCGCAGCATCGCGAATGAACCCTGGGATGCCACTGTTGGTTGTGATTCCTTCGTGAAATTCGCCACGCAATGGATAACGTATAGGGTCGGGCACCCAGCCGCGTTGGTTCACATAGGTAGGGCTGTACACGAACGCTCCAATCCCCCTATTGATGTCCAAACGTCCCAGGGTAACGACTTCATCCGACTCGGGAAGCTGCATGTAGATGTAGGCGCTGGCCATTAAAACTCATCCCTTTTGGGCTTCTTCAGGCGGACACGTTGCTGAGGCGGCTCCTCCGCAGATGCAGCATCAAGCTTAGCGATCACCTCGTCGAGCAAACCCAATTGCCACAACACATGCATAAAGGTGCCCAGTTCCACCCTACGCTCGCCGGCTTCGATTCGGCCAATGGTCGGGTTTGAAACGCCCACACTCGAGGCGAGATCAGACTGCCGCATCTTTAACTCAAGACGCCTCTGCTTAACTAGAAGCCCTATCCTGCCTAGCTTCTCGCTGCAATCGAGTGGAAAGTAGTCGCTCATAAGATAAATTATCTATCACTTTAAGTAGCTTTATATAAAATATAACAGCATTTAAATTCATCACAAGCTGTTCATAACGCATTTAGCGCGCAGCCCGTATTACCTTCAGCTAACGCGATGGTCGGAAGACTACGACCGCCTCAAGCACGATCTCAACGCGGCAGCAGTGATCTTCGCGCACAACCACCCCAGCGGAAATCCTGAGCCAAGCCAGGCAGACAAGACTTTGACCCAACGACTCAAGGAAGCATTGATGCTCGTCGAGGTGCGCTCACTGGATAGGGATAAAGCCGACATATTGTCCAAAGATTGAATCTTCAGAGGAAGTACCTTGGCAATTTCCATCTACTACACCGCTCGACGTGTTGTGGCTCAATGATTCTGGACACCCCGATAGGGCGTTTCCCTCCCCAGCTTTTCTGAGCGTCTTGTCGACTTTGCAACCAGCCTTCCGCCCGAATCAGCATCGGCCAGACCTTCTGGGGGGGGGAGGCTTGGCGGTGCAGGTTGACCTGGCGGTAGCAATGCTGCGCCTTGGGAGGCAGTCCATCTGGCTTAGCCTACGCTCCAACAGCGCAGTGTCCATACCAAGCAATGCAGCCGCTTGTTCGGGGACAAGAGCCTTGGACTCGATCAGATCGCCAATCCAACTGACCAGTGTCGCTTTTGCAGCATGGCATCAGCATCGAGTATGCCCAGATCGGCATAGTCGTTTCGGCTACCTCTTTCGATGAACATTAGAAGCCTCGTTGTCCACTGAAAACTGCCGGCACTTTACCCACCTCAGTTTCCCGATCGCAGGTCGGATTAAAACTTCATGACAAATAGCAAGATCCAAGCCGCGTAGCTGCTCCCAGGCACAGAACCGCCTGTTGACTATCGTCGGTTAACACCTGAATAGCCAAATTACCTAACTGTAACCTCGACGAAGTCGCCAGCGGACGACCGTCGAGTGCCGCGGCAGGCTGTGTGCAGTGAATAAAGTGTGCATCGAAGCTTGAGTGGGCTAATACTTTAGGCAATTTCCTCATTCATGGGGTGCCAGCATGTCGTCGCGTAGTTGTCAGACTCTCGTTCGTAGAATTCTGTCGCTGATGCTCATAGGCCTGGCCAGCGCAGTGAGAGCAGAGACGCTGGTTATCGCGGCGGATATCTGGTGCCCAATTAACTGTGTGCCGGGCGCTGAGCGTCCCGGCATCTTCGTCGAGCTGGCGCGGGAGATCTTCGCCGAAGCCGGCATCACAGTGGAGTACCGGGCTCTGAATTGGGCGCGCACTCTGCATGGGGTGCGCCGTGGTGAGCTGAATGCGGCAATCGGCGCAGGTATCGAGGATGCCCCGGACTTTCTTTTTACCGCAACGCCGGTGGCGCAATCGCGCATTTGCTTCTTCACCCGCGCAGACTCCACCTGGCGATTCAGCGGCGTGCCATCGCTGACACAACTGCGTGTTGGTGTAATCAACGACTATAGCTACGACGACGAGCTGAATGCCTACATCGACCGGTACCGTAGCAACAGCACGCGCATCCAGGTCGCCTCCGGTGACAAGGCGCTGGAGCTAACCCTGGACAAGCTGCGCCTAGGGCGGCTGGACGCCGTGCTGGAAAACAGCTGGGTGCTCCAGGCCATGCTGGCCCAACAGGGCAGGGAGGGCGAGCTGCGCGAGGCCGGCTGTCGCGAGTCGGATATACCTATCTATCTGGCCTTTTCCCCGGCGCTGCCTTCCAGCGCGCACTATGTCGAGCTATTTGAACAGGGTCTGCAGCGCTACCGAGCCAATGGTCGTTTGCAGGAATTGCTAGATGCTTACGGGGTGAGTCGGCCCTAGACTGCGCCGTGCGCACTAGCAACCTTGGCGAGGCCACAGTGCGAAGAGTGCAGCCTGGAAGTACCAGAGCGCCTTGCTGACGCTGGTCACCGCCTCGGTGGAGCATAGGTCGTCATAGCCGCTGAAGATGCGCTCATTGCCGGCATCCTACCCACGAAAGGTGGGTCAAAAATCTCCAGCATAGGTGGGTCAGAACCAGTAGAACAAAGTGTCAGAATCATTAGCGCCTACACGTCAAGGTGCGCTCGCTGGATCACATCGTGGTCGGAGGCCGGCAAACAGTATCATCTGCTGAGCGTGGGTTGATGTGAACATCGGGGGCTTCGACATGTGCGGCCGACCTTTGTCTACCAACCTGAACACTCAGTGGCAGTGAACACTTCCTGCCTTGTTGTCCATGTGACAGCACTGCCCTGGCGGGGAGCTTTTGCGACAGCCACCGCCGTGCTCAACAATTACGGTTCCGCCTTGCGACAAACCATGACTCGCTGAGCTGGCCGCTAAAGCCGGGGAATTAATTGCGAGCAACAGGAAAAAATACATAGCAAAACGCTTCATGCGTGACCTCACCGTGCCATCATCCTAATTGACCAAAAGAACACGTTATGGCGCCGCAGTCCATCATTCCGTCCCGTCCAGATGCTGGGGTTGGATGCTAGAAGCTATCCCATTCAGGAATTGACCGACCGATACAAGCCGCTCTACTCCGCTAAACTCACAAAATGCATTTTCTGCAGGTATCCCGCGTGACCGATACAACTGTCTCAGAAGCCGAAATGCGCCGCGCATTTGGCCTTGATCAGATACATGAGAAACAACCCGCCAAAAAGCCAAATCCATTTTCGATCTACACGATCGTTGAACTGAGTGTGCGCGAGAATGGTGGAAAACCTTTCCGCTTCGAGCATCGGTCAAACTCCATTAGCACACTGACAGCCCAACTCGAGGCCGAAAAAGCTGCACGGGACAAAGGCTATGAGGTGTGGGTCGTGCTGGATATCCGGCAGGTTTCAACCTGACATCTCCTGGCCTCTATCCGCGTATTGCGCTCACGTGCCTCGACGCGACCTCCGCCTCGGGTGCACGGTAAGAACGAAGCGATAGGTTGGATGCAGTTCGTCGACTCAACTTGACCATGACCTGCACTTAAGCAAATACTGTATATTAATACAGCATCTTGGTTATCCCTTCATGCCATCCGTCGTGACCATAGAAAGCTTGCTTGATGCGCGGCGCATTTGGCGTGGGCAAGCAGTCGCCACCTCGGCAGAGCACTGCCAGCCAACAGGGAACGCCGCTTTAGACGCCGTGCCCCTGGGGGTGGTTGGCCTGATGCAGCGCTGAGCGAAATACTGGTTGCTGCGACAGGCACGTGGGAATTGCGTCTCCTCTGGCCGATCTTGGCTCGCCTGACTCGTGCTGGCGAGCGTGTAATGCTGATCGGGCCTCTTCACCAACCCTACCCCCAAGCCTGGCTCGCAGCGGAAATCGACTTGCGCTACCTGAGCATTGTTCAGTCGCAGAGTCGTGACATTTTGTGGGCTACTGAACAGTGCCTGCGCTCAGGTAGCTGCGGTGCCGTAGTGTGCTGGCCTCTCGAGGCCGACGACCGTTCGTTACGCCGTTTACAGATCGCAGCCGAAACCGGCCAAACCCTAGCTTTTGCGTATCGTCCCTTGTCGGCCTCGGTTAACGCTTCACCAGCGGCCTTACGTCTGGTGGTGGACGCCCAACCGGTGCAGATCAGGGTGCTCAAATGTCGCGGCGGCATAACTTCTCCGCACCCTATCGCAGCCAATTGGCAGTAACCCGGCCATGCTTTGGGCGTGCTGAATCGCCCCTAGTTTCTGCGCCAGCCGCGATAATCTTCTCATCAGAGGGCTAAGGCAAAAAAGCTCGACGCACTTCACCAGATTATGCGATTCATTTTCAGAACTTCCCCCACCAAGGAATGACTCAAGGAATAAGATTGATGTCAATTTCCATAGCAAGTTTCCTCCACCCATATTTAAAATTCCTCCACGGCGCCGCCTACAACCTGCACCAGATTTTGGAAGGTCTGGGCGTCACATCATCGAGCTTCACCGAGCGAGACATTGCTGGAAAGGTCATCGGAGGCTACTGGTCGCCCGATGAAGCTATTGTGATCACGTTCGGCTTCCTAGTGATGCTGTCAATGCTGCTGACTTCCTTGCTAGCTGCAGCAGCCTATACGGTGGGTAAAAAGCGGGGCTTGCAAATCTTCTTCGTGGTGTTGTGCTTACCGGGCGCCATGAACTGTTTGGACCTGTTCCCCAACATCAATTATCTGCCCACCCGTTACACCATAAATGGCGCGGGAAAACTAGGCAGCGAGGTCGGGCTGATTCCCCTGCTGCTGATGTGCGTCATCACCGGCTGGACCGTCATGGTAATTGCCTATGACAACCTCAACCTCACCGAACGCTTCCGCCAAATCTACGATCACTTCTGGTTCCCACTGGCACTAATAGCTGCTGTGTTCTTCGTCGCTGACAACGGCGCCAACGAAGACACAGCCTTACTGAAGGCGACGACGGCGGAGATCCAGAGCGCCAGCGGATACCTGTTGAGCCAAATCAGACGCTACGATGACTACTGTAAGGCCAATGGACTGGAGGACCTGAAGTCGTGCCAGTGGAGCCGCGATTCGCAGTGGACCTTCACCCAAATAAAGGAAGGCGAAGCCGACTACTTCATCAAGTTCGCACCGGACGACTCCAACGGATTTTACTCTGCGCCTGGAAAGACCATAAGCGCTGAGGATGTAATCACCATTCGCACAGAAATCGCCGAATACAATCAACGGCTGTGCCCCGTGAAGCACTTTTCCCATGATCTGTCGCAAACTTCACCACTCTCCAGCAGTTGCGAGTATGTCCCCTACCACTATTGCTCGACCAAACCTGATGGTCCACCCGGCGTTGTGGATGACAGTATTGGGAGCCATACCGTCGCCTTGGCCAGCGAATGCATCATCCCTCGGTTCGCAGCCGCCAAGCCTTCCTTGAAGCAGCTGTCGACACTGGCCAGCCAACATGAAAAAGCCAAGAATCACCGTTGGCTGTACTTCCTCGCCGTCGCTGTAGCTGTCGGAGCAAAAGTGGCTCTGACCACAACCAAGCTATGCCTAATGGATGACCGCTCTAAGGCTGACAGACGTCGCTTAACAAGGGCTGCACGGCAGCGCCTGGGACAGTGCGCCCGTATTCTGAAGCGTCTGCTAGTCGGTTCCGGCCACGGGGCATGGGTCGCTACAACCCGATTAACTAAGCTGTTGAAAGCGATACAGGGGTCCTTGCCCCCTCAAAATCAAGAAAAATAGACGGTTTCCTCCCGGCCGCTGCGCTGGGTGGACCCTCCGCGATTTATCTTGATTTTTTCACGGCGGCCTTAGTCGCCCTAGTCGGCAGGGGTTCATGCGCAGCGCAAGCGCAGAACCCGGAAGACGAAGGAGCGAAAGCCATGAGCGAACACATCAGGATCTACGTTGCCGATCTAGCCGCCTATAACGCTGGCTATCTACATGGTGTCTGGGTAGATGCCACATTGGATCTCGACGACATCCATGCACAAGTCGACATCATGCTGGCGACGTCACCAGTCGAGGGTGCGGAGGAATACGCCATCCATGATTTCGAGGGTTTTGATGGCTACAGCCTCGGTGAATACGACGGGCTCGAACATGCCCATGACATAGCGTGTTTTATCGAGGAATACCCGGAGTTCGGGGGTGCCCTACTTGCCCACCTCAATGACATTGATGAGGCACGCAAAGCGGCTGACGAAGATTACTGCGGCTGCTACGCCTCACTCGCCGATTACGCCCAAGATCTAACTGAAGAAACCAGCAATATTCCCCCACACCTGGCCAACTACATCGACTACACCGCCATGGCGCGAGACATGGCGTATGGCGGCGACGTATTCACGCTGGAAACTGGTTTCGGGCAAGTGCATGTGTTCTGGAACCGTTAAGGCAATCAGATTGCACCGGGGCGAACCCGGTGCCTTTGCTCTTTGCGCCCCTGTCCTGCCGGCCACCCGCGCGCCCCACCCTGAAGGCTGGTGAACTGGCCTGTACACCAGCCATGAGCATGTAGAAAAGAGCTCTGCGGCAGCGGCCTATTCAGACCTTTACGGACTTACGTCTTTGCACAAATCAGCCAATCCGCATCTACAGATTTACGGATTTGCAGGAAACCGGATTTACGCTTTTACGTGTCTACAGAAATCCGTATATGCGCATTTCAGGTTCTACAGAAAGCCGTAGATACGCAAAACCTTGAGGTCGCGCGAGTTGGTCTCCGAAATGTCGTTTCAATTCGCAGTTGTTTTCGTAAGTGAGCGCACTCGGTCAGCGCCCAGACCTTGGGGGCATCAATCCATCGCCGATCTTCCTGCGAGTTCGCCCAGACCTAACCCGGCATGATCGAGCACGACTACTGCCGCACGGTGCACCTCCCACGTCAACGGAGGACACACCATGTCGCAACCACCAACTCTTCCCCACCATCAGCACCGCGTCGATCTCGACTCCCCGCTTCATCGCAAGGCCGGGCCAACGTCTCACGCCATGACCCCAATAACGCGCAATCAAGTAGCGACCGCGAAGCAAGCCGGTACTCCACCGCGCTACCTCACCAATACCGAGGCAGCGACCTACCTGCGCTTATCCCCGCGCACGCTGGAAAAACAGCGCGTACTCGGCGGCGGACCGCGCTTTCACAAGTTTGGCAGACGGGTCATGTACGCCCTGGCAGATCTCGAGACCTGGGCCAGTGAGCGCAGCTTTGAGACCACCTTCGATCCTGAGTACCTCGAACGCCACCCAGGAGCTCAGCGTGATGACCAGTGAAACCCTCGCCTATGAGTCGCTGCACGCCCCCACTGCCAGCGCAAAACGAGCAACTGGACCTGTTCCGCGCATTACCGGGCGATATGGCGCCACGCGACGCCCAGGACCTGATGGCAAATCCATTCTTCTCGCTGGCCAAATCTCGGCGCACGGTACCCATCGACTTTCGGTCAGGAGAGGTGACGGTGCGTGTGGAAGGCACATTGGAGCACGGTATCGCTACGATCTGGGATGCCGACATCCTAATCTGGGCTGCCAGCCAGATCGTCGAGGCACGCGATGCGGGCATTCCAACCTCGAGACTGATGCGCGCAACGCCCTATCAAATCCTGCGTTTCATCGGTCGCGGCACGTCACTACGAGACTACCAGCGGCTCAAGGCAGCTCTGGATCGGCTGCAGTCGACCAGCGTGGCCACCTCAATCCGCGAGACCACTGGCAGGCGCCTGCACCGTTTCTCCTGGATCAACGAATGGAAGGAGCTCGCCGCGTCAGATGGTCGCCCGCTGGGTATCGAGTTGATCCTTCCAGACTGGTTCTACAGCGGGGTACTCGACCAGGCGTTGGTGCTAACGATCGACTCGGCTTACTTCAGGCTCACCGGTGGCATCGAGCGCTGGTTGTATCGTCTGGTGCGCAAGCATGGCGGCAAGCAGGAGGACGGCTGGCAATTCGACTTTCGCCACCTGTACCGCAAATCAGGGAGCACAGCCCGCTATTCAGACTTTGCTCTCGACCTACGGGCGCTGGTCGCTCGGCAGTCGCTACCAGGATATCGCTTGAGCATTGTTCGATTACCCCCTTCAACCGAACTGCTCGCCTTTCGCGCCGTGCCGTATACGGCACGGGGATAACCTGCGCAAAAGCTGTGAATTCAGACGTGCTATCAGGCGCAAGCAGGCACGTGCTATCAGGAGCATCACCATCGTGCCATCAGGCGCACAAAATGCTCTGCAGGCCACGTCTGGCGAGGCCTACAGCCGCCCTTAACTTAACTAACTTAAAAGCTCTAACTTTTTATTGGGAAGCTGCCCGATTGTGGACAGGTGAAAACCGGCCCTATCTGTCCGGGGAGACTCGACCATGATCGTCGCTCTGCTCAACCAGAAAGGCGGGGTTGGCAAGACCACCCTGGCCACCCATATAGCAGGCGAACTGGCCCTACGTGGAAACAACGTCATCCTGCTTGATGCTGACCCACAGGGCTCTGCACTGGACTGGACGCAACGACGCAGCCAGCAGGGATTGCCTCGGTTGTTCAGCGCCGTCGGCCTCGCACGCGAGACGCTGCATCAGGAGGCCCCGGAACTGGCTCGCCGTACCGATCACGTGATCATTGATGGACCACCGCGCATTGCCGCCCTCGCACGCTCGGCGTTGTTAGCTGCAGACCGCGTTCTGATCCCCGTACAGCCCAGCCCCTATGATCTGTGGGCGAGCGCGGAGATGGTCAACCTGATCCGCGAGGCTCAGGTGTTCAGACCCATGCTACGCGCCGCATTTGCCATCAACCGTCGCGTCAGCACCACGGTAATTGGCCGGGAAGCCCGCAGCGCCTTGGCTGAACAACCGCTGCCAGCTCTGCAGGCGGAGATACGCCAACGCATCGTCTTCGCTGAGAGCGTGGCAGCCGGTCGCCTGGCCAGTGAGTTAGCACCAGACAGCGCTGCCGCACGCGAAGTCAGCAGCCTAGTGGACGAACTGCTGCGGTGGTCGCTGTGAGCGGCAAACGCATCGACATCGGTGCTCGTCCGTTAGCCAATCCCCAGGCCGATGACTGGATACGCCAGGGTGCCGTCCAAGACAGCAGCAAAGTCGAACGCTACAGCGCCCGACTCACGCTCGACGTCACACCGGCACTGCGCACACGCATCAAGCTCGCTGCATTCGATCGCGGTGTAACGATGGCGGAGATGCTGCGTGATGTCCTGGAACGGGAGTTCCCAGAGGTCACGTCATGTTGCTGATTGGTCGACAAGCCTTGTGGCCTATTGCCTTGAGCGTCGGCAGTTTGTTCACACTGGCTTGGATCGCTCTCGCCAACTCGTCACCCCTGCTCGTTTACAACGCATCTAACAGCGTACCGGTAGGTTGGTACCGCATCGCTCATGCTCGCAGACTGGCTGTTGGCGACCTAGTGCTGGTTCACTTGCCACCGGGGGCAATGACACTCGCCGCTCAGCGGGGATACTTACCAACGTCCGTACCACTGCTGAAGATGGTAGCGGCAACAGCCCCCCAGCACGTGTGCGTGCAGAGCAATCAAGTGCTGATTGACGGCAAGCTGGTGGCCAGGCAATTGCGAAGGGATCGACAAGGTCGCCCGTTGCCGACTTGGCGAGTTTGTCGCCGCTTGGTGGACGATGAACTGTTCCTGCTCAGCAGTAATCCAGAGTCGTTCGACAGTCGCTACTTCGGCCCTATATCGACCGACGCAGTAATCGGCTTAGCACAGCCCTTGACGCTGATGACGACGCCATGAGCCCGCATATCCAACGTCAACCAATCAGACAACTTCGTGTGTTCCGCTTGCCCAGCCGCGCGCCGCCTGCGGGCATAAAGCCCTGTCCCGTACTCAGCTTGGAACGCCACATCTGGGCGCCCTATACACCCCTGTTAACCCAATTCGGGACAACCACGGCATTTGAAAAGCAGAGGGCAAGATAAAAGGGGGCGGCACTTCGTGGCTCGCGGAGGTGGTCTGCACGGGAGGTTTAGGCGGCACACCGCATAGACGATCAGGTGCCGGAATTGCCAAGAACGCTCACAGACACTGGCCTATAGGTGTGCCTGGTACGCCCATCTGCGATCAGCATTGAGGAGCAATCAATATGAGCAAGGGAAGCCACAAAGATAACGAGCAAGAGTTTCGACTCCAGCCGGGCAAGCCACGGCAGCGCGGCCAAACCTTCGTCAATCAGGTCTTACACCAGGCCAATAAGGCTGGCACGGGGAAGTCGAGAAAAGCAGCTCATCAACCTGGCGCGGGTATCGGCCGCGGACATGTCGCTGCCCGTTTCAGCGCACAAAAACTGAACCACAACGCCCGTCGGGTGACCATCAAGACACGCTTAGTGAATCTGCGCCAAGCAGGTAAGCGTTCGACACTTACTCATCTGCGCTACATCGAGCGCGACGGAGTCAGTCGCGATGGCGATCCGGGTAAGGCCTACGGCCCACTCACCGACCAGGCCGACGTCGGTGCTTTCGAGGAACGGGGTCAGGAGGACCGGCACCAGTTTCGCTTTATCGTTTCGCCTGAAGATGCCGAGCAACTCGATGATCTGCGCACCTATACACGCCACCTGATGAGCCGAGTGGCGGCCGATCTTGGCACTCAACTTGACTGGGTAGCGGTCGATCACTGGAACACTGACAACCCGCACACTCACATCGTCCTGCGCGGCAAGGACGATACCGGTAAAGATCTAGTGATAGCGCGCGACTACATCGCCGAGGGCATGCGCAATCGTGCCGCAGAGCTAGCCACCGAGTGGCTGGGGCCGCGTACTGAATTGGATATCCACCAGGGGCTGCAACGCGAGGTTCAACAGCAGCGCTGGACCAGCCTGGATCGTACCCTGCTGCGTGAACACAAAGCTGGCGCGCTGCACATAAAGACTCTCGCGGACCATCCACACAGACAGTTACTGATCGGCCGCCTGCAATGTCTTGAGCAGATGGGGCTGGCCCATGAGGGCCGGACGGGGGAATGGGTCATATACGACGACGCTCAAGCTACCTTGAGGGCCATGGGTGAACGTGGCGACATCGTGCGCACGATGCAACGCGCCATGGCTGGCACGCAACGTGATCTAGCGGTTTTCGAGGCAGGCGGCAGCAATCCGAATGTGGTCGGCCGAGTGATGGCCAAGGGGCTTGCAGATGAACTGCACGATCGCGGCTACCTGGTAGTAGATGGTCTAGACGGCAAGGCTCATTACGTGACGCTGCCTGCCCGGGCGGAATTGGCCAACTATCCAATCGGGGCGGTGGTAGAGACACGATGCGTAAACGAACCTCGCGCTGTAGATCGCTCACTTGCCTCATTGGCTGTGGAGGGTATTTACCGCACTGATCATCACCTAGCGCTGGCCAGATCACAGGCTTGCGGGGGAAATGATCCTGGGGCTGTAGTCGAACGTCACGTGCGGCGATTAGAGGCACTGCGCCGGGCCGGCATAGTAGAACGACTGTCAGAGGGTGTTTGGAAAGTACCTGCCGACCTGCCCGAACGAGGTAGGCAGCATGACGCATGTCGCCTTGGCGATGTCACCGTGGAGGTGCGTACGCCGCTACCTCTAGAGCAGCAAACTCGTGCCGTTGGCGCCACATGGCTGGATCATCAATTAGTGGGTGGCAGCCGGGAGTTAGCTGACACAGCCTTTGGGAGGGAGGTGCGCGAAGCGCTAAATCAACGTACCGACTTCCTGGTAGACCAGGGTTTGGCAGAACGACACGGCCAGCGCGTCAGACTTGTACGCAACCTCCTGGCTACGTTACGCGGTCGGGAGCTGACAGCGGTTGCGCACGACATCTCCTCTCAAACGGCGATGCACTATCGCCCGGCGGTTGATGGAGTTCGAATCTCTGGGGTCTACCGACGCAGCATGCAACTAGCGAGTGGCCGCTTCGCAATGCTGGATGACGGTACTGGCTTCAGCCTGGTGCCCTGGAAACCAGTGATCGAACAGAAACTCGGGCAGCACATTTCGGCAGTGATCCACGGCAACAGCATATCCTGGCAGCTGGGACGCCAACGTGGACCTTCGATAGGTTGACCAATAATTGCCGGCGCTTACACCAGCGCCGGCTCCAGCTGCAGCCACTGCTCGAATAACTGACTCTCTGGCCTGCCCTGCTTGGGCGCGTAATAGACCAACCGCAGGTGACGATCTTCGTCGATCGTCAAGTTGGTATGGTCGAAGACAAGGTGCCCAACCGGCTTGATGAACAAATGCCGAACACCCTGGCAAGGCCCGTGAATATCCTGATGCCGCCACCACTTTCTGAAGTCAGGTGAGACCTTCTCCAACTCCTTAACAAGCGCAACGATCTCTGGGCTTTGAGTCGCTCGGACAAAGTCACGACGAAAACTGGAGAGAATTTTTAGCGCCTGATCTTCCCAAGGATCGAACAATTCGCGCATAGCTGGGCTGGTGAACAGCATCCACAACATATTGCGGCGCTCTGCGGGGATAGACGAGAAACCGAGTACCCGATCAGCTGCTGCGTTCCAAGCCAGCACGTCCCAACGCAGATTAATCACATATGCAGGACTGAACGGCAGTTCCCCCATCAGACGATGGATCACAGGGGGTACGACGCACCATGTTCGACCAGGTTCAGCCGGTGGGCGCTGATGCGCCAGTAGGAAAAGATGTCGACGCTCGGTCGCATCCAACTTGAGTGTTCTCGAGAGGTTATCAAGGAAGGCAGCGGAGACGCTGATATCCCGGCCTTGTTCTAGCCAGGTGTACCAGGACAACCCCACCCCCGCCAAAGCTGCTACCTCCTCGCGGCGCAAGCCTGGCGTACGTCGCCGGCTACCCACAGGTAACCCCACCTCCTCCGGTGAAATTCGCTCGCGACGACTACGCAGGAACTCGGCCAGTTCTGCCCGGGTGCGTTCAAGTGTGCGAGGGGCGCTCATCTGGTTACCTCTAGTAATAGCATAAACGGTCAAATTGTAACCCTTTCGAATACGAAGAAGAATAGCCCCAACTGGCCGCAAATACCTGAGCCAGAGCTCTTGCTTGATGAGGAAGCACACAGCGACGTGTCAGCAACTTGCTAAGGAGATAAACGGATGTACCAAGCACTACTTCGGGAACAATTGGAGACATTGAAGTCATCCAACCAGTACCGCACCTTCACCACCCTAAGCCGAATTTGCGGTCAGTATCCATTGGCCAAACTGGACGGCTGCGATCAGAAACCTGTGGTCGTGTGGTGCAGCAACGACTATCTGGGGATGTCTCAACATCCCTGCGTACGCAAGCAAATGCATGAAGCCCTGGATACCTACGGAGCAGGCTCCGGAGGCTCACGCAACATCGGAGGCTCACACGAGGTCTATGCCCAACTGGAATCTAGCCTGGCCGAGTGGCATGACAAAGAAGCGGCTCTCGTTTTCCCAACTGGCTTTGGTTCGAACGACGCCACGCTTCAGTGCCTACTGCGCAGCATCCCCGACTGCGTAGTAATTAGTGACGAACTGAACCATGCCTCAATCGTCAACGGCATCCGCTCAACGCCAAACGAGCGCCGGATCTTCCGCCACAACGATGTAGAACACCTGGCAGAGATCCTGGCCAGCTACCCGTTGGGTCAGCCGAAGATAGTGGTGTTCGAATCGATCTATTCAATGGACGGCGACATCGCACCTATCGCCGCAATCATTGCTGTCGCCAAGTGCTACAACGCCCTCACCTACCTCGATGAGGTACACGCTGTCGGCATGTATGGCCCGCGCGGTGCTGGGGTAGCTGCAACGCTTGGCCTCACCGACCAGGTGGATATCATCCAAGGCACCATGGCCAAGGCCATTGGCGTGATTGGTGGGTATATCGCATCGACCCGAGTGATCGTCGATGCAGTGAGATCCTTCGCCACCGGGTTCATCTTCACCACTTCGCTACCACCCGCAATTACCGCGGGCTGTCTAGCTAGCGTCGAGCACCTTAAAGGCAGCAGCACCGAGCGTGATCTCCTGCATGCACAGACAGCCAAGCTGCGCGCACGCCTCAAGCACTATGATGTTCCTGTCATGCCTTGTTCCCAGACTCACGTATTACCGGTGCTCGTGGGCGAAGCAAAGCGCTGCAAAGCCGCCGCCGAACGCCTGCTGCACACACACGGCGTATATCTGCAGCCGATCAACTACCCATCGGTACCCGTAGGTACCGAGCGTTTTCGCGTGAACGCCACCCCCAACCACAGCGACGCGCAGATTGAGCACCTTGCCGTCTCGCTACGTGAGACCTTCGATCACTTCGCCATACCGCTTGCGTCCCAGGTGTTCGGCGCGGAGGTGGCCTGAGATGGATCAGCCATTACTCACTGTGCGTCTGGCGACCGTGGCGGATCTAGCCAGCTTGGTGGAGTTACGCGCACACCTGCTAGATGGCAGTGCCGCCATCTACTCGAGCAAAACGCCTGACGACTCCGCTCGCTGGCGCGCGGCATACCGCGCCTGGTTGACCAATCGCCTTAGCGAGAGCGACTGCGTGCAGATCCTCGCAGCCGAGCACAAGGAGACCGGCCAAGTGCTCGGCTGCGCGACTGCCATTATTGACCAGCGCGCACCAGCCCCTGGCTGCCTGAACGGACTGTCCGGATGGGTACAGTCAGTGGTGGTCGAACCGCAATGGCGTAACCAGGGTATTGCTCGGATGCTGATGCAGCACCTGCTGCGCTGGTTCGCCAATCGAGGTGTTGGCTCAGTTGTGCTGCAGAGCACCGAAGCCGCCGGCACGCTCTATCAGACCCTAGGCTTTGAAATCAGTGACGAGCGCCTGCTGATACGTCAGGGGGCCTCGGAATGAAGATACTGATCATTGGCCTGGGTTATGCCGGTAACCGCTATCGCCGTGCCTTCGAGCATATTGCCGCGAGCACTGGGATGCAGTTGTCGCTGGCCTATGTCGGCCGCAACCAGAAGCCAACTGAGCTGCCCTACTTCAACAACATCGGTGTAGCGCTGACAGCCTTTGTCCCGGACATCGTCGTGGTCAGCGTCAACGACCACAACCATGCACCCGTACTACAGCAGTTGGCTGGTTTCCGAGGTTTCGTGATTTGCGAGAAGCCCTTGGTAACCCCAAGGGACGACCTCAAAACGCTGTTCGAAGCACTGAAGAACGTCAGCGGCTTCGCTCTCGACTTGGTGGAGCGTTACTCGGACGCTAGCCGCCAGTTGCGCGAATGGGTCAAGCGGCATGACTGGCAACTGGTGCGAGCTAACTTTCACTGGGGCAAGGACCGAATCAACGATTACCGCCCAACCTGCGGCGTAACCAGCGAAGTAATCCATGCCCTGGATCTGCTCAGCTGGGTTTGTCCACGCGCCGGTCAGCTCAGATTGCATGGCGTACTTGGCGTGCGCTCGGACTTCTCGATATCCGGCGATGAGGTGCTCGACACCGTGCAACTCACAGCCAGTCTGGGAGAGGCACGAGTCACCGGCTACAGCAGTTTCGTGAATATCGTTCGCCAGCGCACGGTGGACTTCAGCTTCGTTGATCGCAAATCCAAGTTGATTCACGCACGCCTGGTGTTCGACACACCGCGCTGGGATCACGACCAACTGCAAATCTGGACGCGCAGCACAAACGGTGCGGAGCAACTGCTGCATCAGTTCGCTACTGCTCCCAATGAGCCTGGGCTGAACACCCTGCATAAGCTCTCGCGGCTATGTCTGCAGGTGGTGCGAGCCGTGGCGCTCAAAGAGCCGCCGCACCAGGCATTCGCAGGTCTCGATACGGCAGCGGATCTACAGCGCCTGCTCAACGACCTCGACACCAAGGCCCAAACCCCACCACCGGCACGATATGTCCATGGAGAGTCGCGCGTGTTGCTGGCCGAGGACAGCGACCTGGAAAGCCTCGGATAACCCAATTCACAAGGAGAGAACTATGTGTGGAATCGCTGGATGGCTGTCTTACAGCCAGAAAATGGAACTGCAACGCGACACCCTGCAGCACATGACGGAAACCATGGCGCTGCGTGGGCCGGATGCCGGCGGGCTATGGATCGATGGTCCAGTAGGACTGGGCCATCGGCGCCTATCGATCATCGACTTAGAGGGTGGTCGCCAACCGATGACCGTCATGCATGGTGGTCTACGTGAGGTCGCTGCAATCACCTACAGCGGCGAGGTCTACAACTTCCGCGAGCTACGTACCGAGTTACAGCGGTGCGGCCATCTGTTTGAGACACGCAGTGATACCGAGGTGGTACTGCGCGCTTATGTGCAATGGGGCGAGGCATTCGTTGAACGACTTAACGGCATGTATGCCTTCGCGATATGGGATCTACGAACGCAGGAACTGCTGCTGATTCGCGACCGGATGGGCGTTAAGCCGCTCTACTACTTCCCGACTGCAGACGGAGTGATATTCGGTTCCGAGCCCAAAGCGCTACTGGCCAACCCGCTAGTGCCACGCAAGGTGCGCGCAGATGGTCTGCGTGAGATTCTGGAAATGATCAAGACACCGGGGCACGCCATATTCGCTGGCATGCATGAAGTGCGGCCTGGCGAGATCGTGCGTATTAACCGCCAAGGCCTGAGCCGCCACCACTACTGGAAGCTGGAGGCGCAGGAACATAGTCATTCACTGGACGAGACCATCCGCCATACCCGCGACCTGCTGGAAGACATCGTCGACCGCCAGATCGTTGCCGACGTGCCGCTTTGCAGTCTTCTGTCAGGCGGCCTCGACTCCTCAATCATCACTGCGCTGGCGTCGAAAAAACTTCTGGCCGCTGATAAGGAGAACATTCGTTCCTTCTCCCTCGAGTTCCTTGACCACGGAGGCGGCTTCACCAGCGATGCCGTTCGCGGTACGCCAGATGCACCCTACGTTCGCGACCTAGTGGCAACGATCCGTTCAAGCCATCAGGAGATTGTCCTCGACAGCAGTGAACTGGCAGACCCTGAACTGCGTAAGCAGGTAGTCCGGGCTCTAGATCTACCACCGGCGTTCTGGGGTGACATGTGGCCTTCGCTCTATCGCTTGTTCCAAGAGGTACGCAGGCACTCAACCGTGGCGCTGTCCGGTGAGAGCGCAGATGAGGTGTTCGGCGGCTACCGCTGGTTCCACGATCCAGAGGCCATTCAAGCAGATACCTTTCCCTGGCTGACCTCAGTCACTGGCAAATACTTCGATGGGAAGCCTCTCTTCGACCGAGGCCTGCTGACCCAACTGGATATGCAGAGCTTCTTGCGCGACAGCTACACCCAGGCGCTTGCCGAGGCGCCGACGCTGCCCGGCGAAAGCATAGTGGACCAGCGCATGCGCCAGATGAGCTACGTCAACCTGACGCGTTTCGTGCAGACCCTGCTTGATCGCAAAGACCGTATGAGCATGGCCGTTGGCCTCGAAGTGCGAGTGCCCTTCTGCGACCACCGCCTGGTCGCGTACGCCTTCAACATTCCATGGGAAATGAAGTCCTTCGACGGGCGGGAGAAAAGCATCCTGCGGGCTGCGACTCGCGATCTGCTGCCCGAGTCGATCAGCGAACGGGTCAAAAGTCCCTACCCGTCGACCCAGGACCCGGCATACGAGAAAGCCCTCCGTGAGTCGCTAGCCGCCATTCAAGCAGATCGTAATGCGCCGGTTACGCAACTGCTCGACAGCAGCCGTATCCAGCAAACCCTGGCCAAACCGCTTGGCAGCATTTCTCCGATGCATGAGCGGATGGGAATGGAGTTGGCGGTCGGCCTCAACACCTGGCTGAGCGAGTACGACGTCAGCCTCGAACTTTAACCCCCCCTCCTAAAAGATGCGGCTCTGGTACAGAGCCGCGTCATTCAGCTGTACCACTAGCGCGCCTCAAGAGCGCAAGCGAGCCTGAGCATGCACACACATAAACAATCCTCAATTTATCTGATAGCGCTGGGAGCCTTTGCCCTAGGCATGGCGTCATACGTCACCGCAGGTCTGATCCCGATGATCGAGGCCTCATTCGCGGTATCCGTGGCAGTGGCTGCACAACTAGTCACAGCCTTCACCCTTGCCTACGGTTTGGGTTCACCGATTTTCGTTGCGTTGACCCCGGCTCATCGCCAACGTACCGGCCTGTTACTAGCCCTCGGGTTGTTCGTCATCGCCAACGCTGCGAGTGCACTGGCTGAGGACTTCACTGTTCTGATGATATGGCGGGCGATTGCGGGCATAGGCGCTGGCGTATATCTCGCCATGGGTATTGGTGCCTCTGCGGCAGTGTCCACACCTGAACGTCGTGGCAAAGCTATTGCCATCATCATGGGCGGCATGGCCAGCGGCGTAGTACTTGGCGTGCCTCTTAGCCTGCTACTCGCGGAGCAGATGGGCTGGCAAGCCGCTCTGTGGTTGGTCACTCTACTTGGAATAGTGGCGTTTTTCGGCCTGCTGCTGAAGTTGCCAGCGCTGCCCGCTGCCACAGCGAGCACTCTGAGCCAGAAGCTTGCGATCCTCAGCGATGGCCATGTGTTGGTGATCTTGCTGGTATCTCTGTTGGCTGCAATTGCCAGCCTGGGCATGTACACCTTTATCGCACCACTGATGACAGACCCTGCGTATGGCGCCGTTAGTTCAGTCACCCCTTATCTCTGGGTCTGGGGTATCGGCGGCGTAGTGGGCAGCTTTCTGATTGGTCCACTGGTAGACCGTATCAAAGGCCCAACCCTGACCTTCGCCATCATGCTAATCCTCTGCGTATCGTTGCTCGTGCTGCCGCTGTCGGCTGCAATCAGCTCTTGGCTGGTGATGCTTCCAATCGCTCTCTGGGGTGCAGTCGGCTGGGCCCTTCAAGTGCCCCAGAACAACGAACTGATCCTCGCGCGCCAGGCACAAGGTGACGGCAATCTCGCTATCGCTCTGAATGAGTCTGCGCTCTATCTAGGTAGCGCTATCGGCGCCGCAGCAGGTGGTTTCGTGTTGCTGTTGCAGATGCCTACATGGACCCTAGCCGCAAGCGCCGGCGCAGTGGCGGCCCTCGGCGCCCTACTGCAGATAATCAATCTACGTCGCCGGCCAACCTGGACAAGCAACGTGCAAGCCCAACTCAACAACTAAATCACTACAAGGAGGAAGGCAGTGGAACTGCGCCATCTTCGCTGTTTCATCGCCGTCGCAGAGGAACTGCACTTTGCGCGTGCGGCCGCGCGTCTGCACATCGAACAATCGCCCCTCTCCAGAACCATCAAGGAACTGGAGTATCGCCTGGGTGTGCAGCTGTTCGAACGCACGACGCGCAGCACACGCCTGACATGGGCCGGAAAAGTGCTGTTGGAGGAAGCACGTCGGGTATTCGCCGTTGTCGATCAGGCCAAGGCCAGCGTCAAGAGCGCAGCGGCCGGCTACCAGGGGCGTATTCGGATTGCGCTCTCGGATGGTATTCCACAAGCGCGTCTTTCAGCCCTGCTCGCCCAGTGCCGAGAAGAAGAACCCGAAATCGATATCTGCCTGTCTGAAGTCACCTTCACCGAACAAGTCAGAGGACTAAACAATGACATGTTCGATATCGGCTTCGCTCAGTCAGACGAAGTCGGTGATGGGCTGGTGGCCGAGCCGGTCTGGTTTGACCCTTTAGTGGTGGCAGTGCCAGCCCGCCATCCTCTACTGAGTTATAGGCGAGTCCCCCTCGAGGAAATAGTGCGCTACCCATTAGTGCTCTGCGATCCGCAAGTCTGCGAAGGCTTCTGGCAACAGTTACAGCGAGTGCTGGGGGCAGTAGACACGCGGCTGACCATCGCAGACCGAGTGCCTACGCTAGACTTAATGATGGCCCTCGTGGCCGCAGGATACGGGCTAGGATTTTCTAGCCTCGCACGAATATCGGAACTCAATAACCCTGAGGTTGTGGCAAGACCATTGTCCGACTGCCCTTCAATGTTGACCACATACCTGATACGACGAGAAACTGAGCCGGCAGAGCGGTTGGCTCGACTTATCGAGCGGATAAGTCCGTCCGAAAAGTTGAGGCTAAAGGCCGATCCATCATCACTGGAACCAAATGACGTAGATAACCTTGCAAAACAGAGTAAACCGATGAGCGCATGCTGACCCACAATTAGCTGACCACATAAAAAAGCCGCCTCAGTTACCTGAGGCGGCTTACCTTCCATGGCCAGGAAATACTACTACCAGCCATCCGTGCTTCTTTAGTGACTTGAACTTAACCCCCAGCTGACCGCCCAGGGTGCGCTCATCACCAGCCGCACCCTGCGAGCTCAAGTGGCCTCAGGTGCTCTAGCCATTACCCGCTTCCGCGCCCTGCTTCGCTTCCAAGACATCCTTGGCGCGGTTGGGCTTCAGTGTCGAGTTGTAGAACGTTATGCCGTCGTCGCCTCCCTAGCTATCACGCACAACAAAACGCATAAAAACTGGAGCACTTTTAAAGGAAAAATAAAGCCACAGATAATCATTATCACCTCTAGGGTCAAGCCAAGCTAAAGTGGAAAATGCGATGTTGTATTCTAAAATCAGAGAAGCCTCTTGATGCCAGAGTACCAGCAACGACCTTGCAAAAAGTGAAAAGACTCAAAACGCACAGAGAAATCAATTTAAGTCGACAACAGTGCACAAGAAATAACAAACGGCAGAATTAATAAACTCCAACTCTACCCGGATCATTTGACAGTAAATACAATAAAAACGTGTACACCAAGAGCAAAATCAATAACACGAACAGAAAATTTAGCTAAGCACTAAAAATATAAATTTCAGCGAATGCAAAAATTAGAAATTTCACACAAAGACAGCAACACTAAACAAGCAGGTATAAGTCTCCGGACAAGGAATGCAAACAAACAGAACGCAAGAACATGAGGGAAAATGCACATGACCACCTCAAGCAACTACACACTTAGCTATATCGCCAAGCACTGGCACAATAAATTTATTCATTACAATGAAAGAAACCTTGAAGAACTCGAAATAACCTCTGAAAACAAAAAAACCTTAAGCGCTCTAGGACTGATGAACAGCGAGGAGTTCTCCAAATCAAGCGTGATAGCATTTAATAGGAATTTAGAATATGTAAAAAAACACAATGATAACTATATAAAAATTGCTAACGGACTTGGCTTTGGCCTTTATCTAAAGCGAGACAATGATCACGTCTATTACCTCACAGAAAGCCAAAATCAAAATACAGAAAACTCACTCTGCAACACAACAATAAAAAACTACTTAATATTCGAGACAATAAAATCAAAGAATCATTTAGAATATAGAGAGTTTGACGGGGACCACCTTAAGAGCTACATATTTGCAAGGGAGCTAATTGAGGATTTTAAAAAAATTGACCCACGAGCTATTTATCCTTACTCATACTGGTCAAACAACATCCTAAATTATGCAATTGATTACCTCTGCACCGAAAACTCTAAGCTCCAAGCAGAAATAAAAGAAACAAGCTTCATACCAAACGAGCAAATATATTACGAGGCTTTATTCCATGGAGCAGATTACTTATCAAAAAAATGCGAGCACCCAACTAGAAAACCATACTCTGACACCATGCATTTATAAACACCTTAACTCACCAACAAATAGCGCCACTTATGTAGCGCAATTTGTCTCTGACCTACATGCTGGGCAAAACCTATCGACCAAGAATTTGATATGATTTGCCATGCAACATTCATCTTATTTTATGACTTCAGCTTACTGAAGCACAGAACTACATCAAACGTATGGAGACCCGAGCACTGGGCTCTAACGCCATAGTTTTAATCACATACCAGCACCTATATATTTATAGTCAGAAAAGCCTGCCTTTCACTGAACTTATTAGGACTATTTTTAACTCACAAGTCCCAGTCTTCAGCCTCCTCAGGCTGGTATTCGACGTCTAGTAAAATCAGTTTTAATACTTTCCCAGTACTTGTAGGCCAATCAATCTCCTGCCCTACGGATAACCCCAACAATGCACTGCCCACAGGAGCCAAAATGGATACCAGGCCTTCAGCTCCAACTTGATGTGGGTAAACCAACGTCAAGCGATAGTCCTTGCCGCTGGACTCCTCACGGCAGTGGACCCGTGAATTCATTGTTACGATCCCAGCAGGAATTTTATCTGGAGTAACAACGTCCGCTCGATCAAGCTCTGATTGCAGAGCAGCTACTCCAGGCTCATCATCCTCAAGCCTCTCCAGTAGTCGCTCTAAACGTTGCAAGTCACGATCAGTAACGATAATTGGTGGTTTCTTATCCATAAAGTATCTCCGTGGTTTTTACAAAAAACATCATAACAATCATGCCTTCGCAAAGAGGGTAAGCACACAGCCCCAAAAAATCCGATGCAGCAGAGTATCTCCCGACTGTAAGCGCATATTGCCGGAGGTTCTTCTGGCCACGCTGTAGTTTTACACCATCTATTTCCATTCAGAATAGCTCTCGAAATGGTCTTTGACCTGCGCCCGCCCATTAACGAGTCTCCCACCGCGGCACATCTTCGTGCCGAGTGCTTCGTCATGGAGGCTGGGCTCAGGGATGCAAGCGACAACGGTGCTTTACGGCCAGGCGCTGGTGGTTTTCACCATCACCCTTTCCGGGGTATGGGGTGCTACTCAATGGACAGCTTCCGCGCTCGGCTATCAGGTGCGCTTGGGAATGCCTTGGTTCGAGTTGCTGGGGGTTCCGATATACCACCCTTGGCGCCTGTTTGAGTGGTGGTTCGTCTTTGACGCCTACGCGCCTGAAATTTTCAACACCGGCGGTAGTATCGCGGCCTGTAGTAGTTTGCTTGCGCTGGCTGTGGCTATTGGCATGGCAATCTGGCGCGCTCGCCAAGCTCGGCAAGTCACCACCTACGGCTCAGCACGCTGGGCGGGTGTAGAAGAAGTACGCAAAGCAGGGATGACTCAATCCGCAGGCGTATTTCTCGGATTGCTCGAAGAGCACTACCTGCGCCACGAGGGCCCCGAACACGTACTGACCTTCGCCCCAACACGATCAGGTAAAGGCGTCGGCCTGGTGGTACCCACCCTGCTCTCCTGGCCAGCCTCGGCTGTTATCCACGACATCAAGGGAGAAAACTGGAGCCTCACTGCTGGTTGGCGTTCGCGCTTCTCCCACTGCCTACTCTTCAATCCGGTAGACCCGGCATCGGCTGCGTACAACCCTTTGCTTGAGGTACGCCGTGGCACCCATGAGGTGCGTGACGTCCAGAACATTGCCGACATTTTGTGTCGACCCGGAAGGCGCCCTTGAACGACGCAATCACTGGGAGAAGACCAGTCATGCGTTGCTGGTCGGCGCTATCCTGCATGTGCTCTATGCAGGGCAGGACAAGACGCTATGCGGCGTAGCCAATTTCCTCTCTGATCCGGCCTGCACCTTCGAACTGACCCTGCACCGGATGATGAGCACGCCCCATCTGGGGGATGTGACTCATCCAGTTGTCGCTTCGGCTGCCCGAGAGGTGATGAACAAGAGCGATAACGAGCGTTCGGGCGTACTTTCCACGGCGATGTCGTTCCTCGGTTTGTACCGAGACCCGACCGTAGCGGAGGTCACCTCGCGTTGCGACTGGCGCATCGCAGACCTCATCTCTGCCAAGCACCCCGTGTCGTTGTACCTAGTGGTGCCACCTTCCGATATCAGCCGCACCAAACCTCTGATCCGTTTGATCCTTAATCAGATCGGCAGACGCCTGACCGAGTCGCTTGATGGTTCCGATGGCATTGAACGCAAGCACCAACTTCTACTCATGCTCGACGAGTTTCCCGCTCTTGGACGGCTGGATTTCTTCGAGACAGCCCTCGCTTTTATGGCGGGCTATGGGTTGCGCGCATTCCTGATCGCCCAGTCGCTCAATCAAATCGATAAGGCCTATGGCCAGAATCACTCGATCTTGGACAACTGCCATGTGCGGGTGACGTTCGCCACCAACGATGAGCGGACCGCCAAGCGCATCTCTGAAACTCTCGGTACCGCCACAGAACTGCGCGCACAGCGCAACTACGCAGGCCATCGTCTTGCGCCCTGGCTCGGACACTTGATGGTATCGCGCCAAGAGACTGCCCGCCCGTTACTGACGCCCGGCGAAGTCATGCAACTGCCTAGCGACGAGGCTGTCGTGATGGTCTCCGGTCTCGCGCCGATACGGGCGAAGAAAATCCGCTACTTCACCGACATCAACTTCAAGCCTCGCGTATTGCCTGCACCTGAGCTTCAACCGGGTCAGTACGCCGACTCACCTGCAGCAAGGATGGATGACTGGAGCAGCATTATTGTGGCCTTAACGGCCGATGCTTCTAAGGGCGGCTTTGCCGATGACGAAAGCATCGAAGACGGAGGACCTCGCCTTCAGCCCGAGTTGGCTGAGATCGTCCACGGACCTGATTACGACGACGCCACCAATGATCTGTTGCTCCTCGACGAGGACGATATCCCAGCCCCCTTTCCAACTCAGCCCGACCCACGTCTAAACCGCGTGGCGCGGCTTGCTGCCCTCGACCCTGATGACGGAATAGCCTTATGAGCCGAGCACGCCTAAACCTGTTCATCCAACCCGAGCACGCCAAACGCCTAAACGAACTGGCAATCAAAAAAGGCGTATCCAAGTCTTCGATCATTGCTGCAGCGCTTGCTTCCTGGTTGTCGCCTGAATCCGGCGACCAGCGCGAGATCGCGACTGCCAAGCGCCTGGATCGATTGTCACGCCAGTTCGAGCGACTGGAGCGCGACCAGAACATCCTGATCGAGACTGTGGCGCTCTATATCCGCTACTACCTCACCGTCAGCACGCCAGTTCCCGAGGCTCATCAAGACGCAGCCCGTGCCCAGGGCAAGCTTCGCTTCACCCAGTTCGTGGAGCAACTGGGTCGGCACCTGCAGCGCGGGCGTAGCCTGGTTAGAGAGGCATACGAGGATGTGAGGACAGACACTGCGGATACGGGAGAGCGTCAATGAATGCTGCCTCTCCCGCATTTGGTGCTGCGGCAACCTCCTTGGATCGCCGCAGCCGAATGCTGCGTACGGCTATGGGCTCTCTGATAGCAGATGCCCTGGATGACACAGACGTCGTCGAGATCATGCTCAATCCAGACGGGGCGCTCTGGATCGACCGCCTTACCGGCGGACGGTCCCGCCTGGGCGCGCTATCTGCGGCTGATGGGGAGCGGATTATCCGTCTCGTCGCCGCGCACGTCGGCTCCGAAGTACATCAAGGCAATCCCCTGCTCAGCGCGGAACTACCAGGCTCTGGCGAGCGCTTCGAAGGCGTCTTGCCACCCATAGCCGCCAGACCGACGTTCGCGCTGCGTAAACGCTCAGCCGGCGTCATCCCGCTTCAGCGCTACGTAACAGACGGAATCCTTACTGCACCTCAGGCTAATTACTTGCGCAGCGCAGTGCACGAACGCCAGAACATCCTTGTCGCTGGTGGTACCAGCAGCGGCAAGACCACCCTGGCCAATGCGCTGCTTGCCGAGGTCGCCAGCACCGGTGACCGCGTGTTGGTGCTTGAGGACACCATCGAATTGCAGTGTCCAGCCCTTGATCACGTTGCACTGCGAACTAAGCCCGGCGTGGTGTCCATGGCCGATCTTGTGCACAGCACCCTGCGCCTTCGCCCTGACAGAGTGGTGGTCGGCGAGGTTCGAGGCGGTGAAGCGTTAGATTTGGTCAAGGCATGGGGAACAGGCCACCCAGGCGGTATTGCCACGATCCATGCGGGCTCCGCGCAAGGGGCGCTGCTGCGCCTAGAGCAACTGATTCTCGAAGTTGCCCTGGCCGCACCACGGGCGCTGATCGCCGAAGCGGTCAACGTGGTGGTGTTCCTCTCAGGTCGCGGCCGTGCCCGGCATGTACAGCAGATCGCTCAGGTCATCGGCCACGACGAGCGCGGCTATCACCTCCGAGCCATCGACGCCCTCACCTCCCCACTCTCAGTTTCAGGAAATTAGTCATGAGTCTCCTCCCTGCCTCCGTGGTTAATCGTCGGCGTCTTGCCGAAGCATTCATCCTAGGCGCGCTCTGCGTGGGAATGTCCTTGCCTGCTCTAGCAGCCGGTTCCGGTATGCCTTGGGAAGGGCCACTGCAATCAATCCTCGACTCTGTTCAAGGGCCTGTGGCCCGCATCATCGCGGTAATCATCATTATTTCTACCGGCCTGACGCTAGCATTCGGCGATACCAGCGGCGGCTTCCGCAAGCTCATCCAGATCGTCTTCGGCCTTTCTATCGCCTTCGCGGCCTCGTCTTTCTTCCTGAGTTTCTTCAGCTTTGCTGGTGGGGCGGTGGTCGCATGATCGACGAGCGCGGATTCATTTCGGGCTTCGAAGTAGCGCTGCATCGGTCGCTAACCGAGCCGATCTTGCTCGGCGGCGCACCACGCAATGTGGCAATCCTCAACGGCACCCTGGCCGCCGCCGTTGGCCTGGGTTTGCAGCTATGGATTCCAGGCCTGGCGCTCTGGCTGGTCGGCCATTCGCTGGCCGTCTGGGGTGCACGTTTAGATCCGCAGTTCCTGCAGGTGTTCGCCCGACATATCAAGCAGCACCCGCTGCTAGACGTGTGAGGAGGCCAATATGTTGAACCTTACCGAATACCAACGCCGACCGGCTCAACTCGCCGACTGGCTGCCGTGGGCAGGGTTGGTCGCTCCAGGCGTGGTGCTGAACAAGGACGGTTCTTTCCAGCGCACGCTGTTCTTTCGTGGGCCGGACCTAGACAGTGCTACGCAAAGCGAACTCGTATCCACTTCGGCTCGCCTCAACAACGCCCTGCGCCGCCTGGGCTCAGGATGGGCGCTGTTCATTGAGGCAGAACGGGTTCCAGCCGCTGATTACCCCGACAGTGATTTCCCGGATGCTCTGTCCTGGTTAGTAGAGGAGGAACGACGCGGGGCGTTCGAGGCGCATGGCAGTCACTTCGAAAGCACCTACCACCTGACACTTCTCTATCTTCCACCAGAGGATTCGCGCTCGCGGGCCGCTGGTCTGCTCTATGAGCACAAGGTGCAGCGAGGCGCCGATTGGAGCGAGCGGCTGACCGCGTTCATCGTTGAGAGCGATCGCATTTTCGACCTGTTAGACGGTGTGATGCCAGAGCTCGGCTGGCTGGACGACCGACAGACGCTGACCTACTTACACGCCACGGTCTCAACGCACCGACAGCAAGTCGCTTTACCCGAAGTGCTTTTTCACCTCGATGCCCTGTTGGCTGACAACCCACTGACCACAGGGTTAGCACCGCGGCTGGGTGAGCAGCACCTGCGCGTACTCTCCATACGCGGCTTTCCCACCTCGACCTGGCCAGGTGTGCTGGACGATCTAAACCGTCTGGGCTTTGCGTATCGCTGGTCAACGCGCTTTATCTGCCTGGAGAAAGACGAGGCTGAAAAGGAGTTGGTGCGTCTGCGCCGGCAGTGGTTCTCCAAACGCAAGGGGGTCCTGGCACTGCTGCGCGAAGCAATCTTCCAACAGGAAAGCCCCTTGATCGACAGCGATGCGGCGAACAAGGCCAGCGACGCCGATGCTGCACTTCAAGAACTGGGCAACGATCAGGTTGCCTTCGGTTACGTGACGGCCACCGTGACGGTGTTTGACTGCGATGCTCAGGTCGCCGACGAAAAACTGCGCCTGGTGGAGCGGGCTATCCAGGGGCGCGGTTTTATCACTATTGCCGAGAGCCTCAACGCAGTTGAGGCCTGGCTCTCATCTATCCCCGGCAACGCCTACGCCAATGTTCGGCAACCGCTGATCTCCACGCTAAACCTGGCTCATATGATGCCGGTCTCAGCAGTCTGGGCCGGGCCTGCGCGCAATGATCACTTAATGGGCCCACCACTGGTGATCACGCGCACAGATGGCGCGACACCTTTTCGCTTGGTTACCCATGTCGGCGACGTTGGCCACACCTTGGTGGCCGGCCCTACTGGTATGGGTAAGTCGGTGCTGCTGGCGACCCTTGCCTTGCAGTTCCGGCGATACCCAAGTTCACGCCTGTTTCTCTTTGATATGGGGCGTTCACTACGCGCCACGGTGTTGGGCCTGGGAGGTGAACACTACGACTTAGGCGGGGATGGAGACCTTGCCTTCCAGCCCCTGGCACGCATCGACCAGGCAAGTTATCGCACCTGGGCGGCTGAGTGGCTGGCAGCCCGTCTGCTGCAGGAAGGTGTATTGGTTGGCCCCGAGCAGAAGGCCGCACTGTGGACAGCGCTCGAAAGTCTGGCCGGTGCGCCAGAGGCGCAGCGCACGCTGACCGGCTTGTCCGTGCTGCTGCAAGACAACGTCCTGCGCCAGGCGTTGCAACCCTATGTCTTGGGCGGTGCCCACGGACAGTTGCTGGATGCTGACCAGGATCGCCTCGGCACAGCTGATGTGCAGTGCTTCGAGATGGAAGAACTGATGCATAGCAAGGCAGCAGTGGCCGCTGTACTGAGCTACTTGTTTGCCCGCTTCGAGGAACGATTCGACGGTGCGCCGACGTTACTGATCCTCGACGAGGCTTGGCTGTTTCTCGACGACCCGCTGTTTGCTGCTCGTATTCGCCAATGGCTCAAGACCCTGCGAAAGAAGAACGTTTCGGTGATCTTCGCCACGCAGTCACTGGCGGATATCAAAGATTCAAGCATTGCTGCGGCGATCATCGAAAGCTGCGCCAGCCGCATTTTCCTGCCCAACCCACAGGCTTGTGAGCCGCAGATCCGTGGGATCTATCAGGACTTCGGCCTCAACGAGCGGCAGATCGAGATCATCGCCCAGGCCACGCCTAAGCGCGATTACTACTACCAGTCGCGCCTGGGGAATCGCCTGTTCGACCTCGACCTAGGGCCAGTGGCGTTGGCATTCACGGCCTCAGCCAGTCCGGTTCAGCAACGAGCCATCGATCAGGTTCAGCAAGCACATCGATCTGCGGACTTTGCCCCCGCTTGGCTGCGCCATTGTGGCCTGGATTGGGCAGCCGACTTGATCACGTCTTATTCCTCAGCACGCAAGGAGCGCCACCCATGAATCCACTCATCCGCAGATCTGCGTTCACCACGCTGCTAGTTCTTGGTCAGCTTGTGGCCCAGCCAGCAAGTGCCTTTACCGTCATTGATCCGACAAACCTGCTGCAGAACACCCTAACCGCTTTGCGCACCATGGAGATGGTCAGCAACCAAGCAAGCCAATTGCAGAACGAAACTCAGATGCTGATGAACCAGTCCCGGCATTTGGCGACGCTGGACTACAACGTGGTCAATCGATTGCGTTCGAACTTGGCCAATACCGAGCGGCTACTGGCCCAAGCCCAAGGGTTAGCCTTTGAGGTGCAACGTCTGGATCAGGAGTTCGCTCGCCTATATCCAGCCCAATACTCAAGTAGTGTAAGCACCCAGCGCATGGCGCAGGAAACGCGAGAGCGCTGGAAACAGGGTCTCGACGGTCTGCACACAGCGATGCGCGTGCAAGCTCAAGTGACGCAAAACCTGGCCCAGGACGAGCGCGCGCTGGCCGACTTGGTGCAACAAAGTCAGTCTGCCGGCGGTGCGCTTCAAGCGGCCCAGGCCACCAACCAACTGCTGGCATTACAAGCCAAGCAGTCGATCCAGGCCCAGCAACTCCATATTACCCAGAACCGCGCCGTTTCCCTGGAGCTTGCCCGCCAAGCCGCTGCGTCAGAAAAAGCCCGAGAGTTGCGTAAGCGCTTTATGGGCAACGGAACGTCTTACAGCGCCTCCCCCGTGCAGTTTTACCGCTAGTGAGATCGAGAGATGAATGCCCTCTCTCTCCTGCCCCTGCTGCTTATGCTGTCAGCCTGCGAACACGAATCTGATGCTCTGCAGGCCTCACACCCTGAGCCGCTGAGCACGCGGTTTTATTCCGGCTGCGCGCAGCCTGGTGAATTCCTGAAGCTCGACGGCCTGCCAGTCATACCGGCAAGTTTCGACGAGGACGTGCGATGAACGACGTCAGCGTGATTGACCGATTCCTCGAGGTATTCGGTCTGTATATCGACTCGGGCTTCGGTTTGCTGGGCGGCGAAGTGGCCTTTCTCAGCATGACCCTGGTGACCATCGACATGACCCTGGCTGGGCTGTTCTGGGCAATGGGTGGCGAAGACGTCAGCTCAAAGCTGATCCGCAAGGTCCTCTATGTCGGTGCTTTCGCCTTCATAATCGGCAACTTCAATAGCCTGGCCAAGATTGTTTTCAACTCCTTCGCGGGACTGGGGCTTTTAGCCTCGGGGTCCGCACTGAGTCATACCGAGTTTTTACAGCCAGGACGTCTGGCATCGCTCGGTATCGAAGCCAGCCGTCCCTTGCTTGATCAGATAAGCAGCCTCGGCGGCTTTCCTGAGGTGTTTAGCAATCTCGACAGCATTCTGGTGCTGTTCCTAGCCTGGCTGGTGGTGATCATCAGCTTCTTTTTCCTGTCGATTCAGCTGTTCGTCACGCTGATCGAATTCAAGCTGACCACCCTCGCCGGCTTTGTTCTGGTGCCCTTCGCCCTGTGGAACAAGACAGCCTTTCTCGCCGAGAAAGTACTGGGCAACGTGGTGGCCTCAGGCATAAAAGTGCTGGTCCTGGCGGTGATCGTTGGTATCGGCACAGGTCTGTTCGCCGAGTTCCGGGCTGTGCCGGATGAGCCTTCTATCGATCACGCGCTGGTGGTGATGCTCGCTTCATTGGCCTTGCTTGGCCTGGGCATCTTCGGACCGGGGATTGCCACAGGCCTTGTGTCAGGAGCCCCGCAACTGGGAGCCGGTGCAGCAGCAGGTACCGCACTGGGTGCCGCAGGTATGGCTGCAGGTGCAGCAGCCGTGGCCACGGGTGTCGGCGGCGCGGTATTGGCCGGCGCGCGGATGGCGCCTGGAGCGGCACGTTTAGCACTGGGTGGGGCCAAGCCTATGGCCGCTGGCACGGCACCAGCAGCAGGGGCTTCGGCCGGCGCCCAGACCACAGGTGCCAGCACATCTGCATCCGCCGCCCAACAACCCCAGTGGGCCAAGCGCCTTCAGCGCAAACAACAACTCACCCACGCGGTAACCACTGTCGCGCACACGCTACGCGGTGGTGATGGCGGCGGCTCATCACCCGGGCCGCAGATCAGCGACTCATCAAATTCGTGAAGGAGAACGAAGATGCGATTCAAACGCCCACGGACGCGTTATAGCGAAACCCCACAGCCCGTCACACCGTACCAAGCAGCGCAGCAGGCCTGGGACCGACGCTTGGGCAGCAGTCTGACCCACGCACGCAACTGGCGACTGATGGCATTCGGTTGCCTCAGCCTCGCTCTGCTGATGGCCGGCGGACTTGTTTGGCGCATGGCAATCTCGACGATCACACCCTACGTGGTGGAAGTCGACAACCTCGGTGAAGTACGCACCGTAGGCGAAGCGGCCAGCCCATATAAACCTCAAGACGCGCAAATTGCCCACCACCTGGCGCGGTTTATCGAGCAGGTGCGCTCCTTAGCCATCGATCCAGTGGTGGTACGGCAGAACTGGCTAGTGGCCTATCACTCCACCACTGACCGAGGCGCCGCCACCCTCAACGACTATGCCCGCGCCAACGATCCCTTCGCACGGGTGGGTAAGGAGTCCGTGTCAGTTGAGGTCACCAGCGTCATACGCGCCAGCGATAACTCATTCCAGGTTCGATGGATCGAGCGCCGCTTTGTAAACGGCGCAGCCGCAGGACTGGAGCGTTGGACGGCAGTGCTCTCGCTTGTGCTGCAGCAACCGCGCACCGAGGAAAAACTGCGGCGCAACCCACTCGGCATTTACATCAACGGCCTGTCATGGAGCCGCGAACTGGACACTACGGAAGGAGCCAAGTAACCATGAAATTACCCCTGCACTTCTACATCTGCCCACTGCTGCTTGCAGTGCTCACTGGCTGCGCCAGTCAGAAGCCGCCCGTAATAGCTCTGGACGAGCCCGTTGAGGCATTGCGTTTACCTGAACCACCAGATCCCATCGAGGTGGTGGAAATGCCCAAGCCCTTGGCATTGCCAGCGCAGCTCAAGCCGCTGACAGACGCGTCTGCCAGCAAGCCGAGCAAGGAACCAATCGATGAACGTGTGCGGGTAGCGCGTGCCAATCGAGACGCTCGGATCGCCCCCACGCGTGAAGGCTACATCAATGCCATTCAGGTCTGGCCTTACTCGGACGGCGCGCTGTACCAGGTCTACAGCAGTCCTGGACGTGTAACCGCGATCAACCTGCAGGCCGGCGAAGAACTAATCACCGTGGCAGCTGGCGATACGGTTCGCTGGATTGTCGGTGACACCACCAGCGGCCGCGGTGAAGAACTGCGTATCAGCGTGCTGATTAAGCCGACCCGGGTCGATCTCAAAACTAACCTGGTGATCACCACCACACGACGTACTTACCTGATCGAACTGACCTCCACCGAGCAAGCGTGGATGGCCTCGGTGTCTTGGGACTACCCCAAAGATCACATGCTCGCCCTGCAACGCCGTGCTAGTGCAGCACAGGTAGCAGCACCGGTGGATGCGGGCCTGACACTTGAACAACTGCGCTTTCGCTATGCGATTACTGGTAGCAACCCGCCCTGGAAACCACTCCGTGCGTTTGATGACAGCCGCAAGGTGTACATCCAATTCCCCGCAGGAATCGCCCAAGGCGAACTGCCGCCATTGTTTGTGATCGGTCCAGAGGGCGACGGCCAACTCGTTAACTATCGCTTCCGCTCGCCCTACTACATCGTCGACCGCTTATTCGGTGCCGCCGAGCTGCGCCTAGGGGCGGACAAGGGGGACATCGTCCGGATCGAGCGCACGGATGACAGTGTTCGGAGGCCCTGAGCATGAGTGCTAATCAAGAGATCAAAGGTGCAGTGCAGTCACCACTGCAGGCCAAGGAATCCCCCGAATCACTGGAACTTCGTGCACAGCCGCGTCCGGTCACCCGCCTCAATCCTCGTATGCTAGCGGTACTTGCCGGCGGCCTAGCCAGTGCAGTGTTGGGTGCCATGCTGTGGTCGCTGCAGCCGCAGCAACGCCGTCAAAGTACGGAGCCAAGCGAGCTTTACAACATTGATCGCATTGCACGCTCCGAGGGGCTGGAGCAGTTGCCCGCAGACTACTCGCAGTTACCCCAGCCTTCGGCACCTGCAGTACCGCAACTTGGACCGCCACTGCCTGGCGATCTGGGTGGCCCCATTCTCAAGTCCGAGCAGCAGTATCAAGGCTATGGCTACAACCAATCCGGGAGCGATCCAGTCGAGGCCGAACGACTCGCTAGGCTCAAAGAAGCCGAAGAAGCAGCGCAGTCGTCCGTATTCTTCCAAGCAGGTGGCCAACGACTATCGAGCGCCACGACTGCTGCACCGAGTCTTGCTACTCGCGACGAATTCAATCCCACTACGACAGTCTCTGGGCCACCTACGGATGCCGACGTAATGCAGAACCGGCAAGAGCAGAAAGAGGCGTTTCTCAGTAAATCCGGAAACGCGCAAATCCGTAATTCCGGATTTGTACAACTCCCGGACTCGCCCTATCAGGTTATGGCTGGAACCATCATCGCGGCAGCACTGGTCACCGGCATCAAGTCGGACCTGCCGGGCGATGTGATCGCTACGGTGACCGAACCAGTCTATGACAGCGCCACCGGACAGCATGTGCTCATCCCCCAAGGCTCGCGACTGCTCGGCCGTTATAACAGCCAGGTGAGCTACGGGCAGAGTCGCGTGCAGATGGTTTGGCAGCGGGTGATCCTGCCTGACACGTCCTCATTCCAACTCGACAACCTGGTCGGTGCAGATGCCGCCGGCTATGCCGGTCTGGAGGATAGCGTCGACTGGCATTGGGATCGGATCGTTGCTGGTGCAGCGATGACCACTCTGCTGGGCATCGGTGCCGAGTTGGCGGCGCCCTCAAGCCGTGCTGATGGCGACCGAATCATCATCGCGGGACGAGACAGCCTGCAGGACACAGTCAATCAAATCGGCCAGGAAGTGACCCGTCGCAACCTGGATATCCAGCCCACGCTGACTGAGCGTCCCGGCCTGCCACTGCGCGTGATCGTCAACCGCGATCTAGTGCTGCGCCCCTATCAGCCCCTAATCACTCAACAAAGGAACCGGCAATGAGCACCACAAAACTGCGCCTCGGCCCCTTGCCTAAAACCGAGAACCTCAAACTGACATTCAACTGCCCGGCCAACCTCAAAGCCGACCTCGAACGCTACGCAATGTTGCACTCGCAAGCCCACGGCGAAGAGGTCGATGCCCTGACACTCATACCGCACATGCTTGAGGCGTTTATGGCAAGAGATCGAGTGTTCAAGAGATCAAGCGCGGAAATCGACAAGTCCAGTTGATCCCCCGGCGTGCGCTCAACCTGGTCGCAAACGGCGAAGCCCTTATGGAATAGTCCTTTCGCGGTTGAAAACCGTGATCAAATACATCACACTAAAGAACATGATCATAAGCTTTAGGCACAAAGGTCTACGCACTTTCTACGAATCAGGCTCGACCAAAGGCATCCGGAACGATCACGCGAAACGTCTAAGCCGGATACTGAGTTTTATGGACAGAGCTTGCGAACCATCCGATCTAGACATACCAGGGTGGCGACTGCATCCCCTTAAAGGGGAGCTTATAGAATTCTGGTCTCTCACCGTCAACGGCAATTGGCGATTGATCTTTCGATTCGTTGGTAGCGACGTAGAACTCGTCGATTACCTCGACTACCACTGAACAGGAGGGGTTTTCCATGACCATGTTCAACCCGCCACATCCGGGCGAGACGCTGCTCGAAGACGTACTCCCAGAGCTTGATATCAGCATCGCCGAACTTGCCCGACGCCTTGGTTTTGCCCGCGAAACGCTGTCGCGGATCCTGCACGGTCATGCTCCGATTAGTCCGGATCTAGCCGTCCGCTTGGAATTGGCAGGCATAGGCAAGGCACGTACTTGGCTTGGCGTACAAATCGATTACGACCTGTGGCAAGCAACACATCGCGAGCACCCTCGTATCGAGCGCTTCGCCGCGATTGCTTAGGCATCCTAGGCAAGTAACTAGAGCCCCCAGCAGCCTAAAAATTGATCATGACCAAGTTGAAGATAAATCTTGCGACCAGCAGCCCCCTCCCTACCTTTTTCAGAAGCTGCTCTGATGAAGCGAAGCGCAAGGCCTATGTAGCGGCTTTAGAGCTAGCCATCGCAAGCCAGCGCATTACATTAGAAGCGGCCAAACGCATCAGTGATAATCCGCAACCATGACGACTACGGTAAAAATTCCGCATTCTTGCATGGCCAGTCACGATGGCTACTAGCCCCTACCTATGACCTGGCTTATTCACAAATACAAGGATATGCAGACGAGCACACAACGTCTTTCAGCGGTGCCGGCCTGGCCACCCGTAAGAAACTAAAACAGGTCTGCGCTGCCTTCAGCTACCTCAGGCCAGATGCCTACATCGAGCAAACACTAGACGCCCTGTCCGGCTGGCACTCGCTTTGTTGTGAACTTGAGATTGCCCCCGAACAGCAGAAATTCATTCAGCGGGCATTCGACGAGACCCGCAAACGCCTGGACTAACTAGGAGCTTGGACTACCCCCGCTCCGGTAGACATCCTCGGCCTATGCTTTCAGCACTGCGGGGTCGCAGCTGGGGAACGCTCGATCTCAGCCGGTCAGTTGCTCCGAGCAGATATTTTATTAAAGATTCTTGTCTAGGGCTTGGCGAACAATGGAACCGAAGCCCACGTAATACGGGGTTAGAGTCCGGTTCGCCGTGGGTATGGGCGGTTTTCGGGGCTTTGATTCTCCGAAAGGGTTTTCTCCACCGCTACCGACGCATCCTGGAGACTTGAGCGCTTGACTGGTTCGGGCTCGGCAAAACGCTAGTTTCCTCAAATTCTCCATGCTGTTCGGCATTACTCGCGTTATGTCTTAAGATAGGCGGTTGCCGAAAGAACCGTCATGGCCATAGCCATGAAGGGCTTTCATCCTTTACAAGTAAGTGTGGTGAAGATGAACAAGCCTTTCATTTCGCTGTGCTCTGAAATTACTCGGGCACACGCGCTGACGCTGATGGATTGGTTGGAGGATGAGCGCGTCACCTGCTATCTGAGCGATTCGCGTCATGTCTCCCGCTCCATCGAGCAAGCTATCGATCGAACTCAATTGCCGATCCTGACCCATCTATTCAACCGGGGCGGCCGATTCTTCATGGCCTATGACCGGCATGACACCCCGGTGGGCTTTGTCCGTCTCATCAAGACCGGCTCAAATTGCGAGATAGTCCTAGTCATAGGAGACAGCGACAAATGGGGCCGAAACCTTGGCGCCCGCACGATCCGCGAAGGCATGAAACTGGCTTTCCTCGAGATGCGGGCCGAGAAGCTCATCGCCAAGATCCACCCGGACAACGCGCGCTCGCTGAAAGCCTTTCTGCGTAGCGGCTTTCTGCTTGAGAGCGAAACGCCGACATTGAAGTCATTTTCCATGACGGCGGGGCGCTATCTCCAGTTCTTGCGCGAAGGTGCCGTTGGCGACTTCACTAGGATCTACATCACTGAAATCGACAAGGTCAGGCTCGAGAGTCTGATCGTGCTCGAGCCTGGCCCGGCCGTTGTTGAACTTGAACATGAGATTGAGCGAGCTATTGTCGTTGAGCCGCAGCAGGTGGCGTGCAATGTTGTCACGATGAACTCTAGGGCCTTGCTGCAGCTGGATGACGAAGAGATCGAGGTGGTCTTGGTCTACCCTGAAGACGCGGACAGTAACGCCGGGAAGCATTCCGTATGTTCCGACATCGGCGCCGCCATCCTGGGCTATCAGGAGGGGGACGCTATCGACTGGCGAATTTCTGATAGAGCCCGCCGGATTGAGATCAGGAAAGTGCTTTACCAGCCGGAGGCTGCGGGCGATTTCCACCTGTAGTTGAGCCTTTACCTCAGTGATCGTCCATCAGACGCGAGTGCCCTCCAAAGGACGGGGCCTCGCTTTTCATGCCTGAGCTGGATTGGCTGGAAAAGCGTTGCCCGCTCAGGCGCAAGTTGAGTACCGGTAGGCTACTTTGAGTTTTTACAGAAGCAAGACTTTCTGAATCGCAACAGCCTTTTTTCTCCGCAGCTACTGGGAGCGAGTTACTACGGGTTCAAAAGATAACAGGCGTATATCAAGACTGACATGAGCAACGATCTACCTGACAGCTTCAGCCTTGAATTCCGGGGTAAATCGTTGGGTGCTCATAGACTTCCTCCTATGCTCAAAGCATAGGCCGGGGATGTCTACCAGATCGGGGGTAGTCCACCAGAGCTGTAGAGTGCCCAGGAAATCCAGGGCGATTCGTACCATTCTCGGTATCGAGCGGCCAACTGGCAGACCATGTTTAAGAGCGCAAATCCGTAAATGAGCAGATGTATGCTTTGGTAGCGAGGGCCTGGACACATACGTCTAGGCCGCTAGATGCTCCAATACAACCGGCCATACAGCAGCGAAGCGGATGCCAGACTCGCACCCACCCTACCCCAGCCAGGCAGCGCCTCGATAATCGACTTTCATAAAAAGTCACAAGCAAGCCGAGTATAATTGTTGATCTGCCCACCGATCAGCGAGCATCAGGCAAGGAAGCTGGTCGTGCTGGGCAGTGCTCGGTTTAGGCATACAGCGATCATGATCGGTCGACTCCAGCTACTCATGAGTCAAAGACCATCTGCGGCACACCGCGTCTCGCTGAACGCATTTGGCTCCACCTACTAACGCCTGCACAAGCGGCAGCACTACTTGGTATGGATACTGTGCTGCTGGAGCGTTGGCTATGCGGTCAGTTCAGGGACGCTGATGAGGCGGTATTGCTTGAGAGGTTGCAGCGGCTCGAAATCGAGTTGGCAACCTAAGCGGAAAGCAGGCAGGGGGCCGGAGCCCCCTGCCTGCTTGGCTTTATGCCTTGGTAGCTTGCTTGCGCAGTGACTCACCCTTGAGGGCGATCCGGTGCGAGCGATGAACGATTCGATCCAGGATTGCCTCGGCCAGCGTCGCGTCACTGAACATGCTGTGCCAGTGCTCTGTAGGGAATTGGCTGGTGATGATCAGCGAGCCATGTTGCATACGCTGATCAACGATATCCAGCAGGGTGTAGCCTACAGTGGGCTCTACCGGCGCCAGGCCGAAGTCATCAAGGATCAGCAGATGAGCTTTGCTCAAGGCCATCCGGTACTTGGGCAGCGAGCCATCGCCAATGGCGATTTGCAGTTCCTCGTAGAGCTTCGAAGCTGTTTTGTAGATCACCGAGAAACCTTGTCGGCAGGCCTGGCTGCCAAATGCGCATGCCATCCAGCTTTTGCCCGTGCCAGTGGCGCCGGTCAGCAGCAGATTCTGCTGCTGTGCAATCCAGGCAAATCCTGCTAGGCCGGCCACCATTTGCTTGTCCAGGCCACGGCTGCTGCGGTAGTCGACATCCTCCAGGTGCGCGGCATAGCGCAGCTTTGCCTGTTTCAGCAACCGAGCCAGTTTCCGATTCTCGCGCTCGCTGACTTCACGATCTACCATCAGCCCCAGGCGATCATCGAAAGGCAATGCCTGCATGCTGGGCTGTTCGAGCTGCTCCTGATAGGCCTTCGCCATCCCGGACAGTTGCAGCTGTTGGAGCTTGCTGTGGGTCTGCTGGTTCAGCATGTGACGTCATCCTTCTCTTCGGCGAAATAGTGGGCGCCACGGAGGTTTTCGTGGGCAGGGGTGGTTATCGGCTGAGCGTTCAGGTTCGGGCGTTTGTCGGGTTGCTCGCGCAGGATCGATTGCAGGCTCTTGAGTGCGAATGTCTTGATACTTAGGGCGTACAAGCAGGCTTCCTCCAAACGTTGCTCGCCGTGCAGGCGGGCCTCCTTGCGTAGGGCACTTGCCGCCTTGTGTCCGTTGGCCACATCTGGGCGCTCGGTCAAGTGATAACGCAGGTGACGCAGGACGGCAGGCCCGACTCGCTCCCCCCATTCCAGGAGGGCAGCGGGTTCGCTATCGCTGTAATACTGGTGATTGGGTGGTCGGTGCTCTGAGAGGACGCTGATCCCGGGAGTGGTCTGCCTGGGGTGGCTGCCGACGCGCAGGTGGTTGTGGTAGATCTCCACCACCTGGCCGGTGGCACGCACATCCACTTGCTGCTGCACGAGCCGGCTCGGTACCGAGTAGTGATGATTGTCGTACTCCACCAGGTAGTCGCTGCGCACCTTCACCTTGAAGCGCCAATCCGCATGCTCGTAGAGATGTAGCGGCAGCGGCTGTAACGCCGGCAGTTCCGACTCCATGAACAAGCTGTAGCGGCTGCTGTTTGGCTGCCGCTTGAACGGCCGCTGATTGAAGGCGGGCAACAACTCCAAAATTGTCTGGTTCAGCTCTTCCAGGCTGAAGAAACGCCGATGCCGGAGGGCTGCCAGCAGCCAGCGCTGCACCAATTTGACTCCGGCCTCCACCTTGGCCTTGTCCTTGGGTTTGCGGGGCCGCGTCGGCAGGATAATGGTTTGGTAATGGTGGGCCAGTTGCTGGTAGATCAGGTTGAGCTGCACCTCATCACGGCTGTGTTTGATAACGGCGGCCTTGAGGTTATCAAGCACCAACAGCCGAGGTACGCCACCCAGGAAGTTGAATGCCTGGACATGGCCATGCAGCCAGTCCTCGATGCGCTGGCTCCAGAGAGCACAGGCAAAGGTGTAGTTGGAGTAACCCAGCACGGCCACGAAGATTTGTGCCTGACGCGGTTCGGGCTGGCCATCTACATAGATCGGCATGGTCTGCCCAGAGAAATCCAAGAACAGCTTGTCGCCAGGCAGGTGTACCTGGCGCATCACCAGCGGCCGCTGCCGCATGAACTGGCGATAGCTGGCCGTGAATTGGGAATAAGCAATGCCATCAGGCTCGGTGGCCCGCCATTCACGCCAGAGTAGCTCCAGGGTGACACTGGGGTTGCGCATCTCTGCGTGCACCCAGTTCCAGTCTGGAATGGCTTTCAAGCGGAAGCCGTTGAAAGGCGTCATGCCTAGCCGCTGATAAAGCTGCTCATCACTCCAACTGGCCAGTTGCGCCACATCGCACTCAATGTTTTCCAGATGCCGGCGCAACCGCTTGAGGCTGTTGCGCGACAGCCCGATACTGACAGCAATTTCCCGGGTTGATAGTTGCGTGCTGTAGTGCATGCGCACGGCTTCGCGCAGCAATCGGGGTTCAATCCTGACTCTCACATCAAACCCCTTCTTCCCCTGGCATGGGGAGTCGAACGGCAGGCAATAGCCTGCCCTTGACCTTGACAGTCGATAGAAGGACGCTGAGAATCTGCAAGCGCTGTAGTGCTTGCTTCATCCAGAAAGGCTCGGAGTTGCCGCTCCGGGCCTTTTTTGCGTCCACTGTTTTACCTCTTACGTCTACTCGCTATTTGATAGCGCTCCCTCCCTCTCACGCCTGCATCAGTGCCTGTTATCGGTACCGGCCTGCGCGGCCAGCCAACGCTCGACTTCCTGCTTGAGGAAAAGGCGACGGCGACCAACGCGAAACGAAGGCGGCATGGGCAGCCCCATGCTCAGCCGGTTGCGCGCCGTGTGCTCCGAAATTCTGAGAATCTGACTCACCTCTGTGAGTGTCATCGTCTCCACCGTCATCCCCTCGCCTGAGCTGCAATATCCCGATGCCGCATGCTAGGCAGTTGAGGGATACTCATCTACTAGCCAGTTTGGACACTTGATTTTGCCGCTCTACCTGGATGATGAATTTCTCGACACCTTCGTTTACGAAGAAGTGGCCGTAGCGCTGTGGGCCATTCGGCTGCATGTGCATGACGTGGCCGTAACGCCTGCACTGGCGTTGCGCCTGATCAAGCAGTACCTCATGCCGCTGCTCGATCCAGAGCACTGGCATCTGCTGCACAAGCAGCGCAGAGCGACCTGGGATGGCATCTGGATGATTTGCGCGGAGTTGGGTTTCCTCATGGGGAAATCGAACGACCCGCTGCTCGCCGATCTGCGTATTGCTGTCGAGGTGATTCATTCGCACACCACCCTGCCGCCACGGACATTCACATTCCCGACGGTCATCGAGGTCACCTATTTCATCAGCATGTGCAGTCAGCTGCGGATACCGGTGCAAAGCCAGATCCGCGCAGAGTATGGGCAGCAAATCGATCCATTCAATTTCTGCACGCTGTGCTGGAGGCATCCTCTGCCAGGGCGAAAGCTCTGTGCGGAGCATGCTCCTGGAACCCCGTTGCAGGTGGGGGAAGAGGGGAAGCGAGCAGCGGCAGCCCGCTATAAGTCAGGCATGCGCCAGAGGGGACACTTCGACAAATCAGTGAACCGCATCTTGACGCGGGAGGTGACAGAGTTTCACGAAGGCCTATTCACACCGGCGGTTCTGCTCCCGGAGCGAGGCATAACCAACTGGCTCAGCCATCGCCGGCCGCTGCTCTGGCAATGGATCGAAGAGCAGCAGCACATACTGAACGATGAGAGTGCAGTCGAAGTACTACTGGATTTACTGCATAAGCCTGATGGACTGCCGCCCAAAGCGCAGCATGTCTACCGATTGATCAACCAGCATCTACAAGCCAACCCCATGCTTATCTGGCCGATGCTAATTCGTGCAGAGGGCTGGTTGCAGAGCCGCGCGGACATGCAGAAACGATGGGGTGGAAAGCGCCCTGGAGCTGGGCGCCCAACCAGAAGTGACGTGCGGAGGTGATTACTTCGCGCGGTAGCGCTCAAGCAGTAGACGCAGCTCACGGTTACGCGCGCCGTAAAGCAACAATGCATGCTGGTAGGCCAGCACGTCACTGCCCGGCAAGGAGTACTCCACGTCCACTACTTCCTGTTGCAAAGCCTTCCATTCAGCCACAAGGTCGGAGTCCGGTTCGGGCTGCCGGCTCTCGGCATAAATCAGCAGGAAACTGGATCGCCCACCTTGGCGAGATCAGCCATGCGCAAGTTCCTTGTGCAAACAAAACTGCGAGGGTACCAAGCAGTACGTGGGGCAGCTTGGTTGTACCTGCAATTTCAGACAAATCTCACAGGCCCGCAGAGCTATCCGGCCACCACTCGGTTTTCACCTTGGCTCACCTTGCGTGAGCACTGCGGGATCGCAGCTGGGGAACGCTCGATCTCAGCCGGTCAGTCGTTCCGTGACGCCATTCTATCAAAAAATCTAATCGCGGCCCCACCTCCAGAAATACTTAGCCCGGTCACGTCGCCGCAGGCTTGCTCTGACGACCAGGCCACTTCAGCTGTGAGAGTTCTTCATCACTTGCTCTGGGTCAGAATCATCAGCGCGGGCGGGTCACAATCGCTGGAACAGGGTGTCAGCATCACTGGAATACACAGGCCGGCACAAGAAATCTCGCCATGATCAATCGGATTTGTCTGATAGATAATGTCAGGACAATTCAATAAATTGGGAGGTAAATTTGCTCGTGTACAATTATCGAGTAGTTCTGCCATTCGCGTCACCTTGTATCCTGAATCATGTCGCATTTGGGATATTAAGTGCAGGCTAGACAATGGCTTACAGAACGGCAAGGAACGTTATCCGACACAGTCGGCGCAAAAAATTACGCCAGTTTTTCGTCTACTTATAATTAGGCGTAAGAGCAAAGCCATTGTCGATGACCGTGCACAGGAACACAGCAGTCGCATCGCGGCGCCAGAACAGAATCGAGTGGCCGTCTGAAGATAGAGGCCGTTATTTGTGCTCAGCAAGGGTGTTGCTTTCAGGAAATGCGCACATCACAAATGACTTCCGGGGTCGAAGCCGACATACCGTGCGCCCCGCCGGTTAAGCTCAGTGTTGGCAGCAAGTCCTTCGTCCGGCTCGAAGTCCGCTGCCTAACAACTGGTTCAAGTCACTCGCTTCGCTCGTTCGGGACCGCGTTCCGCGGCCCCTTAACCAAACGTTAGGCAATAACACAGAGGAAATCAGATATGGCAAACATTGAGCACATCCAATACATAAACGCTCCTGTGGAAAAGGTATACGAAGTGCTGACGTCTGAGAGTGGATTGGCTGAGGTGTGGACTCAAGAATTAACATTCACTGCTCAATTGGGCGTAGTCAATGAATTCAAGTTCGGAGATGAAGCCCCGACAAGAATGAAAATTACAGAATTGGTCAAGAATGAAAAAATGGGTTGGCATTGCACTGACTCAGATCCTGAGTGGGTGGGAACTAACATCACTTTCGATTTCAATCAATTGGGTGGCAAGACTTCGATCACTCTCCGTCATGCTGACTGGAAGTCAGTAACGGAATTCTATCGCTTCTGTAATTATAACTGGGCAATTTTCCTGCTCAGCTTGAAGCAATACTGTGAAGAAGGAAAAGGCATCAACTACCAATCCCGAAGGTTTTAGTCGTGCCTAGCAGTCGCAAGCACGCGGTGAGCGGCTGGTCGTATGTGCATCCACATCTGAAGCAAGCAGAAAAAAAGCACATGCAGAAGAAACAATTTTGATTAATCTTCTTGCAAACGAACCATGCCCACAGCGGTTCTCTGGAATCGCGCCACTGAAAGCTGCGTTAAATTCCTTTGAGCTGCGTTTTATAGAAATACTCAAATCCGAAGAATTTTCAGGGTCAGAGCTCAAAGCAGCGGTACTGATGCTTGAATTTCCAGAAAAATATGCCAATGCTTACTGCAGCAACTTTTGCTCTTTGCTAGTCCACACAGCAGGTAAAAATTACGCACACGTAGTCAACTATATGGATGCGTCAATTTCGCCTAACAATGTATATGGACTCTCCTCACAAATAGTGGGTAAAGCTTTTGATCTGCCCTGTCGTCGGTGCGGTTGCATGCGTATATCCGGCCTTACTATGGGCTCAACACCCTGGCCATTCTTTAATTCGCGCAACGGGGCCCAGCGCTCAAGAGATCTTTCGGATCAGCATTACTATCGGCCTTGTTCCACTGCAGGACTCGCCTGTTCCGTCAGTGCTGCTACTCACCACAACCACAAGAAAACCATCACCCCTTACTAATTTTCCCCGCCGTCGAGCGGGCTTCGCACTTTTCCAGTCGCCGCAGAAACGCCGCTCATGGCACCACGCCGCCCAGCAGATCCGCACCAGCTTGTTGGCCAGGGCCACTGCCGCTTTGTTGTGACCGATCCGCTTCGCCGTCTCCAATGCCTCAACAGCGAGGTTGGCCGAGCGATGATCACCCGCCGTTTCGCCACCCTGGAGCCGGTGTTCGGCAACCTGCGTCAAAACAAGCACCTGGATCGCTTCAGCCTGTCAGCCTGTCAGCCTGCGCGGGCGCGACCGGGTGCATGGCCAGTGGACGCTCTAATGCGTGCCCCATAACATCGAGGAGCTGGCAAATCGCAGAGCCTGGAGATGAGCCACGCGACCCGCAGAATCCCCCAAGGCCTTCCAGCGCTCCGATACGGGCTACAGTGCGGCGATAGAAACTTCAACAGCGCCGAAACAGCCATGCACCGATACCTGTCCTTACGACAGGACACTTCAGCTGTGAGAGTTCCTCATCACTCGCACCTGCCCTTGGGTCAGAATCATCAGCGCGGTGGATCACAATCACTGGAATGGGTGGGTCACAATCGCTGGAATAGGGTGTCAGCATCACTGGAATACACAGCTCGCGCCAATACGCCCGTCTGCGACTTAGCTTGTTTGGAAAAAAAATTGATCCGATAAGCTGAGTCCACTGAAATGGCAAATAGGGCATAGAGCAATGAAAACGCTGTTTTTGCTGATGGCTCAATACAACGGGCAGGTGATAATCCCACTTGATCGAGTTTGTCAGGATTACTTTTCACACCTCAGCCCCGAGATGTTCCTGCGTAAGGCTCTAGCCGGGCAAATAAAGATACCGATAACCCGCCTGGAGCATAGCCAGAAGTCCGCCAAAGGAATCCACCTGCAAGACTTGGCGAGCTATCTCGACGATCAACGCGCAGCAGCCGTCAAAGAATGTCGGCAGCTATCCGCCTGACTGCTTACGCTTGGCCACTGCCGCGCCAAAGCTCACTTGCATCTCTATGACCTTCGGCAGCCACTCCCAACCTGCGAAAGAATCCCCATCCCCATGCAGGTGGGTGTAGCGCCGAAGTGAGTTCCAGTCCCGGTGGCCAGAAACACTCGCCACCCGGGGAATATCCCAGTCCATTTCAAACAGCCTACTCACGCCACCATGCCGTAGATCATGGAAGTGAAGATCCTCAATCTGCGTCCGCTCAATCGCCCGCGCCCACGCGCCCTGTATCGCATCTCCCGTGTACGGAAATATTTCTTCGTAGACCCGAGGCATGCTTTGCACGATGGCCCAAGCCTCTGGCGGCAGATGACACCACACATCATTGCCCCACTTGTCGCCGGGATTTTTCATATCGCGGACCAGTACCGCTTGCCGATCTTCGTCCAAGTCTGCCCAACGAATCCGCACAATTTCGTCCTGCCGCCGGGTCGAGAACAAAGCAAAGAGCACGACCTTGGGCATGTGCACCGACAAAGGGCGTGCTTTCAAAACATCGCAGAATCGTTCCAGCAACAGAGCCAACTCAGACGGGGTCGGCCGCCGCTCGCGCTCACGACTCTTCATCTTGTAACCCAGCTTATTGAGTACCATCCGGGCATCGGTCATAGCGCCGGCCGGCACATCATATCCCCAGGCTGGGCGGGCGACTGACAGCACCGCGCCAAGATGGGCCAGATCATTGCCGGCAGTTTGCGGCTGAACACCACCACCTTCTGAGCTCATTCTCCACAGCGCATAGTCAACCAGCACCTGGCTGGTCATCTGCGCGGGCGTCATATCACCCAGGTACGAAGCCATTACCGCACGCAGTGTGTACTCCTTCGTCCGCCCAAGCGGCTGAGCCTGGCCGACCTCTGCCAAGTACTTATCGATTACATCCCTGAGCAGCACACCGCCCCTCTTGGCGCGCTCGATTGCACCCGGCTCACTTAGCTCAGTCTCGCGGCGCTTTACCCACGCCTCGGCCGCCTTCTTGCGCGCGAAGGTCTGGCTCTCTGTGTAAACTTGCACCCCATCTTTTTTGATTCGAATCTGAGCGGTGTAACTGATCGTGCCGTCAGCCCTCTTTCGCGGTCTGATCGTTGCCATGGTGGTACATCCTGTTTGCCGGTGGTACATGCGAGCATTTAGGTGGTACAGCGTACCACCCGACTTTTAAAAATGCCCGCAAACCCCCGAAAACACGTCAGAAACACGCACACCGGAGACACCCATGCTAGAAGGCTTTAACTCAGTAACCACGCCGGCTACGGTGTCCCGCCGCTTCTCCGTTGCTCCGATGATGGACTGGACGGATCGTCACTGCCGCTTCTTCCTACGCCAGCTGTCGCAAAACGCCCTGCTGTATACCGAGATGGTCACCACCGGCGCGATCCTGCATAACGACAGTGCACGATTTCTGCGCCACAGCGCGGCCGAATACCCGCTGGCTCTGCAGCTAGGCGGCAGCGTGCCGGCGGATCTGGCGGCCTGTGCCAAGCTGGCGCAAGAGGCGGGCTATAACGAGGTCAACCTCAACGTGGGCTGCCCCAGCGATCGGGTGCAGAACAATATGATCGGTGCCTGCCTGATGGGCCATCCGCAACTGGTCGCCGATTGCGTGAAAGCCATGCAGGATGCGGTGGATATTCCGGTAACGGTGAAGCACCGCATTGGTATCAACGGCCGCAACAGCTATGCCGAGCTGTGCGATTTCGTCGGCACCGTGCGCGATGCAGGCTGCCGCAGCTTTACTGTGCATGCACGCATTGCCATTCTCGAAGGGCTATCGCCCAAGGAGAACCGCGAGGTACCACCATTGCGTTATGAGGTGGCTGCGCAGCTTAAGCAGGACTTCCCCGAGCTGGAAATCATCCTCAACGGTGGCATCAAGACTCTGGGTGATTGCCAGCAGCACCTGCAGACCTTCGATGGCGTGATGCTGGGCCGCGAGGCGTACCACAACCCTTACCTGCTGGCGCAGGTTGACCAGCAGCTGTTTGGCTCAACGCGCGCCGTAATGAGTCGCCTCGAGGCCATGCAGAGCATGCGCGGCTATATCGCCGCACACCTCGCTGAAGGCGGCAGCATGCACCACATCACCCGCCATATGCTCGGCCTGGGCCAGGGCTTTAACGGCGCGCGGCGCTTTCGCCAGCTGCTCTCGGTGGACATTCACAAAACCAGCGAGCCCCTGGCGCTGTTCGATCAGGCGGCGCAATTGCTGCAAGGCCGCTGACTCGGGTAAGGTCAAGACATCCGCAACCACAAGGCTGTGTCATGACCTCCAAGCTGGATCAACTCAAACAGTTCACCACTGTGGTCGCCGATACCGGCGACCTCGACGCCATCGCCCGCCTGAAGCCGGTCGATGCCACCACCAACCCTTCCCTGCTGCTTAAAGCCGCTGCCATGCCTGGTTACAGCGCACTGCTGAAAAGCGCAGTGACTGCCGGCAAAGGCGATTTAGGCCTGGCCTGCGACCATTTTGGCGTCGCTGTGGGCGGTGAAATCCTCAAGATCATCCCCGGGCGCATCTCCACCGAGGTGGATGCGCGCCTGTCCTTCGACACGCAAGCCACCCTGCGCCGCGCCGAGCGCCTGATTGGCCTATATGAAGAAGCCGGCATTGGTCGCGAGCGCGTGCTGATCAAGATCGCCTCGACCTGGGAGGGTATTCGCGCCGCCGAGCAGCTGGAAAAGGCTGGCGTCCAGTGCAACCTGACCCTGCTGTTCACCTTCGCCCAGGCCCAGGCCTGTGCCGATGCGGGTGTGTTTCTGATTTCGCCCTTCGTCGGGCGCATCTACGACTGGTACAAGAAGGCCGAAGGCCGTGATTTTGTCGGCGCAGAAGACCCTGGCGTGCAGTCGGTTACGCGCATCTACAACTACTACAAAGCCAACGCCTACCAGACCGTGGTGATGGGCGCGAGCTTCCGCAATATCGGCCAGATCGAACAACTGGCCGGCTGCGACCGCCTGACCATCAGCCCCGAGCTGCTGCAGCAACTGGCCGATGACCAGCAGCCTCTGGCGCGCCTGCTCAGCCCTGGTAAGACTGCTGAAGCCAAGCAGAGCCTGAGTGAAAGCCAATTCCGCTGGGCCATGAATGAAGACGCCATGGGCACCGAAAAGCTGGCCGAAGGCATTCGTCTGTTTGCCCGCGATCAGGAAAAGCTGGAAAAACTGCTCACCGCTCAAGCCTGAATGGCCTGAAAACAAACGGGGCGCTCATTGAGCGCCCCGTTTGTTTAGCCACTCGAATCAATGATGCTCGAGGGCGTTGACCAGATCGTGGAAGGCTTCGCGATTGGAGTCATTCAACCCCATCAGAATGCGGTGCGCTTCCAGCACCTTGGCGCGCACCAGCTCTTCCGACTGATCCTGCGACGGCAGATCGTCCAGACAATCCGGGCACGGCACAGGTGTGTCGACGATATTGAAGACCTGATCGAATCCCATCGACTGCAACAGTCGCGTGATATCGGCGTGGGTGGTCACCACTGTCGGCAACAGGCCGATCTTCTGCCGCGAGAGAATCGACAGCTTGGCCAGCAGCCCAAGGGTCGTGCTGTCGATACTGCGGGTTTCGGTGAGATCAATCACGATGGCTGAGAAATTCAGCGCGGTGAAGATTTTCTCGATGGTCGAATCCAGGGCCGAACACAGCGTCAGGCGCACTTCGCCGACAAACTTCAAGATGAACGTGCCATCTTGTTCGGCAAACTGGATTCTTCCGGGGCTTATCCCAGGGTTCATGCAAGGTTCCTGCTTAACACCAGCAAGGCGATATCATCCGGCATATCCCCCAGATTGGCCAGCCCAAAAGCCTTGCGCAAGCCATCCAAGGTGCCGCCCGCAGAACTGATCAGCTGCGGCAACAGGGTTTCCTTGTCTTTCAAGGTATCGCCCGGCAGCAGATCAAGGATGCCATCGGAGAGCAGCGTCAAGCTGAAGGCCTCGGGCAATTCAAGTTCCAGGTCGTTGTATTCGGCTTCGACAAACAACCCGACCGGTAAGCCACGCCCTTCCAGATAACGCGCCTGGCCGTCGCTGTAGAGCACCGGCAGCGGCAGATGGCCGCCAATGCTGTAGGTCAGGCGGTTGTTGGCCTGGTCGATCACGCCGCCAAGCATGGTCACGTGCTTGCCCAGCTTGCAGTTGATCAGGCCACGGTTGATATGACCGAGCACTTCAGAGGGTTTGAAATCCGGCAGGTTACCGCCGCGCCGCGACTCGTACAGCAGGCGCGTGGTCATAAACTTCAGCAGCACGGTGATAAATGCCGAAGAAGCGCCATGCCCGGACACATCGGCCAGATAAAAAGCGATACGGCTGTCATCGACGCGGAAATAGTCGACAAAGTCGCCCGACAGGTACAGCGACGGAATGATCTGGTGGGCGAAGTTCAAGCCATCGGCCTGCCACGGCGTCACCGGCAGCATGTTCATCTGCACCTGGCGACCGGCGTTTTGATCCTCCTGCAGCAGGTGCAGGCTGGCTTGCAGTTCGCGGTTGGCGGTTTCCAGCTCGTCGCGGTAGCGCTGATTTTCCAGGCGCAAGTTGGCGCGATCCAGTGCACGACGCACTGAATGCTCAAGCACGGCAAGATCCGCCAAAGGTTTGATCAGGTAATCGGCAGCGCCCAGGCGCAAGGCCTCTACGGCATCGCTCATCACGCCTGCACCGGAGACCACGATCACCGGGGTATCCACTTGCAGGGCATTGATACGGCGGATCAGCTCGAGACCATCGACTTGCGGCATGCGCAGATCGCAGATCACCAGATCCGGCGACTCGGCATGAAAGACTTCCAGCCCCTGCAAGCCATTGGCAGCCTGCAGCACATGAAAACCACTGTCTTCCAGGTAGGCTGCGAGGCTCGCACGCACTACGTCGTCGTCATCGATTATCAGCAGCGTGGCACTGGTTTTGTGCATGAGGTATCCAGGCAAACTGCGCCGGGTATGGGTTGGCTTAGTACGTCAGGGCAACCGCCTGGACGCGCGAACTCGGCTTGCTTCAAGGCGCAGACGGTACTCCCATCCGCTACGTGATTCAAGCGGGTGCCGGTCGTCGCCGCACGACTTTACACCTCAAATCGGCGAAGGTTATAAGAGCTGCAGGACAGCCCCCATAACAAGAGGAAAAAGCCCATGAGCCAAAATGATCGTGCCTACAGTGAGAAACGCGATTACATCCGCATGCGGCTAGAAGCCCCCGTCACCCTGCACCATGACGGCAAGGAAATCCCTGCATTGTGCCTCGACCTGTCCAGCACCGGCATGCAGCTGGAAGCAGAAAGCGCAGTAAAGATGGGCGACAAGGTACGCGTGCACATCGCTTCTGATCACAACGAATTACGCGGCCTGGATGCCCAAGCCGAAGTGATGCGCGTCAGCACGATGGAAGACGGCCGCCAGGCATTAGGTTTGGCGATTATTTCCATGAGCTGAAATACTCGGACAACAAAAAAGGCGGCCCGCAATGGCCGCCTTTTTTGTTTACGCAACGACTCAGAAATCGTCTTCAACCTCACCATCGCGCACTTTAAATTCGCGATTCTGCAGGTAGGCATTGCGGATAAAGATGTACTTGTCACCGCTGACCATACGCTCGGCCTTGAGCAAGCTGGCCCGCACGTCGACTGCCTGAACGCCGCGCACCACATTGCGCGTCGGCACGTGATCGATAAACGCAGGCGCGGTCAACATGCTGTCCGGCACCTTGCCGAAGGCATCACGCACGGTGCTCGGCCCCAACAGCGGCAGCACCACGTAAGGCCCACTATTGAGCCCCCAGACGCCCATGGTCTGACCGAAATCCTCATCGCTGCGCTGCAGGCCCATGGCGCTGCCCACATCGAAGAAGCCCAGCAGGCCGAAGGTGGTGTTGAAGATCAAACGGCCGCCATCAACGCCGGCATCATGCAACTTGCCTTGCAGCAGGTTGTTGGCCAGGTTGCCGACATCACCGATGTTGCGGAAAACGTTGTGCACGCCATCTTCAAGAAACTGCGGCGTTACCGCCTGGTAACCCTTGGCCAACGGCTTGAGAGTATAGGTATCAACGTTATCGTTGACCCGAAACATAAAGCGGTTGTAACCCTGCCACGGGTCTTCTTCGTTGGCTTGCGCCAGTGCAGGCAGCAACAGCACGCCGGTACAGGCAATCAACAGGCTCAATCGTTCAATCCAGCTCGCACCGGTCACACGCATCACAGTCGCTCCTTGAAAATGCTCAGGCTGCCACAGGCGGCCAAATCAGGCCGCGCAGTATAAGGCGGCAGCTCTATAAATAGGCAGCATAGCGGACGAACAAATAGCTGAAAAATCTTACCGCCTGTTGCCGTACAGCCCAGTGATTGGCGGCAACGCGAACGGAAATAAAGCCTTCATCTGCCTGTAACCTGAAAGCGCTAGCCTGGACTAGACCATTTTCAAGGACGGCCCATGCAAACGCCCACCAACTCGCCCGCCTTCACCGCCATCCTGTTTAGCCTGTCCGGCTGCCTGGTTGATTTCGGCGCACGCACCATCCCCCTCACTCTTCAACGCCTCTATCCAAAGGCAGCCAATCAGCAGAGCCTGCAGCAGGCCCTGGGCCGTGAACCCTTGGCTGAAGAATGGCAGGCCTATCAGCAGGCCCTCTGTGAAACCGCATGCGAGCATGCCGAAGCCACGCATGCCGCCCTGCCCCTGCTTGAACAGCTACACCAACAGGCGGTGCCCTGCGCCTGGCTGGATGAGCTACCGCGCGACGCCAGCATCAGCCTGGCCAGCGCCCTACCAAACTGGTTACCCGGCACATCCAGTCACAGCACGCGCCCATGGCCGGCACCCGACGCCGTCTGGCGCAGTTTGATGGAGCTGCAGGTTGATCAGCTTGAAGGCTGCGTACTGGTCAGTGGCGAACCGCGCCTGCTGCAGGCCGCGTTGAATGCCGGCACCTGGACCATCGGCCTGGCCATCAGTGGCCCGCTCTGCGGCCTGGCACCAGCTGATTGGCAGAGCCTGCCGATGGCCGAACGTGACCGCCTGCGTAGCCAGGCCACGTTGAGTCTGTATCGCCTGGGCGTGCATTCGGTGATTGACCAGCTCAGCGACCTGCCCACCTGCCTGGCCGACCTCAGTCTGCGTCGCCACAAGGGCGAGAAGCCCTGAGCAAGCGCCAGATTGCCGGCTGAATCAGTGCCTCACGCTTGATCCAAAGCAAGCAAAGGCGCCAGGCTTGGATTAACCTGAAGGCATGCAGAACCTTTCGCCCACGCGCGAGGTCAGTCAATCTGTCGATTACCCAAGGGAGAATTCCATGCCTGCAAGCCGCCTGCAGCAACAACTGCAAGACCTGCGCGACCAACTTGCCGAACAGCCGCCACTGACTGAAGAAGAACGTGCCGAACTGTTTGTACTGACCCAGGAAATTGAACTGCAGCTGGCCCGTCAGGCTGCAGCTGCCCCCGACGCAACCCTGATCGACGGGGTCAACCTCGCAGTGGAACGCTTCGAAGCCAGCCACCCGACCCTCGCCGGCACCCTGCGCAATATCGTGCAGAGCCTGGCTAACATGGGCATCTAAACGCACGCAGCACTAACAAAAACCCCAGCACGTAGCTGGGGTTTTGCATTACTGGCGCACCAAACGCTGATTATCTGGGCTGATGGACCCGCTGCTGCGATAGGGGTTGATATCCAACCCGCCACGCCGCACATAACGCGCATACACCATCAGGTGCTCAGGCTTGAGCAGGCGCTGCAGGTCGAGAAAGATTCGCTCCACGCACTGCTCGTGAAAATCCGCATGCTGGCGAAAGCTCACCAGGTAGGCCAGCAGGCTCGCGTGATCCAGCGCCAAGCCACGGTACTGCACCACCAGCGTGCCCCAATCCGGCTGGCCGGTGACTGGGCAATTGGATTTGAGCAGATGGCTGTGCAGGCTCTCTTCGACCACTCGCGTGGCATCACAGCGCAGCAGCTCAGGCTGCGGCTGCGCATAGTTGCTGATGGCTACATCCAGCTCGTCAATGCAGATACCTGGCGCGGCCTGCACACCGTCGGTCGTCACCTCAGCCAGGCTGCGCACACGCACGCCAACCGGTTTGCCGGCGGCTGCCGAGAGGTCCTTTACCAGTACCGCCGCCAGTTCGTCAGCGCTGTTGAACACCGACTGGTTTAGCGAGTTGAGGTACAGCTTGAAGGATTTAGACTCGATGATATTGGGCGAGTCGGCGGGAATGGCGAACTCACCCATGGCCACCACCGGCTTGCCCGACGGCAACAGCCAGGACAGCTCGAAACAGTTCCAGAAGTCTACGCCCTGATACGGCAATGTCTCGGCGCTCAGGCCCAGCTCCGCCCATTTCGCGGCACGCGGAATCGGGAACAACAAGGACGGGGTGTAGGTAGCGATGTATTCGCTGGATTTGCCCAGTGGCGAATCTTCGGCGGCGGGATGCATGGAGAAAACCTGGCTAGTCGAGACGCGGCGATTGTATACAACTTTCAAAGCAGATTCAGGGTGGCAAGGCCGATGCCGGCCTTGCCACAGCAGCATCAGGCCAGCTCAGCTACCACCGCTGCCAACGCCTGGGCGGGATTAGCAGCCTGGCTGATCGGCCGGCCGATCACCAGATAATCAGAACCCACATCCAGCGCCTGACGCGGAGTCAGAATACGGCGCTGGTCGTCCTGAGCGCTGCCAGCCGGACGAATCCCCGGCGTCACCAGTTGCAGCGCCGGGTAAGCGGCCTTCAGCGCCTGCGCTTCCTGAGCCGAACACACCAGGCCATCCAGACCGGCCTGCGCAGCCAGCCCAGCGAGACGCAGCACCTGCGCCTGCGGTTCGAGATCCAGGCCAACGCCCGCAAGGTCTTCGCGCTCCATGCTGGTCAGCACGGTTACACCGATCAGCAGCGGCTTGGCCCCAGCGAGCTTGTCTAGGGTTTCGCGGCAGGCCGCCATCATGCGCAGGCCACCCGAGCAGTGCACATTGACCATCCACACACCCATTTCGGCCGCGGCTTTGACCGCCATGGCAGTGGTGTTGGGAATATCGTGGAATTTCAGATCGAGAAACACCTCGAAGCCCTTGCCGGCCAACACGTTGACGATCTCCGGCCCGCAACGGGTGAACAGCTCCTTGCCCACTTTTACCCGACACAACTTGGGATCGAGCTGATCAGCCAATGCCAGCGCGGCATCACGGGTCGGGAAATCCAGGGCAACGATGATCGGGGTCTGGCAGGCGGACATGGGCGGGCTCTCGGGCAAGACAAATTCGGCGCGCATTGTAGCGGATGCGCCGCAGGCTTGCCGCTCCAGTGATCCGCCCGCCTCGCCCACGGCTCAAACAGAGCCGCAGCCAACCATGACTTACCGCTACTCGGCAGGCTCAGCCACGCGCGCATCCGGCGCCGCAAACGCCTGGCGAAAGCTGAACGCCTGCGCGCTGGCGCCCTGCTCACGCAACAACGCCAAGCGCTCGGCAGCCTCTTGCACCGATGGTCGATGCCCCGTCGGCACCCACCACAGCACCATATGCGCCGCTTCGACCTTGCTGAACCACTCCTGGCGACGCTTGAGCATCTCGGTATGGGCGGACTTGTAGACGTAATCGCTGAGCGCCTGCACATCGCGCCATACCGACAGATTCACCAGCACATCGTCACCAAACGGGCGAAACGCCGTGGCATCGCCCGCCTCGTCCTGCAAGCGCCAGATATAGCCGGGCGAGGCTTCCGCCAGCGCATTGATGCGCTCCAGATTGGCGACAAAGTCGGCCATGCTTGGCGACTCCAGCGGCTCCTTCATCGTGGCGATATTCAACTGCGCGAGTTGATAACTAGACATCAATGCTCTCCTTATTTATGTAAATCCCTGAATAACCACTGCCCTGACTGAGTCCTATAAGCGCATCACAGCTTCGATGCACATGGTCAGCGACTCAGCGCGCCATGGGATCATCCCAGAATGAGCGCTCGCTTTCCTGGATAACATCCGCGCGGCTTAAGCCCAGGTCCTTCAACGCCGCATCATCGAGCATGGCCAGGCGCCGCCGTTGTTCGGCCAGCTGCCACCAGCGGGCAAACTGGCGGCCAACCGCACGCAGTATTTCAAACGGCCGGCGGCCCTGTAAGCGTCCGGCACTGACTAATGCATAACCTTTTTGACCTTTCATCTCGTCGCCCTCCTTGTGGGGTTGGCGACAGTCTCGCGCTCGGCTTATGATCAATCCAACGAATGTTTCTTATGCAATGCATCTCGGAGATTGATGTATGGCCAGCTACCCGAGCATCGATAGCGAACTGCTGCGCACCTTTGTCGCGATTGCGGATCACGGAGGTTTTACCCGCGCTGCGGAAATGGTCAACCGCACCCAGTCGGCCGTCAGCATGCAGATGAAGCGCCTGGAAGACGACGTGGTGCAGCGCCCGCTGTTTGTGCGCGACGGGCGCCAGTTCAGCCTCACCGCCGAAGGCCAGTTACTGCTCGGTTATGCCCGGCGCATTCTCAAATTGCACAGTGAAGTGATGACCAGCATGCGTGCCCCACATATGGTTGGCACCGTGCGCATCGGCACGCCGGACGACTATGTGATGCGCTTTATGCCGGGCATTCTTTCGCGCTTCGCCCAGGCCTATCCACTGGTGCAGGTGGAATTGCACTGCGAGCCTTCGTTCCAGCTGTTGCAGCGCCAGGACCTCGACCTGACCATCGTCACCCGCGAACCCGGCACCGAAATTGGCCAACTGCTGCGCCAAGAACGCATTGTCTGGGCCGAAGCCCATGGCTTCAGCCCGCATGAGCAGGAACCGCTACCACTGGCGATGTTCAATGCTCAGTGTTTCTGCCGCTCCTGGGCCTGCAACGCGCTGGACGCCATGGAGCGCGAATACCGGATTGCCTACACCAGCCCAAGCCTGTCGGCGATCATGGCGGTTGTCAGCGCGGGCCTGGCGATTACCGCTCAGCTGCAAAGCCTGATTACCCCGGACATGCGCATCATCGGTACTGCCGAGGGCCTGCCGGTGATGCCCTCCGCCAGTATCGTGCTACTGCGTAACAGCCAGACCCAGTCGCAGGTCACCGAGACCCTGGCCGAACAAATCGTCGAAGGTTTCAGACTTTAAGCGCGAGCAATACCGCGCAAAGCAGCAGAAAACCGGCAAACAACCCGCGCAGAACGCGCTCTGGCAGCGCGTGGGCGCACTTCACGCCCCAACTGATACTCATCAAACCGCCCAGCGCCAGGGGCGCCCCCAGCAGCCAATCGACGTGATCATGGGCCGCGTAAGTCGCCAGCGTCACGGCCGTGCTTGGCGCGGCCAGAGCCAGGGACAGCCCCTGCGCCATGACCTGGCTGGTGCCGAACAGCGTAGTCAGCACCGGCGTCGCCAGTACCGCGCCGCCCACACCAAACAACCCGCCGAGCAAACCGGCGCCACTGCCTAGCAGCGTCAGCCAGGGCCAGGGATAACGCAGGCCAAGCGAGAGCATGGCCGGCTTGCTGTACAACCTAGAGAGGTTGTAGGCCGCCAGTAACACCAGGAAGACCACGAACCCCAGGCGCATGCGCTCGGCATCTACAGTGACTGCCCAGCCCGCGCCCAGTACGGCAAATATCAGGCTGGGCACCGCCAGGGCCAACGCATGGCGCCAGTCGATACGGTTGCGCTGGTGATAACGCCACAGTGCCAACAGCACATTGGGCACCACCATCACCAGCGCCGTACCCTGAGCCAGCTGTTGATCCAGGCCAAACAACACGCCAAGCGCCGGAATGGCGATCAGCCCACCGCCAATCCCAAACAGACCGCCCAGAGTGCCGAGGGCCAGTCCGAGCAGAAGGTTCAAGGCAAAATCGAGCAAGGTCATCGGTAGGCTCCAGAGTGAAGCTGCACAGCCTAGTTATTCGCCACTAGCCGCGAAACGCACAGCAACGCAAAATGGCTTTGCATATAACGCATAGCAGGCCCTGACCATGAACCCCGATAGCCTGACCGACCAACTCAGCCTGTTTCTCGATGTGCTGGAAACCGGCAGCTTTTCCGCCGCAGCCCGTCGCCACCCGCTGACGCCCTCGGCTGTGGCCCGACGCATCGATGCATTGGAACGTTCGCTGGGCAGCAACCTGTTCAGCCGCAGCACTCATGCCGTACGCGCCACCTCCGCCGGTTTGGCGTTTGCCGAACGGGCCAGACGCATTCTTGCCGAGCTGCACCTGGCTCGCGCCGAAGCCGTATCGCTGAGCAGCGCGCCGGAAGGGCTGATTCGTATTGACGCCCCAGCGCCGTTCGGCCGAAGGCATCTAGCCCCCGCGATTGCCGAGTTTCTGGTCGCCTATCCAGGGCTGGATGTGCAACTGCGCCTGATCGACAGCTTCGTCGATCTACACGGCACACACTTGGGTGAAGTCGACCTGGTACTGCGCATCGGTCCCCTGGCCGACACCCGCCTGGTCGCCACGGCGCTATCGCCGATGGTCCGAGTTGTCTGCGCCAGCCCCGAATACCTGGCGCGGCGCGGCGTACCGCGCAGCCCTGATGAGCTGCTGGAGCACGATGGCCTCGACTGGGACAGCCTGGCACCGCCCTATGCCTGGCGCTTCGAGCAGGACGGCAAACTGCAACTGTGTCGCCCCAAACGCCTACGCATGACCGCCAACAATGCCGAAGCGCTGCTGTTCAGCGCCCTCGCCGGCTTGGGCATTGCCCATTTGCCAACCTGGCTGATCAGCGATTACCTGCTGCGCGGCGAACTGCTGCCACTGTTCTGCGAAAACGGCCTGCCGGCACCCGAGCCCAGTGGCATCTACGCCCTGCGCCTGGAACGCGAAACCGACTCGCGCAGCCGCTTGTTGCTGGAATTCCTCAAGGCCCGCTTCGGCCCGGTAGCGCCCTGGGATCTGGCGCTGCAAAGCGGCCTGCAGCGCAGCTAAACGCTGAAACAGCAGGCATAAAAATGATCGGGAATCATTTTTAGCGGCGCGCAGCGACGACCCGAAGGGTGGCTGCCATGGATGGCTGGCCATAAAAAAGCCCGACTCAAGGTCGGGCTTTTTCTTCTCGCCGTTAAAGCCGATCTTAGACCGGAGCTTTAGCGCGGGATTTGTACTCACCGGTACGGGTGTCGATTTCGATCCAGTCGTCGATGTTGCAGAAGTCAGCGACTTTGATCTCGGTGCCGTTGCTCAGCTTGGCTGGCTTCATCACTTTGCCGGAAGTGTCGCCACGGGCGGAACCTTCGGTGTAGGTGATCTGGCGAACGATGGTGGTCGGCAGGTCAACCGAAACCACTTTGCCTTCAAAGAATACGGCTTCGCAGACGTCGGTCATGCCATCAACGATGTACGGCATTACGCTTTCCAGATCGTCTTTGTTCAGCTCGTACTGGTTGAACTCTTGGTCCATAAAGACGAAGTTCGGCTCGCTGTAGTACGAGTAGGTCACGTCTACGCGATCAAGGATCACCGGCTCCATTTTGTCGTCGGCTTTGTATACGGTTTCAGTCGAGGAACCACTCAGCAGGTTCTTCAGCTTCATTTTAACGATGGCGCTGTTACGACCGGACTTGGTGAATTCGGCCTTCTGGATCAGCCAAGGTTGGCCGTCGATCAGGGCCACACTGTTGGGCTTCATTTCTTGTGCGGTTTTCATACGAATATCCGGGTTTGGATGGAATTACAAAATTCTTGGCCGCGTATCATAGCCAATTTAGGTAAAACTGCACCAGCGCCTCGGCAAGATCGGCCTGAGAGGCCCGTTGCAGACACCACTGCTCGGCGTGTGCCTGCTGCTCTGGCCAGCGTTGCAGCAGCTGATTCCAGCTTTCTTTGACCGATTGACCGGTATTCCAGGCATGCCACAGCTCGACCAAGGCACGCTGCCCATCCACTGATAAGCCCTCCTTATAGAGAGCAAGAAACGCGTCGAGCTTTTCCAGGTGGGCGTTGTCCGCTTGCTGATAGATATGCCAGAGCAACGGCCGCCCGGCCCATTGCGCACGGACAAAGGAATCCTCCCCGCGTACCGCATTAAAATCGCAGCTCCACAGCAACCGGTCGTACTGATCCTGCTGGATAAACGGCAGCACCTGGATATGTAGTTGGCCACGCTGCTGCACATCCCCAGCGCGCATAGCTGTGCAACCGAGCCAAACCTGCAGATCCGCCAGAATGCGCCCTTCCGGCACCAGTAACTGGCTGGCTTGCGCATCGGCAGCCAGCACATCCAGCCAACTGGCCAGCGCAGCGTTCTCGTAGGCAAACAGAGAGATCAACCGCGCGCCAGGCAACGGCGTTACGCCAATGCTGCTCAGAAACTCATCGCGGGCGCCGCTATCCGCCTGAAACGCCCGGCGTTGTTGCAGCAGCTCGCGCTCACGCAACAGACCGCCGCTGCCTGCAGTAAAACCAGGAAAAAAGAAGAACTTCGACAAGCCATTGGACTGCAGCGAAGGCAAACCATGGCAGCCCTCCACCCACTCCTCGGCACTTAGATACTCCAGATTGAGCCAGAGCGGTTTCTGCGCACGCTGCACCATTGCGGCTATATAGGAGACTGGCAACTCACAGGCAAACGCCTCAATCACTACATCAGCCGGCTCGACCGCCTGCCAATCAGCACGCCATAAACAGACCTCAACGCCCTGCTGGATTTGCCGCAACGCCTGCGCATCAGCCTGCGGACACAGGCGCACAAACGCCCCCAGATCATCGACCCACAGCCGCACCGCCAGACCATGCTCGGCCACCAGCTGCCGCGCCAACCGCCAGGTCACCCCGATATCGCCGTAGTTATCAACCACGCTGCAGAAAATGTCCCAAGTTGCCTTCATGCCCAACCCCAATCGTCAGGCGCGCAGTCTAGCAAGCGTCCAACGCCTGGCGCGTACTCAATCCTGCAGGCTGGCATCCAGTTGCTGACGATAAATCGCCGAATCCCGCGCCACTGCAACGCCCTGCCAGCTGCGCTGTACCAAGGCCGTGTGGCGCTCATAAAAGGATCGCGAATAAACCAGGTAGTAATGTTTCTCCTGCAGTGGTGGCTCGACCCGCTCCAGCGCCGCATGGAACGCCAAATCGTGGCGCAACCAGTAATCACCTTCCTGCCCCAACAACACGGCCGCCCCGATACGCCCCTTGAGCAACTTGTACAGATTTGCCTCCGAGCTGCCGGCGCCACTGTCGATTGGTACACCCAAACGCTGCAGAAAATCGATAGCCGAGTAGCCGTGCTGGATGCCCACAACCCCATGCAGATCAACCACCGCGCCCTCTTGCCAGCGCACCGCCGTACCCTTGCGCCGATACAGCACATAACTTTCACTGCGCATCCGCAAGGCAGCATGGGGCTGCTGCTCATGCAGTGGATACATGGCAAACGCACTGCGCTCTTCCGAGAAGCTGACGCCCATGGCCCCATCCACTCGCCCCTGCTCCAGGCTCAGCAAACAGCGTTTCCAGGGCAGCGCAACAAACTCAAAGCGCACCGCCAACTGCGGCTCTAATTGACGGATCAACTCAAAATCCAGCCCCTGCTGCCCCTCAAGCCGCCAGGGCCGCAATGGCTCACGGTCATGGCAGATACGGATATTCAGTGGCTCGGCATGCACCAGCGGCCATAGGACAAGCAAAAGGGCTAACCACAACCATCTCATCACAGAGCCTGATCGAAGGATTTATACCTTTTAGTCTAGGCCTCATTGCGTCAGCCAAAGCCCGCCGCGCTAATCCAAGTTGCTCTTAGAAACAGCCGCAATAGCTTGCAATGTACGGGTTACCCATTGCTACCCGACCAGTATTAGGTGTGCTGAAGAAGGCTATCTGCATCATTGCGCTGTGCCAATCGCGCACAGACTGCGGGGCCTTAAACGCGAAAAACCCAGAAAGATTGCTCTTTCTGGGGTTTTCTATATATAGCGGTGAAGGAGAGATTCGAACCCGTTTCGCCCCCCTCCGTTGCTGACCTTTGTTGGATAAAACCAGCAAGTCCGCACCGTTTCAAGCCGGTATTCTGGCTAATGCCGGCCTTCTCTGGCTAGTGATTTCGACACTTTTTCGACACGCCGGCTAGACAGTCATAGGGCCTACCAGTAGCTTCTAGCAGCAATGGCGCTGCAACCCAGCCCACCGGTCTTGCCTCATGTCGCTTTTCATCGTTCCCGTGTCGCGTTTGCTACTCGGGTTTGTATGAATTTCAAAAGCTTAGCGAATGACAAGGAACGTTATCAGACACCTTCAGGTGTGTTATGCGACAGGAATGTCGCCTAATTAATAGTTAGGTATATGGAAGAAGAATTTTCGCTCTACCTTATAGAGCCTAGCTCACGGCCACCGTTTCCAGCTGTCGCCCGTTATCTGTGGGGTAAGGAGGACTTTGACTCTGATGGTAATAGTCGACATCCTAACGATGATCAATGGACAGAGCTTACAATCATATGTCGCTCCACAAATAGCGAACGTCTTGATATAGACCCTGTTTCAGAAAACCCGCTGGTGCTAAAAATCTCGTCTACGTCTTCTTCACTTGTCCAAAAAATCGCGCAGTTTCTGGTAGCGAACAGTGGTGGCACCATATGTACCGAGTGGCCAAATACCTAACTAGTGGTTCAAATCGCTCGCTTCGCTCACTGGGACGGGCTAAAGCCCGCCCCTTAACCATACGTTAGGGCAAACAACCACATGCCATACCCAGCAACATTGGAAGATATTTTCGGGGCCTTTGTGAATCAAGGAACTCTCGAAGAAGCTGCTCTATGTATGGCAGAGGTAGCGGAAGAAGATCCAGTATTCGCCAAAGAAATTGTCACTTGCTTAATTACGGGTGCTGAGCAAGGCACAGGCGGAGATAAGTCTGTAGTCATCGCGGTCAATCGTAGTGGATATAGAGTTTCATCACCCATTGAGGCTGCGCAGTACTGCCTAAAATTACTAGAGTTGTTTCAGGGAAAAATCAATGCAGCGCCCTAACAAGTGGTTCAAACCGTTCGCTTCGCTCACTGGGACGGGCTAAAGCCCGCCCCTTAACCATACGTTAGGCTTCCCCAATGGTCACGAAAGAAGTCGCTCACAAACTCGTCGCAGAAGCAGTCTGTGGAGAATTTGATTGGTTACCCGAAGGCGATGAAATAATAATTGTCGAACGTAATACCATCGAAAAGCCATGGGGCTGGGTCATCTTCCACACATCGAAATTGTGGCTAGAGACAAATGACATTAAGTACGCAATAGCAGGCAATGCACCAACCATTGTGGAGCGAGAAACAGGAAAGCTCATTACAACTGGCACAGCCATGAGCATTGATAAATATATTGAAAATTACGAGAGAACGGGCAGTCCACATGCCTAACAACTGGTTCAAACCGTTCGCTTCGCTCACTGGGACGGGCTAAAGCCCGCCCCTTAACCAAACGTTAGGCTCTATGTTTACATATACAGAATTCAGCAAATTTGGTAAGAAACTCCTGAGCGATAGCATTAATTTTGAACGCTATCCTGGTCTTTACTATGTAACATACCCACAATATTCATTTACTGTCCCAGACGGTGAAGAGACTATAAGAATTTCTAGGGCGCCAAAAACATCAAACGATGACGGAATGAAGTTTTGGCTAGCCAGTGAATGGCTTGCTGGCTGGCACGGAAAAGAGGAATTGTTTTCCTCATATATCACAGATAGCGCCTTTGAAAAAATCACAGAAGATGAGATGAATTTTGAAATAGTCACCCAATGCTCAGGCTTAATTTCGCCACCACCACTGCCAGTTATTGGCGGGCAGGAATTCATAGGTGCGCTAATGATGTACTCATTAAAAACAGAATTTATTATTTCTATATTTGCCGAGTACACCAATGAGTATTTACATTTTTACTGGGACACAACGGCCTAACAAGTGGTTCAAACCGTTCGCTTCGCTCACTGGGACGGGCTAAAGCCCGCCCCTTAACCAAACGTTAGGCAACCAAAACAGAACATGAACAACCTTGAATTAGTGGCCGCCCTCAAAGCACTTCCAGATGAAGATTTGGCGCTGGTGCTTGGCAGGGTTCTTCCCGAACGCAATCCTTTCTCCAAAGAGCCAGAAGTAGTTAACTCCAAAATGTTTCTTGGCATATACACGGAGTACACAGACGAGAGCTCAATTAGCATTGTGGCCTATCCTAAGGATGGCGAACACGGACCTTATTGGGGGTTCTGTCAATCTGCTGAGTCACCAATTTCAGGCATAAACTTCGTTTCGCCTCAGAAGCAAGCCATATCGCCACTGGACGAAACAACAATACATCTTACATAGCCTAACAACTGGTTCAAATCGTTCGCTTCGCTCTCTGGGACGGGCTAAAGCCCGCCCCTTAACCAAACGTTAGGTAGCTCATGCCAAAACTTGCATGCCCATGCGGCTACATTCATAACCTCTCGCAAATCCCAGATGCCGGCTGGATAACGATTCGAGACGAAGAGTTTGACTCAATCAGCACCTCTGGCCTTGGGAGTGAAGAAAAAATCGATGCCTTGTATTCAGCATCGGGCAGCATTTATGTCTGTCCCAGCTGCGAGCGACTAATGTGGGCAAAAAAAGGCAGCGCCGAGTTTGTTACCTACTCCAGAGAGCAACCTAACTAGTGGTTCAAGTCGTTCGCTTCGCTCACTGGGACGGGCTAAAGCCCGCCCCTTAACCAAACGTTAGGCAAAACCTTTGATGACAACAATAACTCCTGATGACTATTTGAATGGCGACATAATCGCCGCACTGAAGATACTAAGATCACTTGTTGAAATCATCGAATATCAAAAAATAGAAAGCGATGAATTCTTAAAGCTGCCCGAATTGGGCATCTGCTTTCACGCCGATCACAGCGGCGAAATATCAGGCATCCGAATTTATCTCAAAGAAGCTGATGGTTTTTTTGCCGCCGAAGACCGCATAGTTAATAACTATTTACTATCACGCTCTATTGCGGAAGCAACAATAGAGCTAGGTGGAATCTATAAAGATATACCAAGCATCAGGATACCCTGCATGCCTAATACTCATCCAGCCCGGAAATTTTCAATAAACTCTAAACTGTATAATATTTATTACGAAACTGAGAGCAATGAAATTATCAGTATTGTCATACGAGACAACATTAGTACTTAATTTCGCCTAACAAGTGGTTCAAATCGCTCGCTTCGCTCACTGGGACGGGCTAAAGCCCGCCCCTTAACCAAACGTTAAATGTCAGAGCCACATGTATAAACAAAAACAGTTTTTTATCTTGCTTTTTTCCTGCGTTGGGATGGCTTTGGCTTGGGGCGTCTTGAACAGACTGATTCACCATCATAATCTGAATATTTGGCTGTTAATGGGAGCGCTGTGTGTTTCGGGCTTTATACTGCCCTTCTTTTTGTCTTTACGGATGTGTCTAGCACTAGCTGTAAGCATGCCGTTATTTGTAACCGTAGGAACTTCGGCATTTTCTAAACCAGGTTCCGAGCAAGGTCTTGAGGTGATTTTTTTTGCTGTCTTATTGGTGTTTTTTATTCCCTGTGTCGCTGCAGGGACGCTCGCAAAGTTTGTTACTCGGTACGTTTCAAGACGCATTTAACCAGTAGTTGCAGTTCGCTCCAGGCCTGACGGTTCGCCCCCGACGACCTTTTCTCCGCCTAGGAGCAGAAAGGTGCCGCTGAACAAAAGCGTTATCGGATTTCTAGTCAGGGATACCCTGTTACTTGCAATAAGTCAGGGTGATGCCTGGAATGATCCAGGCATTGGCACCGCTCCGGTTGGAGCCTGTTTGGATGTATTCGGGGGCGTCGTTCTGATCAGCCTTCTTTCTTAACTCTCCCTGTCCTTCGGGCATACCAGCGCCTAGTCACTTCCTTGGTGATCGCTATCCCGCGTTCTGACTGGTCAAGTTTCGGTTGGCTTCTTCGTACTCGGGGCTGGTCTGACCACACTCTGGGGCTATTTGGCCGCTGGCAACCCAAAGCGCATATTGCGGGTAGATCTTTACCAGCACCTCTACCTCCTCAGTACTCAACCTCACCTTTTTGTGGCGAAGGTTCTTCCATCGGCTGTAGCTGATTTCCGACTGCCTAACGAGGTCGTCCAGGCCAGTCTTATAAATTAGGGTTATGGCCCTGTCCTGCATTGATTCCATAAAGTTCTAAAAGCTCTCCGAGTTCAATATTTGAACTCTAGGGTTGAACTGTTATTATCGCCCCACGAGTTCAATATCTACACTCCAGAAATGAACTCATATAGCCCAACAAAGACCAACATAGTGCAGGAAAGCCCATGGACTTGGAAGAAAGCAACCTCACTGCAAAAGGCACTCTGCCGGCCCCGCCGGTTCTCCCTTGGCGCGAGTTCGCCGATTGGATTCGCATGGCCGACGACCACAATACCGTTTGGGGTTGGATTCGTAACGGTCACCTGCCGTCGCACAAGGTCGGTAAACACGTAATGGTCAATGTAGCTCTCTTGACCACACAGCTACTGGAAAAGGAGTCGACCCTATGAACAAGGCCGACGACAGCCTGGACCTGTGCAGCGTGAAGACCTTTGCCGAAATGAGCGGCATATCAATCGATGAAGCAATCGACTGGGTGGACAACGGCACCGTCCCCAGCATGCGGCTGGCCGACTTCCGCATGGTCAACCTCGCCCGCCTGCGTGCCGATCTGCTCAAGGGTAAAAAAGAGTTCAAAGCGGGGGACTACAGCCATGCGTAAGCCACCAGTCCAGTTCGATACCGCCACCGCCATGGCCTATGTGGGCCAAGCCGTACTACTTGAACTCATCATGGATGAAGATGAGCCGCCTTACTGGTGCTGCATGCACATCGTTGGCCTTGTACTGACCAAGGACGGCGTATGGGACTTCCCCTATTTCATGACCATGAGCCTGACCCCCGATGGCCGCACGCCGTCCGAAGTGCCCTTTAACGACATTCTGTCCATTCGGGTGATGCAGCACCGCGACCGGCATGGTTCCGGCAACGTACTGGACTGCATCACCCACCCTAACTCGGCCGAGTCAGGGGCCGCGCTCCCGGCT
>JAHHHI010000065.1 GCA_019359435.1 Kaiparowitsia implicata GSE-PSE-MK54-09C
GCCGTTCTTGGAAATATCATGAGACCCACAGGTCGGACAGGTCATCTCAATCGTCATGGGCTCGACTCTCTTGTCATCTCGATGGCTTAGTCTGATTTTCCTCTGTCCCGTACACTAATGCACTACCCAGAGTTCTAACGAAACTACTCCCACTTTCCCCATAGGCACTATCGGCGAGAGCTAACTCAAACTGAAACCCCAATTGACAGAGTTGTTGAACCATCGCGGCGGCGATAGCGGGTTTGGTGCAGCGTCAGATGATCCGTGAGGCTGATGAATATTATCCTATAGATCCATCGAGGTCTGGACAGTTTGGGCAAACGCTAGTTATCGAAAGAAGAACACCTCTTATGCCATTACGAAATTCAGTGCCAGATGGATTCTGCTGAATTTTTCACCAAGTACAGTCAGAGCTCAACCACCAACGACAAGAACTTTGTTGAGTGGGCGGGCAACTACCAGTACTATTTTGCCCTGCATCAAGAGATCGAAGACAGGCTGCAAAATGTTGCATAGTGCTCTGCTAGGGCGTGCCATCAATTCCAACTAAACGCCTTATGCTATGAGCGTTGCCACGCCCGACCCAAAAACCAGGCTAGGGGCTGTGACTGTTGATTTCTGGGATATCAGAGGCTAATTGATGACAGCCCCTAGCCTATTTTGAAGGCATTGACCTCCAGCATTGAGGAACAGCTTCCGATGACCCTTGCTACAGCCGCTCAGCCACCAGCAGATCCCAAGCCAAAGCTTTCAACGGTGAGGCGGTTTTTGCAGTACTTTGCCCCCTATCGGCAAGATCTGCCGATCGCACTGCTGCTGGTAGCCATTGGGGCCACCACTCAGGCGATCGGGCCCCTGCTGATTGGCTGGTCGATCGACAACCTGATTTTGGCGGGCAACCTGCCGGGGTTGATGTGGATGCTGGTGGCCCTGACGGCAATCTATTTCGTCGGGGTGTGGGCGATTCGGGGGCAGATTTGGCGCATGGGGGGCATTGTGCAGCGGCTGCTAGGGCAGCTACGGCAGGATATTTTTGACAAGGTGCAGAGCCTCCCCGTCAGCTTCTTCGACCGCAGCGAGGCGGGTGATTTGATGAGCCGCCTGCTCAACGATGTGAACACGGTGAATCAGGCTTTTGGGCTAACTATTCCCCAGGTGCTGGGCCAAACTTTTAGCTTGGTAGGCATCATTATCGCCATGCTTTCCATCAATCTACAGCTGGGGCTGCTGAGCAATCTGGTGGTGCCGCTGATGATTTTTACCACGGGATTTTTCTCCCGCTGGGCGAGAAGCCGATTTCGGCTGACGCGGCAGACTATTGGCGACCTGTCGGCCAAGCTGGAAGAAGACATTGGCAGCGTGCGCGAGGCCCAGGCCTTTAACCGCACCCAGCTCAACATTGAAGAGTTTGACAGCCTCAACGCGGCGAATCGCAAGGCTAATGTGCAAGCGGTGGCGGTGACGGCGGCGTTTTTGCCCTCCATCGATTTTCTCAATACCCTGGCGACGGCGGGGGTGATGGCCTACGGGGGGTATCTGGCGGTGACGGGGGTGATGACGGTGGGCACTGTGACAGCCTTTGTCCTTTACGTGCAGCAGTTCTTTCGTCCTATCCAAATTCTCAGCCAGTTTTACACCCAAGCGCAGTCGGCACTGGCGGGGCTAGACCGGATCTTTCTGCTGCTGGATGAGCCTGCTACGCTGCAAGATGCGCTCAACGCTACCGAGATGCCGCCGATTCGCGGCGAGGTGCGGTTTGACTCGGTAGGGTTTGGCTATACGGCGAAACAGCGGGTGCTAAAGGATGTCAATCTCTGCGCCCAGCCGGGGCAGATGGTGGCTCTGGTGGGGCCAACGGGAGCCGGTAAGAGTACGATCATCAACTTGATTATGCGGTTCTACGATGTGTCGGAGGGGGCGGTCAAGATCGACGGGGTAGATGTGCGGAGTGTGACCCAGGCCAGCCTGCGCCGCCAGATCGGCATTGTGCTCCAAGATAATCTGCTGTTTAGCGGTACTGTGGCCGAAAATATTGCCTTTGGTGCCCATCATGCCAGCCAAGCCGACATTGAGGCGGCGGCCCAGGCGGCGAATGTGCATGAATTTATTACCTCGCTGCCCCAGGGCTATAGCACCCGGTTAGGGGAGCGGGGCACTCCCCTGAGCCAGGGCCAGCGGCAGCTGGTGAGCATTGCCCGCGCGGTGCTGATTGACCCCAAAATTTTGCTGCTGGATGAGGCCACAAGCAGCATTGATACCCGAACGGAGGAGCTGGTGCAGGATGCGATCGCCACCCTACTGCATAACCGCACCAGTTTTGTGATCGCCCACCGACTCAGCACCGTCACCCAGGCCGACCAGGTGCTGGTGATTCAGCAGGGCGACATTGTTGAGCAAGGCACCCACGCTGAACTGATGGCCCGCGAGGGCATCTATGCCAACCTCTACAGCCTACAGTTGGGGACCGATTAGGTTCAGCCAGCTGCAATCAGGTTCATTGCTTCACGAGATAGTCGAGCCGCAGTTGGTGGTCGGGGCTGAGCAGACGGCGGTAGGCTAGCAGCACTACGCCAAAGATGCCTAGGGCGGCCCCGGCGGCAATCATCAACACGATCACAATCTGGTAGCGCACGGCGTCGATGGGGTTGGCCCCGGCCAAAATTTGCCCGGTCATCATGCCCGGCAGGCTGACTAGACCCATCACCATCATCGAGTTGATCGTGGGTATCATGCCAACGCGAATGGCCTCGCGCACGGTTTGATGAGCGGCTTCCCAGCGGGTGGCCCCTAGGGCCAGCAGCGTCTCGACCTGATCGCGCTGGGCGACTAGCCCCTCCATAAAGCGGTCTAGCCCCAGGGAAATGCCGTTGAGGGTGTTGCCTAGCACCATGCCTAACAGCGGAATTAAGTACTGCGGGTCGTACCAGGGCTGTACCCGAATGATGCCGACCGTGGCAAAGCCCGTCACCAGAGCCGAGGCGGTCAGCACCGACAGCAGGCTATGCCAGTAGATGCCCGCAAAGCGGCGCCGGGTGCGGTTGACGGCAGAGACGCCGGCGATCGCCGTCATCACCAGGGCAATGGCGACCACCACCAGAGCATTGTCTTGAGTAAACAGCCACTCCAGCACAAAGCCAATCAGCAACAGTTGCAAAACCATACGCAGGGCGGCGATCAACAGCGACTGGGCTAGGCCCAGCCGCAGGGCCACTGACAGAGCTAGATTCACAACAATCAGCAGCGCCGAGAGGGCCAGCTGCCCGTAGCTAATGGCGATGTAGTTGCTTTCCATTAGATGAAGTCCCCTAGGTTGAGCTGCCAGTGGGTGACGCGGCGGACTTGCTCGGCGTCGTGGCTGGTGAGCATGCAGGCGCGGTTAGACTGCTGGAGCCAGTGGTGCAGCAGGGCCTCAACCTGGGCCGTCGTAGCCGCATCGAGGGACGCAGTCGGTTCGTCGAGCAGCAGCACCTGGGGGTGGAGTTGCAAAGCCCGCAATAGAGCCAAGATTTGGGCCTCGCCGCCGGAGAGCCGAGCGCCCTGTAGATGCAGAAATTCTGGGCTGCGCCCGAGCTGCTCTAGCCAGGTGTGAATCACGGCTGGATCAAAGCGGCGCTGGCTGTGAATGCCCAGCGCAAAAGCCCGTTTGAGGTTGTCTTCTACGGTGCCCTCAAAGGCCGTTGCCCGCTGGGGCACATACATGACTCGGCAGCGATAGGCGGGTAGCCCCCACGCAGCGGGAGGCTTGCCCTCAAACCGTATTTTCCCCTGCTGAATCGGGTCGAGCATTACCAGGTTTCGCATCAAAAGGGTTTTGCCCGCGCCAGAGGGAGCCACCAAGCCTAGGCAGTCACCCGCGTTTAGCTCAAGGCTTACTCCCCGCCACAACCATCTCTCAGCCAGTTGGCGACCTAAATTTTCTACAGACAGCAGGCATTGATTGGGCTCCATTGTTGCTTGCAAACCTCTGCACTGGAGTCTTACGCGACTCGGGCCTCTCTACAATACACAGCTAGGGATAGCTAGGGGAAAACCTGCAGTGGTTTCATGGGGTAGGGGCGATCGCAGGATCTGCGGAGCGTTAAAAGCGCTAGCGAGAGGTTAAGCGTTGGTCTTCTGAGCGGCTCAATCTATTGCAATCCATGGGCACTATCTTACCCAAGCGAGTCTGAACTCAAGAGCCGCTAAATCCACCAAAACTGTTGGATTTAGCGGCTTTTAACTTAGCAGCTTTTGAGTGTGACGCGCCCTGGAGGACTCGAACCCCCGACATCAGGTTTTGGAGACCTGCGTTCTACCAACTGAACTAAGAGCGCTTGATGAAGTGGTCATAGACGGGCGATCGCCCAATACCATTCCTTAAAAGTGTAACAGGGTAAGGCAACGAATCAAAAGCGGTGCTGAAATGTAATTTCACAGAACTCATTCAGCACCGCCGACCATGAACGCGGAAGAATAGGTTGACTTACTTAACTTACTTAAGGGGACGATCGAAACGCTGCTTCACACGGGTTGCCTTACCAATGCGATCGCGCAGGTAATACAGCTTGGCGCGACGCACCTTGCCTCGGCGCAGTACTGTGATGCTGTCAACCCGGGGGGAGTGGAGTAAGAACACCCGTTCCACACCTACGCCCTGAAAAATGCGGCGCACAGTGATTGTTTCGTTAATGCCGCCGTTGCGCATGGCAATAATGGTGCCTTCATAAGGCTGCACCCGCTCCTTGCCGCCTTCTCGAATTCGCACACCTACTTTAATCGTGTCGCCTACGTAAAGCGTTGGCAAATCACTCTTAATATGATCCGCTTCAACAGAGCGGATAATTTCTTGAACGTTCATGGTTATTCATCAAAACTCACAATCATCTATCATAGCGGGTGTCGTTGTAATTGGTCTAGAGGGTGACAGAGGTTTTCTATCCAGACAGGGGCGATCGCCCCCCGGCAACGCTCACGGAGCCCACCTCCCTAGCATTGCTCAATGCGATGCAGCAGCGGGCGATCGCCCTATCATCACCCGTCGTTCCGGGAGCCATAGAGGTTAGCACCAACTATGTGCAGCAAGGGCAGGGCGACCCACCCATCCTGCTGCTGCATGGGTTTGACAGCTCCGTGCTAGAATTCCGCCGCCTGTTGCCGCTGCTTGCCACTCAGCACGAAACCTGGGCAATAGATTTGCTCGGGTTTGGGTTCACAGAGCGATCGCCCCGTCTTGCCATTACCCCAGACACTATCGACGCGCATCTGTATAGCGTTTGGAACACGGTGATTCAGCGGCCAGTGGTGTTGGTGGGAGCTTCTATGGGTGGGGCAGCGGCGATCGCCTTTACGCTCGCTCATCCCGATGCAGTGCAGCAGCTGATCCTAATCGGCAGCGCAGGTTATGGCGTGGGGCCTAATCTTAGCCGTTTATTCATTCAACCCTTGGGGCTATTAGCCACCCGCTTTTTGAGCAATCCCCGCGTGCGTCAGTCTATCTCTGAACGGGCTTATTTCGACCCGCGCTTAGCCTCCCCAGATGCAGCCGCCTGCACCAACCTACATCTGGCCAACCCGGGCTGGGCACAGGCGTTGATCTCCTTTACCCAGAGCGGCGGCTATCGCTCCTACAAACACCAGCTTCATCGCATTCAGGTGCCCACAACAATTGTGTGGGGACGGGGCGATCGCATCCTCGGCACGGGCGATGCTCTCCACTTCCACCGTGCCATCCCCCAGAGCAAACTGGTGTGGATTGAGAACTGTGGGCATGTGCCCCATCTAGAGCAGCCTGAGAAGACTCAGTGGGGAATTCAGGGGTAGGGTCAAGCCATCCCCCACTGAAACTCCGCCCGAGCCCACCGCATCGCCTTCTCGCCGCACCCGATCCGCAGCTTTCAAATTCGCCACGTTACCATCCGTTCAGCAGCTATCTAAACCGTGCTGCTTGCGTTGCAGGTAGCGCAGTTTAGCTTTGCGCTGCGAGGCTGAAACAACGCGATCAAACTCACGCTACATTAATACAATCTCTACACCCCAGCCCCTGCATCCCACCATGATTTCTAACCTGCACCAAATTCTTTCCACTCTTGATTTCCCTGCGGACTGGGTGGGACTGCGGGCGCTGCGAGAAAGCAGCACCTACCGCGAACTGCGGGATGGGTTGCCCGAAGTGAACCATCGCTCGGTGGATGCCGGGGTGATGGTAGAAGTCATGGTGCAAGGGCAACTGGGCTATGGTGCGGTGAATTCCTTCGATCCGGCTCGAATTCGAGAAGCGGCCCAGCAAGCCTATGCCCAAGCCAACGCCGCCAGTCAGTGGGCCATTCACGCCATCACACCCAGCGTGCGACCCAAGGTGGTAGGGCACTATGCATCGCCCTTGGTGAAGCCGCTGAATGCGCTATCGCCAGGGGAAATTAATGAGATTTTGGCGCGCATTTGCAAGCTGCTCAAGCAGTCCGATGCCATTGTGCGAACGAGCGCGCTGGCCACAACTCAGGAGATCGACACCTGGTTTGTCAGCAGCAATGGGTCTGAGGTGCATCAGCAGTTTTCGCTGATCGAGACGTATTATGGGGCGATCGCCCAAGAGGGTGCCCAGGTTCAAAAACGCAGCAACAACGGCATGCTCGCCCACTGCTACCAAGGCGGTTGGGAAATGTTTTTAGACGACACGCTGTGGCAGCGGGTCGAGCAAATTGGAGCGCAAACCCTAGCACTGCTGACTGCTGAAGAATGCCCCACCGAGCGCACCACACTGGTGCTTGCTCCCGACCAGATGATGCTACAAATCCACGAAAGCGTGGGGCATCCGCTAGAGCTAGATCGAATTTTGGGCGATGAGCGCAACTACGCCGGGGGCAGCTTCGTCACGCTCGCCGACTTTGGCAACCTGTCCTACGGCTCTGAGTTGATGAACATCACCTTTAACCCTACGGTAGCAGGCGAGTTTGCCAGCTACGGGTTTGACGACATCGGCAACCCTGCCACCCGAGAATACCTGATCAAAGACGGCGTGCTACAGCGAGGTCTGGGTAGTTTAGAAAGCCAAACCCGCACCAACGTGCCTGGGGTTGCCTGTGCCCGCGCGTCGTCGTGGAACCGTCCCCCCATTGACCGCATGGCAAATTTGAATTTGGAGCCTGGGACGGAACCTGCCGCTGCCATCATCGGCGATATTGAGCACGGCGTTTATATGGAGGCCAATCGCTCGTGGTCGATTGACGATCAGCGCTACAAGTTTCAATTCGGCTGCGAATATGCTCAGCGCATCGAAAACGGAACGCTCACCAAACCCTTGCGCAACCCAAACTATCGCGGCACGACACCCGAGTTTTGGCACAGCCTAGTGCGCATTGGCGCGGCAGACACTTGGGAAATGTATGGCACACCCTACTGCGGCAAGGGCGAGCCCAACCAAGCCATCCGCGTGGGGCACGGCTCGCCCCTATGCGCCTTTGACGGAATTGAAGTGTTTGGGGGTGGAGCTTAGTTCAGGTGATATCGGCAATATCCCAGGCCATTCAGCAAGGAGACGCTAGCGGTGGATACCATCTCTGAACGCAACTGGGGCATGTTCTGCCACTTAAGTTCCCTGGCGGGTTATCTGATTCCCTTTGGGCATATCATTGCGCCGCTGGTGATCTGGTTAATCAAGCGAGACGAGAGTGCCTTTGTGGATATCAACGGCAAAGAAGCGCTAAATTTTCAGATTTCGATCACGATCTACGTGTTGGTATCGCTAGTGCTGACGCTGCTATTGGTAGGTATTGCACTACTGCTTGCAATTGGCATCGCAGATTTAGTATTAATCATCATTGCCGGTATCAAAGCAAGCAAAGGCGAAGCTTATCGCTACCCGCTGACAATCCGGTTCATTCAATAGTTGGCCTTTTATTGCTTGAGTGAGACTATAAGGCGTGTCAAACCTAATTAATATATTTGAAGCTGATGGCACTGACAAATTATTCAGAGTCTAAAGGTTTTGCCAGTTCATTGCTCGATTCCGCAATGTCGGATTTTTGCTTGAAAATCTCACGCAGTTTCCAAAACTCCTGACATTCCAGAATCTGCGTGAGAATAAGTTCGTTTGCCTGCATAAACCTGTCAACCTGTTCTTCAGAATTAGTAGTTCCGCAGAGCAATTCCAGCATTGGCTTTCGGATATGTATAGGAAGCCAACTACTTTTTTCACTTACTTGAGGATCATTAAGATAATCATAGAAAAACCATCCATCATCTAGCAACTCTATTTTGGTTCTTAAAATTTTAACAAAGTCTCGATAAACTTCCATATTTGGGTATTCATTGCGAAAGTCTGAGAAGCGAAGAAACACAGAAAAATCTGGGCTCCTCACTCCTAGTATTGGAGGTATATGATATCCTTCCCAATCCAAGATAAATCCTGTAGTTAGGGACGGGCAGCCATTGGTGAGGAGCAGTAAAGCTACGCGGCCACTCATTTCGTAAACCACCTTACCCCTTCTCAACTCGTTATCAATGCTTATCCGAGAATCAATTTGATGCCAATCTCTCTTTGCCGCTTGTTTGACCAAGTCGATTACCTGTTCTTTAAAGTTCCTAGCGGAATAGTATGAGAGAATAGAATTGTGCGAGACAGGAGCTACTGGCCCCAATCCTTCTTCTCGTAAAAGATTTAAGAAATCCAAGAAGATAAAATCTGGCTTCTCTTCCTCTGATTGAAGCCATTCCTGAGTCCAAGTGTAAACGTCTCTCCAGCAGAGTGCCAGATCAGGATCTTGAAGATGCTGAGATTCATTAGCAGTTATAAGTATCAAATAAGAGTGCGAATACTTGACGCTAGAGAATTGCTTGTAGCTATCTAGTTGACCAGGATGTAATTGAGCCCAAACTTTATGTTCAAAAACAAGTAAAGTTCCATCATTCAGTTCTGCCACCATATCCGGAAAGATGCCACCAAAGTTCATTTGTGTGGCCCATTTACAGTCAAGATTTAGTTGTAAGTCAAGCCCAGAGGAAGAGTAAGGATGCAGACGTATTAGAATCTTTCTTAAGAAAGAATCAGAAAAATTTTTGTTGTTTTTTAAAAGCCACGCAAAAGCTTCTGTAATAAAGTTTTCTAGGGGATCTTGGTTTTCTCTAGGACGATATTTCCTGAGAGACGACAGAAGATTGTACTCCATAGATTAAAGCAAATTAATTTGGGTTTTGAGCTGGGTGAGGGAAGGGAAAATTGAGTGCGATTGCTCCAGACCCTCCAATTGTTGGGCAAGATAGCAGCGCACATCCCCTTCTAAAGCAACTGCCCATTATCTTAGAACACCTACAAGACGAGAATCTCAAAAATAGCGTTCGACAGTTCGTTGCGGCATCCTGTGCGATCGCAATGTAGCCCACCCACTCTTGCAACAGATTTTAACTTCAGATCAGGAGATGAGCGATCGCACAACAGTCCGCGCACTTTTGTCACAAGCGTAGTTGCTTAGTCGCAAAGTGTTTGGGGCGACTCTAATCAATTGAGAGCGATCGCCACCAAAGCCATAAAAATCGAGCGAGTAGAAAATTCAGGTCGCCCAAATCTCGCTATCTCGCTAAGCTAAGAGTCAGCGCATTCACCTCTATGGGGTAGGGGCGCATCAATAATCGTGGGTTTTGAGGCATCTATGCAGCAGGATTGGGAATCGGGGTTTGAGCAGGTGGCGGGGGCGATCGCCCACTCCCTCCAAAACGATGAGCAGTTCACCCTGTCCTTGGTGGGAGAGCACAGCCAGTTTATGCGGGTGAATCACGCGCGGGTGCGGCAAATAGGCAGTGTCGAAGATTGCAGCGTTACCCTGCAACTGATGGGCAACCAGCGCACCGTCTCCCAGGGTTTTTCGCTGACTGGAGATGCAGCTCTCGATCAGCAGGCGGCACAGGCGGCAGTGGAGGAACTACGGCAGGAATTGGGACAAGTGCCCGCCGATCCCTATCAGGTGGTGCCATCGGGCAGCGCCATCAGTCGAGAGGTTTACCCCGGCGAGCTGCTGCCCGCAGAGGCCGTGGCAGCGACAGTGCTAGAGCCAGTGCAAGGGTTAGACTTTACTGGACTCTATGCAGGGGGGCAGGTGGTGCGGGGCTATGCCGACTCGGCGGGGCAGCGCCACTGGTTTGCCACCGATACCTTTGCGTTGGATTACTCCATTTTTACGGCAGATGGGCAGGCGGTAAAGGGGGCTTTGGCTGGCAACACTTGGGATGGCGACACCTACGCCGCTAAGCTAGCCGAATCAACGCTGCAGCTCGACCGACTGGCGCAGCCGCCTAAGTCCATTCCACGCGGCAGCTACCGCACCTACTTGGCTCCGGCGGCGATCGCCGACATCATTGCCATGTTCTCCTGGGGTGGCGTCAGCGAAGCCGCGCTGCAACAGGGAGATAGCGCCCTGGCATTACTGCAGCGAGGCGAAAAGCAACTGTCTCCCAAATTTACTCTAGAAGAAAACTTTAGCCGCGGAGCCGTGCCCCGCTTCAACGACTTGGGCGAAATTGCGCCTATCCAGCTTCCCCTAATTCAGCAAGGCAAGCTGGTGAATACGCTGGTGAGTTCGCGCACTGCTAAGGAGTATGGCAAGGAATCTAACGGTGCCAGCAGCGGTGAAGGGCCCCGATCGCCCGTAGTCCATCCGGGTCACCTCGACCCAGCCCAGGCGCTTCACGCTCTGGATACCGGGCTATACCTTTCTAATCTGCATTATTTGAACTGGAGCGATCGCCCCACTGGGCGCATCACCGGCATGACTCGCTATGCTTGCTTTTGGGTTGAACACGGCGAGATTGTGGCTCCCATCGAAAACCTACGGTTTGACGAAAGTTTATATCACTGCCTGGGCGATCGCCTCGTAGACCTCACCACCACTGTCGAATTCATTCCCGAAGTAGGCACCTATGGCCACCGATCAGTAGGCGGCAGTTGGGTTCCCGGCTGCCTGGTTGATGACTTCACCTACACGTTATAAACCGTCCGTTATCGCTGGTATCACCGGAGACTCTATGCAGCCACGTTGGGTCATTGGAATTCTGCTCGGGGCAATCGTCAGCAGCCCGCATTACCCCGCCTTCAGCCGTGATGCTTCGCCGCTGTTAACCGAGGCCAACGTGTCGGCTCAGCTTCAGCAGATTCCGGGATGGATGCGTGATGGAGATGCACTGGTCTGTCGGTATACCTTTGCAGATTTCAAAGAGGCGATCGCCTTTGTGACGCAACTAGTAGACCCGGCAGATGCCCTCGGGCATCATCCTGATATGGCAATCTCCTACAACCGGGTCGACTTCTACCTCACCACGCATGACGCAGGTGGGTTAACGCAACTAGACCTTGACTTAGCCCGTCAAATTGCAGCCCGGGCTCAAGCGGCATCCCCGCCTCACAGTTGTCTTCCGGTAAACTAGGCGGAATTACAGCGAATTCGGGGTTTATGAGGCACAGTAGCAGCAATATGTGAACCAATTTTTGAGGTGTTCAGGATTCATTAATTGAAGTGCTATTTTGGGTAGTGCATTTTAGTAAAGGACAGAGGGAAAGATAGGCTCCTTCCTTTCTGCCAACTTCATCTCTGACTCGGCGATTGTAATCATGGATGAACATCTAAGTAACCTAAGTTCGGGATAAGCTCAAACCCCCTTAACCCGAACTGACGTTAAGTAGGCAGTTGAGATTAATAGCAAGAGCTTTTACAATGTACGCTAGCTCCACAGCACTACCTGGCACAACCCAAGAAATCTTTAGGGGCTGTCATCAATTAGCCTCTGGATATTCCAGAAATCAACCGTCACAGCCCTTAGCCTGGTTTTTGGGTCGGGCGTGGCAACGCTCATAGCATCAGGCGTTTGGTTGGAATTGATGACACGCCCTAGCTGACTCCACTACTCCTAACGGATAATTACTTGTTTGGAGTACTCTTAGGGCGTCCCAGCGGCTTGCTTCAATCCAGGCAGCATCGGGGGAACGCTCGGCCCCGTTGGGCAGTTTGAAGCAGGTTGACGAGTCAAAGGTATAGCCGAGCTGGGTTTGGCGGTTCCACAGCCCCAAATCAATGGTGATATCGGCGTTACGGCGACCGCTCTCACCTCCGGTGGGCGCCATGATGATCAATTCTCCCTAGGCTGAACGCTCAAATTTCACGTCGGGGTTGGCTTGGCAAAGCTGGTAAAAGGCTTCGTCGGTGAGGGCACCAACGGGGTCAAGGGTGATGGTGAAGGCCGTCATGGGCAAACTCCTGGGGCTATTTTGGCAAGGGCGTTGTCTAGTTCAACATTAGTCCGCATCGTTTGGCCTGTTTTGAGTATGGGCATAGACACATACGAGACGATCGATCATTCGCTCAGCCCGCCCAAATTTACTGTTGAGTGTAATAGCCCTATAGTTCAAATGTACTGATACCCAGATACCCAGATAGGGCTAATACTGCCCAATCTTTATAACGTTTCGGGTGCTGTAAGCGATCGCGCCATTTGCCCCACAAAGCGAAACCCCCTGAAATCCCTTGATTTCAGGGGGTTTGACAAGAAGCTGGTGACAAGACTCGAACTTGCGACCGGCTGATTACAAATCAGCTGCTCTACCAACTGAGCTACACCAGCAAATTGAGCCATAATTGTAGCATTTGCCGCCTATGGCAGTGAAATAGTCTGGCGATAAATCGACACCTGCATGAATCGTGTTTCAGAAAGTAACAAAACTTATGCCCTTTCTCAGATAGGTCGCCGTGGTCTCGTATGATGTCGTCAGGATTAACCTGCACTGCCCCTATACACTTCTTAATAATGTGCTGTTGGGGAACCGAAACGTTTTAATCTATGTAGTTAGGCTAGATAAGCCTGGATTGGCATGGTTGCTGCGTTTCGTATCTGTTTTGTTACATTGATGCAGTTTCCTTGACCCTCACGATGTTGAATCAGCTTGAGAGGGATGGCCTGGGTGCGAGTGTGAGGTGCGATCGCCCAATCATGTCAGCTCAGGGTAATTCTGACGCGACGACCTAAAGGCAACGTTTTATTGAAGGGAGCTTTTGAAATCCGATGAGTGTAAAGGCAAGTGGTGGAAGCTCGGTCTCACGCCCCAATCTGTATCAGACCCTGCCCGTATCAACGATTGTTCAAGCCGAACAGCAGGATCGATTCCTAGGACGTGGTGAACTTAGCGAACTGTCTAGCTTCTTTAGTTCAGGAATCAAACGGCTTGAGATTGCCGATGCAATCACCCAAAACTCCGAGCTCATCGTGTCCCGAGCCGCAAACCGCATCTTTGTCGGCGGGTCACCGATGGCCTTTTTGGAAAAGCCCCAAACCGAAGAACCAGTGCTGGTGGGGATGGGCGGCATCGAAATGGACACCCGCGAGTCCATGAAGCTGGGCACCGCTACCTATGCTTCAGGCAGTGGGGGTGGCCTGCTAGAAGGGATTCGTTCCTTCTTCACCACGCCTAGCTCTGGCCCTATTCCCCCTGGGTTTCGCCCAATCAACGTTGCCCGCTATGGCCCCAGCAACATGCAGAAGTCGCTGCGTGACTTGAGCTGGTTTTTGCGCTATGTCACCTATGCAATTGTGGCAGGCGACCCCAACATCATTTCTGTCAATACCCGTGGCCTGCGCGAAATCATTGAAAATGCCTGCTCTGGCGATGCCACCATTGTCGCGCTGCGAGAAATGCGCGTGGGCGCCCTGAGCCTGTTTCGCGATGATCCTGATGCTGCCGCAACAGTCGCTCAATATTTTGAAGTTCTGATTAACGAGTTTGTCGCTCCCACCCCTTCTAACAAGCTGCGGCAGCGCTCTTCTAACGATCTGCAAGGGCTACAGCTACCGCAGATTTACTTCAATGCCTCTGAGCGCCGCGCCAAATACGCCATGAAGCCGGGGCTCTCCTCGTCTGAAAAGAACGACATCGTCAAGGCTGCCTATCGCCAAATCTTTGAGCGCGACATTTCCCGGGCCTACTCGCTCAGCATTTCTGACCTAGAATCTAAGGTCAAAAATGGCGAAATTTCTATGAAGGAGTTTGTGCGGCGACTCGCCAAGTCGCCGCTCTACCGCAAAAACTTCTTTGAGCCTTATATCAACAGCCGAGCACTAGAACTCGCTTTCCGCCATATTTTAGGACGGGGGCCCAGCTCGCGAGAGGAAGTGCAGAGCTACTTTAGCATCGTGTCTAGTGGCGGGCTGCCGGCACTCGTAGACGCGCTCGTCGATTCTCAAGAATATGCTGATTATTTTGGGGAAGAGACGGTGCCCTACCTGCGGGGCTTGGGGCAAGAGGCACAAGAGTGTCGCAACTGGGGGCCGCAGCAAGATCTGCTCAAGTACAGTGCACCTTTCCGTAAGATTCCTCAGTTCATCACCACGTTTGCCCGCTATACTCAGCCGCTGCCCGATCAGCATGTGTACGGTTCTGGCAATGATCCCCTAGAGATTCAATTTGGGGCAATTTTCCCCAAGCAGACCCGCAACCCCAGCGCTAGCCCTGCACCCTTTGGTAAGGATACGCGCCGCATTTTGATCAACCGAGGGCCGGGCATTAATAACCAACTCAGCAATCCGGCGGCGCGTGGCGTTGCTCCGGGTGCATTGGGGCCGAAGGTGTTCAAGCTGGATCAAACCCCCAGTTATACAGGCACCTTTGGCAAGGGCGGTGGCTCTAAAGGGGTGAGCATTAAGTATTCAGAAAGCTCGACCCAGGCCATTATTCGCGCAATTTATTTGCAGGTGATGGGGCGTGATGTCTATGAAGGGCAACGGCTCAAAGTAGCAGAAATCAAGCTGGAGAACGGTGAAATCACCGTGCGCGAGTTTGTGCGGATGCTGGCAAAGTCAAACTTATTCCGCAGCCTCTATTGGACGCCGCTATATGTGACGAAGGCCATTGAGTACATCCATCGTCGACTCTTGGGTCGGCCTACCTATGGGCGTCAAGAGATCAATCAATATTTTGATTTGGCGTCGAAGAAGGGCTTCTACGCGGTGGTGGATGCGATTATCGACACGGCGGAGTATAGCGAAGTGTTTGGGGAAGACACCGTTCCCTATGAGCGCTATCTAACTCCGTCAGGGCTCTCGTTGCGCTCTAGCCGAGTGGGCAGCATCAGTACTAAGGGAATGACCAAGTCCACGGTGGATGAAGCGCCACGCTTTGTTCAGCTGGGCGAGGTGAAGGGGATGCGGACCCAGCCGGATCTTCAGTTCCGGGCTGACCAAGGTGTGAGCAAGAAGCGGACGCAGAAGAAGATCTTTAAGCTCAACAACACTGGCGATAAGGTTGAGGTGAAGACAGTGATTGGTGCCGCCTATCGCCAAATCTTTGAGCGCGATGTTGCACCCTATATTGTCCAGAATGAGTTTACTGGGTTGGAGAGCCGACTGGGCAATGGCGAAATTACGGTGAAGGAGTTTGTGGAGGCGTTGGGTTCTTCGAGTCTCTACATCAAGGAGTTCTATACGCCCTATCCCAATACCAAGGTGATTGAGCTGGGAACGAAGCATTTCTTAGGGCGGGCACCGCTGGATCAGGCGGAGATTCGTAAGTATAATCAGATTTTGGCAACTCAAGGGTTGCGAGGCTTTATAAACGCGATGGTGAGCACGGGCGAGTATGCCGGAGCCTTTGGCGAAGATGTGGTGCCCTACAACCGCTACCTGACCCTGCCTGCGGCTAACTTCCCTAACACGCAGAAGCTCTATAATACGCTGACAAAGCAAAACCGCGATTTGGTGGTGCCTAGCTTTAAGCCGGTGTTGAGCCGGATGAATGGGGCCGCAATGCCGTTGATGAGCCGGGCGATCGCCGATATGGCTACGCAGGCCCGTCAGATGGATGTGACCAAGCCTAAGTTTGTGGAACTTGGTCGGTCGTTCTTGGCTGAAGGCCAGGGGCAGTCGGTTGAGGTGGGCGTAGGCACATCGCGCCGCAAACCCGCCCGCATCTTCCGCATGAATCCCAATATGAACCAGGGCGAAACCACCCTAGTCGTAGATGCGATTTATGTGCAGGTGATGGATGTGTTTAGTGGACAGGTGCCGAGTGAGTTCCGCCGCTCTGACCTAGAGAGTAAGCTGAAAAATCGGGAGATTTCGGTTCGGGATTTTGTGAAAACTCTGGCTGGCTCTGAGATTTATTGCAAGCGGTTCTATACTCCTTACCCCAACACCAAGGTGATTGAGTTCCTCTTCCGCCATATATTGGGGCGTGCTCCGGCCACTCAAGCAGAGATTCGGGAATATAACAAGCTGCTGGCCGATAGCGGCTTAAAAGCAGCGGTTGAAACCATGGTAAACAGTGATGAATACACACGCTACTTTGGTGAAGATGTGGTGCCCTACAAGCGCTTTCCGTCGCTGCCTGCTGGAAATTATCTGGGCAGCGTGATGGCAGATACTGATTTGGTGAAGCAAGCCTGGTCTGATTTGTCGCCGTCTTCGTCGCATGGGCAATAGTGGTCTAGCTGTAGTGCGCCTGCGTTAAAAGTAGTAGAGCCCTCGCGATGCGGGGGCTTTACTACTTTTAGGGGACGTATGCCAGTTCAGCAAATGCCCAATACTTACCAGGACTTACGCACTTCGTGCGGCATTCTGGAAACCTTCTGGAAACCTTAGGGAGGCTTAGCCTCCCTAAAATCATCCAATTGCGTAAGCCCTAGCTACGTGAGTTTTTAGCTGAGTGCGGTTTAGGACTGCTGTCGCTTACAGTCGGCTCGGCGAGTTCTGGGTCTGTTGTCGCTGTAGGGCTGCATCTACGGCTTGCTGTTGGTCGCGTAGGGTAATCCAACGGTGGTAGGTGCGGGTGTGGATGGCGACGGAGTGGCCCATCATTTTTGCTGCGACAGTATCGGGAATGCCCAGATGGATGGTGCGAATGGCCCAAGCATGGCGCAAATCGTAAGGCGAGAACGGGATGCCATAACGACGAAATTGGGTAGAAACTTGTTGCCCAATGCGTTGCAGGGTGGTTTGGCTGAGATCAGTGGTGAAGGGGGGCAGGTTGCCCTGCCGCAGGTTAAATTGATCGACCCAATGGGGCGGGAAGGGCCACACTTGATGACTTCCAGTTTTGGTGGTTTCGAGTACTTCAATGATGGGAGTGCGATCGCCCGCTTTGAGTGCAGTCAAATCACAGAAAAAGACTTCATGATTCCGCAGTCCATACGTGGCCATTAACCCATACACCATCTGCCAGGTTGGATTAGGAATCAAACCATAGGCCGCGAGAATAGCGTCGTCATCAGGTAGATCACGCCGTTGGGTTTTGCTGGCGCCATAATCACCCCAATAGGTTTTGAGATCGATAGGTAGGGTGATTTGCAAGAAGGCGGCTAGGGCACTCATGGTCGTGCAACAGACTTGGCGGCTGCGGCTATGGGGCGTTGTCTGTTGCACGGTTAGGTAAATGATCTCAGGCAAACTCAAATTAGGGCGATCGCTCGCCAAATTCAATAATACTTTGCAGTAAGGAGCATAGGCCATCTCCCAAGTAGAACGGACTGAGCCTGGGTTACTGCCTCGCTGAGGATGAGTCAGCACATGCACCTTAAATGCTTGAATTTGTTCTGGTAAATCCATCTGATGCAGCCGACCGCCATCCCCGCTTAAATAGTGGTGCCAATCAAACGTATGTTGAATCAGCTGGGCTGCAATAACCTTGGCTGCTTGCTCTGCTTGCTTGAGCCCAGCGGAGTTTGCGGGCAAATCTAAGGGCAAGCGCTGCTGATGCGGGCGAAGACGATGGCTCCCGGGCCGTGGCGGCAATGTTCCCCGCAGACTCAGCTTCTGTCCCCGGCGTTCCACCCGAAAGCCCATACGCGCCGCTTTCAGCCGCTGATTGGTTTTGGAGATATGCAGGTCGATAGTAGATGGATCTGCCATGGAGTGAATTAAACGTAGCCAGATGGGGGAATTCGTTTCTTATTTATAACGCCGGTTCGGCAAATCCCTAGATCGGACTGCTCGTATTGCGGGCGGTACGGTTTAGCGTTATTTACAACAATCGCAATAGCGTTAGAGTTGAATAGGGGAAGGCCTGAACGATCCAAATACTACGATACCCACTCTAGTAAGATTGCAGAGCGTTTACCCGATGTCTCCTAACGTATATGGGGCAATCTCTGCGGTCTTTTAAGCTCTTTGAGGCCAGCATTTAGACCGAGTGGATAGGTGCTTGCTATTCGATGAGTTTCGAGTAAAGCTAATGCAAGAGGGGTTAACAATTTCCTAATATTGGGCATTAGTTGTTAAAATCAGTTACAAATGTTAAAGGTGAGAAAGCGGTAGCCATCATGGGTCGAGTCGGCGTTCTTTTACTCAACTTGGGTGGACCGGACAAGCTAGAAGATGTTCGGCCATTCCTGTACAACTTATTTTCCGACCCAGAAATTATCCGGCTGCCAGTGCCGCTGCTGCAAAAGCCGTTGGCTTGGCTAATTGCTAACTCGCGCGCTAGCAAGTCTAAAGAAAATTATCGAGAGATTGGTGGTGGTTCTCCTCTGCGCCGCATTACTGAGGAGCAGGCACAGTCTCTGCAAGAGCACTTGCGGCAGCGAGGGCAAGAGGTGCAGGTCTATATCGGCATGCGCTATTGGTATCCGTTTACAGAAGAGGCGATCGCTCGAATTAAACGGGATGGCATTGAAAAGCTGGTTATTTTGCCGCTATACCCGCAATTCTCAATCAGCACGAGTGGGTCTAGCTTTCGGCTGCTGCGGAGCTTGTGGGACGACGACGCAGAATTGCAGCACATTGAGCACACAGTAATTTCTTCTTGGTACGATCGCCCTGGCTACCTGCAAGCGATGGCCGATCTGATCTCTCAACAGTTGGATCAGTTCCCCGAGCCAGAGCGGGTGCATGTCTTTTTTAGCGCTCATGGCGTGCCGGTTAGCTATGTTCAAGAAGCGGGTGATCCGTATCAGCGAGAGATTGAAGCCTGCACTCAGTTGATTATGGACACGCTTAACCGACCCAATGACTTTACCTTGGCCTATCAGAGCCGGGTTGGGCCTGTGGAGTGGTTGCGGCCCTATACCGAAGATGCGATCGCCGAACTTGCTGGACAAGGTGTAGCCGAGTTACTGGTGGTGCCCATTAGTTTCGTGTCAGAGCATATTGAAACTTTGCAAGAAATTGACATTGAATATCGAGAAATTGCTGAAGAGGCGGGAATCGAAACGTTTCAGCGAGTGCCTGCGCTGAACACCCACCCTACCTTCATGGCAGATTTAGCTGACATGGTTGTGGATGCGCTGAATGCACCCAATGTAACGTTAGATGCGATCGCCCGCCCTGAGAAGCGCGTTAAAATCTACCCACCTGAGCGCTGGGAATGGGGCATCACCCCTGCAGCAGAAGTCTGGAATGGACGGATGGCGATGCTGGGCTTTATCGCGCTGATTCTAGAATTGATCAGTGGGCATGGCCCTCTACATTTTGTAGGACTGCTGTAGACAGCCCATCTCAACGCTTCAATTGACCTGCCATAACCCACCTAGCTCAACAGACAAAGGGCTTAGCCTCTTGCTTGGTTAATGGCTGACTGACCGACGCATCTCTGGAAACCCCTGATTTTCTGTAAGAGACCTTGCTCGACAGCCCTTTAGACCAAGCCTTTCCGTTCTGGGTTATGCGCTCTAGCCTTAGCTCTAAATCAGCGTATTTTCAAGGCTTTTGGGACTTGTGTCAGGCAATCAGGGTTATGGTTCTGCGAAATGGATGTCAATGTTCAGTGAGTCCCATACCTTGAACTAACGTCAGTTCGGCAAATTTCTAAAGCCGTGCTGCCCGCGACGCGGATAGCCCAGCTTTACGCTGATCAACCTGAGTTCGACAACAACCAAAGCTTGAAAGCCCTGCGAAATAAAGATCCTGAAGATTAAGGCTTCTTAGGCATCTGTCAATAAAAGCTTTTTGTTGAGAAAATCGAATCAAACGCTCAATTGCGAGCCTTATTGACCCAAGGCTAATTGGGCAATGATTTCTGAACCCTTGATCCCATAGCAGATTCAGCGATTGAATCCCATCGGACTCACGTCCCTGTCCCTCCAAGGTTCATCCCTTGATTCAGTAACCTGAGTTCGGGATAAGCTCAAACCCTTAATGTGCCGTGCGCGACGCGCACGGCACATTAAGGGTTTTGGGGCATCGCGCGTCGCGCGATGCCCCAAAACCCTCTTAACCCGAACTGACGTTCAGTAACGTTCAACACTGTTGAACCTACGTCAAATTGGTATCACGCCACGGTATCTGGTATTGCGAGGGGTGCCTGCACAACACGATCTAAGTACTTATCTAAACTCTGAGTGCTATTGCCGAGCTGATAGAACCATCGGCGTTGTGTGACTTTTGAGCAACGCGGATGACACAACGCTTAAAGCACAAGCTACAGTTCAAGCGCTAGAGAATATTAGACAACATGTATAAACTCTAAATTTGAGTAGACCCTAGAGATCGGGTCTGGAATCCAGTTGAGTCAGGCTACTTTAGAAGTATGAACTGTGGGGCGCCTATGCCGCTGTCAATTCCATTGGCTTCATCAATACCGTTGCCACAACCTCATTTATTGGTTGTGGATGACAGTATCACCAATCGATCGTTGTTATTTAATGCGTTGACTAATGTTGGGTATCAGGTGACGCTGGCCAGCAACGGAGCTGCGGCGTTGGAACTGGTGCAAGCGATTCCTGTAGATTTGGTGCTGCTGGATGTGCTGATGCAGGGCATGAGCGGCTTTGAAACCTGTCGCTGTCTGCGGGCTAATCCTGCGACTCAAGATGTACCGGTGATTTTTATTACAGGTATTGATGATACGGAAAGTAAGCTACAAGGTTGGGAACTAGGAGCCGTAGATTATATTACCAAACCGTTTGAACCTCAGGAGGCGATCGCCCGCATTAGCACCCATCTCAGGCTATGCCGGTTTGCCAAAGCGCTAGAGCAACAAAATCAACAGCTCAGAATTGAAGTAGAACAGCGAGAGCAGGCCGAGGCTAAACTGCGGCTGCTCAATGCAGAACTGTTGCGTCAGCGAGACTTGGCCCAGGTAACCCTCAACGCCATTGGGGATGCCGTGATCGCCACCGATGATCACGGCTGCATTCAAACCTTTAACCCGGTGGCGGAACATCTCACCGGGTGGCGTGCAGCAGAAGCGCTGACCCGTCCATTGTCTGAAATCTTTCGAGTGGTGGATGAAGACACCCGCCAGCCTCTGCCGAATCTGGTGGAGCAGGTGCTGCAAGGACAAGATAGCGTCAGCAGCGCCGAAAATAACCGCTTGCTGCTCGCTGCCGACGGTGCTACGTTTGCGATTCACGAAACGGCCTCACCTATTCGCGCTGCCGATGGCTCGACTATTGGCGTCGTGTTAGTGTTTCGCGATGTCACTCAGGTTCGCCAACTGGTGAAACAACTGGCCTGGCAGGCCAGCTACGATTCCCTCACGCAACTGGTCAATCGCCGTGAGTTTGAACATCGGTTAGAGCTGGCGATCGCCATCAATTCTCTCTATACGCACCACACGCTGTGCTTTGTCGATTTAGACGACTTTAAACAGGTCAACGACTCCTGCGGCCATGCGGCAGGCGATGACGTGTTGCAGCAGGTCAGCCAAGTCCTACAAACCAGCGTGCGCAAAACCGATCTGGTGTCTCGCATTGGGGGGGACGAGTTCGCCGTCTTGCTCTATGGCTGTGATACTACCCAAGCTCAGTGGATTGCTCAAAATCTCTGTCAAAATATAGCGGCTCATCCTTTTCAAACTCAAGATCGAGCCTTTCAATTAGGAGCCAGTGTCGGATTGGTCGAGATCTCTACCGCCGTTGGCAGCACTAGCCAATGGTTAAACGCCGCCGATGCAGCCTGCTACGAAGCCAAGCGACGCGGCGGCAACCAAATTTACATCGCCTCTGGCATAGCGTTTTAACTGCAGCGCCTAATCTAACGGCCTACTTCCATCTGGCGAAAAAAGTCTGCTGGGTTTTGGGCCACCCATCCCAAGTCTGAATTAGCGCGCACCTCAAAATGGAGATGTGGCGTCGTGGCATCCCCGCTGCTGCCTACTGTCCCAAGGCGATCGCCCCGTTGCACGACTTGCCCCACCTGCGCCTCCATGCGCTCAAGCTGCGCATAGCGAGTTTGCGCCCCTTGAGCATGGTTGATCACAATCAAATTGCCGTAGTTGCCCTGAGAGCCCACAAAGGCGACGGTGCCATTTCCGACTGCCAGCACCGCTGCCCCAGCATCGGCCTCTAAATCAACGCCACTGTGAAACACTACCTGTCCCACTGCCGGGTTAAGCTGCCAGCCATAGCCCAGAAGCACCGACGCGGGTTCTGCGAGCGGGTAGCCCGACAGCACAGACTCAGCCACCGGCTGCACCGTGGGGGAACCCCCCTCGGGTGACCAGTTCACCCCTGGCACAAACACCACTCGGGGGCTAGGCTGGCATCCGTTTACCTCAAACAGCACATCAGCCCGCACACCATAGCGCTCTGCCACATCTTGCCAGGTGCTGCCCGCAGGCACCTCAGCCCGAATGCCGTTATAGGGTGGAATCAAAATTTCTGTCCCCACTGGGGCCGCGCCACCGCGTAAGCTGGGGTTGAACCCCATCAACGTCGCAGGGATCAATTCATAGCGTTGTGCCAAGCTGACCAAGGTTTCTCCTGGGGCAATCCGGTGGCGCTGCAACCGAGACAGCGCCGGAGCTAGGCACAGGTCATCGTTACGCTGCGCAACCTGTTGGGGAGACGGGTTCAGGCTGTCGGCACCCTGTGCAGACAGCACCAGTGCAGTGCCACTCAGCAGCAGCAAATATCCCAGCCGCCTGACTGGCTGCCTCAGATCTAGACCTCGGCATTGCGGAATCCAGTGCATCCAGCTGTGCCGTTGAGGCTGAATGCTCCGCGTTGGAGAAGACAGCCCTGTTCTAGAGCAAACGCTAATAGATTTAGTAAATTTAGTTGGATTCCCAATCGTGCGATCGCACAGCATTCCCTCGTCCATAGATTCTTGAGACGCTTGAGACACGGTAGAGTGATCGTGTCCATCGGCACGTTGGGATGGAATCTTCAGTTGGACACGGGTATGGGCAAAAATTATAGCCAAGAAACCAAGATCCATTCCGAGATTATTTCTACCGTAGCAGAGCACTATTCTGTACGACATCACCCGAGATAGATTTAGTTCCCGGCGTGCGTCAGCAGAATTTGCGGCTTGACTTTGTAGGGCAGCGGCGTTCTCGTTTGGTGAAGCATGCCACAATTAGGAAAGTACTCAAGTACCGTGTCATGACTGGCCTTCTCAACAAACAAATTACCCTAGCGGCTGTGGTTCTCGCAGCGGGTTTAGGTGTGGGATGGGTCGGCAAGACCTATTTTAGCTCTGCCCTGCCTTCAGCTGGGCGGTTCATAGCGCCCACGGAGTTGCCCATCGCTCGAGAGCCTGACCGGGTGCCGCTTCAAACGCGGTCAGCCAATTCTGGAGAGAGCCGCAACTTTATTGCAGCAGCGGTGGAGCGAGTGGGGCCTGCGGTGGTGCGGATCAACACCAGCCGTCAGGTAACGCGTACCCTGCCCGACGAATTTGATAATCCATTTTTTCGCAACTTTTTTGGGGATGAGGGTGCGCCCCCGCCCTCTCAACGCCAGCAGGGGTCAGGGTCAGGGTTTATTGTGAGTGCGGATGGGCAAATTATTACCAATGCCCATGTGGTAGAAGGCGCTAGCCAGGTCAGTGTGACGCTGCGAGATGGTCGAGAGTTTGAAGGAACTGTCGTTGGAGCAGATCCGGTTACGGATGTAGCGGCCATTCAGATTAATGCTGAAGAGGTGCTGCCGACGGTGTCTCTGGGAGATTCGGATCAGCTGCAGCCGGGGCAGTGGGCGATCGCCATTGGGAATCCGCTCGGGTTAGACAACACGGTGACGGCGGGTATCATCAGCGCGATTGAGCGCCCCAGCAACCAAGTTGGCGTGCGCGATGGGCGGGTTCGGTTCATTCAAACCGATGCGGCAATTAACCCCGGCAATTCGGGTGGGCCATTGCTGAACGACCAGGGTGAAGTCATTGGCATTAATACTGCTATTCGCGCCAATGCTCAGGGATTGGGCTTCGCTATCCCCATCCGCACTGCCCAGCGTATTGCAACAGAGCTATTTGCGACGGGTAAGTTTGACCATCCCTACCTAGGGATTCAGATGGTTGATCTGACCCCAGAGATTCAGCAGGAAATTAATAATGAAGAAGAGCTACTGCCCTTTCAGATTCAGGCTGAGCAAGGGGTGTTGATTTTGGAGGTGCTGGAACAGACCCCAGCGGCTCGGGCTGGGCTACAGCCGGGGGATGTCATTCTCAATGTGGGCGGCGTTCCGGTGCTCACGTCGCTAGAGGTGCAGGAGCAGGTTGAGGCGAGTACGGTGGGCGATCGCCTGCTGCTTGAAATTGACCGCAATGGCGACCTGCAAACGGTTGAAGTGCGCCCCACGACGTTTCCTAGCAACGCGCGCAACTAAATGGGTGCAAGCTTATTACAACGCTTTAGGGCGAATGATTTAGGGCGCATGCACAGAGACTAGCTACGGAACGAACTGATGCAGAGCGATCTACGTTCCTCAACTCTCATCAACTCTGATGGGAATTGCCTGCTTAGCCGGGGTCAATCCTCATGCTCATCATCGGAGCGATCGCCATGAAAGGCTTCGGTCATGCTCGACTCTAGCTCCATTCGCTGCTCCATCCGGCGCAGAAAATAGCCAGTCATCATGGCAGAGGCCAGCAGCCCGGCCAGATTATCGCGATCGGTGGTGATTTGCGCGTTAAAGGCTCCCGATGGCAGCACCCCCACCAACCCCTGCACATTCTGCGAAATAATCTCCTTAATTTCTGGGCTAACCGACCGAGCCACTCGAGAGAGCACCTCGGGAGGTTGATGTTGCAGATAGCTGAGCAGTTGGTTGGCGTCTTCCTCAGGGTCGCCTTGACCCCCGAAGAAATCGCTACCGTCGGAATTAAAGATCATAATTGATCCTTGTACTTAACAAATTAGGTCTATTGTTACATTGAATCTTCGTTAACGGCAGTTTCCATCTGTCGCATCGGCCCTAGCATGCCCATCTATCCGACCATTGTACCTCCGAGGTTATACGGAGCACCGCAGACGGGGATCAGCCCCAAGATACCGCACGCTGCGCAGCAGTGCTAGGGTCTGTCATCAATTAGCCTCTGATTCCCAGAAATCAACCGTCACAGCCCCTAGCCTGGTTTTTGGGTCGGGCGTGGCAACGCTCATAGCATCAGGCGTTTGGTTGGAATTGATGACACTCCCTAGGAGCCAAGGTAAGGTTAGCGTCGTCTTTATGTATGGGTCTTGCCTTCTATGACGTTGTTTTTATCGAAACTGCTCCCGCTGTTTGTCTATCCGTTGGGGTTGGCCTGCATTTTGCTGGGGGTGGCGCTGCTGAGCGTATGGCGACGCCCAACCCGCGCTGTGATTTGCTTGGGGCTGGCGCTGGTCGTGTTGGTGGTGGGCGGCAATGGTTGGGTGGCTGTGGCGCTGACGCGATCGCTCGAAGCTCAATATCTGCCTGCAGCGTCCTTGCCGACTGCGGAGGCCATTGTGGTGTTGGGAGGTGGCATTAAGCCGCAGATCGCGCCGCGCCCTTGGATTGATGTGGCAGAGGCGGGCGATCGCGTCTTGCATGGGGCGCAGCTCTATCAGCAACGCAAAGCACCGCTGCTGATTATGAGTGGTGGGCGGATTGATTGGAAGGGGGGTGGCCCATCCGAATCAGCAGATATGGCCACATTGACGGAAGCGCTGGGAGTGCCACCGGAGGCGATCGCCCAAGATCCCACCTCCCTGAATACCTATGAAAACGCCGTGAATGTTAAGGCGATATTGGAGCAGCGGGGCATCAATCGAGTGCTGCTCGTGACCTCGGCCCTGCATATGCCGCGATCGCTCCGCATTTTTCAGAAGCAAGGCATTGAGGCCATTCCCGCGCCTACCGATTTTTTAGTGACGGCGCAAGATCAGCAAGAACTCACTAATAGCCTCGAAGGTGTGTTGCTCAACCTAATTCCCGATGCAGATCGGATGCAGCAGACTAGCCGCGCGCTCAAGGAATATATCGGCATGGGAATCTATCGACTGCGGGGTTGGCTCTAGGGTGAGCTTGGCAGGCTAGTGTTTGCTACTGATACAGCGAGTTATAGCGTATACAGGTTTTCTGCTGTTGGCTCTAGGGTGAGCTTGGCAGGCTAGTGTTTGCACCAGTTGTTTAGACCCGCCTGGGAGGCAACCAGTCCGCACGCAAACTCGCGTTAGAATCAGCGACAACGATTCTCTTGTTGTTACGCCTGCGCCACCATGCAAAACTGGCTGTTCCACCGCCACATTGTGACCCTGCCCCCCACAGAAACTGAGGATGTTTTCTCAATGTATCGGGTGGCTTATGAGTTTCATCGCGAAGTCGATACGCGCACCAGCCTAGATGACTATTGTCAGTGGTATGAGCGCGTGGCCGAGCAGCACCAGCAAGAGCATCGCGCCATGCAACACGACATCAATATTCTGGGCTGGTTTTATCGGTCGCCCTAATTAACCGGGAGGGTTAGGAAAGCGGGGCGATCGCCCGTACCACCTGCTGAGCCACAAACGGCAAGAGCTGTTCGTTCTGACTGTGCTCCTTTCCTTCGGTAAAAGCCACCAGCAAAAACGGTGGGGCATCGGGCAGTTCTATGTAGGCCGCATCATGGCGGACGCGGCTGGTGAGTCCGGCCTTAGACCATAGGGTGGCAGAGGGGGGCAGTCCTGCTCCTAAAAAGCCCGTCACCTGATTTTCAGGATCGGCAGCTAACTCTGTAGCATCCAAGCTGCGGCGCATCAGCGACATCATGGCGTGCGATCGCCCAGGCGTGACGGCAACCCCGCCCATGATGCTGTGCAGCAGCCGCGCCACTGCATCGGTTGTGAGCATATTGCGGTTGTCCATTGCTTCTCCTAAAAATGCCCGCTCCCGTCCGTAGGGGCCATCGCACCAGGTTTTTTGGTTCACATTGATAGTGGCGAATTCATCCCATTGGAGCGATCGCAGGTAGCGGTTGACAATGTTGCGCTGCTGCTGCCAGGTCTCAAAGGGGCCAGCGGGCAACTCCGGGCCGCTCGTTGTGCCCGACAGCACATCCACCACCAGCCCAGTCGCGTCATTGCTAGACTCCACAATCATGTCGCGCGCCGCCCGCTCTAGTTCGGGTGAGGACGCAATCATCCCCGTTTCAAGCCATTCATGCATCGCCATCAGATAAAACAGCTTCACCACGCTAGCCGGATAGATGCGCTCGACTCCTCGATAAGAGAAGCCGCGAATCGGCTGTCGCCAAAACTCTTCTGGCGACAGCGCCCCGCCTGTATTCACGGGCACTGGCGGAGTATAGACCAGCAGCGTGAGGGCAATTTGGTTTTGCGCCAGCGTGGGGAAGGTTTGCCAGGTGTTGTGAAGAATGCGATCGCCCAGGGCAGCTAAGTCAGCATCGCGGTTAAAAAAAGGCATGGTGACGTTGGAGGATGAGTTCGATGACGTTGAAGGCTTGCGGTCTGAATGCTGTCAAAGCTGTCAAAATTGACGACCTAAAGGGTAGCTGGATGGGATAAGGTTTAACGTTAAACAGCCCTGAGATTGGGTGTGTTTTTGTGGGTTGTGCCCTCGTTCGTTCTTGGTTGTCCCTGGTTGTCCCTATGGTCTCGTTTGCTGCGGTTCAGTCCTCTCATGTGGTGAATCCATCAGCGGAGTATCGCTGCACGGCCACGCTGAATTTATATGATGCGCCCACCTTACACCGGTTGGCGACTCAGGCCGCGGCAGGGCGGCAACTGCGTATCTTACCACCGCAAGGTGACGGGGCTGACGGTGAGGCTCTCGCCGTGGTGCTCTGCGAAGACAACTATCCCGGATGGATATCTCTGGCAGATTTGGCCCAGTTAGAGCCTGCGGCGAGCCGCTATCGGGCGATCGCCCGCTCCACCGCAAAGATTCGCCAAAGCCTGCCGCAGGTGTTGGCCTTTGCCACAGCGGCACTGCACCAGCCCAATGAATACCGCTGGGGGGGCACCACCGCGCCCAACTACGACTGCTCGGGTCTGGTGCAGGCGGCGTTTGCCTCGGTGGGGGTGTGGCTCCCTCGCGATGCGTATCAACAAGAAGCGTTTGTGCAGCCCGTTTCCGTTGCAGACCGACAGCCCGGAGATTTAATCTTTTTTGGTCAGCCTGACCGCTGCACCCACGTGGCGCTGGCCTTAGAGGGCGATCGCTATCTCCATAGCTCTGGCAAAGATATGGGGCGCAACGGCATTGGCATCGATCGCCTGGCAGATTGTGAGGATGTCATCAGCCGCGCCTATTTTCGCCAATTGCGGGGGGTGGGGCGCGTGGTGGCTAGCTATTGCCCTAAGCCTGATCACTGACCTGATCGTTCATTGGTTTAACTAATCGGTTTCAAGGAACTTACAGCCTCTGCGATCGCCAGCCATCGAGAAAAGGGAAGAGATTTAGAGGGCGATCGCAAAAAAACGGTTGATTCTGAGCCAGAGCGGATAGATTAGAAGAACACACGCTCACCCCTATCGCTGCCGACAGAGTATTACCCTATGGGCATTGTCTACGTATTGGCGCTATTAGCGATTGGCTACCTGATTGGCTCCGTCAAGATCATTAACCAGGGGAACGAAGCCCTAGTGGAGCGGTTAGGCAAATACCACAAAAAGCTCACGCCAGGGCTTAACTATGTGGTGCCGCTGCTCGATAACATCGTATTAGAGGAGTCAGTCCGAGAACGGATGATTGACATCGAGCCTCAGGATGCCATTACCTCCGATAATGTATCCGTTGTGGTGGATGCGGTGGTGTACTGGCGAATTTTGCAGCTCGAACGCACCTACTATCAAGTCGAAGATGTGGAAGAAGCGTTGGAAAACCTCGTCACCACAACCTTGCGCTCAGAGATTGGGCAAATGCAGCTCTCACGCATCTTTTCATCCCGCAGTGAAATCAACCAATCCCTGCTGCATCAGTTGGATGACGCCACGGCGAGCTGGGGGGTGAAAGTCACTCGGGTTGAGGTGCAAAAGATTACGCCAGCCAAGGCCGTATTAGAAGCGATGGAGCTTGAGAAAGCCGCAGACAGTAAGAAAAAAGCGGCCATCTTTGAGGCTGAGGGCAAAAAACAAGCCGCAATTGAGGAAGCTGAAGGCGCGGTGCAGTCTATGAAAATGATTGCCGAAGCGCTCAAGACTCATCCCAACAGCCGCGAAATTTTACGCTACCTTGTAGCGCAGCGCTATGTGGATGCAAACTATCGCCTCGGCGATAGCCCCAACTCAAAGCTCGTATTTATGGACCCGAAGGCGCTAACTGAAGCCCTGAGTGACCTCATTCCCCGAGATGGTGAAGGCGGCAACGGCCATACGGGCGTTTGATGGTTGATATAGGCTAGGGGCTGCTGTCATCAATTAGCCTCTGGACATCCTAGAAATCAACAGTCACAGCCCCTAGCCTGGTTTTTGGGTCGGGCGTGGCAACGCTCATAGCATCAGGCGTTTGGTTGGAATTGATGACACGCCCTAGGGCTACTCAGTCGGATTGGGTATTGCACCAGTCTTCCGCTCTGGCGTCGCGAGAGTGGGTTGTATTATTCTGAGCAGCGCGCTGGCTCATTCCAGGGCAAGGTTTTGGGGTCTGGGGCGCAGGTGCTTACGGCGCGATAGGTCAACATAGCTCTTCCAGTTCTGGGTTTTGTGCCGCAGTTGGGTTTTGAGGGCGGCGGCGGCTACGGCATAGCCACCATCTGCCGCATCAACAAAATGGATGTGGTTGCGAGCGCGGTCGAGCACCATGCAGGTGAGGAGGGCGCGATCGCTCACATGCAGCCCATAGGTTAACTCCCCAGCACGCAGCCCGTCGTGTAAAAATGCCCGTAGCTGTGCGGTTTGTTCAGGGCTGCTGGCAATCACCATCTGCAGCCGATCGTCAAATTTTTGAAAATCGGTAGCGGCTACCATGTCCTGCTTATACGCCCCCCAGTTGATATGGCCTAGGGTTGGCCCCAATGCCATCAAGAGCCAGCCCAGCAGGTTTTCTAGCAGAACTTTGCCGAGGTAGCGCAACCGAGCCAAAGCCTGCTGGGAGTGCGATCGCAAGTCGGTTTCTGCCATCAGGCGGCGGGGATTAAAGCTGAGGCGCAACGACTCTCGTCGCACAGGGCGGTAGCGATCTTCTGCACCATAGAGTGCTCGAATTTTGGTCAGCACCTTTTTGTAGATCAGGCTGGTAGACTGGCCGCTGCTCGGGCTGGCTAGCACAATCAGGCTCAGGGTTTGCCCTTGTGGGCTGGGAACATCTTGCCAGCGACACTCTATGCCAGTAAAGTCGGCGGGTATTGCGGTGTAGGTGTCTAGACGATAGAGATTGTCGGGGCGTGGATCTTTGACCAGCTTGGTGGCATAGGTCAGCCCGCCGCCGGTAAAGCTGGCCTGACAATAGCCGGGGGCGATCGCCGCCTTAGCGACTGATAAGTACGTGGTTTGGGTGAGCACGCGCTGAACGGGCACAATGCCCACGCGCAATTCTAGGTCAAACCGCTGCTTGGCGGCGGCACGGGTTGCCAACAGTGCATCGCGGGCCGCAGGCAGCACCGAGGGGGGCACCAGCAAGGTTGCGCCATCGCCGCCAAACACAAACGGGATGTCCCGATGTTCTACGGCATTGAGCACTGCTGCAATGGAGCTGGCGCCCAGCAGGTTTACATCTTTATACTGGCCGTTGGCGATCGCCCGAGTGGAATTGACAATATCGGTCACCAGAATGTACCAATCCTCTGGCACGGGCACAAAGTGGTGGGGATCGGTCAGGTCAAAGAACCGCAGTTGGCACGGCAGCCGTTCATAAAAGGTTTCAGTCGAGCGCTCAATTGACATGATCCTAAAAAGGAGGGAACCGAAGCAGAAGTGCTGCGGGCACGATGCTCAGACCAATCGCTATTTCATCATTCAACCCAACCATCCAATTTCAGCACAGTGATCTGAGAAGCGGCTTAATTCATTGCACTTAGGTAATGCAAGGCGATGGGATAGAACGCCAAAAAGATGCCGATAGGTCAATTGATTTAGTTGCTATACGGTCAACACAGGGAATGTAGACGCGGCGTAAAGCCATGTTTTTTGTGCGCATGAGATTAGGGATGGGGCGATCGCTCCTGCCGTGACCATCTGCAGGCGATTGTCTATAGACAACGTCAGTTCCGCAAATGTCTAAAACCATGCTGCCCACTGTGCTATCAAGCTGAAGACGATCTGATCGGCATTTACCTGATTGGCATTAATCTAACGTCAGTTCGGGTTAAGAGGGTTTTGGGGCATCGCGCGACGCGCGATGCCCCAAAACCCTTAATGTGCTGTGCGCGTCGCGCACAGCACATTAAGGGTTTGAGCTTATCCCGAACTCAGGTTAATCTAGCGATGGCAAGGGGTTTATTGAGGATTGCTACAGTTTTGTTTTCCCAGCTTTCAGACGGCGTATATGTAAGGGTTCTACCAGAGTGAACCCATGGCAGGACATAATCGCCAGATTTGGCAAACAGAACTAGACGATTTAATGCGCGGCGTTGCAGGCGCATTTTTATTTGGTGCGCCGTTTCTTTACACGATGGAGGTGTGGTGGAAGGGCAACTTCACCTCTCCGCGGCACATGATGCTGATCTTGGGCATTGCCTACCTGTCACTGGTGTTGCTCAACGTAAAGGGTGGGTTTCGCTCTGAGCAAGCGCGCACCCTCGGGCAGATTTTGTCGGAAAGTGTGGAGGGCTTGGCGATCGCCCTCATCACCGCAACCTTAAGCCTGATTCTGATTGGCATTCTGCGGTTTGAGACTGGGTTAGATGCCATCATGGGGCGAATTTTAACCGTGGCTTTGCCTTTTAGCATTGGCGTTGGGGTTGCCAATAATGTGCTGCAAGGCTCTGAAGATGAACCCCAAACGCGATCGCGCGATCGCGACCGGGGCAACGCTTGGCGCCACACCCTGTCAGATACAGGGTCAACGCTGTTGGGGGCGATCGCTGTGGGTTCCTCCATTGCTCCCACCGATGAAATTCCCATGATCGCCAGCTCCCTGTCTCCGATACGGCTGCTTGCCATCATTGCCAGTTCACTTTTTATCTCCTACATCATTGTGTTTCAGGCCAATTTTGGGGCGCAGCATAGACGGCGATCGCAACCCGGGCTGTTTCAAGGCCCCATTAGCGAAACCCTGGCCTCCTATCTCATTTCCTTAGCCATTTCTCTGTTGATGCTCTGGCTATTTCAGGTGGTTCGGCTAGACGATCCATTCAACCAGTGGGTGAGTTATGGGATCGTGCTGGGCTTTCCTTCTACCATTGGCGGCGCAGCGGGCAGATTGGCGATGTAGCGGTCAACGCGAGGGTGGATAAAGCGCCGACGCGTCTGGATCGGTTTGTGGAACCCGCGTGTCACGTGGGTTTCATAAACCGATCATTTCAGCTCATCTCAACTGTTGGAATGGATTGCTGCAATAAGCTGCCATAGGCAAGAGTTAAACCCGAGTTCACTATGATTAAATCTGCTTGGTGTTGCAATGACTAAACCTGATCCCCGCAATCGAGCCGAATCGGTTTCGTTGGGTATTTCGCTCACTTTATTAATTGGCGTTATTGCAGCGGTGAGTTCACTATGGCTCAGCCCCTCGGTCAACCCGCCTCAGTTCACCATTCAGCGGGGTGTCATTCGTAGTGACGATGACAACGCCTACTATTTGCCTGTTACTCTCACCAACGACGGGGATGCAACTGCCGCCCAGGTGATGCTGGAGGGCAGCTTAGACACCGCGGGTTCTGAGGAACTTTCGAGTACCACGTTTGATTTTGTGCCTGCGCGATCAGCGGTGGAAGGCGTGCTGATCTTTAGTCAGGAACCCACCACTGTAACGTTGCGCGTGGTGAGCTACCAGCGTCCCTAAACCCCTAGCCTGCTTTTTCTCGCGAAATGTTGCCCAGTGTGGCCTGTGTGGCCTGCATGTAATCGGCAGGCGCTAGCAACACTTGTAGCCCCCGCTGTCCGGCAGAGACCGAAATCACGTCGTATAGCTCAATCAGCTCGTCTACCACGACGGGATAGGGCTTTTTGCAGGCGAGGGCGGTGACGCCGCCGCGAATATAGCCCGTCAAGGGTTGGATTTCTTTGAGAGCGACCACGTCGCAGGTGCGATCGCCCGAACACTTTGCTAGCGCTTTGAGATCAAGTTGGCGATCGCCCGGAATCACCGCCAACAACACTCCGGTTTTATCCCCACGCACCACCAGGGTTTTGAACACTTGCCCCAGCGGTAGCCCGATCTTTACTGCAGCCGATTCTGCGGCTAAATCGTCTGGGTCTACTGCGTAGGTTCGCAGCTCATAGGCAATGCCACGCGCATCCAGCAGGCGCACAGCGTTAGTTTTTGGGGGTTTCATCAGCGCTTAGAGTGGTCGAATTAATTAAGCATCTGCTGTAAGCCCTCACCCTCAGTCTTTTCCTAAAGGGCAAGGGACGTTGAGCACTTCGGCTCCCCTTCGCCCAAACTAAGAAAAGGAGTTGGGGGATGAGGGGCGGATGGATGATGTCTCTCATGGAATATGTTTAGGTCTGGCTGCTCATGCATGAATGCTGTTGCAGACGGGACGATTCAAGCTTAAATGAGAAAGGCAATCGGCGCACCTGCGCCCCGTCCTTCCCTCACTGGCGAACCCCCTGTGGCAGAATCTGAAAAACCAACTCGAACGCTGGTCAACATCGCTGGAATTGTGGCAGCAGCAACGTTGATCAGCAAGCTGTTTGGGCTATTTCGGCAGCAGGCGATCGCCGCGGCCTTTGGCGTGGGGCCTGCGTTTGGGGCCTTTAACTTTGCCTATGTGATTCCGGGTTTCTTGCTGATTTTGCTGGGTGGCATCAACGGCCCCTTCCACAGCGCCATTGTGAGTGTGCTCAGCAAACACCAGCGCGAAGATGCCGGAGCCATTGTGGAAACGATTACCACGCTCGTGGTCGGCATTTTGCTGCTGATTACCATTGGGCTGGTTATGTTTGCCGAACCAATGATGCGGATCACGGCACCGGGGCTGTTTGTCTCGCTAGAGCAGTTTCAGGCGGCGGGGCAGTCGGTGGATACCTACGCCACGCTAGAGCTGACGCGGGCGATCGCCATCGAGCAATTTCGCATTATGGCACCGCTAGCGGTGCTGGCTGGGCTGATTGGCATCGGGTTTGGCTCCCTCAATGCCTCTGATCAATATTGGTTGCCTTCCATCAGCCCCATCTTTAGCAGCCTCTCTGTGATCTTAGGTTTGGGGGGACTTGCGTTTTATCTAGGGGGCAATATCACCCGCCCAGAAAATGCCATTTTAGGTGGGTCTGTGCTGGCTTGGTCAATTGTGGCAGGCGCGGTGCTGCAATGGCTGGCGCAGATTCCGGCGCAGTGGCAAGCAGGGCTAGGGCGACTGCGGCTGCGGTTTAACTTTAACCAGCCAGAGGTAAAAGCCGTCTTGCGGATTATGGCCCCCGCCACCTTTTCCTCCGGCATGATGCAGATCAACGTATGGACGGATCTGTTCTTTGCGTCGTTTATTCCCAATGCGGCAGCAGCGGTGTCTGCCATGGGCTATGCTGGGCTGTTGGTGCAAACACCGCTGGGCATTTTGTCGAATGTGATTTTGGTGCCGCTGCTGCCTGTGTTTTCGCGCTTGGCGGCACCCGGGCAGCGAGACGAACTAAAAACCCGCATTCGTCAGGGCTTGATTGTAACGGCCATCACCATGCTGCCCATCAGCGCCCTGATGATTGCCCTAGCGGTACCCATCTCTCGCGTGGTTTACGAGCGCTACGCCTTTACAGAAGAGGATTCGTTCCTCACCGCCTCGGTGCTGATTGCCTATGCCGTGGGCATGTTTGTGTATTTAGGCCGAGATGTGCTGGTGCGCGTGTTTTATGGGCTGGGTGATGGCAACACGCCGTTTCGCATTAGCGTGGCCAATATTGTAGTCAATGTGGTGCTGGATGCGCTATTGGTCGGCCCCTATGGTGCGGTGGGGTTGGTGCTTGCCACCGTAGGGGTCAACATTACCTCAATGCTGGCGATGCTGTGGGTGCTGAACCGTCGCTTGCAAGGTCTGCCCCTGCGACAGTGGAGTGTGGTTACGCTGGGCCTGACGCTGGGCAGTGTGGGAACAGGGTTTGCCGCCTGGGGGGTGTTGCGGCTAAGCCAGCAGTGGTTAGGCCGCAGCGGCTTTGGCATTCAGCTTGTGCAGATTGCGCTGGCGAGTGGGGTGGGGCTGGGGGTGTTTGCGCTGGTGGCCCTGCAATTGCGCCTGCCCGAGGTGGATTTGCTGGTGACGCGGGTGCGACAGCGCGTGCTGCGACGCTAGGTGCTATGACGCTAAACGCTATCGCCAGTCGTTGGCCGCTTGTTCTAGCACAAAGGCCGATACAGCCTCAATTTGCGCAGGTGTGAGGCGATCGCCATAGGCCGACATATTTCCCTTGCCCTGGGACACAAGCTGGGCGATCGCCCCCAAGGTGTCCACGCCATTCTTCTCTAGCGCTTTTTGTTTCAAATTTTTGCCCCGCCGGACAATGTTGCCGCCGTTAAGGTGGCAACCGGCACAGTGCAGCTCAAACACTTGATGCCCCGTGGCGAGTGTGGCTGCGGCGTCTGGCTCTGCGGCATAGGCTGCATGGGTCAGGGGCACCCATAGGACGAACCCTGCGAGGGCGATCGCCAATAGCCAAGAAAACAGTCGGGTCATTGGGATGAGTGCCTTCATAGAACAGTATTGTGCAGGGTGAGATTTCACAGGTGGGATTTCACGGGTGGGATTCGCAAGTTTTGATTTCACACGGTGTAAGCGGAGTAGCACGGGATAATGAGGGTCTGATCAATTCTGTTTGATGAATCTGCCTGATTAATCTGTTTAATTAATTCTGACAGATCTAACCCGTTTGGATTGCTGCCATGCCAGAGCCCGCCCCCGCCCACGCTCAACGCCTGCGATCGCTCATGGAGGCCGCAGGTATCTCAAGCCAGCGATCGCTCGCCCACACTGCCGAAGTCTCCGTCTGGCAGGTGCGCCAGCTCGCCGCAGGCAAGGTGGAAATGATGCGGGTGGACGTGCTGCGTCGCCTTAGCCAAGCGCTCAACGTTTCCCTGGTGGACTTGATTGACCATTGCTCAGAGGCAGCTTCCACAGGCAGCGCTCCGGCAGAGACAGGGGGCGATCGCCCTAGGTCTACCCATCCTGGTGTTGAGATTGCGGCGTTGCAGCAGGAATATCAGCGATTGCAGGCGCAGCTCACGCAGCAGCAGCAGCAGACCCAGCACGCGGTGCAGCGGGCTAGCTTAGACGTGCTGGAACCCTTGCTGGTGCAGCTCCCCACGGCGATTCATGCCGCCCAACAGCGAGACGACATCCCCGCCACTCGGCTGATTCCGCTATTGCGTCCCATTGAGCAATTGTTGAATCATTGGGGCATTGAGGCGATCGCCCCCGTGGGCACCATCCTTCCCTTCGATCCGCACCTGCACCAGCCCATGGGCGGCAACCCCCAACCCGGCGACCCCGTGCGGGTGCGCTATGTCGGCTATTGCCAAGGAGAAACGCTGCTCTACCGCGCCAAGGTGAGCCCTGCAAAACCGGAGTCCTAAGCCTAGGGCGCGTCATCAATTCTGACCAAACGCCTTGTGCTATAAGCGTTGCCACGCCCGACCCAAAAACCAGGCTAGGGGCTGTGACCGTCGATTTCTGGAACATCAGAGGCTAATTGATGACAGCTCCTAGGGCGCGTCATCAATTCCGACCAAACGCCTTGTGCTATGAGCGTTGCCACGCCCGATCCAAAAAAACAGGCTCGGGGCTGTGACCATTCATTTCTGGGCCATTAGCGGCTAATTGGTGGCAGCCCCTAGTCCCAAAAGCCTGCGTGAGCAGTGGCAGCTTCGGCTTCCATCGCGGGGCCAACCACTTCTACCACATGCTGCCCGCACCCTAGCACTTCACGACAGGGCAGCGACAGAGTGGGATTTTTAGGATTTTCCCCGGTCATCTCGATTAGGCTAGCTTCACTTAACCCAAACACCACCCGCCGGATATTGCTCCAATAGATCGCCCCAGCACACATGGCGCAGGGCTCGGTGCTGGTGTAAAGCGTGCAGTTGGCTAAAAAATCACGGTCGTAGCGGCGGGTGGCCAGACGCACTAGGTTTGTTTCGGCATGGCCGGTGGCGTCGCGCTCGGTCACAACGGTATTTTCTGCCTCCAGCAGCACGGTGCCTTCAGCATCTACCAGCAACGAGCCAAAGGGATGGTTGCCGTGGTCACGAGCAGTCTGAGATAGGGCGATCGCCCGTTTCAGCAGGGTTGGGTCTAGATCAGGCATATCAAAACACTAAGGGAAACTACGTGAATGATGCAGCCAGCGCCAGCGGCAACCCGTGGCATTGCTGCTGGCGCTGGCTTACGTCTAGTTAATAATACCGAGAGAATTATGAGGATTCGTTGAACTTCAACCAAACAGTCCATATTTTTTGGCGGCGCTAAGAAAAGGGGAGCAAGCAGATTTCTGTGTTGCCCCCATCGCCCCCCTAAGCCCTATGGATGTCTCGTTCATTTCATCCGTTCCCCTGCACCGGTTTCGCAAACTAATTCATCAATACCAACTCGATATTGGCGTTGCCCTTGCTCTTGCCCTGTTAGCTGGGGTGTTGTGTTATGTCGGCCAGCAATCGCTCAACCCGGTGCTGAGTGAAAGCCATAACGCCGGAAGCGTATGGTTTGAAGCAGACATCTCGCGTGTCTATGCAAATCTGACTGATCGAGGGAGTGATCATTATCGCACTAAGGTTCATCCCCTATTTTCTCTATTTGGCTATTTACCTACATTTGCGTTGGCAAAGCTGCTGAGTACCGATCGCATGACAGCAGTGCAGATATTTGTGGGGGCGATCGCCGCCCTGTGGATGACGGCTCTTTACACCCTATTGCGGATGCTGGGCTGTCTGCGGCTTGATGCAGTGGTTTTTAGCCTGCTTGCTGTCCCCAGTGCGGCTGCACTCTTTTTCTTCAGCGTCCCCGAGACTTACTCCATGGGGTCGCTTAGCATTCTTCTGGGGCTGGGGTTGGCGCTATGGGCCGAGTCAGCTACCGTGCTTCCGGTGTGGTATGTGATCATCGGCATTGCCACCATCAGCATCACCATCACCAATTGGATGGTGGGCTTGGTAGCCGCCTGGGTCGAGTTTCCGCGTCGTCTATTTCTGCAAATTGCGACCAACACCTTCTGCCTAACGACATTGCTATGGGCTGTGCAAAAGTATATTTTTCCAACAGCAGGATTTTTTCTCGGCGACGATGAAGAAAGAGCTTATGTGCTTAATCCTGAGTCGGGTGGGCCACTCGTGGTGTTACGATCGCTCATTACCCATACGCTGGTGATGCCCCAGTTTTACCTCGTGCGCGAAGACCGAGACTGGCCGCTGATGCTCACTCAAATGGCGCTGCCGGGATCGGCGAGCTTGTGGGGGGCGATCGCCGTAGGGCTGTGGGTGGGTCTGTTGGGGCTAGGCATTTGGGGATTCACCCGCCTAAACACGCATCCCAAATTCCGGCTAGTGTTTGGACTCTCGCTGCTGGGGCAAGTGCTGCTTCACCTGGTGTATGGCGAGGAAACATTTCTCTACGCGCTCCATTTTTTGCCCTTTCTGATTATTTTGGCAGCCATGAGCAGCCTGACGCGAGCCCGCGGGGTGGCGTTGGGGTTGACCACAGTGCTGATTGTGCTAGCTGGCGTCAATAACTTACAGGTATGGAATCAGGCTAGAGCCCACCTCGACAACCACGGCACCCCTCGCCAACTGGTGCAAGGCCAAATTCGGCAGCGCCCGGCAGACCCGTGGCCCCGAGGGGAGGGGCATGTGGTGATGGCGCTACCCGGCACCCTAGAAGAAGACAAAGCCTATTACGAGCCCGGAGGCAGCTTTAGCCCAGCGGTCGGCAGCTTTGGAGTTAGCATTTGGCTATTAGATGCGGCTGGACAGATCGTAGCTACTAGCGATAGCATTCCGCTCGATCAGATGACGCAGCGGTTGGAGTATGGCAGTGGACAGCCCATTCCTGAATTGGTGACTGAGACGGAGTTTTATACAGCTCGGTGGCGTAGCACGGGGTTGGGGCAATGGCGGCTGACGCTGACGACCGCGCCCGACAATCCCCATCACCTCGCGGTGGCGTTGCGAAGCGTGGGGCCTGCTGGCGGGGCGATCGCCCAACTTCGCAAAGCAGATGAAACAGTTCGCATCAATGACCGCTGGCTCGTGCAGCCTTCAGCGGGAACTGCTACCACCACCCTTGGCTCAGAGACAGATGCGAACTGGATCACCGCTCAGTCAGACGTGAGCGAATGGACAGACGATCAGGGTTGGGGCTATGCCCGCCTTGACCTGGCAGACGCCGACACCTGGAGTTTGGCGATTAAGGATCTCACCCTTCCCCAATCGCCCCAGCTAACGGCAACCCAAGTGCAATCCACCGTCTCGGTCGATCTACCCGACACGCGCTTTGCCGATAGCCTAAATGCCCAAGTGGCCCACATGATGATGGGGCTCGTGGGGCAGCAAACCCGCCCTGGCGAACCAACCAACTACCCCCTAGCGTGGCAGCGCGATGGCACCTATGAGCTGGTTGCGCTGGCGCAAGCGGGGCAGCTTGAAGTCGCCAAGGCGCTGGCGGTGGACTTTGCCGAGCGAGACTTTTTTGGAGGATTTGGGGCAGAAGCCGATGCCCCCGGGCTAGCGATTTGGGCACTAGAGACGGTGGCCGAGCAAGTGGCAGACCCTGCCTATGATCAGTGGCTCTGGCCCCATATTCAGCGTAAGGCCGTGCTGATTGAGACTATGCTAACCACCAATGACTGGATCTATCAAACGTTTGAGGGGCCAATGGTGCCCGCCATGCGCGACAAGCTTTACGAAGAAGCGGCGAAGATTGCAGGACCTACCCGCGATGGGCTGATTATTGGAATGATGGATCATCAATATCCACTGCTGTTTATTAATGCGGTGAGCTATCGCGGCTTAATGGATGCGGCGACTTTGGCTGAGCGGGTGAACCAACCCACAGAGGCTGAGCGATGGCGATCGCGCGCCCAATCTATTCAAGCGGCATGGACACGGGAGCTGCAAAAGCAGCCCAGTGGGCTAAAAGAATCGCTTAAGCAGTTGCTCTCTCAATGGTTTGGCTTAACCTTTAGAGAGGCGATGGAGTCGGCCAATGAGCGCACCTATATCAGCGGCCTCTGGCCGAGTTGGGTGGCTACCCAAGCGATCGACACCTATGAACAAAATTTGGGCGATCGCTGGTCTACTCTGCGCGATGATCAAGGGGCATTCCGCAATACGCCGTTGTGGACTTATTTTGATGTGGCAGAAGCGCATCAGTGGCTCTACTTGGGGCAAGCCGATCGAGTTTGGGCCACCGTGGAATGGTTCTGGCAGCACCAAGTCTCGCCAGGGCTCTATACCTGGTGGGAGGGCGATGGCGAAGAGAACGCCTCTGGGCGATGGGAGCGGGTACGGGGCTGGCTCGACCCCGCTCATGTCACTCCCCACTACTGGACGGCCTCTGAGATGGTGCTGCTGCAACTGGATATGTTGGCCTATGGCGATCGCACCACCGATACTCCCACGCTAGTAATTGGCGCGGGTATCCCGGCAGACTGGGTGAGCCAACCCATGCGTGTAGACGGACTGCATGTGCTCGGGCGGCAAGTCGACTGGGCTTGGGATGGGCAGCAAATGCAGGTGCAAGTGACTGGCGAGCCGCTTCCGGTGAAATTGGGAACGGCGTTTGGCGCAGAAACGCCGCTGCTGGTTTCTACAAACGATACAAGCACGACCTAACGGCTGTTGACCCTGTCATTGGTGCTGTCATTGACTGGGTTAACATCACCAGTTTGGCACCTGCCCAAAGCCGTGCTGCCCGCGTCGCGGGCAACACGGCTTATCGGTGTTGCAGCTCCGCAGCGCTGGGCTGCAACACCGCTGTTGAACTCACGTTTGGTTAGGATTGACGACATTGGAGGATTTTGGAGGATTTTGGAGACACTAAACTCCCAAAAATCCTCTAAATAACCTGAGTTCGGGATAAGCTCAAACCCTCAATGTGCCGTGCGCGATGCGCACGGCACATTGAGGGTTTTGGAGGCACCGCGCGTCGCGCGGTGCCTCCAAAACCCCCTTAACCCGAACTGACGTTAAATACTCTAAATATTTTCAGGACATTGCAGAACATGCGTCAGTCCTGTTCGTGCCTATTCGAGATGGTCTCAAAATCAGCCCGTGCACCCCGCTCAAGACTCGGTAGGATAGAGATAGTATCCGGCGTGACAAACGCCCAGCATGAGATCCCCGCTGAGTAGGAGAGCAGACCGATGGATTTGGTGACGTTGCAGGGTTGGTTAGATAACGCATCCTTTGGGGTGTTGTTTGCCACCATGTTGGTCTATTGGGGCTGCGTGGCCTTTCCGACTGCGCCCTATGTGCAGACTGTGGGCAGTACGGGGATGGCGATCGCCAATCTCAGCATTGCCGCCCTGCTCGGCGCTCGGTGGATCGACGCGGGCTACTTTCCCCTCAGCAACCTTTACGAGTCGCTCTTTTTTATTGCTTGGGGCATCACGGCAGTACACTTCATTGCCGAAAGCATGAGCCGCAGCCGCCTAGTGGGGGCATTCACAGCACCCACAGCGATGGCGATTACCGCGTTTGCTGCGCTGTCTCTGCCCGATGCCATGCAGCATGCCGAGCCGCTGGTGCCCGCGCTCAAGTCCAACTGGCTGATGATGCATGTCAGTGTCATGTTACTGAGCTATGCCTGTTTGATGGTGGGCGCGCTGCTGGCGATCGCCTTTCTCATTGTCACCTGGGGCCAGACTGTGGAACTGCGGGGCAGTTCGGTTGGCACGGGGGCCTACCGCGATGCTAAATATCGCCTCCGCCGCAACGGGGCTGCTGTTACCCTTCCTGTGGCTCCAGCCTCGCTCGCGCCATCGGGTGGCACTGCCGTTCTGCCGACAACCGCCCCATCCGTCACGGCGAGTTCTACGTCAGGCGCGGTTACGCTATCGCCTCAGCGCCTCACTCTCGCAGACACGCTAGACAACATCAGCTATCGCATCATTGGCCTTGGTTTTCCGCTGCTCACGGTTGGCATTATTGCGGGTGCAGTATGGGCCAACGAGGCGTGGGGCTCCTATTGGAGCTGGGACCCTAAAGAAACCTGGGCGCTAATTACGTGGCTTGTGTTTGCTGCCTATCTGCACGCGCGCATCACAAAGGGATGGCAGGGCCGTCGCCCCGCCTTGCTGGCGGCGTCGGGGTTTGCAGTGGTGTGGATTTGCTATCTCGGGGTTAACCTGTTGGGCAAAGGGCTGCACAGCTACGGCTGGTTTTTGTAGCACGGCCCTTTCACCCCTGCGATCGCCATGAAGCCCAGAATCACAGATGCCACCGCCTGGCACCAGGCTGAGCTACTGATGCAGCCGGTGTTCATTCGTCTGATCGATAACCTGCGCAAAGCGCTGGATGAGTCGAGTTGGACGGGAACCTATCGGGAAGACGTGGTGTGGGCTGAGGACGTCAGCCCGGCAGAACGGCAGCAGGTGATACAGCTTCAGCAGCAGTTTGCTGCCGCTGCCCCAGCAGCCAAAGCTGCGATCGAAGCGGAATTAGCGAAGCTGCCGCAGCCCACGCCGATCTATTCTCTATGCCTGCAACAGGGCGATCGCACTCTGACCATTGATCTGTGGCAAGTCTGCTACCAAATCTGCTTCAAAAACTACAGTCCTGTGGTGAATTGGGCCGACGCCGTCGATGTTGAAATCGACATGAGCCTGCTGGATCAGTTTGGGGATGTAGATTGGCAGCGACTGGATGCCAAGACCAGGCATATCGTAGAGCAAGTATTCGCCAGCCTTGCCTAACGCTGGCTCAACAGGTTCGGTGAATTATAGGCGATCGCACACCCTCTTTCCTCCCCTGTAAGGATGCCCCTAATACTGAGCTTAATCAAATCCGTTCACCCCCCCCTCCAAGCCTGAACCCTGTATGCAGTGGCTGTTTCGTCCCTATCACCGCCAATTTCAGCAACCATTGCAAACGCAGCATGGGGCATGGGCTGTGCGGTCTGGGGTGCTGCTGAAGCTAGAAGACGAAGAACGCGTCGCCTTTGGCGAAATTACGCCATTGGATTGGTTTGGCACGGAGACCCTGACCACGGCACTGGCGTTTTGTGCGCAGTGGCAGGCGACTAGGGTGGCAGGCGAGGTCGATCGAGCAGACAGTGGCGATGGCCTAGAAGCGGAACTGGCGGCGATTCCCGACCATTTGCCCGCGTGTCAGTTTGGGTTTGGGATGTTGTTAGAGCAATGGTTCTATCCCCAACCAGAGCGATCGCCCGAGTCACAGCCGAAGCATTCCATCGCCTATCTGTTGCCCACGGGGGCTAGGGCGATCGCCCATCTCAGCCAACTCACACCCCCAATCAACGACTCGTCCCCCTGCTTTAAGTGGAAGATTGGAGTAGCGACCTGGGCAGATGAATTAGCCTGGTTCCGGCAGGTGATGGCCGCGCTGCCGCCCGGTGCGCGGGTGCGGCTAGATGCCAACGGTGGGCTGAGTTGGGATGCGGCCTGTGCGTGGTTAGCGGTTTGTGCCGACTATCCAGCAGTAGAATTTTTGGAACAGCCGCTCGCCCCAAATTCGGTGCGAGAGATGCAGCAGTTGGGCGATCGCTACCCCACTCCGATTGCGCTGGATGAATCGGTTGCCACAGTGCGGCAGTTAGAGCAATGCCTAACCGCTGGCTGGCGGGGTGTGGTAGTGATCAAAGCGGCGATCGCCGGATCACCCCAACGACTGCGGCAGGTGTGCCAGCGGTATCAGCCCGATATCGTGTGGTCGTCTGTCTTTGAAACGGCGATCGCCCGTGATTATCTGCTTAGTCGGTTAATCCCGAGCCTGACGCCCCAGCCGCGCACCTTAGGGTTTGGCACTGAGCACTGGTTTGCCGATGCGGCCAGTTCTGGGCGATCGCCCCAGGCGCTTTGGGAAACCCTATGATGTCTAGACCCTCGAATCGACCAACTCCATCCCATCTCCTGCCTCCATCCCATCTCCTGACTTCGTTAGAGCAGACGGGGGCTGTTGCAAATCCAGCCCTCGACGCTGCGATGGACGTGGCTGCGTTGCTCCAGCATCGTCTTGCAGAATCGTGGCTGGTGGGCGTCGATGCTGCCCGAGTGCGCCACCTCACGCAGCAGCGACTTGCCGAACTGGCCGATGCGCCGCCCACCGCCTGCATTTTGCTTGCGGATTCAGATCCGGCTGCGCTGTTGGCGGGCCTCTTTGCTGCAACCCTGGCTCGCTGCTCCCTCGCATTGGGGAATCCTCAGTGGACGGCGACAGACTGGCACCGGGCGATCGCCCTGCTTCATCCCACTCATGATTGGCGTTCTCCCGAACTCTCCTCTGTTTCGCTCCCTCCCGCTCAGCCTCCCCACCCCCCCTCACGGCTCCCTCTCCAACCCCATCTCCTGATCCCCACAGGCGGCACCTCGGGCCAACTGCGCTTTGTCATCCACACCTGGGAGACGCTGAGCGCATCAGCATACGGGTTTCGGCAATTTCTTCAGCGTGAATTGGTCAATAGCTGCTGCGTGCTGCCGCTGCACCATGTCAGCGGGTTGATGCAGCTCGTGCGATCGCTCCTCTCAGGCGGAACCTTGACCGTCCATGACTACAAAGCCCTGCTCCAGGGCAATCTGCCTCCAATTCAGCCCGCCGACTATGTGATTTCGCTGGTGCCCACCCAACTGCAACGGTTGCTAGACCAGCCCCACACTCTAGACTGGCTACGGCAGTTTCACACGGTGCTGCTCGGTGGCGCACCCGCTTGGCAAGCACTGCTCGACGCGGCGCAGCAGCAGCGCCTTCCGATTGCCCTCACCTATGGCATGACAGAAACCGCCTCCCAGGTCGCCACTCAGTCGCCTGAGCATTTTTTGCAAGGGCAGCGAAGTTGTGGTCTGGCTCTGTCCCACGCCCGCATCCAGATTTGGGATGCTCACGGGCAGTTGTTACCGCCGCTGCAGGTCGGGGAGGTGCGGGTTGAAGCAGCCTCGCTGGGGCTGGGATATTTGCCTCTAACTGCCCTGCCGTCCCCCTTCCCTACCGATGACATGGGCTATGTGGATGAGGCGGGGCGGCTTTGGATCGTGGGGCGCAGCAGCGACAAAATTATTACCGGCGGCGAAAATGTGTTTGCGTCAGAAGTGGAGGCGGCAATTCGCGCTACGGGTCTAGTGCAGGATGTAGCCGTGCTGGGCGTGAGCGATCGCCACTGGGGCGAAGTGGTCACGGCGGTTTATGTGGCTCAGTCTTCTAACAACTCTCAACCCGGCGGCTCTCAACCTGACGGCTCTCAATCCGGCGATAGAGCGGAGCTAGAGACGGCGATCGCCCAACACCTGTGCACCACCCTAGCCCCTGCCAAACGTCCCAAGCGCTGGGTGGCGCTTGATCAGTTGCCGCGAAACCAGCAGGGGAAACTAAACCGGGCCGCCCTAAAGGCGCTGTTAGAATAAGATGGGCGATCGCTCGTTCTAGAGGCTGTCATCAATTAGCCGCTGATGGCCCAGAAATCAACGGTCATAGCTCCTAGCCTGCTTTTTTGGTCGGGCGCGGCAACGCTCACAGCACAAGGGGTTTGGTCGGAATTGATGACACGCCCCAACCCAATTGCGTTTGTCTGCGACCGATCCTACTGGATAAACTGCAGCACTTTGGATGAAATCGTTTAAGATCACGATAGTTAGACTATAAGCCATTAATTTCAATCGGCCCATCCGTCTTTCGTCTTTTCTATACCCCAGTTGCATGAACAGTACAGTAATGCTGGTTGCCAGTTCTCTGGCCACATTTGTCCAAATCTATTCACTGCTAGTAGTGGTGCGTATTCTGTTGACTTGGTTTCCCAACATTGACTGGTCCTCGCAGCCCTTTGCCATTGTGAGTCAGTTGACCGATCCCTACCTCAATGTCTTTCGGGGATTTATTCCACCGCTGGGTGGGCTTGATCTGTCGCCTATCCTAGCGCTCATTCTGCTTCGAGTGCTGAGTTCGACGCTGGGTACTGCGGCAATAGCATCGGCTGTCCCGTTTTAGCAGACACGCTCGCCCGCAACGTCTGACTGGCAAAAACAACGATGAGGCTGATAGATTCCTACCAGCCTCATTATGTCTGCGGTTATTTAGCTAGCGCTGCCAAATCCTGTTGCGGCTAGAGCCTAATCTGAACGCACATTCGCCACCCCAGCCTGGTCATCGGGCTGAACATTATTAAAATGGGCGTTCAACACCTGCTGGACGATAGGGCCTGCCACCCTACCTCCGCCCCCGCCCGAGTTTTCGACAAACGCCACCACCACCACTGTTGGTTCATTAGAGGGGCCGTAGCCTCCAAACCAAGCATGGGTGTCTCGGGGTGGGTCTTCTGCGGTGCCACTCTTCCCGGCAACAGGAGGCAAGTCTTTAACATTAAGAGCACCGCCTGTGCCATTCGTGACCACGCGCCGCAGCCCATCCCGGAGCACTGAGATAGTAGAAGGCTGAAGATCGAGCGATCGCCGCCACGTTCGAGCTTCCTCCCCGTCCTTCAGCAGATGGGGCGTTACCAGATACCCCCCGTTGGCTGGCACTGCAAACATGCGAGCGACCTGGAGCGGTGTTGCCTGCATCGCGCCTTGCCCAATCGACATATTAATGGTGTCACCCACATACCACCCTTCATCAAATACTTCTTGCTTCCAAGCTTCGTCGGGCACCAGCCCACTCGATTCTTCTGACGAAATTTCAATTCCCGTCTTGCGGCCAAACCCATAGCGCTGCGACCAGTCAATTAGGGTCTCGCCCCCAATCCCCATTCCCACTTGCCCAAAGAACGTGTTGCTGCTCCAGGCCATCGCACCCGGAAAGCCTAGCGAGCCAAACCCAGCCCGGTTCCAGTCCCAAAATTGGATGCCGCCCACGTTGAGGTAAGGCATCGTTCGCAGCACTGAACCAGGGCCATAGCGTCCTGATTCAAGCCCGGCAGTCGCGGTCACAATCTTGAAAGTGCTCGCGGGTGGAAAGCCCTGCAAAGCCCGGTTTAGAAAGGGATAGGTCTGACCCTGTAATTGATCCCACTGTTCAGGGCTGATGCGAGTCGAGAAAATGTTGGGGTCAAACGCCGGGCGGCTGACCATGGCTAGCACAGCACCATTGCGTGGATCAATTGCAACCACCGCGCCCATGCGGTTGCCTAACGCAGTTTCGGCAGCGCGTTGCAAGTCTAAGTCTAGAGTTAGCTGCACGGTGTTGCCAGCCCGAGCAGGCTTTTCGCCCAACACTCGGAGCACTTGCCCTGCGCCGTCTACCTCAACCTGCTGCCCACCCCATTCGCCCCGCAGACGTGATTCAAAGGCGGCTTCTACACCCATTTGCCCTACGATGTCGCCCAAGCGATACCCATTGGCTTCGCGCTCTGTGAGTTCTTCATCGCTAAGCTCTCCGGTGTAGCCCAAAATGTGGGCGGCCAGATCCCCGTTGGGATAATAGCGCACGGCTTCGCCCTCGACCTGCACGCCTTTGAGGTCGCGATTATGTTCGGCCAGAGCTGTGATTTGCGCTGGAGTAATGCCACGCGCAATCCGAACGAGAGAGGGTGAGTTATAACCTGCTTGCTCTAGGCGACTGCGAATGTCGTCTGTAGGTTCATTCAGAATTGTGGACAACCGCTCAATAATCGGCTCCCACTCGTGCTGGCGATTTGCAATGGGCCAGAGAAAAACGGCATGGGAGAGACGGCTACCGGCCAGGATTCTACCGTGGCGGTCGGTTACGCGACCCCGCTCGGGCTGACGGGGAATGAGGCGAATGCGGTTGCTGTCGGCCAGTTGGCGATTGTATTGGCCCTGAATTAATTGAAGGTAGGCTAGGCGCGTCCCAATGCCACCCATCAAGGCAATGGTAATTAGCGCAATGACCAAAATGGACTGGTACTGACGACCTACAGTGCGATCGCCCGGTTTTGTTGGAATTCGGGATGAGGGTCGAGAGAGTGCCATAGCGATCCGAACAGAACAAAAATCTGACTGACAATAAATTAATTAGTAGAGTTTAGCTGCTATGCTCAAACCCTAAATCATATTCATCATACGCGAGTCTTCAGTTGTCGTCTGGAGAGCGACCATAGAATTTCGCTGCCCCAGGGAAGCTAGCCTGTCATTTTACAAGGAATGAACAGGTCAACAAAACTGACGATGGTTAGGGCGATCGCCCCAACCGCGTCCCAAACCGTATTCTGCACTACTGCTGGTCGTCCCAAACTCATCAAGAATCGAGGTGAGCGTTAGATTACTTACACCAGAGTTTATTCAGCCCCGCTTCCCCTACAGAAGATCCTGCACGTTGAAGTGCTGACTTTAAGGGCTGACTTCTCTCAGGCTGAGTCTCGGGCTTAGCTTTAAATAATCGAAAATCGAACGATCTAGGATCAAACGATCTAGGAGCGAACGATCTAGATTATTTGGGTCTAGCCTAAATGAAGTCGGCATAAAACTTTAGAGAGGGGTTAAGTTTAGATCTTCAGCCTCGCTTGCACCTGTTTGTCCCGAGCGAGATGCATTAATCTAACTAAAGTAATCGGGAAGTAATCGGGAACTCTATCGCTATCCGCACATTGGGGTAACTGCTTCATGGCTCAATCTGTTACACAAGATCGTCCCCTTACTGAAATCGACACCAAAAACGATGTGGAGCTGAAATCAGTCGTTAAGCGCTTTGAAAGCGAAACGGCAGTGGACGGGATTGATCTCACCGTTCGGCAGGGCGAATTTTTTAGCATTTTAGGCCCATCGGGATGTGGCAAAACCACAACCCTTCGTTTAATTGCGGGGTTTGACTCGCCCACCTCTGGGGAGATTTATATCCGCAGCAAAAACATGGCTGGGGTTCCCCCCTATCGTCGCCCGATCAATACGGTATTTCAGAGCTATGCCCTATTTAGTCACATGACTGTTTGGGACAATATTGCCTTTGGGCTGCGGCTAAAGCGGCTAGGAAAGACAGAAACGCGCGATCGGGTTGCAGAAGCCCTGCGCTTAGTAAAAATGGACGCCTTTGCGCGACGCCTTCCCAGTCAGCTTTCTGGGGGGCAACAGCAGCGGGTAGCCCTAGCGCGGGCGCTGGTCAACCGGCCTACAGTGGTGCTACTTGATGAACCGCTGGGCGCGCTTGATTTGAAGCTGCGAAAAGAAATGCAGGTGGAACTCTCGAACCTCCACAAAACGCTAGGCGTGACCTTTGTAATGGTGACGCACGATCAAGAAGAAGCCCTGAGCCTCTCAGATCGAATTGCCGTGATGAATAAGGGATTGGTAGAACAGATCGGGAGCCCCAGCGATATTTACGAAAACCCCCAAACGGCGTTTGTTGCTGATTTTATTGGTGACACCAATCTATTTCAGGGGTTTGTGGATACGATAGAGCCCACAATGCTCACGATTGTGACGGAGCAGGGCAACAAAATGTATGTGAAGCCTACTGATACGTGGCGAAGTACGGCAGGCAATGCGGCGGTGGTGAGCATTCGTCCTGAAAAGGTGCATGTTAGTCAGGAGCCACCCAACGCAATGAACGTGTTTGAAGGCTATTTGAAGCATCGGATGTATCTGGGCACCCATGTTCATTACCTCATTGAGCTGCGCTCAGGGGAATCAGTGACGGTGCTTCAGCCCAACCGAATGCAGGCATCTTGGAGCGAAGATACCCCTGTGTATGTGCACTGGGATGCAGTCGACTGTCTGGCTCTACCCGTTTGAGCCGAGCTGTAGCCGCAGAGTCCTGCGCCCTCGAGCTTGGCCTATCCCGACTGATTCCCAGGCCAAGAGCTTTATCCTATCGGAGCATCGAACAGCACCGAGCAGCAATGGCTCTATGGCTCTGAGATCTATCGCTAATACTTTCTAGCGACAGGGCCACTCTCATTATCTTGAATTTCATTCTCTTAAATTTGCTGCACTTAATTCTGCACTAAACGCATGAATAGGGGCTGCTGGATTGAGGCATGAATTTGTGTGGCCGTGTGCCGCCTATGAGAACCATTGATGCTTAAATTCATACTCGTATTCAGCAACAACACATTTACTTGGTAGTCTTAATACTTTTTGCCAAAGAGTTCACAATGCACCAAATCAAGGGTGCGTCAGTGATTCACTTAGGTAAAAATCTTGGCTTGACTTAGCTTGACTTAAAGTAATAGAGGTTGAGCCAGCCCTGTAGGCTTGACTAAATTCTCTGACCAGTTTTTTCTAGCGTGAGGTTTGTTGTAGCGTTTAATAAAAGTTGCTGGTGAGAGCAGTGATCACAAGAAGGGTTTAACCCAGCGGGTTTGTTGATGATTGTCGGGTTCGCGTTTTAGTTCCGTTGAGTTTAGGAGTGTACTCATGCCGCTTAGAGGTTCCCGGTCTTCCCACCGGTATCGACAAACCGCTCATCGTCTGTCTTCCAGTCGTCGTCGTTTTTTGCAGCTTTCGACTGCAGCCCTGGCAGGTACTGCGTTGACGAACTGTGCACGTAACTTGAGCACGGGGGGCACGTCAGAGCAGGCGTCGGGTAGCGATGCTGACACGCTCCATGTTTATACCTGGTCAGCTTATGTCGACGATGATTTGGTGCAACGGTTTGAGGAAGAAACAGGCATCGAAGTCATTTTTGATATTTATGACTCGAATGAGACGATGCTGGCGCGGCTTCAGGCCGGAGGGGGCTCTCAATATAGCGTTATCTATCCCTCAGACTATATGGTCGAGATCATGATGGAGCTTGATCTGTTGACGCCGCTGGAGAGCGATCGCCTGCCATCTACCAGTGACTTATTCGATCAGTGGCAGAGTCCGGCCTACGACCCCGGCAATGAGTTCAGCTATCCCTATGCCTGGGGCACGACGGGTTTGATCTACAACGAAGCCGAACTGGGTGACGTGGAGGACTGGGATTTTTTATGGGATAACCAAAGCGATCTGTCGCGGCAGATGACATTGCTCAACGATGTGCGCGAAGTCATGGGGATGTCGCTTAAGTCTCTGGGCTATTCCAATAACTCTACCGACCCCGATGAAATTGAAGAAGCCTACGAAAAGCTAGTAGAACTGCGATCAGACATTAACTCGTTCACCACGGATGGCTGGCGTGACCAAATTGTAGTGGGTGACTTGCTGATTGCCCATGCTTATTCAGTAGATGCAATCGACATCATAGGAGAAAATCCTGATCTTCAATACGTGGTGCCTAGCAGCGGTGCTACGGTCTGGACGGATGGGGTGGTGATTCCGAGTACTGCGCCGAACGTAGAAGCGGCCTATGCCTGGTTAAACTACATTTTGGAGCCGGAGACCGCAGCCCCAATTTTGTCTCGGCTGCAGTTTGCGACTCCGAATAAGTTGGCATTTGACAAGATGCCTGAAGCTCTCAAATCTGACGTAACCCTGTTTCCACCCGACGATGTGCTGGCAAACTGCGAAGAACTGGGTGATATTGGCGATGCGGCAGATCTCTACGACCGCTATTGGACACAACTCACAAGCTAACGGACTGTTCAGCTATGACGACGCAACTGCCGCTGTCACCTCCGCCAGAGTCTGCAGATGAGGGGCGGGGCGATCGCCCCCCAGGTTGGCTTTCTAAATTACTGGGGCCGTTGCTGCTGCTGGCGCCAGCCGGGGTGTGGCTGCTGCTGCTGTTGGTTGTGCCCACCGTGATGATTCTGGAGCTTAGCCTCATTCCTGGCTTTCGGCCTGGCACGGGCACGGTGAGCCCCTACGGCCTAGGCAACTTTTTGACAATTTTTCAGCCGCTCTACCTGCGAGTCATTGCCCGTTCGATTCTGTTTGCGGTGCTGTGTACGCTGTTCTGCCTGCTGCTGGGCTTTCCGGTGGCTTATTGGATTGCGATTTTGTCGCCCCGGCGGTGGCGTAATCTGCTGCTGGTGAGCTTTGTGCTGCCGCTGTGGACCTCTTCTCTACTGCGCTCCTACGCTTGGATTACGATTTTGCGTCCCTCGGGGGTGCTGAATGGGGTGCTAGGTCTCGTGGGCGCGCCTCGGGTCGATATCCTCAATACTCAGCTCTCAGTGATGATTGGGCTGGTCTATAACTTTTTGCCCTATATGGTGTTGATTCTCTATGCCTCGCTTGAGAAGTTAGACCTGCGATTGCTCGAAGCGGCGGCAGACCTAGGCGCTACGCCGCGCGAGGGCTTTGTCAAGGTGACGGTGCCTCAAACCTTACCGGGAATCGCGGCAGGCTGCCTGCTGGTGTTTATCACCAGTTTGGGCGATTTTGTTGTGCCCGAGCTGCTCGGGGGGGCGTCGAGCATGACGATGGCGAGATTAATCTATAACCAGTTTTTAGGGGCAACGCGGAACTGGGGCTTTGGCTCAGCGCTAAGCATGATTTTGATTTTGGCGGTGAGCGTGTCGATTGCGCTGCTGCTGAAGTATGGCGATCGCGATGTAGAGAAAACGGTGTAGCGATGAGTGATTCCAAAGCCGCAAGAACGACCCCGGCTTCTCCCATTGGGCCGACTGCCCCTGCCGCTCTGCCATCGCGGTGGCAGCTGCCCTCTTGGCAGTTGGGGTTAACGCTGGTGATGTTTGGGTTTATGTATTTGCCGGTGCTAGTCCTGGCCTTTTTTAGCGTCAACGAATCTCGATTTAGCGCCCAGTGGACGGGCTTTTCGCTGCGGTGGTATCAGCAAATGCTGGGCGATCGCCGCATTTTGGCTGCGTTGCAAGATAGCCTATCCGTCGCCATTATTTCAGTCATCATCGCGTCGGTGCTGGGAACACTGATGGCCGTCGGGCTATCGCGCTATGAGTTTCGGGGTAAGGGCCTCTATCGCGGCATCTCATACTTGCCGCTGATTATTCCCGATATTGCGATCGCCGTTGCCACACTTGTCTTTTTGGCGTCGCTAGCGGTGCCCCTGAGCTTGTGGACTGTGGTGTCGGCCCATGTCGTGTTTTGCATTGCCTACATTGCGGTGGTGGTGTCTACCCGGCTGTCGGGGTTAGATCCCCATTTACAAGAGGCCGCGCTCGACCTCGGCGCCACGCCTACTCAAGCGTTTATCAAAGTGCTGCTGCCCGAACTCATGCCTGCGATTGTGTCGGGCGGTTTGCTCGCCTTTGTGCTGAGCATGGATGATTTGTTGATTTCGAGCTTTACTGCCGGTGGCGGCACCACCACCCTGCCGATGGAAATTTTTAGCCGGGTGCGCACGGGGGTTCGCCCTGATATTAATGCGCTGAGTGTGGTGCTGATTTTGGGCTCTGGGGCGATCGCATTTATGGCAGAGTTTATTCGCTATCGCAGCGACCAAAACCGGCTAAACGGCTGATTCCCAATCTGCTTGGCATCATTAGCGGTTTAGGCTTGGTGAGCGAACCCCTCGCCTGAACCAATGCGCACTTTGCATCACTTTGCATCAATAATACACAGGCTGGCTCAGCTCTCGGCGACACCATCCACAGCACCAAAGCGCCAGAATGCAAAAGCACCCACTTGCGAGGCTTGAAAGTTTTAAGCAAAATAGTACAATTGGCCTATCCCGCTTGAGGCAAGGCCATGTCGATTGAACAAACCAGCCAGTTGATTCAGCTCTTGCTCAATTCGGTGCTGACGGTGATTGCCTGCGGTATGGTGCTGATGGGGTTGGTCAATCGTCAAACGGCGATCGCCCTGCAGTTACAAACCCTACGCAGCCTTCGACGCGATCGGCGCGATCGCCCCTCTAGTGCCGAGCGCATGGCCCAGCGCCAGCGGCTCGCGCGGTTGCATCGGCAGCAGCGCACCTGCCAAACCAGCAGCCTAATCGCCCATTGGGCGTTGGCCTTGCTGTTGGCAAACTTGCTAGTCCTGTCGCTCCGCACCGTATGGAATCAGAGCGGGTTGATTCACGCCTCATTTTTCTTGTTTATCGGCGGCGTGGCGCTGCTCTTCATCACGACGGGGTTGGTGTTGCTAGATTGGAGCCGCGCTCCTTCGGCGATGCTGCAAATAGGGCCGTGGTCGTCGTTGCCAACATCACGCCCTGCCGCCTTGCCTCTAGCGCGATCGCCCATCACCCGGCGGCGTTCACAGGGTGCCCAGGTTTCTCAGCGCCGTGCTTAGATCCTGTAAGGCTAGAAGCTTGCTAAAGGGCCTGTTGAACGAACTATATTTCCTTGTCCCATGACCTCTGCGTCTACGACTCAATGGCTTAACCACCTGCAACGGTCACGGGCGATCGCTGTGATTCGGTCTGATCAGGTGAATCAGGGCGTGGCAATGGCCACGGCAGCCGCAGCGGGCGGCATCCGGCTGATTGAAATCACGTGGAATAGCGATCGCCCTGCACACCTGATTGCGCACTTGCGATCGCACTTGCCCCATTGTCTAATTGGCGCAGGAACGCTGCTCACAGTCGCCGCCGTGCAGGAGGCTGTCGCGGCGGGGGCTCAGTTTTTGTTCACGCCCCACACCAGCCCGTCGCTGATTCAGGTAGCTCAGGCGATGGAGGTGCCCTTGGTGGCAGGTGCCCTCAGCCCTACAGAAATTGTAACTGCATGGCAGGCGGGCGCCGCCTGTGTCAAAGTATTCCCAATTCAGGTGGTGGGGGGCGTGGCCTATCTGCGCGCGCTGCAAGGGCCCCTAGGGCACATTCCCCTCATTCCCACAGGTGGCGTGACGATAGCTAACGCTCGCGACCTGATTGCCGCTGGGGCGATCGCCGTTGGGCTCTCGGGTGAACTGTTCCCGAAGGGGGCGATCGCCCAGCAAGATTGGGGTTGCATCACCCAGCGGGCACAGCAATTGCAGGCAGCACTCACCCCGACGATGCCGCATCGGGGTTGAGACTCACCTGACCTCACCTGGCCTGTTGAACCGTTCAGGGCAGAATAGCACCGGTCAGCAATCCGGCGATCGCCCCACCCAGCACCAGCGCCCAGGCCGGCTGTCGAAACCGCACCAAGGCGATGAGTGCAGCCAGCGCAATAGCAAGGGCGATCGCCGTGCCCGTCGCCGTCTCCTGAATTAAAGACGCCTGAGCCAGCAAAATAGCAGTCGCGGCGATCGCCCCCAACGCCGCAGGCGTAATGCCACGCAAAAAGCTGCGTACCCATAGATTCTGCCGGAGTCGCACCAGCACAGGCGATGCCAACATAATGAACAAAAATGACGGGGTAAACATCGAAATCGTCGCCACCAGCGCCCCTAAAAGCCCTGCGACCTTATAGCCAATAAACGCAGCTGTGATGACCACTGGCCCCGGCGTGAGTTCCCCTACCGCTATAGCGTCGATAAACTCGCTGCGCGTCATCCACTGCAACTGATCCACCACCTCCGCCTCCATCAGCGGCACAATCACCAGCCCACCGCCAAACACAAGGCTGCCAATCCGTAAGAAGAAGCCAACCAGCGGCAACCCATAGGCCTGAAGCCGATCGATACTCCAAAAGTGGCTAGCAGAGACCACAGCCCAGGGGAGCGTTGTGAAGAGGCTGCCTCCCACCGCACTCCAAAGAGCTTGACCAAACAACAGCGGCAAAAACGTAATGCTGGCTCGGGATGCCCCCGAGGGCGGCGGTGTCGATCGGGGATGGTAGAGCCCGACGCCGACGAGCCCCCCCAGCAGAAATAGCAGCAGCACATTGAACGGCGTCAGCAAAGACAGGAGGAAGACCCCAAGGGCGATCGCCACCCCACCCCCATCGCGAATTACCCGCCGTCCCAGCTTCCAACAAAACCCCAGAATCAGCGCAATCACCACAGGCGACACACCAAAAAACAAATTCCCCACTTGGGGCACCTGCTGAAACTGGTAATACGCCCAGGCCAGAAGCACCACTAAGCAAAACGCTGGCGCAATAAAGCACAGCCCCGCCACCAGCGCCCCCACCTGCCCCGCCCGAACATAGCCCGTATAAATGCCCAACTGAGTGGAGGCAGGCCCTGGCAGCATTTCACAAATGGCCAACCCTTCTGCAAATTCTTCTTGGGTCATCCAGCCGCGCCGCACCACCGCTTCATCGTTAATCATGGCGATATGCGCCTGGGGTCCCCCAAAGCCCAACAGCCCCAAACGACCAAACAACCGCGCCAACTCCCAGAGCCGCGCAGTAATCGAGACCGTTGGTTCAAGCGGCGAACCCATAATAGACAACCCCAGGGATGAATCACTCGGGATAGCCTCCCGCTTTTGCCCTCTTACCGTACCGCGCTCATCCAGCAAAAACTAGTGCCGCCGATACATCGCTCAGCGCCCAATACGAAGGACGAGGCCATGTTCTAGACCTGTGTTTTGCGACAGAGTAGAACAGATTTATAAAAGCTAAATGTTGAGTTCAGTTGCGTTGTTTTTAGCGATACCAATTTTCGGTTGGTGGGCATTCTAGGACGACTGTGCGATCGCCCACAGAGCGTCACTTATCTTGCATTTGAAACTCAGTTAATTTACCGATTTCTGAGCAACGTGCCTTACAGTACATTGCTTCTGAAAAGATATATATTTTCTCCTGTTTAAGTAATATCCAATAGTTTTTCACGGTTGAAATTTTTAGATTAAATAGTTGGGACGTTAGGGACTGGCGATCGCACCACCATAGGACAACTTACATCTGCCGGAGGAATAACTACATCATGTCGATCGCAGTATTTATAGCACTCGTGCTGGTGATTGTGGGAGGGTTGATGTCGGCTAGTGGCAACGTTTGGGGCCTTGTTCTCGCCTTTCAAGACAGCATTCTGTGGGGGTTGGCTTATCTATTGATTCCGTTTGCAGCGCTTGTGTTTATACTCAAGCGCTGGAGCCGAGCCGGTGCTCGAAACGCCTTCTGGCTGCAATTCGTAGGAGCGGGAGTTTCAATGCTGGGAGTCGTGTTCAAGATTGCATTGGAGGCTGCGATCCCATTTGGCAATTCCAATTCTCCCCCAATTACGCAGCACCCAACCGATACCAGCTTGAATCGTTCTATGGAGGTGGCCAGTGGCAGCTTAGAACCAGTCAGCCCTTGGGAGTCCCGATCCATTGTTTCATGCCGCATTTCAGAAACCCCTCCGTCGGGTTCTTCTGGTGAAATGTCCCCTCCGTACTACAGCAGTAGCCCATACAAACCATTTACCAAATTTGATGTTCAGGAATGTATGAGATTGGGAGATGAGGCGTTTGAGCAACAAGATTATGAAAGGGCTGAGGTTTACTACAGACGAGCATACGATGCTGAACCGTTTGGCGAACATAATGCTTTTGAGGCTCTGGGCAGAGCACATAGCCTTGCAGCCCAGCAGCAATTTGAGCAGCACAGAGCAGAGATGCGAGGATCTCGTCCAATCGCTCGACCTGCCCGGTATACCTATCAGGAAACGATGCGAGTGGGCTACGCCGCGTTTCAACAAAAGGATTATCAGACGGCGTTGATTAATTTTGAGCGGGCAATCGAGGTACGGCCGGGCGATCGCCTCGCGTTAGAAGCCATCAACAACACCCGCAGCATTATTCAGCAGCAACAAGCTAGCGGCACCAGCAGCACGCGTTAGGCTGCAACCGATTGCGGCAATACCAAGCGATCGCCCACGTCCCAACTCAGTACGACAATGATCACGTGGGTGAAGCAAGTCGGCGAATGATGGATGCCCCGAAGCTTACGATCCTGGCACCACGACCTCACGACACGGAGCCAGAACAACGCCAAATTGTTGTGCCACAACACGGGCAGAAGGGGTTTATCTAGTTGCCGAGCTGACATTTAGCTCAATAAAAAGCAGCGGAGCGTTTGCCTAACCAACGCTCTGCTGCTGCAGTCTGAACCTGCCGAAGCGTTCAGATCCGCTTACACCTGCGCTAGAAGCCAAACTGCAATCGCATGTTGCCCACATAAACAGTGGGATTGCTCTCAAAGTTGTTGGCATTCCAGATGGCATAGAACGCAGGCACCAGCGACACGTTGGCGTTAACCGGGTAGCGATAAGACACTTCCAGCTCATATTGGGTGCCCCCATCGCCACCACCCGACAGCAAAAACTCCCGTCCGCCTAGATAGTCGTGAGGGATCAGGAACGACACCACCCCTAGCGCCCCTGGCTTGCCCAAGTCAGGAAAACCCAGCCCCACCTGGAACGATTGCACCCGCACATTGCCCCCAGCCCGCGCCGCATCCACCGGATCAATATTGACATCGCCATAGGAGTAGCGCCCAAACAAGCCCACCCAGTCGGCAAACGTCCAGTCAAAGTTGGCAAGAATGGTGTTGGCGCTGGCGGTATTGAGGTTGCCCCCAAAGCCATCATCCGCAAAGCCATAGGGCAACGGCTCACCCACTGCACCCCCAATAAAGCCGTTATAGGGCTTGATGTTGGAATAGGCATAGAGCAACCGCAAATTCAGGTTTGGATCAGGCGAATAGGACAGTTGCCCGATCAGCATATTGGTGGGGCCAAAGAAGCCATCGTTGGGGTTTTCTGCTGTGTTGAAGAAAGGTGCATCTAAAAACTCAGTGCTCTCTGCCAAATAGGCCAGCGCTAAATTAAAGTTGCTGCCTAACCCTACGCGGGCTACAGCCCCTGCACCCCGATCAATCGTAGAAAATAGGGTGCTGCCAGAGGCATTAAAGCTGCTGGCCCCCGTTTGAAAAAAGGTGTAGCGATTGCCGTCGAAGTAGCGGTATACGTTAAGCCGTGGCCCTACATCTAGCTGCAGATTATTGCCTACAGGGAAGGAATAAAACAGCTCTCGTACGAGAACCCGGGGCGCGTTGCCAATCAAACTGCCTTGATCGGTAAAGGGCACCCCCCAAGAGTTGAAAAAGCCCGAGGAAACCAGCTCATTGGCGGGTGAGTTACCTGTGCCGAATGCCAACTGCGCCACCAGTGCATCTCGCCCCGTAAACGAGGTGTTGAAATTGAAATTGGCATAAACACTGAGGGTGGCCTGAGGCGACGATCGCTCTACGATGGTAGGTACATTATTGGCATCTCGCGTTGGCGCAAAGATGGTGCCCCCCGGTGTGGCAAGATTACGCTCGGCCAGCACGGGGCCAGAGGTAAACGCCTGAGTCAGGTTAAACCACACGTTGGCCTGCAGCACCGTCGTTGTCGAAAACTGCTGAGCATTGAGCGTGGCGACTTGGTCTTCTAACAAATCAACGCGCGATCGCAGCAATGCTAGTTCGTCTGAAAACTCCGTTTGAAGCTGTTCTAATGCCAATAGATCAAGCCCAGGCTCAGTCTGCGGCAGGGCATCCAGGCAGGCTGCTAATCCTGCTGCAAACTCATAGCGAGTCATGGGGCGATCGCCCCGAAAGGTTCCGTCAGGATACCCTTCTAGGCAGTCATACTCTTCTACCAACAGGCGCAGCGCTTCATAGGCCCAATCTGTCGGCTGCACATCGGAAAGCTGCGTCACAGAGGTGACTTGCCCCAACAGGGGCCGAAACGTCGGATCAGAGACCTCCGCAAGCTGCGGATCGATGGAATCGAGCGTGATTGTTGAGAGCGACAGCGGCTCTGTTCGAGTAGACTCCCCTTCAGGGCGAACAGGCGCAATAGTCAGACCCTCCAAAGATTCTGCATCCGCTTCACTTAACAGACGAGTTGCATCTGACGACACAACGTCTGCCTCAGCCAAGGTGAGGGCTTGGGCCATTTCCCCTGCTGGCGTTGCGGCCCCATCACGCGCCACTCTTTCTGAAAGCACTGCTGGGGCCGCACCTGCATCCGAGACCTCTGCGACTGAGGCTGACCGAGACGCGTTTGCTGACTGGGGTGACTCCAGATCAGGAGCAGACTTAACAGCTTGCACTAACGGCTCAGACGATGATGGATGGGAAGCAGCGATCGCCCCATCAGCCATTCCCAAAGCACTCAACGCCACCCACGGGGTAGTCAATAGCAACCAAATAAAACGATTCACAGACTCAAACTCCTCACAACAATCCGCAATACCAGCGCCATCCGCGACCTAAGCGCAACAGCACAGCAGACCCAGGGATGACCACCGCTTGCATACTGCACACAGTTAACGGTAGAGATCTGGAGGAGGCTGTATCCTACACTACGACTGAAGCAGTTTTTCTTTTAGCCTGAGAAATAATGGCTAGACGTGGAGTGAGCGCTAAAAATTGGGATACACCCGCAAGAGTTTCACCAACCCCCCTATCTGCCATCTCCAAGAAGCAACGCCATCGCGGCTACAAGTGACAGATTTGGTTATATAATCGAGAGCATAGTGCTGAATCGCACAGCGTTGCTTCAGTACCTCTCAAACTCGTTAGGCTAGCTTGACTAGTGACCGGGTCTTGAGGGTATCTCCTGGTTGGAGCATGTTCTTGCTTAATGGTGGGAATCATCCTAACCGTTCGACAACATCGCAGGGCTTGTAAGTCTGTAGTATCTACTGACTTACAACCTGGCTGGCTCAGCAAACGTTCGACCGCTACTAGGAACAGTGGGATACCTGATACGTAAAAAGTTGTTGACAACTTCTTCTATCTTTCCTATCCTAGTAAAGGCGAAAAGACTTGCCCCCATCGTCTAGAGGCCTAGGACACCTCCCTTTCACGGAGGCGACGGGGATTCGAATTCCCCTGGGGGTACTTAATTAGGGCAACGTCACACTAACACCGCGAGGCTTAAACGCCTTGCGGTGTTAGTGTTTTGGGATTCCACACGAATTCCAAACATACGTAAATGAACCAAAACATACGTAAACGACGGGCAGAATTTAGGCAAGATTTAGGCAAGCCGATCGATGGGCGAATTTCTCAGGCGAATGGACGACTAAAATCTGCTAACGCGGGAATCGCAATCGAGCGTCACGGTCAGCGGTTATGTTTGCGGGCCACACTGCCACCTAAGCCGGGAACCCACAAGACGCGCCCCTATCAGCAGCGCCTGGCGTTGAACTTGCGAGCTAATCCAGAAGGGTTAAAGCAGGCTGAGGCTAGAGCTAGAGAAATCAGCGGTCTGATAGCGTCTGAGCGGTTTACGTGGGCAACATACGCCAAAGTCACTGAACCAGACTGGCAGACTTGTGCCGATTGGGTGAGCCAATTTGAAGAGCGATACTACGCCGGTGGTGGCAGTGAAACCACATGGGCCGGTGACTATCTAAAAATCTATAAGCGGTTGCCCGCCGGTGAGCCGTTGACGGCCCCGCTGGTTGAGAAAACCATTCTCTCAACCGAACCCAACACCAAGACCCGTAAACGGGCGTGTATGGCGCTTAAGGCGCTGTGCGACTTTGCAAAATTGGAGTATGACCCAGCGCCCCTGGCAGGGAACTACGGCCCTAGCCAGGTCAACCCGCGCGATTTGCCGAGTGATGCTCTGATTCTGGAGTGCTATAGCCTCATTCAGAACCCGGCCTGGCGCTGGATCTATGGGGTGATGGCTACGTATGGCCTGCGCAATCACGAAGCCTTTAGGCTTGATTATGAGCGGCTTGCAGCAGGCGATCGCGTGGTGGCTATCTTAGACAACACAAAGACCGGCTATCACGAGGCATGGGCATTCTACCCAGAATGGTTTGATGAGTTCGACCTACAAAATGTGTTCTTGCCCAATGTAGACATCACCCGCTCTAACTCCAGCGTTGGGCACAGTGTGACCCAATATTTCAAGGCTGTTGGCATCCCGTTCTCACCCTACAATCTGCGCCATGCGTGGGCCGTTAGGACGTTGAACTTTAACTTGCCCTATGAGCTGGCAGCAATGCAGCAAGGGCACAGTGCCGAAGTCCACAAGCGCACCTATCACCGCTGGATTAAAGGCGACATCCATCAGCGGTTTTACGAACTCATCACATCGCGGCCTGATCGGCCTCATCCACCGGCAATAGAGCGGGGTCTGAGTTCCACAGACGCTCAATTCGAGGGACGTTGTACTGATAGCTGAGCCTTGCTGCGTTGGGGTTTGTCACGCGGTAGTGATGGCCCCGTTCAAAGTCGCCAGCGGCCCGGCGATCGCGCAGATATCTCGTAGACTTGCCCAGTGCTTTAGCTGCGTCCTTCGCATCCATCCAAGGTGATCTGTTCATTGGCCCTCAGTTTCTCGTCTAACGCTCTAATCGCCCCATTGGGCAGGTTCACTCGTACCCATCGCCAGCGCAGCGCTGGTTGCCATTGCGCCCACACCGCAGGCAATGCGACAGCAACACCGCGATCGCGCTCTATCGCAATCAGCCCCCAGGCGATTAAACGGGGGTATGGGTCGCGGTTTTGGCCTACTTCTGACTTGGCCCACACGTCGATCGCCGCTAAGCAATCAATCAGGTCGCGGTTTTCCACAATCACCCCCCCCCGGATCGGTATCTAAATCGCTAGAACCCTTATCAGACGGTTCATTACACCCTGTACTTAGCTCCCACCCCTCCCAAAACGGCCTAGAATCCGCTGGTAGAGCGGCATTACAGCCGCGATCGCCTAATAAGCTTTTGTGCATTTGCGGCAAGGGCGTCTTAAAACGCCCTTTGCCGCTCTTAAACTCTTTATCGTTGGGGGGGTGCGGGGGGGTATTTCCGAGCGCTGTCGCGTTGGGATGCCAGTACTGCTGATGTCGGTAAAGAGTCTGACCGCTAAAGCCGTAACCCAGCGTCAGATACTCGAACCGTTCGAGGGTGCCCGCGGGCAACACGCCCCGCAGCTGCGCGTCTGCCACACACCATTTCAGGCGAAGCACTGCTTCTTGCTCCTGGAGCGCATTCCAGGCGATTTGCTCCGGCTCTACAGCTGCCGCCGGCGGCGCTGGTTTGCCCTTGCGATAGGGGTAATATCTGGGGCAAGCTGCAGCGCAACGCGCCCATTCCTCGGCGCGGTTCCAAATGTCGGTTTGATGGCCGCAATACTCTTTGAATCCCGGCAAGCGTTGCGCAGTGGCGACGATATCGCCCACCAAACAATCGCCCTCTAGTGGCGATTGCTTCTTGTGCAGCACATGCCCAAAAATGTAGCTGCGTAGGGTGATTCGCCCCAAAAGGAAGTTGGTCTGACCATCACCCGTCCAGCCCAGCTCGATCTCGCGGTTGAGGTCTTCTAAGAATTTGTGCGCCTTATAGCTGAGTCTCAATCGCCGTCGGTTAAACTTTTCGGCAGCCTGGTCGATTGCCTCTAGCTCTGGCAGGTTTCGCGCCGTGGCATGTTGCCACCGGCGCACAAATTCGGCTGATGTGGTGTGTGTCAGCTCCCAGGCATCATTAAGCAGATAGCTGCCGGGTTGCAACGGCAGGCGATGCCCATTAAAGAGAGACGGCCTGCCATCTTCCCAGGTGCGCACGTTGGGAAAGACTTCAAGAGTTCCACCCTCTACCGTCACCCCTGCGAGGTTGAACATTTGATGCGCGGCGCTGGCAATCACCCAGCTCTCTATCTCAATGCCGAATGGAAAATAAAGATGGATGCCCCCGCTGTAGCTGCTGGTGACGGCGATGCTCTCACACAGGCCCAGGCGCTCAAGTGCTGCTCGGATGCGATGGATTGCCAGCCGATCGCCCTTGACCGGGTGATAGGGTGAACCCGCATCGATGTCGATCATGAGATATTTAGTGGCAGGCCCAAACCGAACGCCAAGCAACCGGCCCCCGTCGAGAACTGCCCGATCGCTCAATGGGTAACGGCCCTCGGTGTGCCATTGTGGTTTATCACCGGGGCGTGGGTGCGCTGAATGCAGCCAGTCCCACCGGTGAGGCCAAAGGCTCAAAAATTTGTCTTGTATTTCCGGGATGCCCCCGGTTAAAGTTGTATTGATTGGCATAAGAATAAAAACAAGTGGGGGGCCGATCGCCAGATCTGCCCCCCGTTTCCCTTATTGGTGTGTCGTGAACCTTGGCAGCTCCACTGATGGAGGCATCCATCGCAGCCAAAAATCAGCGGCTTCCTCCCCTCTCAGCGTTTTTTGCCGTCGGTCAACAAACTCAATCACTACAGTCATCTCGTCGTTTTCCTTGTCTGGGTCGCAGGGCCGCATATGCGCCCAAGCAACGGTTGAACGATCTAGCTCTGGCACGGTTACTATTGATTCCATAGGACATCTGTTCACTTAGGTTTTTAACGGGGGTGCGCCCAGGCGCGCCCCCGTTTTTTTTGTGTGGAAAGCCGACTTAGCAGAGTGACTAGTCACTCTGCTAAGTGATGGCTGATTATTGTGTGGACGGCGTGTACAAGTTGTCAGCCCATTCACGCCGCCCAGCCACACCAGGTTGTTGTATACAACCTGATAATACAAGATGCTAAGATGGAACCGAAAATAGTTCAAGTCTATAACCAGATACAGGCAGGTGAAATACCCTTGAAAGCTATACGGGATGCGCTTCGGATGAGTCAAAATGAATTTGCACACAAGATAGGTGTGTCAATCACGACTGTCTCACGATGGGAGACAGGCAGAAACGCTGTAACCCTTACAATCCCACAGGTTAAGGCGATGGAAAACCTTCTCCACGATATAGGGATGAATTTTAACAGCTTGCCTGATGATCTAGGGCCAAAAAAATGAAGGTTGTATTTACAGGTTGTAAATGCTAAAACGAAAAGGGCAGGGTGTTCATCACCCTGCCCTTTTCATTGCAATGTGTAACGCTCTGGGTCGGTACTTGGCGGTTCCCCCCAGAGCGTTGCCCCACTAAGAGGCACCTTAATTATGGATCAGACAGGTCTTGGCGTCCCTGCGTCAGATTCGCAGCGCCCAATCACGGCAGAGCTAACCCAGCGCGAACTATTCGCGGGCTGGGCTATGCAAGCCCTGATTCGGGAGTTCCCCGGCAACAACTGCACGGCGATCGCCATCCACGCCGTCGAGATGGCAGACGCGCTGATTAAAGAATTGAGCTTCAGCAGTCCCAACCGCGAGGGAGGGGACTAGATGGGCGCAGGTCATCTGCTTGGCTGTTTAATGCTGCTGGCAGCTATTGTCGGTATCTCCGGCAGCGTTGAGCAGTCGTGGGATAGATCCGATCTAAACCCACAAAGCCCCAACTATGGACAGCCCCCAAATTTAGGGGGTGGACAGAACTTAAGGGCGATCGAAATTCCCCCACCTCCCCCACCTCCCCCAGTTGGCGGCGGTGGCGGCGGGGTTTACTCGGCACAACCAATGGAGGCCGCGCCGGTCGCGCCGGTGACAGCCCCCGCCGGTGAGCAAATCCAAGACCTTGGATTAATCACACGGCAGCAATGGGAAGCGCTCGTCATTTCGGCGGGGGGCATTGGTGACGATGGCTGGTTTGCGCGGCCCATCCCAGTTAGCTACGTGGCGGCTCGGATGAGTGCGATCAATCGGGTCGGTTTTGAGTGGGATGAGTATGCCGGTGTTCTTTTATTTGTTCGAGACAACGAAATTGTTGCTTTGGAGTATTGGTTTAAATGACACAGACTACAGAAAAGAAAAGGCCACCGCTTATCATTATTGTGCTGGCGTTGGGCGTTGCTGGGGCAATGGTGATGAGTGGTCAACCCACACAGCAATCAGCCCCCGGCGCTCAAATCATGCCCATGCTTCAAGACCCAGAGGCTGAGTATCACGAATGGGAATATGAGGTGTGGGCTAGCAGTCCCGAGCAAGCGGCATCAAAATGCCGCCAAGCGGCTGAGCAGCAAGGGCTGACAACCTTTCACGAAAACAGCGTCAAGCAGGTAACAAGGCGACCATCACAATACGGTGAATACCTGTATAAATGTTCTATGTCAAGCGAAGTTTATGGGGAACCCCACTATGTACCCGACCATTCAAATCCCTGAAATCCCACCGGCAGGCGAATACTGGATTACACTCAATCTTTCTAAAATTGAAGATGATGTGTTACACGCATTGTTCAAAGCTGCAACTCTGGGGTTTAAGCCGCAAATCTGTTTGCAGGAAGGCACCGGCGATCTAATTGCAGTGCTTTTTTATCAATACAGAGCTGATGATAGTTCCGATTTCTCTGAATTGTATTTTGATGAGAAAGCTGAACTGAACCATCTATACGGCGATGCATTGCAATGCTGTCGTGGACTGCACAAGAGAAATCGACTAGTTGCGGCATAGCCCCTCAGCCCTCCACACAACACGGTGAAAGCTCCCACGCCCCATCTAGGGGCGTTTTTTTTGGCCGCGACTGGGTACAGTTGGGGCCAAAGACGGGAATTATGAAATTGCCCTGCCAAAATGCAGGGCAAACACCATCACTTACAGGATTCCCACAATGTTTAAGGCAATCATCAGAGCGTGTCAGCTTTGCCTATGGAACTATCTCGGACTGGTCATATTTTTCTTTGCATTTTGGTGCCTATTCCTAGGTGGAATATTTCTCAGTATTAATATTTTTAGTGTTGATCCACTAATCCTTTCTGCATTAGCATTCGTCCCTTTATTAATTGGCGTCGCCTTGTTCGCAATTGCGTTATTGATATGGTCGCTAATATTGCGAATATTGTGGACAAAACCCCCGGCATGGCTCAATGTTCAATGGCGTGAATTTGGCTGGGACTGCCTCACTTCACTGCTTGCAACTCTCTCCCTCGCTATCTTATTTTTCTCCAAGATTTTCATCTATTACAACATTGAAAAGGTATTTCTCGTTGACCTTGAATATAGAGGCATTGCAGAAGATATCGTGCTTAATTTTTGGTGGCTATGGTTGATAGTTGCAACATTTTCAATGCTAAATCGTGCAGGTAAAGCTACTATTTAGAAGCTGTTTCCAACTATTAATATGGTTGCCTTCGCCGCTTCAGACCTTCCGCCAAACATCGATTCAATAGAAAAGCTGGCAATTTGGTCAGCCACAATCCTAAACGACCTGGCTGGAAGCCAGACCTATGAGCCAGACGCCGGAGTGATCGACTTTCTGGCGCAAGCGGCCCCTGTTCAGGTATTTAGAGGGCCGAATGTGGGATGGCGCTACGAGTTCAGAGTTTCCGTCCCTATCGGAACTGGCGATTTCCGCAGGGCCGGTAAGATTTGGAGCTATGCGCAACCGCTCTCCTCTGCCGCGCTACCCGTTGCTTATCGCTCTGCCTAATGTCTCTATCCCCTCTTATTCGGGCCGCAGGTGAATGGTTGCCCGTCATTGGTGCCGTCGCGCCGTTGGCGATTCAGCAAGCGCGACAGCAGTTGCCCCGTGCAAGGGCGATCGCCGGTCGGCTTGTCCCGGCCATGCGGCGCGTTGGCAACCCTCCAATTACGCCGCGAGTAGGAGTTGCGCCAGCGGCGGATAGAATGGCCCCGGCCATCGGTAGCGCCACCCGCACCGCCGCCGATTCGTTTGAGCGGCAATTGCGCGCGCCCGCCGCCCGCCGCCCGCCCACACCATCTCAGGCGGCGGCGGTCGGGCAACTGAATCAGTTGTATGGCTTGCCCGACGCCGTCCGCCCGCCCCTGGCCCCAACAGCACCCCGCCTGCCAATTGGTTCACCTAGCGCCCCCTCTGCCGCTGCGAGGGGTGCCACACGCAGGGCGGCGGCAGCGGCCACACGCAGGGCCGCCGCTGGTTCACTGCGGGCGGCCGCCCCATCCATCGCCAGAGCCGCCGTCCGCAGAGGTCTACTCAGAGCAGTCGCACCCTGGGCGTTGCGAGCTGCCGCCGTGGGTCGCTTTGCGATTAGCCCACTGGGCACCGTCGCCCTACTCGCAGCAGAATTCGGAATTCGCTACTATCTCCAGCGACGGAGAGAACGCGCCGCATCATCGTCAGGCAACGCTATCCCGGCCCCCTATCCAGAGGCGCTCACCACCGGCGGCGGCAACGGCCAACCCTACGGTATTGAGGCCTTTCGGGATGGCGTTTCTGCCTACAGTGAGCAAACCGTATACGGCCCCGTAACGGGATTTGAGACTGTAGTAACGCAAGAAACTAACAGGTTTGGCTATGTCGAAACTCGGCAAGTTCCTACGGTTTATGCCCGTGCCACACCAAACGGGCCGATTCAGGCTATCAATCTAGGCGACGGAGACTTTTGGATCGGAGATCAACCTGCTCCACAGTGGAGCTACGGCATTCGCCCGCTGTTTGAGGGGCAAGACACGCCGCTAGTGGTTCAACCTACAAACCTACTAGCACCGGATTTAACACCGCTACCACAGCAATCGCCCATCCCCACCCCCGCCCTGGCCCCGGCAACGGCCCCCGCCCCATCCCCCTTATTAGTTCCGTTTCCGTTCCCATTCCCGGCCCCGATACCGGCCCCCGGTGCCACACCTGGAACCGGCCCCTTCCCTAGATTTAACCCCACACCTGGACACACCCCCCGGCGATCGCGCCCCGTTCAACCTGGCAGCGGATCATCCATTGGCCGCAGAGTTGCCAGCGGGCCAAGCCGGTCAAACCTACCTGATACGTCATTGCGGCAACGAATCTCTACATTTGTCAGCACCGGCGGCGGCATCGACACCGACCAATGCCCCGACCCCTGCCCTGACCCCTGCCCAGACCCCTGCCCAGAGCCAGAAGATTACAACGATCGGTTTGACCAGTTAGAACGCCGTTTGGCGTTTATGGATGTGAAGTTAAACCGCATCTTAAACCGCCTCCCTGAGGGCGGTTTAGGCGGGGCGATCGCCGCTTCATTAGAGTGGAACAACCCAGAAACCCTAGAGCCTGAAGTGAGAGATTTCGAGGGCGAAGGGATTGCAGGCATCCATGCTCAGCTCAATGCAATGCAAGAACTGCTGACACAAGTCACGCACTCACAGTCAAGATTGTGGCGAATCTATCGACTGTTAGAAGGGGACTTATGGTATCTCGATAGACCTGATTCTCTCTTTCCTTTCAGAAAGGTTAAGCCAGAGCAGGCGTTAAGAAACCCCCGCGCTTATCGATCAGATCGAGATGATTATGACCCGCTTGATTGGAGTTATGAAGAATTCTGCAATTCTCTACTGCAATTAAATGAGTTGCAGTTAGGCGCAATATTTGAGCGCTCAGGGTTATATCGGTTCCCCGCAGAGCTGCCAGACTCGCTTACTTCAGAAGAAATAGACCCCCAAACGGGAGATCCAAAATTGGCTGATATTTTGGATCAGGCAACATATCATGAATGGTTTTTGCGACAATTCGACTCAATTCTAGGCGAATTTCCAATAAAAATCAGATATAAAGATTCAGACAATAATGACCAATTGATAGAACTGCCGAACCTCGCCGAATCAATAGCAGAATTAACCGGCTTAATGCTGAATGTTGCGGCAGATGCTGAGATTGGAACACAGCTTGGATTTAGCGCTACAACAGAGGCGATCCGCGCGAATATGTCAGCGGTCAATGCTGCCGATTTTTCTAGAGCAATCGCTGAATATCTAGGGTTTAAGTTTAAGGAAACAACGCGGGATGTGAAACTATCAATCTCACCAGGCGCAACCAACATCAGAGACTCATTAAAGCCCGGTACATTAAAAGGTCAAAAGGTTGAATACGCTGAAAAAACCGATTTTCAGCAGGACTTGAGACGGCTGGTGATTGGTACAGAAATCATTAAAGCCGCATTTTATAGGCCGTGGCGCGGTGTCAACGATGAGTTCCCAGGTGAGGGCATCCGCAAGGATCGGGAAGTTGAACCATCAGACACCGAAACCGAGAGCGATCGCCAGTGGCGCGAGTTTCTAGAGCAGCTAGAGCGGCCAAGGGGCGGTTGGGCACGTGATGCCGGAGCGCCAAAGCCCGACTTCAAAAATATTGCACCCAGAGATAGACCGGATGGGGAGTACCCGCCGCCGCCGCAACCAACCGGAGGGGGCCGCTAACTATGCCGATACCCGCATGGGCAGCAGGCGGAATTAAACTCACGCGGCAGGCGATGGCATCGCGTCAAGTGCGCGTGTTTTTGGGTGAGAGAAACATCGACATTTTCACCTCGCTAACCCAGCCAGAACCCACCCGCACCAACCCAGACGGTTCGATCGTCCCCTCGTTTCTGAATGGCGCATGGCGACTGGCACGGCGATTAGGTGGGTTTGTGCTGCGAGTCGCTAGCGCTGCTGTAGGTTGGTTACTGCGAAACCTATGGGATCTGCTAGTCGATGCCTACTTTGAAATCATCAACTTTGACTTCAATCAATTGGATAGCGACATTCAAACCGCAATTAACGCAAACAACCTTCAGATTTTTGGGGCACTGGGGCAGTTTGCCGGATCGTCCCTAGTGTGGATTGCCTCCGCAGGTTTGGCAGCAGGCTTAACCCTAAAATTCCCGGTGATCGCCGGTAAAGTGTTCATGGCCCTCGCAGAGGAAGGCTCAGACGAAATCAGAGGCCAATTAGTGGGCTTAATTCAGGTTTCAGGGTATGCCATGTCTCGCAGCCTGTTGCTAAGTTCCTTTCTCACCCTGCGCCGGTTGCGGTTGTTTGGCCTTGCGCCAGTAACAGAGCGCCGTGAACCGTGGACAATTGCCGAAGCAGTTGAAGAAAGAGTGCAAAGGATTGAGAGTAATGCCCTCAGAATTTTTGTTGAGAACTTTTTAGAAGGTGTCGAAGAAGCGGTGATCGAAGCTGGCTACGTAGTGAGCTATGCCATTGATGACTACTACCAGGCGGCAAAATACGCATCACAAAGCCAATTAGGAAAAGAAAGAGCCGTGGTCATTACCCCCAATGAGGAATTAAGAGGCGAAACGGTAGTGTTAAGCGGCAAAACGGAGATCCTGAAGCCGCAGATCCAACAGACGCTAGCCACACACAGGCTCATCCATAACCGCGATGTAGGCGAAATTGTGGGGCAACCGGCAGAGGATTGGTACAGAGCGGGTGTGCAGCGCCGCAAGCTTACGATCATCTTTAAATCAAAATCAGAGCCACCGTGGCGCACTGCCTCTGGTGAGCAAGTCAAGACAGTTACATACACCATCCCAGAGCCAAAACGCGGGTTGAACTGGCAAGAAATCAAGCTTGCAGCCCGTCTATATGATTGGGGTAAATATCGGGCAACAGCAAACCTAGATAATGGGCGGCAAATGGCCGTCTATGGCGCGTCTGAGGCAGAGGCAGAGCGCAAACTGAGAGAACTGCTCACCCTCTCAACGGGTGAACTCATCACCCTAAGCGTGACAGAAGAGAAGGATCGCAACATCGCATTGCGAAAAGACCCACAGCGCATGTATCCCGCGTTTGCCTATCTGCTCGTCAGACGGCCCACAACCTCGATCACCGGGAACACTGACCTGACCGGCCAACGGTTTCGAGATGAGAAAACCCGTATCGACCTATGGCCCACAGTTGAACCACCAGACTTCACCCCAACCTTATGAACGAGTTCCCGTTATATCGCCGTCTAAGCACTCGCAGCCGCCGCGCCATAGTCCGAACCAATAAACGCTATGGGCACCCCTACACATACAACCCACGGGGAAACCTGTTGCGGCGGCTGTCGCGTGAGACTGGCATGACTCTAGAGCAGGTGTACTCTCAGCTAATGCGAGAACGTTCTGAATTGATAAGAACCAGGCGATAAATAGCGGTCAAAGTATTAAGTTTTATTACCCTTGGTCCTGTGTGCTAAAAACAAACCCTTAGGGTTCGATATCAGAACTTACGTAAATACCGAGGCTTGAAACGCTTTCTGTGATTGCGTTACGGTTGCATCACATTCAAGGAGTCAACCTCTATGGCCGCTATTACCCCTTCTGTTTTGTTCCCTGGCTATGCCCTGCTGGCTGCTGCTGAGGCCGCCCCAAGTCAAGGTATTTTCATCCCCCTAGCTGACCTAGTTGGACTAACAGCCGCCGAAGGTGACGTGGCCACCGGCGACGGTCGCAAGGTTGCTTATGAAGTGTTGCGCAGAATTGAATCATCGTTCTCCGCACTGCCTACGACAGATCGCCCGACTCGCATGAACGTTGCCGTAGGCACACCGACCGGCATTAATGGCAACACCGTACGCCGCTCCTATACCCTCACATTTGATGTCAGCATTAGCGACACCGATATGGCTGACGAAGCCTAGAAATAGGGTGATCGAGTGAGTTAAACCCTATTAGAGGCAAATTAAAAAACAATGGCACAAAACGTTTACGACAGAAGGCGATCGGTCTATGTGACACCGATTAGAGCATCTGTACTGAAGTATGGGTTTCTAACCAACGTGACAGCAGCAGTGGGAACCGCTTGCGGACACGTTGCGGTAGATCCCGAGAACCCTCCTACTGGCCTGGCTTATGGGGTGAATGCTCCCAAACCAGGACGGGCAACCCGCCGCCGTTTTGACGGACATGATTCCACCTGGTATGACATCGGGCAGGCTAGTGCGCTGCGACAGGCTGGCTACAGTCTTTCACGGCCTAGAATCCGAATTAGTGGAGGTGGAGAAAACTCCTTCCCTGTCTACGTGACGCTCGCGGGGATTAAGTATGCGTGGAGAATGCCCGTTCATACCTACTTGGCTGCTGGAGGCGATCGCGCCGCGTTAGGAATCCAGGACGCAACATCAGGAGACCGAGATCTAGTTTGGGGTGCTGATAGTCCTAAGCCGCCGAAAGGCTACAAAAAAGAGGAGAACCGAAGTATCTCAACGTTTGTAGACCCGCAGCGGATCGACAACCTACCCCCCGGCTGGCGTGCAGTTGACCGGGATGCAGAACGCGACGAGGGATAGTGGTGCTTATCCTCCCAGGCGATCCACTGTTTGACCTGACATTAGCGACAAGCCTGCCGCCTGATTGGCAGGCTGTAGCTAGTGCCATCAATCAGCCCCCCGTGTTTGTGGCTAGCGCGGCCGATGGCATCCTGCGACCGGCGACACCAAAGGAGACGATTGAATATCTCTATGGTGGCGAATATGACGAGCGCAACGACTCAATAAACGACGACGGCGATGACCTGGCAATATCTGAATTTATTGAACGTTGACCTAGAGTGGCAGCTCTCCGCAGAAACAACCGCCACATTGGTTAAGCTGACTTGGATACCCTCGATTGGTTACGATGTGGCGGGCCGTGCCCTCATAGGTCAGGCATGGGTGACAGATCAGGGTAAGTATGAGCTGTTTGGCATCCGGCGCGCCTATGCCAAAAATGAAGGCGATCTGTATGAGTTATCTGCCCCCGCTCAATACCCACAGAGCAGGCGAATCGCCTTCAGGTTTTTACCGGCCCCCTATTGGTCACGCCTGCAAAGCGTACTGGTAGAGCAGTGGGTTGGGGATGCCCCCCCGCCAACAGGGAACACCTACAACATTAACTTTCAGGATGCGCCCAGCTTTGCTAGGCTCACCGGCGCTAGTACTAGCGGTAGTACAAGTGGCGTCGATTACCCAATTAATTTCACCACTGCAATTATTCAGGGTTTTACTAATACCGAAAATGGACTACTGACGGTGTTAGAAAGTGGCTTCTATTTGGTTACTTATCGGCTTCAATTCTCTTCAACCTCTACTGCCGGTGAACGTGTTGCGTGGGTTAATAATAGCGGCAATCAAGTTTTACTTAATCAATCCGCAGGAAGCGCCTCGAGCATTGTGCCACTATCGTTAATTCAAGAATTCTTAGCAGGCAATACGCTACGGCTAGTCTGTAGGCAAACGTCAGGAACACAGTTACCGCTAGTGAATGCGAATATTTCAATTGTCAAGGTTGCATAGTGGCTATAACTATCGAAACAATTGCCTTCATCTCTGCCTTGTTAGGTCTAGCTGGTGCACTCTGGAATGCTTACCACAAGCTGTATTCAGCCAAAGAGCAGATACACACTGAGCAGTTAAGAATCGTTCATAGATTAGAGATTTTAGAACGCGAAATTGATGCCCAGAAAGATAGATTAACACTAGGTGTGAATGGGTGTCTTGAGAAAGTTGACCACATGAAAACGCGGCTTGTGGGAACTCAAAACGAAACCCAAAATAGAGTAAGTCAGATGGAAAGCTATCTACAAAAAAACACGGCTTTTGAGATTCGTTCTTGGGGAGGGCCGGGGCATTGAAACTAAGCAAATATTTCACGCTGGCTGAAATGACTTTCTCCCAAACGGCATTACGACGGGGAATTAATAACACCCCTGGGCCGTCAGAGATAAAGAATCTACAGGTTTTATGTGAGGAAGTTTTAGACCCAGTAAGAGAGCAATTCGGTAAGGCAATCACCCCAAATAGCGGCTATAGATCAGAGGAATTAAATTTGGCGATCGGTGGCGCTCGAAGTAGTCAACACATTGCGCGGGGGAAGGCGGCCGCCTGTGACTTTGTGGTGCCAGGTGTGAGCGTTCCTATCGTCTGTGACTGGATTCACTACAATTTGACGTTTGACCAGCTCATAGAGGAATTCTGGAACCCAAAAACGGGCCGGGGCTGGGTGCATGTGTCGTATGACCCCATGCGGCAACGCCGTCAGAGAATCAGAATCGGATAGCTTTACCCTTGCTATCTTTTAGGCTAGTTTTTAGGCACAAGGAACAGCAAAGCGACTGAAATGCTTTAATATCAAGCCTTTCAGCGATAGAGTGCGGTGATTCGAATTCCCCTGGGGGTACTTAGCGCATGGCAAGGCGCTTTAATGCAAAAGGCGGTGGACAACTTCGATTGTCTGCCGCTTTTTGTATTGAAGCTCTGGAGGGAAGCGGCCTGCAAACGTTGGGGCCGACCTAGGGCGATAGGGAAACGCCTAGCCTAGCGCTCATAGCTGGCTGGGTTGGCCTCAGCGTTGCATCCTTAGTTTAAGGCCAGCTTTAAGGCAAAGCATCGTTGGGGTTGAGCGTGTTCCCATTCATTTTTGCTGCAGGGTAGCACGCTAGAATCTAAAGCAAAAGCCATGGCCTGTAGAACCAGAAGAACTGAGTGAAACCATCTCTACGCGCTGCGTTCATCCCGCTTCATTGGTCTAGCCCAGCAAGGTGTAGCAGCGCTAAGAATTTTCCGAAGGAGGACACCTGCGAATGATTGCCAACGTCAATGCTGCATTGCCAACCTTAGCTCCGGGGATGTTGCGCCGAGTGCATCATGTCGCCCTAAATGTAAAAGACATGACAATCTCTCGCCAGTTTTATGGAGAGATCTTGGGCCTGCATGAGTTAACGGGGCGTGAGGTGCCTGCCACCCTCACGCAGCTCGTCGCAGATGGAAAGGTGGCAAACTTCATTACGCCTGATGGAACTATTTTGGATTTATTCTACGAGCCCGATCTGGCACCGCCGAGCGCTAATCCGCGTCAGCAGTTCACCCGTGCGAACCACCTTGCGTTCGATATTGCGCCTGAACTGTTTGATGACGCTGTGGGGGTCTTGCGTCAGCATCATGTTGAGATTGATCACGGGCCAGTTACGCGACCCACTGGGCGCGGGGTTTACTTTTATGACCCGGATGGGTTTTTGGTAGAAATTCGGTGTGACGCGGTTTAATGCGGTCTAAACAGTGGGATGGGGATTGAGATAGGAGGATTGAGATAGGGCGATCGCCCCATTCTGTCTCGCTTACCCAATCTTGGCTAAGCCTCGATCAAACGTTTTAGCGCCTTGATCTGGATGGCGCGGCTGGCAATTGTGGCAGAGTCTTTCTCAAAATCAACATAAACTTTGCCAGAAAGAAAGCGGCTGGCCCCTTTGCGGGTGTATATCAACAACGTTGGGTCTGCGTCTGGCGTTTCTATTTGCTCATAGCCCATTTGAGTCAGAATGCCGTTGAGCTTATTGCGGAACGGTTTTTCCGTTTTGACTGGAACAGTGAAGCTAGTCGAGCGATTAAAGTAAGCGCCCACTAACCCTCCCAAAATGCCGCCCGCCAGCCCCAGCTGTTGCGGAAATCCACTCGTGGCGCTTACTCCTAATGCCTGAGCGGCCACGAGGGAAAAGATGATGGCAACGCTCGCAAAGTAGTAGAGAAATGTGGCAGTAAACCCAGGACCATATTGCATAGAGGCTGTTATGAAGGCTGTCTCAGATAATTGATGCGCATGACTGGGGCGTTTTGCAGGGCGAGGCTGACTACTAGGCTGCCTGCATCGAATCGTGGGCAGCAGGGCGATCGCCCCATGTCTCCCTACCCTCAGTGAGGGTATCAGTAAGTTTATAGCACTTACTGACCCGTCAAGCGGCCTGTGCGAGCCATGCCTGTTGGTTAACCGGCAAGTATTGCAGTTGATCCCGTAGCCATGTGTCGAACAGCTCTTCCAAAAGGCGACGGCGCACCGCCGCATCAAACTGCACAGGGATGAATTGCTCAAGCCGCACGATGGCGACCCATTCTCCGAGAGGAATGGGATAGTGCAGCTCGCCGGGTTGGCTGGCGCGCAACAGGTTTCCCAAGACGGGATGCAGGGCACCTAGCTCAACAGGCCCAGCAATGCCGTGGCTATTGGCTTCTGGCCCTAGGGAAAATTGTTGCGCTAGGTTGGCAAAGGATTGTTCGCCCGATTCTATACGGAAATAAAGTTCCTGGGCGATGCCCATGTCTTTAATGCGAATTAAGGAATAAAGAGCTTTGTCGAGCTGCCGCGATCGCTGAAGGAAGTAGGATTCTAGCTTAATGCCCAAGACGGTTTCTTTGAATTTCTCAATGCGGTAGGGGCGCGTGGCGATCGCCTGTGCGTGTTCTAGAGTAATACCGGCTTGCTCTAGCCAAATTTGGCGGTCGGCTTCGGTGGAGAGATGGCGATCGCCAAAAAACTGATCGACCGCAGCGTTGGTTTCTTCGGGGGTGCAGGTGATAGGGGCGATCGCCCGGTCAATAATGCTTTCTCTCAGAAACTGTGGCAATAGTTGATATTCGCTCAAGCGCAACAACACATCATTGACAGAGATTGCGGCAGATGCAGATGACACTGCAGTGGGCGGGGGCGTCACTGTCATAGGGCTTGTATTCATAAGGCGTATTCAGCACAAAGGCGTTGGGGTGTGATTACTGAACAGTAAAAACTCCTTCTATTACGCAAACGATGTCACTAAAGCACCAAACAACATCCAATCCTATTGGGTTGCTCCCCGGTTTCACAACCATCAATCTATAGAGGCGAATGGCACCTGCCTTACCAAGCCGGGGGTATAAGATTCGGATTTAGGGAAAGAAAAGGCGTCACTCCGTCATATAGAGCGACGCCTCAGTGTTCAGAGGACTGGTCTGTTTTGCAGGTTAACCCATCTTCATAAGAGTCCTATAGCGATCGCCACGGAATCAGAGCAGTTGCGCGGAGCCCGCTTACGGCTCGGGTTCTGCGCAACCGCTCTGGGGTCGCTGCTGTGTTTGAGTACTCGTTCTGACATTAATCCATGTACAGATCGTCAGGAGGAAGAGAGGTGTGACAATCCCAATCAAGATCAGGCATTTGCTCAAATGCCTGTCGCAGCGATAGTTCCCATTTTTTTCGGATGCCAACCAGGTAGGGATCACCCAACCGCAACTGCAACTGGTAATGGATTTTGAAAGAATTGGTCTTATACATAATTAAGTTGACGGGTGGCCCTACAGAAATATTGGATTTCATGGTGGAGTCAATGGAGAGCAGCGCACATTTTGCGGCTGCTTCTACCGAAGTGTCGTAAGACAGAATGCGATCTAAAATCGGCTTGCCATATTTAGTTTCACCAATTTGCAGAAATGGGGTTTCACGGGTTGCCTGAATGCAGTTGCCTTGGCTATAGATTTTGTAGAGTTCTGGTTCTTCGCCAGGCACCTGACCCGCTAGCAGGCACGTGCAGCTAAAGTCGATGTGGTCTCGCTCTAACCAAGGGCGATCGCGCTCTTGAATTTGGCGAATTTTGCTGCCCACGTAACATGCCATGTCATACATCGTCGGCAAGGTATGCAGATTATCGGCAGAGCCTGTCTTGAGCTCTTGCTCTAGCAAATGCACGACTGCTTGAGTAATAGACAAATTTCCAGAGGTGCAGAGCATCACGGCTCGCTGCCCTGGCTGAGAAAAGTCGTAGAGCTTGCGATAGGTCGAAATGTAATCAACTCCCGCATTGGTACGCGAATCCGCTGCAACCACCAGACCATCACAGGTGACAATGCCAAGACAATAGGTCATGAAGAATACGACATGGAAAAACAGCCGCGACGGCGATAGTCCGTCAATAATTCGTTAATTGATGCGTTGCAAGTTACCCGATTTTACCCACCCCTCGCTGCCATTTCCTAGGCGCACGTTGATCCACTCGCCATCATCGCTCGTTCCTAATACTGAAAGTTGAGCGTTATATTCCACGCCACCCACTTGCGGAAACGATACACCAGGGCCATCTCGCAAAATCAGCCCAATGGCAACCGTGACCCGTGCCTGGTACTCTACGTTGTCGGCAGTTGGTTCTGGCTCGGCGGGCTCAGCGGGAACTGCGGCTTCTTCAACCGGGGGGGCCGGGTCTATGGCGGCATCTGCGGGGGGCGGTGCAGCGCTGTCATTGGGGAAGGTAGGGCGCGGTGGCAGTGACGACAATCGGGTTAGGAAGTAGCGAGCGGTGGCAGCCCCGGCAAAAAATAGGATGGCGATCGCCAGCCCAATTCCCAACATCCCCTGAGAGAGGCGCATTAATGCCTTCATGGTGATTCAACCCCAATTTCCATAACGTCAGCAGCTCACGCCAAAAACACGGCTGCATATCACTGACCGTTATACCAATGATTGAGGGAGATGAACCGGCAATTCCGCATGGATCATGGTGCAGTTCTGCGTTATGGAGCCACCCATTTCAGGAAATTCAGCCAACGGTGTGGTTATCGGCATGTTTACGGGCACTGGCCTAACACCAAACAGGGCTGCGCCAGAGTTGCCCTACCCACTCAACACCATAAACATTGCCCCGGACGCAATACTTAGCGTCCGGGGCAATGTTTGCAATCTCATATCCCAACCAAACCTAAGTTCGGGACAAGCTCAAACCGTCCTACCCTGAACTGAGGTCAACCAAAAGAATAGGACAGAATGGAACTAACCCTGGGTAGATGGCCCTAAGACCTGACGATTGAGTTCCAGAATTGGGCAGAACAAGTTGGCCTGTTTGGGTGTTAAATGCTGCTGCACCACTTGATGCATCACCTCGTAGGTGACAGCGCAGCTATGCTGAGCTCCAAACGCCCGCATGATTGTTTGAAACCACAGCAAAAACCGTTCGCGCAGGGTGTCTGGGTCGTTGATAAGTAGGGCGATCGCCGAATAACGCAGCACTCGCAGGGTGTCCCGCTTCCACTTTGCCGTCATGTCTTCTCGCCCGCTGAAGAACAGGTTGGGGCTAAGAGTTTTGATTTTTTCCAGCACTTGCTGCACAATAGCTGCTTCGCAAACTTGCAGCTGCTGATAAGTTTCTAGTCGAAGCGCGTAAGATTGAGCGTAATCTTCAAGCCATTGCAGATCTGCATCAGTGGCGTAGCATCCGTCTAAGTTAAGGCTGAGATTTTTGAGCTGACTCAGCATAGTGGGCTGCCCTCGAGCGATGAGTAGTTCTACTATTCCCAGACGGCAACAATTTGTAACATACAGAATTGGACGGACACCTAGACATTTTGCAGTCGCACTATCTTGCAGCAGCGCAGACAAGCCTTCGGATTGACGGCTGTTTGCCCAGCGCAGGGTTCTTTTCGAGAAATGGCCTTAGCTACCGCTGCTTTGGTTGAAATATTCTCCAACATTAAAGTTGGCGGTTTTTTCAATTTGCATCATCATCGAGCGGGTGATGAGCTTGCCGGCTTCGACTAGCACCTGGCCAGTAAGAGGGTGCAGCAGATTTTGCTCGGCTCGCCGCCCGATCAACACCTCAATATCTTTGAGCGAGTTAATGTACATCCCTGGTGGCAACTGCACCACTACCCCCTGGCCCAGCACTCGAGATTGGCAAGCCAGCCGCGAGTTGGTTTGGCAGGATGTGATGACCTCAAGGGTGCGTTGCTCTCGTCGATTAATGGGCGACAGCGACTCCATCCCTTCGTTGACGTAGATATGGCAGGTGGCACACATGCCGCGCCCGCCACATTCGCGCAATACGTCCAGTTCTTTGTTCAGCAGCACTGAGAGCAGGTTGCCGTTGGTTTCGATGGAGGTTTCTTGAGCGATGGGCTCTAGCCGAACGATCTTTGCCATGGGAGGTTGATGAAGGTAGAAGTGGTCAAGCACGCGGTCGGGGACTTAGGAGTTAAAGCCTGCATTGCTTCAACTCACTGCGATCTAAGGCATGGGAAGCTTTAGCAGGCTTTTTTGTTGATCGTTCAGTGGAATTTGCTGGATGAGTTGGGGAAAGTCACGGATGACATAGGCGCAACGTTTCATGAAGGCAGCCACCCAGGTCTGAACCTGATCGAGCTGGTCTGGAGAGAGTGGGGCGATCGCCCCTGTGGCAACGCAGCTAAACTCACCTGCGCGATCAACCTCTAGCTGGCCGAGCCATTCCGCTGAGGGGCGCGTCGTGTTCCAGTAGTTTTTAACCACCGTGGGCCCAAGATAGTGGGCCGCAAATCGACTTACCTGATTCAGCGCCTCCGTCAGTTCACTCAACCCGGAATGGATCGTGGTCTGAGAGGGTAAGGGCGTTGCAGAGGTGGCAACCCTGCCCGCCGCAGAGGCAGATTGCGTGCCATCAGGATAGGAGGCCCCCTCATAGACTGGTGACCATGGGCTTGAGCCCAATGGATGCCCATTGCCAGTGGCAACAGCGCGCTGCTTCCAGTAGTTTTGATTGGTGAGAGAGATGTTGCCCGCCATCAACCGAAAAGTGGCGATCGCATTAGCAGAATCTAGCTCTAACTCTTGTTTTAGGGTGCCTATGGCAGTCCGATAGCTATCCTGCACTAGTTCTAAGCCAGTCACCACCAGCAGAACGACGCGGTGCGCTAGCTTATAGATATAGGTCTGGTGCCCGTTAAACTGAAACTCGAAGTAGTTGAAGCCCAGTGGCGTGGTTTCAATCACCTGTTGAATGCCTTGCGCCAGCGCTTCCTTTTGCTGAAAGTTAAGGTTTTGGTCCACACCGTAAAAATAGGGGCGTGAATGCCCATCCATCAAGGCAATACCCACCACCCCCGGCAAATTTAAAAACGCTTCGATGACCTCCCGCTTCATAAGATGCTCTAATACATAGATAATGATCTTGAGAACCTTGAATTTTGCTGCAATCTACTGCAATCAAGGTCTATGGCGAGTCTTTTGACATTTCGATCAACTTAGGATCTACTTATAGAAGGGTCTAAAGTTTCCTGTCATCTGGGTTCAACCTTTAAGGTCACCTTTCTGAAGTGTTCCCATAATGACTACAGTTCTTGAACTTTTCTGCCGCTGTTCTGCTTTGATGGAGTGTATTGCCGGGATCAAGCTGTCGCGCTAAATCTGCAGGCTGTTCTGATGTTTTCACCGAGAGCTGGGGTTTGATGGATTCACTGGCTTTTGGCTCTTTGTTTCAGGCTTTTTAACCCATGTCTGACCTTCCTTTTACTCTGGATCAGCTGCGTATTTTGAAGGCGATCGCCGCCGAGGGCAGCTTTAAACGCGCAGCAGACAGCCTATACGTGTCTCAGCCTGCAGTGAGCTTGCAGGTGCAAAACCTGGAGCGCCAGCTAGATGTGCCGCTGTTTGACCGAGGAGGTCGGCGGGCGCAATTGACTGAAGCGGGGCATCTGTTACTCAGCTATGGCGATCGCATCCTATCGCTGTGTGAAGAGACATGCCGCGCCATCGAAGATCTGCAAAACCTCCAAGGAGGAACGCTGATCGTGGGGGCGAGCCAAACCACAGGCACCTATCTGCTGCCCCGCATGATTGGCATGTTTCGGCAGCGCTACCCAGAAGTAGCCGTGCAGCTTCATGTGCATTCCACGCGTCGCACCGCCTGGGGTGTGGCCAACGGTCAGGTCGATCTTGCCATCATTGGTGGCGAAGTCCCTACAGAACTGCAAGATTCTCTCGATATCGTTCCCTATGCGGAAGATGAACTGGCGCTGATTATGCCAATGGTGCATTCCCTGTCGCGCCAAACCACCATTCAAAAAGACGACCTTTATAAGCTAGGCTTCATTTCACTTGATTCCCAATCCACCATTCGCAAGGTGATCGATCAAGTGCTGACGCGATGCGGCATCGAAACTCGTCGCCTCAAAATCGAAATGGAGCTTAATTCCATTGAGGCCATCAAAAATGCAGTGCAGGCCGGATTAGGGGTCGCGTTTGTCTCCACCTCTGCAATCGAGAAAGAGGTGCAGTCGGGGATGCTTCACCGAGCCCGAATTGAAGATGTAACAGTAAACCGGATGCTGTCGGTGATCGTGAACCCCAACCGCTATCGCTCCAAGGCGGCGCAGGCATTTACAGATGAAATTTTGCCCATGTTCAGCGTGTTTAACCCTGTCTCGGCAAAGACGACCGAAAATGGTAACCTAACCGGCACTGACAAAGGTTCAAAAAAGGGGACAGACGCTGACACGGCCCAAAAGTCTCTGGCAGAGGCGTCAAAACCTATCTCAATAGAATCGCCTTAAGCGAACCGCATAGACTTGTGAGTGCATTGGTACAGTACGGACGCTTAGTTTTACCCAGCGCCACGTTACAGCATTGACCCACAGTTAAGCTCTATCGTGAGGCTGCCAATCATCACCCTTCCGGCGGGCTACAGATATTTAGCATGTACGGTACGTGCCGTCTAGACGTATGCTGGGGGTAACGTAATGTAACGGCAAGCGCTATGGTTGAACGTCCTATTAAACGATCTGAACGGCTGGCCCGAGAGGCCGCTGGCACTGCAGAAAATTCCGATCGCCCAGTCTCTGATCGCCCAGCTTCCGATCGTCCAGATTCCGATCGCCCCAAAAAAGAAGACCGCCCACGGGGGGGCGATCGCAAGGGCAAGCGCGATCGGCGAGATCGAGATCAGGACGAGCGCGCCAGTAGACCGCCCGCTAATCCGGCGTTGATGCGGGGACCCAAACCCAGTGCTAAGTCTGTGGAAGAAGACGCTCCGACCACGGCGCCCGTGTTGGCAAACATACCCGATGCCCCCGACGCTGATGCCCCTGAGCTAGACACCGCTGCACTTGAGCCAGAGACGACTGCTCCTGACGTGGCTGCAGTCGCATCAGAACCGGAGGTTACGTCATCTGTGGCGGAACCAACCGTAGAGGCAGCTGCAGATGTTCCCCAGGTGAACCCGGTGCCGGTAGAAGTAGACGCAATGGCCGAGACTGCGATCGCCGATGTGGCCGCAGATGATTCTGCTGACGTGACGGCAGCGGCGGCTGATGCTGCCGCTGATGCCGCTGATGATGCCACAACAGACGTGGATGTGGAATCGGTTGCTGAACCCGCTACACCCGAGGGTGCAATCGCTGATGGGGCAGATGCGTCTGTGCCCGTGGCGGATGTGATCGAGGCGGACGCGGGGCCGACTGGCGCTGCCGCGCTCAGCGATGAGCCAGATGCTGCCGCTATGGATGGTATTCCTGAAGCCGCAATAGAGCAGGCGATCGCCGAGGCTCCCGTTGAAGAGAACTCTGACCCGCCTGTTGCTGACGCGTAATCGGGCGATCGCCCCATTTTAAGACGTTCCCAACTGCGGTTAATTCTGCGCTTGACATGGGTCTCAACAGACGCCGCAGGCTGTCCCGCAGGAGGCGTGGCCCTACTGCACGGGTCTACAACGCCGATCACACTCCCCAAAAGCCGATGGTGCGGTGGAAGCAAGGCTTTTCCATTGCATCATCGGCTTTTGCCTAGGGTGCCGATTACCGATTGCCGATTGATGATTCACCGCCCTCTCCTCTATCGTTGCTGATGTTGCTGAGCGATCGCCCGATGATGACCCATCCTGAAAACACCCCCGATCAACCCGTTACGCACTCTGTTCCTGCCTCTCTAGAACCCTGCATTCAGGAGCCCTCGGTGAAGTCATTAGCGGAACCGTTAACGGTAGAAGCAGCGCATCACTGCCTTAAACAATTTGATGCAGCCCCCCCCATAGGCGAGGCCAGTCTGCCACCCACCGCGGCTGAGCGGACACGACTGCAGGCGGCGCTGGGTGTGGTGGCAACCCACTCCGAGCATCAGTTGTTGGGGATCTGCGCGGCTTCTCAGGACGAGGGAGTCGCAGCACTGATGGCCTATGCACATGCCCTGGGCTACCAGCCTGTAGTGCAACTCCCTACAATGGAAGGCGCGGTTTACCTTAAGTTCAACCCGCTGACAGGATTGGTCTATGGCGATCGCTATAGCGGCTCTCATCGTGGCGTGTTGGTGTCGTGCCAGTCTGCAGACGGGGACGGGGTGAACGATATGTATGGGCATTTGCCGCTCGACCTATTCCCAGGCTGAGTCAACCCTGCCCCACTCAAACCTTATGGTGTCAGAACCTGTAATGGCAAAACCTGTGACGGCAAAACCCGTGAGCTTAGAGAGCGAATTCGACCTTGACCCACAGATTGAACTAGCGGTATCGCATGGGGGCGATCGCCTCGATCAGTATGTGGCCTCACAGGTGCCCAATGTGTCGCGCGCCCATGTGCAGCGGCTGATTGAGCAAGGGCAGGTGCAGGTGAATGGAGCGGTGTGCGAGTCTAAAAAGGCAGAGGTAAAGGTGGGCGATCGCATCGTGCTTATCCTCCCCCCCGCCCAGCCGCTGGATGTATTGCCAGAAGAGATTCCCCTCGACGTGCTCTACGAAGACGACCAACTGTTGATTCTCAACAAGCCCGCAGGCATGGTTGTGCATCCTTCCCCCGGCCATAACCGGGGCACGTTGGTGAATGCGCTGCTGGCGCACTGCCCCGATTTGCAAGGCATTGGCGGGGTGCAGCGTCCTGGCATTGTGCATCGGTTGGATAAAGATACGACGGGGGCGATCGCCATTGCCAAAACCGACTTGGCACACCAACACCTGCAGGCTCAGTTCAAGACTAAAACCGCTCGTCGCACCTATCTGGCAGTTGTCTACGGTGCCCCGAGCGCCGACCAAGGCACCGTGGACGCTCCAGTGGGGCGGCATCCTGTTGATCGCAAAAAAATGGCAATTGTGCCAGAAGATCGGGGAGGCCGCCGGGCCATCACCCACTGGCAGGTTCTGGAACGGCTCGGCAACTATAGCGTTCTGCAATTTGATTTAGAGACAGGCCGCACTCACCAAATTCGAGTTCACAGTGCCCATGTCGGTCATCCGGTGGTAGGCGATCCCGTCTATGGTTCAGGGCGAACACTGGGGGTCAATTTACCGGGGCAAGCACTCCATGCCTGGAAATTACGGCTGCAGCATCCACGAACTCAAGGCTGGATCGAGGCGATCGCCCCACTACCTACCCAATTTTCGACCTTAATTCTCAAACTACAGCAGCGATTTACGTCATAATTCGCAATCTACGAGAGGTTTTGTTTACATTGTGCAACAAAGCCTGCACTCTTCCTCAGGATTGGATGGATTCAAGCAAACTCTTTAATTCACTAGACTTGCGGCATTTATAAAGAGAATCCTAGTCCAAAATCTTGCGTTTGATGGCATGTCTGACGCGCCCTCAATGTTAAAAAAATTGACCTGAATTCATGACGAAAATTAGCTGAAATCCCTGCAAATCCTAGCACTTGGCGGAACTTCTGATTATCTCTATACAATTTAATAACTTGTAACAAATAATGGCTTGCCTGCATTGTATAAAGAGATTCAGAAGGGTAACTTGCATCCGCCAGCCAAAGAAAACTGCTGATTTCGCTGGGTTTCGACCTTCTCATACAACGATGAACTTTTCTCAGAATGTTGAGTTAGGGTTCATGGGCAGTAAAGAAGATCAAGAGTCAGGTGTCGGTCGGTTTCTATTAAGAGCTGCGCGCCGCTCAACAAGCTGGCAAGCGTGCGGATGGCGATCCCTTCTACCGCGCTGATTAACTCAGTGCAGACTGGCTCAAGTCAAATCCAGTTTTATTAAGACCGAACTCAACTAAAAAAGTAGGAGATTGAGTCCATGTTAGATGCTTTCGCCAAGGTCGTTTCCCAAGCTGATGCAAAGGGTGAATTCCTGAGCGGTGCTCAGTTTGACGCTCTGGCAAACATGGTCAAAGAAGGCAACAAGCGCCTTGACACCGTAAACCGGATCACCAGCAACGCCTCGACCATCGTTGCCAATGCAGCTCGGGCGCTGTTTGAAGAGCAGCCCCAGCTCGTTCAGCCCGGTGGCAACGCCTACACCAACCGTCGCATGGCTGCTTGCTTGCGCGACATGGAAATCATTCTGCGCTATGTGTCCTATGCCACATTGGCTGGTGATTCAAGCGTTTTGGATGATCGCTGCCTAAACGGTTTGCGTGAGACCTACCAAGCACTGGGTGTACCCGGTGGTTCTGTCGCAGCTGGTGTATCCAAAATGAAGGATGCTGCTGTGTCCATTGTTAACGACACCAACGGCATCACCAAAGGTGACTGCTCCGCTCTGGCTTCAGAAGTAGCTAGCTACTTTGACCGCGCTGCCTCTGCAGTTGCGTAGTCAGCTTTCGGTGAGGACCAGTTGCTTCGCTCCTCGATCTGAGGGCTTAGCTGCTATCCACCTTTTTACTTTTCAACTTCAAAACAAGTAGATTTTAGGTTCTAGGGAGATATCTCGACATGAAGACCCCAATTACTGAAGCGATCGCAGCTGCCGATACTCAGGGTCGGTTTTTGAGCAACACCGAGCTACAGGCTGTGAACGGTCGCTTTGAGCGTGCCGCCGCTAGCTTAGAAGCTGCCCGTGCACTCACCAGCAATGCTCAAGGTTTGGTTGACGGTGCCGCCAATGCGGTTTACCAGAAGTTCCCGTACACCACCCAAATGCAAGGGCCCAACTTCGCTGCTGATTCTCGCGGTAAGTCCAAGTGTGCTCGTGACATCGGCTACTACCTGCGGATGGTGACCTACTGCCTAGTTGCAGGTGGCACCGGCCCCATGGATGAGTACCTGATTGCTGGTTTGGATGAGATCAACCGCACATTTGATCTATCTCCCAGCTGGTATGTCGAAGCCCTGAAGCATGTCAAAGGCAACCACGGCTTGTCTGGTCAGGCTGCTAACGAAGCCAACACCTACATCGACTACGCGATCAACGCACTAAGCTAGTTGATTGTGCTGCCCGGAGGGGTAAGCGGTTGCTGGCTAAGCTGCTGGCAAATGTTTACGCTTCCGGGCATTGCTGTATCTATGCTAGCCCTGGTTGCAATCAATCATTGCAATCAATCAATGGCGGACACCTCCGATTTATTCGGCAGTTCTGGCTAAACGCTGTTGATCCATGCATCGGTAGATGGTGCTCTGAGGACGCGGGCAATTTGCTCATTGGCTAAACCTGGTGGGCTGACAACCTCACTGATGGCGTGGGTCGATTTCTACCCGCTACGTTGATTGGGGCTGTATTGATGGGCGTTCTCCTAGTTGTGTAGTTGGGAGGATTAAGACAATGACAGGCTTGGTTGCGGCAAATCAGTTAGGTATCTCGGCGTATGATGCATCGGAGCGGGTTGAGCTGCGCTCAACCTGGACTGAAGATGATGTGCAGGCGGTTATTTGGGCGGCCTATCGTCAGGTGCTGGGGCATGACCACTTAATGGGCAGTGAGCGGCTCGTCAGCGCTGAGTCACTGTTGCGTCAGGGTCAAACTTCAGTTCAAGATTTTGTGCGGGCGATCGCCCTATCCGAACTGTACAAAGAAAAATTCTTTTACAGCACACCTCAGGTGCGGTTTATTGAATTGAACTTTAAGCATCTGTTGGGACGTGCACCCTACGACGAATCGGAAATTTCACATCACGTTGATTTGTATAACCAGCAGGGGTATGACGCTGAGATCAATTCCTATTTAGATTCAGCGGAATATCAAGAAAGCTTTGGCAATGGGGTTGTGCCTCACTATCGCGGCTTTCAAACCCAGCGGGGGCAAAAAACGGTTGGGTTTCCTCGTATGTTTCGGCTGTTTCGAGGCTATGCCAACAGCGATCGCGCCCAGTTTGGCAAAAACCGCTCTCGGCTAACCCAAGAAGTTGCCCGCAACCAGTCGATGCCAGTCGTGCCTCCCGTGAGCGGGGTGCGGGCGGTGTCAGCGAAGGCTGATGGGTCTACCTTGGTGGGGGCAGCAGCGGGCGATCGCGAGCAACTGTTTCGGGTGCGCGTGGTTCAGTCTGCCTCTGGTGGCGCCACGCCATTGCGCCTTAGCAATCGCGATCTGCTGGTGCCTTACGGCCAACTGTCTGCCCGGTTGCAGCAGCTAAACCGCAGCGGAGGCCGCGTCGTTAGCGTATCGCCTGCGTAGCGCTGGCGATAGTGCTCTCGTTAAATCAATCTATATCATCCATAGCCGTATAAAGCCGCGTGGATGTGCATGCTGTGTTGACTGTGTTTTGTTTATCAGGAGAATTCAGGAGAGAAATCCGTGCCTATTACAACAGCCGCGTCGCGACTGGGCACCTCTGCCTATAGCGACATCCAACCCATTGAGTTGCGTCCAAATTGGACGAAAGACGATATTGAAAGTGTCGTGCGTGCCGTTTATCGTCAGCTTTTGGGCAACGACTATTTAATGAAATCTGAGCGGCTGACCAGCGCTGAGTCGTTGCTGCGAGACGGCAACATCTCGGTGCGCGAGTTTGTGCGCTGCGTTGCCAAATCTGACCTCTACAAGCAAAAGTTCCTCTACGGCAACTTTCAAACCCGTGTGATCGAGCTGAACTACAAGCACCTGTTGGGGCGTGCTCCCTACGACGAGTCAGAGGTGATCTTCCATCTCGATCTGTATGAGACTCAGGGGTTTGATGCGGATATCGATTCTTATATCGATTCCGAAGAGTATCAGGCCAACTTTGGCGAGAACGTAGTTCCTTACTATCGGGGCTTTAAGTACTACGATGGCGCTCGCACCGTAGCCTTTAATCGGATGTTCCGTCTATATCGGGGCTATGCCAACAGCGATCGCTCCCAAACTGGGGGGCGTCAATCACACCTGGCACGCGACCTAGCACGGAACAAAGCGACTTCTATTATGGCGCCCTCGAGCGGCAGTAGCTTTGCCTTCTTTAGCTCATCTAATGATGTGGCTCCGACCAAGTGTCTGGGCGGCTCCATTAGCGAAAACCCTCGCGTCTACCGATTAGAAGTAGCTGGATTGAGAAATGGCGGCTCTGGCGTGGGCTATCCCAAGCTACGCCGTAGCAGTACGGCCTATCTAGTGCCCTACGATCAGCTGTTGCCGAAAATGCAGCAGATTCATCGCCAAGGTGGGCGGATTGTGAGCGTCTCGCCCGCAAGCGTTGCCAGCGAGTAGCGCCTCTAGCGGAGCGATGCAGTCTGCATCGCTCCACTTCGGGTTAGCGTTCTCGGCTTAGGGCTAATGCAGTGGCAAGATGTCGGGCTTGTAAAGCATTCCATTTTCTGCCGTTTGTGGCAAGGGTGACTCTAACAGGTTCTGCCCTCTCCCTGCGAGAGCCTACTCTGCATCAGCTCTAGTGCTTTAGTCGTCGCGTTAATAGTCATTGTTTAGAGGTACACATCAATGTTTGGACAAACTGCGGTCGGGCGTGCAGCCAACACGCCTTCTGGGGCACGGATGTTTCGCTATGAAGTAGTCGGGCTACGGCAAAATGACGAAGCCGATAAAAACAACTATTCCATCCGCAACAGCGGCAGCATCTTTTTGACGGTGCCCTATAGCCGAATGAATGAAGAGATGCAGCGCATTAGCCGACTGGGTGGCAAGATTATCAACATCTCGCCCCTCACTGCAGACGACTAATGCAGCTGACGCGTCAGGTTGTGCAAGATAGTTTGGTTGTATTGGGCTAATGCAAGAGCCGAGTCTGGAATCTAATACTGCTCAATCGCTCGATCCATCGGGGCAGGCTGGAGCGCCACCCCTGACGGTAGAAGGGGCGATCGCCCAACTCACAGGGGATGACCCTAGCCTGCGCTATTATGCGGCATGGTGGCTGGGGAAGTTTCGTGTTAGCGAACCGGGGGTCGTCACGGCGTTGATTGCCGCGTTAGAGGACGACTCTGATCGCACCGAATTGGGCGGGTATCCGCTGCGGCGCAATGCGGCGCGAGCGCTAGGAAAACTGGGCGATGAGCGTGCCGTACCGGGGCTGTTGCGCTGTTTAGACTGTTCAGATTTTTATGTGCGAGAGTCAGCAGCGCAATCCTTAGGAATGCTAGGCGATCGCCGGGCAATTCCACCTCTCTTGGCCTTAATTCAGGACGGGATGGCCGTGGCGCAGCGGGTGCCCGGGCGGCCCCATCTGGTGCAGCCTGTGGAGTCTATTCTCGAAGCGCTGGGTGCGCTGGGTGCTACCGAAGCGCTGCCGCTGGTGCAGCTGTTTTTAGAGCACCCACTTCAGCGGTTGCAGTATTCGGCGGTGCGCGCCATGTATCAGCTCACGGGCAAGGCCGACTATGGCGATCGTCTCGTGCAGGCGCTTCACAGCAGCGATATCAATCTGCGGCGAGTGGCGCTGTCGGATCTGGGAGCGGTAGGCTACTTGCCTGCAGCGGGGGCGATCGCCTCTGCAGCCGCCGAAAATAGCTTTAAGCTCTTTTCACTCAAAGGCTTGCTTGATGCGGCAGTCGCCACCGAAGGCGCAAGTTCTGAGGCGGCGCAGCAGGTCATGGCGCTGATGGATCAGCTGCTTTAGGTCTGTTGCTCTAGGACTGCTGGTATGGGGGCGATCGCTCAATCGTGCTCCGTTTAAGACCCTTTGATACCGTCATTCTCGGTCAGTCACTCTCGGTCAATCATGGTCAGTTCTTCTTCATCCATATCTACCTTAATCACCGCTGTCGATCAGGCCGATTCTCCAGAACGGCTAATCGCGGCGGTGCAGGCGTTGGCGGCGGCGCAGTCGCCCGAAGGCTTGCCCAAGCTGATTGAAGCCTTGGGTTATAACAATCCGGGTGTAGCGGTCACAGCCGTGCAGGGATTGGTGCAGATGGGTGATGCCGCCGTGATGCCGCTGCTAACCCTGTTGGATGACTACAACTATGGGGCACGCGCCTACGCGATTCGAGCATTAGCGGCGATCGCCGATCCCAGAGCGCTGGATATCTTGGTCAGTGCTGCCGAAACGGACTTCGCCCCCAGCGTTCGTCGTGCAGCCACCAAAGGCGTGGGTATGCTGCAGTGGACGCACCTGTCCGAGTCAGAGAGCCAATCGGCTCAACAGCGCGCCGTGCAAACCCTTCAAACCGTGCTGAAGGATGATGATTGGTCGCTGCGCTACGCTGCGGTCGTAGGGCTACAGGCCTTGGCGACATCGGCTCCGGCGATCGCCCCCCACATCTACGCCCACTTGGGTCACGCGGCTGAGCAAGAAGCTGACATCGGCGTGGCTGCCCGCATCACTTGGGCGTTATCTCCCCCTGAGTCCGCGTCATAGCCTTGCTCCAGCAGCTATCGCCCCGCAGCCCTACAGATGTTCCGTTTTCACACACACGAGGTCTACATCACCCATGTCTTTACCCCTGCTCAAGGTTAGTCCCCTCACGCAAAATCAGCGCGTCCCCGGCTACGATGTGGCGGATGAGGACGACCCTCAGGTGTACCGCCTGGCAAATGCCATCTCGGATACAGATGTGACCGAGATCATTTGGGCCGCCTATCGCCAAGTCTTCAGCGAGCACCTCATTCTAGAAAGCAATCGCCAGATTCAACTAGAGTCACAGTTGCGGAATCGCGCGATCAACGTCCGCGAGTTTATTCGTGGCCTAGGCAAATCAGAGGTGTTTCGCGATCAAATCGGCGAAGTTAACTCCAACTACCGCCTCGTGGATTTGGTCTGCAAGCGCTTTTTAGGACGTGCATCCTACGGCAAGCAAGAGCAGATTGCTTGGTCGATTGTGATTGCGACCCAGGGTCTGCATGGCTTTATCGACCTCGTGCTAGACAGCGACGAATACCGCGAAAACTTTGGCGATGATATCGTCCCCTTTCAGCGGCGGCGGATGGAAGCGCGTCCCTTCAACCTGGTCAACCCTCGCTATGGCGAATACTGGCGCGGTCGCTTGATGGAAATGGAGCTGACCACCCGCTCATACTACCAAGTGCGGCAATATCAGTCGGGCGATTTAGATAAAAAAGTCATTCGCCAGGCCATTCCAGCATCGTTCTTGGTGATGGCCCAAAACATGATGGTGCCTCAGCTCAGCTCTCAGCGCGATGTGGCACGCTCTACCTCCAGCATGATTCAGGTGCCCGATAGCACATGCCCAGGCAATGAGGGCAAGTCGAAGGTGAGAACCGTGACGGCCCAACTCCCCTATCGCTATATCCCAACCCTTGTTAAAAACTAGATCTACACCCAGGCGAGGTCTGGCGGTGTGGGGTAAGCGCCGTTAGCCTTACCCTAAGCCCGTCTAGCTCAGGTTGAGGAAAGCCCTAAGCGGGTGGCGCTGTGAATTAAATCGATGATGCGTTCTGTTGTCTATTCTCCTGATTAACAATGTCAATTCCATTGCTTGAATACAAACCTGCATCCCAAAACCAGCGGGTCTCTGGCTACGAAGTGTCAAACGAAGATACGCCTTACCTGTATCGGTTAGAAGATTGTATGGATGCCAGCGGCATTGATCAGCTGATCTGGGCCGCCTATCGCCAGGTATTTAGTGAGCATGTGATGCTCAAGAGCAGCCGTCAAGGTGATCTAGAATCGCAGCTCAAAAATCGCTCGATCACCGTGCGCGACTTTGTGCGCGGGCTAGCAAAATCCACGGTCTATCGTGAACTTGTGGTAGAAACTAACTCCAACTACCGCATTGTGGATCTCACGCTGAAGCGTGTTCTCGGACGTGCATCTTACAATCAGGCCGAACAAATTTCTTGGTCGATTGTGATTGCAACTCAGGGGTTTGAAGGGTTTGTGGATGCCCTGATTGACAGCGACGAATATACCGAGAATTTTGGCGATAGTACGGTGCCCTATCAGCGCCGACGCTATGGCGATCGCCCCTTTAACTTGGTCAATCCCCGCTACGGCAGCTATTGGCGCGATCGGCTAGAGAGCGATCGCTACAAGTGGGGTGACATCAACAACTTTCGGGATATGGCGCGCTCCATCCAAGTGTCTGAGCAAAAGTTCACGCCTGTATCCACTGCCAACATCCGCATCCCAGACATGACGCGGAACAGCACCACCCCTGGCGTGCCTGTGTCGATCAGCCCATCAGCCAGCTTTCCCGTGCGGTAAGGATGAGAAGTTGAGGGAGGGGCGATCGCCCCTCCCTCAACCTTCATACTGTGAACCCGCAGTTACAGTGCTGAATCGAAACCCGTTAATGCCATCGAAAACACATTAGCGCTATTGACGGTGATCTCATGTTTGTGACCGACTCATTGAGACTCTGCTCCCCCATCAATCCGGTGGGGTGCATCGCATTATCTTCTGTAGTTCAAGCCACTAATCTGCTCTGCATTCGTGATCCCTACACCCGTGCAGCCGACTGATTACCGCCATGCATCGATCGCTCAAGCCGTTGGAGCTATTTGGATTGTGGAGCATGCTCACCACACCCTGTTCGGCAATCTCGGTTTAAGCAATTGAACAAGGCGATCAGACTTGAAATAATTTAGGAAGTACATCATGATATTGCCTGTTTTAAAGTACAACCCCTCCACCCAAAATCAGCGCGTACAAAGTTTTGGCACTGTAGATACCAATGGCGATTTGCCCGTTATTTATCGACTAGAGGATGCAACAGACTCTAGCGGCGTGGATGAATTAATTCATGCGGCCTATCGTCAGGTATTTAACGAACAAGAGATGCTGCGGTTTAACCGACAGATTGCGCTAGAGACCCAGTTGCGAAACCGTGCGATCTCAGTCCGCGATTTCATTCGAGGATTAGCCAAGTCAGAACGATTCTATTCACTCGTGGTGGAATCTAATGACAACATCCGTTTGGTGGAATTGGCGATTAAGCGGCTGCTTGGGCGCAATCCTTACAATCAAGAGGAACTCATCGCTTGGTCGATCCAGATCGCCACACGGGGCTGGAGCGGGTTTGTCGATGCCCTGATGGACGGTGACGAGTATGCCACCGCATTTGGGGATGGGACGGTGCCCTATCAGCGCAAACGGATGGGCGATCGCCCCCACAGTTTTACCCCGCGCTACGGGGCATATTATCGCGATCGCCAGCCTCAGCCGCATCCTTACACTCCAGTTGGGCGGTTTAATCTCACCTTTGATCAGGACTTTGACCTACAGACCTTTCTCCGCACCACCAACTGGGTGCGCGTGTCGGGGCTGTTGCTGCTGCTTGTGCTGGCCTGCGTTTTCTTGCTTGGCTTTGGCGTGCTCACCAGCTCCGCAGGATAGCGTGTGGAACACGGCACCAGGAATGTATAGGATGCAGCGGCGTGGAACCTCGACGGTGTATGAGTTCCACGCCACTCAATCTATCAATTGCTGCATTGAGCACGCCATCAATAGTCATTAGATTGAACCGCCAATCCCGGTATCAAAATCGGCCTCAATTTAACCCACCAAAATTTTGCTGTGAATACCTAACCAAAAATATTGATAAATTGCGCTAAAAGCGACCCTCAAACCCTTTACAATAAGCCCTATGAGCTAAGGCCCTGTTCAAATACTGGCATTGCTGAATGGTTGTATGAATCAGATCAGCATCGCCTAGGTGATTGCTGTTTATACCAATTCAGCTGGGCAGCGTGAATGTATCTGCCTACTCTAGAAACCTCAAAAAAATGTTCAGAAGAACGTGGAGATGAGGCTCATTGCAATCTAGAGATTAATCAAAAATTGGTTTAGCTGACCGTTTATGTTCGATGATCCGTTGAATTCAATGGCTGCATTAGCACTCTGAATCAATGCATCCATTCAACGCAATCCGTCTAGATAAATAGAAAAGGGAGATGATATCCATGGCGTTGCCGCTGCTCGACTATAAACCTACGACTCAAAACCAGCGCGTTGCCAGCTTTGGCACGGCCGATCTCAGTGAAGACACCCCCTACCTCTACCGCATGGAGGATGTAACCGACTCTACCGATATGGAGTCGCTGATTTGGGCTGGCTATCGCCAAGTATTTAGCGAGCATGCAATCCTAAAGTCAAATCGTCAGGTGACGCTAGAGAGCCAGTTGCGCAACGGCTCGATCACCGTGCGTGACTTTATCCGGGGTTTGGCCAAGTCTGATGTGTTCTATAAATTGGTTGTTTCGACCAACAACAACTATCGCTTGGTTGATGTCTGCCTAAAGCGGCTGCTGGGTCGTGCCGCTTATAACCAAGATGAAACCATTGCTTGGTCGATTGTGATTGCCACTAAAGGCTTTGGCGGTTTTGTGGATGCGCTGCTAGAGAGCGACGAGTACACCAACGCCTATGGCGACTACACTATTCCCTTCCAGCGGAAGCGCATGGGAGCCCGGGCAGAAGGTCGCCCGTTCAACCTCAGCACACCGCGTTACGGTAAGGAATTCCGCGCGAAGGTGGGTACGACATCGACCGATTGGCGCTTTGTGATCGAAGATTTCTACTCTCGCAAGTTTCAAGAGCGGATGATGGCGGAGGGCGACCCTCGCCGCTATCGCGATATGGCGTCCTCTATTGCCGCCAAGGGGAACTATGCTCAGTCGATTCGCGCCAGCGACATTGACTATCTCAACAAGGTGCCTCGTCGTCGGTAAAGGGGAGATGGCCGCAGGTGTTGCGGATAGGGGGAGCTAACACCACCCTATATATCGGACTATCACGGCTGCCTCAACCGACTTAAAACATAACTTCAAAAGAAAGGGGGCTGCGGCGCAGCCCCCTTTCTTTTGAGTGGTGACTCTAATTTTCATGAACAACTGCTGATTTCATCCGGATCTTGCGTAATTCCACTGATATTCTCTGATGACTATACTAAGCCCCCACAACACACCTCGGTGAAGCGGGCGATCGCCCCCCTTAATCACAAACAGGCGATCGCCCACGGTTCCCCCCCAACCCACTTCACCGGGGCTTCTTCACAACACCTGGGAGGATCAATCCGTGGCAAAGCGAAAAGGCATCGGTCGGTGGCGAAATCCTTCTGCATTTTGGGGCGATGGCACCAGTTGGTCCTATGGTGCGCTAGAGCCAGCATGGCCTGGCTATGATTTTGACAGTGTAGGTAATGGCCCGTTACCCTTTGAGTTTGGGCCAGGCTCTATCCCCTTCACGGTTAAGCCCGGTGGGTTTGGGCCACAGGCTCGCGTGTTTGTGCTGGCGCTTGAGCCTGGCACCGAGGTGTTGGGCTTTACCCAAGAAACCTATGTATTGACGGCAGCCCCCACTAACTACACAACCCATGCCGTGCAGCTAGCAACAGGTAGCCCCTTTCAGTTTTCTACCATCCTGTGGCTTGCTGGCAGCACCCCCATTCTTCAACTGGGCAATCAAAAAAACGTTTATTCGGGAACTGCCGGAGCCGATGTAATTTTTGCGGGCGGGGGCAATGATGACATTTCTGGATTGGACGGTCATGACGTAATCCGAGGACAGGGCGGCAACGACAAGATCTGGGGTGGAGCCGGAGACGACACCCTACTCGGTGATGCGGGCCATGATCGGCTTTGGGGACAGGGGGGGGATGACTACCTGAATGGCGGCACTGGCAACGACACCCTGTATGGCGGCCCTGGTGACGACATTTTAGAAGGGATGGGCGGCAATGACCTGCTGATCGGCGGCGCGGGGGACGATGCACTAATTGGCGGAGCCGGAGACGATACGCTGTATGCAGGCCCAGGAACAGGCGGTTTAGATCAGCTACTCTATGGCGGTGCTGGCAATGATGTGCTGCATGGCAGCACGACTATAGATGTCATCTTTGGAGAAGACGGTAATGACGTGGCCTATGGCTATGCGGGCGACGACTATATGTATGGCGGGGTAGGCAGCGATACGCTCTATGGCGGCCCTGGCAATGATCTGCTTGCTGGCGATATTGGGTCCGATTTTCTGTATGGGGGCTTGGGCAACGATACCCTGCGCGGCGGTAACGGCAACGACCTGCTCTCAGGAGGGGATGGCAATGATCTGCTGGTCGGCGGCTTCGGCACTGACACGGTGTGGGGCGGCGCGGGCGCCGATACCTTTGCCTTTAACGATGTGTCAGACGGTATTGATTTAATTCAGGACTTCAATTGGACAGAAGGAGATAGAATCCGCGTTTCTATGCCAGGGTTTGGTGCGACATCCTTTGCAGACTTTAGCTACACCACCGCCAGTGGGGCGCTGTCATTTAAGGGCATTCAGTTTGCGACCCTTCAGGCTGGCACGAACTTCGTCCCATCTTTAGATCTGGAACTGGTGAACTACACCATCTTTCACTAGTGGCCCGTCGCTTTTGGTCAGCACACACCCGGCTCTAGACGAGAAAAACCGATGATAATGATTTTTTCCATGAACATCCGATAATTTCATTCGGATCTTGCGTAATTCCACTACGTTCTCTGATGACTAAACTAAGCCCCCACAACACACCTCGGTGAAGCGGGCGATCGCCCCTCTTAATCACAAACAGGCGATCGCCCAGGGCTTCCCCCCAGCCCACTTACCGAGGCTTCTTCTCAACACCTATGAGGACAAATCCGTGGCAAAGCGAAAAGGCATCGGTCAGTGGCGAAATCCTGCTGCATTTTGGGGTGATACCCAAAATTGGTCCTATGACGCGCTAGAGCCTGCATGGCCTGGCTATGATTTTGACAGTGTGGGCACTGATCCGTTGCCGTTCGAGTTTGGGCCAGGCTCTATCCCCTTTACGGTTAAGCCAGGTCATGATTTTGATCCAAAGGCTCGCGTATTTGTGTTGGCGCTCGAGCCTGGCATCGAGATTTTGGGCTTTACCCAAGAGACCTATGTGTTGACGGCAGCCCCCACTAACTACACAACCCATGCCGTGCAGCTTTCAACAGGTAGCACCCTTCAGTTTTCCACCATTCTGTGGCTCGACGGCAGCACCCCTATCCTTCAACTGGGCAATCAAAGAGACGTTTATTCAGGAACCGCCGGAGCCGATGTAATTTTTGCGGGCGGGGGCAATGATGACATTTCTGGATTGGACGGTCATGACGTCATCCGAGGACAGAGCGGCAACGACAAGATATGGGGTGGAGCCGGAAACGATACGCTGCTGGGCGATGCGGACCATGATCGGCTTTGGGGACAGGGGGGGGATGACTACCTGAATGGCGGCACCAGCAACGACATCCTGTATGGCGGCCCTGGCAACGACATTTTAGATGGGATGGACGGCAATGATCTGTTGATGGGTGGCGTAGGAGGCGATACGCTAATCGGCGGAGCTGGGAACGATACGCTGTATGCAGGCCCAGGAACAGACAACGTAGATTCATATTCACCACCTCAGCAACTCTATGGTGGCGCTGGCAACGATGTGCTGCACGGCAGCAGCACCACAGATTTGATCTATGGAGACGATGGCAATGACGTGGCCTATGGCTATGCGGGCGACGACGAGATTTATGGCGGGGCGGGCAGCGATACGCTCTATGGCGGGGCGGGCAATGATGAGCTAGATGGCAATATCGGGCCAGATTTTCTGTATGGGGGCTTAGGCAACGATACCCTGCGCGGCGGTAACGGCAACGACCTGCTATCGGGCGGTGATGGCAATGATCTGCTGGTCGGCGGCTTTGGCACTGACACGGTGTGGGGCGGCGCGGGCGCCGATACCTTTGCCTTCAACGATGTGTCAGAGGGTATTGATTTAATTCAGGATTTTAATTGGACAGAAGGAGATAAAATCCGTGTTTCTATGCCAGGGTTTGGTGCGACATCCCTTGCAGACTTTAGCTACACCACCGCCAGTGGGGCGCTGTCATTTAAGGGCATTCAGTTTGCGACCCTTCAGGCTGGTACGAACTTCCTCCCATCGTTAGATCTTGAACTGGTGAACTACTCTTACTAGTGGCTTGTCGCAGTTAGTCAGCACATACCCGGTTCTAGGCCGGAACATCCCATGACGCAATGGTCTAACGTTTGGGCGATCGCCCCTTCTCTGCTCCTGTCGCTGGTGCTGGTGCCCGCCGGGCAGTGCCAAGTGCAACGAGATACCACGCTCCCCACGCCGTCTGTCGTCACCCGCCAAGGCGCGACGCTGGTGATCACCGGAGGCACCCAGCGGGGCAGCACGCTGTTTCACAGTTTCTCGGAATTTTCGCCGCGCGGTCGCACGGCATCGTTTCAGAGCATTGATGGCAGCGTGGCGCATGTCTTCGCTCGGGTGACTGGGGCCAACCGTTCTCGCATTAATGGCGTCTTAGAGTTGCTGAGCACGAGCGGTGCCGTGAGCAATGTCGATCTGTTTTTGATCAACCCCAACGGCATTCTGTTCGGCCAAAATGCGCAGCTCAACGTCGGAGGCTCCTTCATTGCCACGACTGCTCAACAGGTCAACTTTGCCGATGGCACCGCATTTGCGGCGTTGCCTACTGCATCGCCCTCGCTGCTCACCCTAAGCGTGCCGGTGGGGTTGCAATTTGGCGCGGCTCCGGCGGCGATCGTGAATCGGTCGTTTGTGCAATTGGGCACGCCAGACCAACCGCTCGACCCCACCGGCGACAGCTTTGTGGGACTCAGGGTGCTGCCTCGGCGCACGGTGGCGTTGATAGGCGGGGATATTCGGCTGCCAGCCGGAGAGCTGACCGCCTCGGCAGGGCGAATTGAGGTCGGCAGCGTGGCAGCAGCGGGCACCGTGGGGATGCAGCCCATCCCCAACGGCTGGACGTTTGATTATAGTGATATCTCTGCATTTGGGGCGATCGCCCTTTCGGCTGAAGCGGATCTGGATGTGAGCGGGGGGCAAGGCGGCACCATTCGCATCTGGGGCGATCGCCTCTCGCTTATTCAAGACTCGTTTATTCGCGCCAACACCTTCGGCAGTCTAGACGGTGGCGGCATTGAGATTACTGCCGGAACTGTCGCGCTGGATCGATCGATCATCGCCACCAGCACCAGCGGAACCGGCCATGCGGGCAACCTGTCTCTGACGACTCAGCAGTTGAGCTTGAGCACGGGGGCGCAACTGGCCTCAGTGACCAGCGATGCTGGAGCCGCCGGAACCCTAACCATTCTGGCGCGGCAGGGTATTAACTTGTCAGGCTATATCCTCGCGGGGGGCGGCAGCGTTGCTAGCAGCGGCATTGTCGTGCGCAACGACAGCGGCGCAACGGGCAATAACGGCAGCATTGCCATCACTACGCCCCGCCTCACCCTTAGCAATGGCGCACAGATCAGCAACGACACCTTTGGCAGCGGCGCCTCGGGCAGCACGGTGATCGAGGCGGTGGATGTGATGCTAGATGGGGTAGCGCGATCGCCCTCGGGTCTTGTTTTTGCCTTGCCCAATGGCGCACCAGCAGCCCCCAGCGCGCTCACCGCTTTTAGCACCTCTAGCAGCGGCAGCGGCAGCCTCAGCCTGATAACCGAACGGCTCACCGTGCAGAATGGAGCGGTGATTCAAACCAGCACTCAGGGCAGTGGCGATGCGGGTGCCCTCACCCTAGTAGCGAGCGATCGCCTTACCCTCAGCGGGGTCGCGCCAGAGTTGGGCTTCCCCAGCGGCATCCTTACCTTTGCGGGCGGCATTCCCGGCACTCCCTTTGTGATTAACGCCAACGCCACAGGGCGAGGCGGCGACTTGACCGTGACCGGCGGCACCATTCAGGTCTTAAACGGGGCAGTGATGGCAGTGGGCAGCGCTGGCGAAAGTTCTGGCGAAAATTCTGGCGCAAGCAGCCCCAGCGGTGCCGGAACCTTGACGCTAACGGGGCGATCGCTCCAGCTCGACACGGGGGCCAGTCTAGTCGCCAACACTACCTCTGGCGATGGCGGCAACCTGAGACTGGTGCTGCAAGACTATCTGACACTGCGACGGGGCAGCCAACTTTCCACCACGGCGGGCATTGCCGGGGCTGGGGGCGACGGCGGCAATATCGTCTTGCAGACGCCCTTTGTGATCTCCGCGCTGGCAGAGAACAGCGATATTACCGCCAATGCCTTTACTGGCGATGGCGGTGCGGTGCAAATTCAAACCGAGGGGATCTTCGGCATTTTGCCCCAATCCGCTTCCACTCCCCGCAGCGACATCACTGCCAGTTCTGAATTTGGCACCAGCGGCGAGATTTCGATCACCAACCTGAGTGATGACCCCTCACGCGGGTTGGTGGCTCTGCCAGAGGCGGTCACAGATGCCTCGCAGCTCGTGGCGCAGCAGTGTGCACGGCAGTCGGCGATCGCCCGCCAAAGTGAATTTGTGGTGACGGGGCGAGGGGGATTGCCGCCCTCGCCAAGACAAGTGCAACAGCCGGGGGCGATCGCCACTCAGTGGGCCACCGTAGCGGAGACGGCTGAGCCTGCCGCCGCGATTCCGACTGTCTCTTCTCCGGTTATGGGAGACGCTAGGGCACCGGGGACTCTGGCATCGGGGACTCTGGCATTGGAAGCAGCGCCCCTCTGGATCGAAGCTCAGGGCTGGCAGCACACCCCCAGCGGTCAGGTAGAACTGGTGGCGACGGCTTTTTCTAGTGCAAGGGAAAATGTAACAGCGTGTCACCATCGCTAGAGTTTTTGAGAGCTCAGCAGTAGGCTGTAGAAAACCGGGAGCATCGCCGAACAGAACCCAGTTCTCACCCCATGCCCCGCTGCATTCAACAGGCCATCCAGCCCTACCCAAACCCCAGCTCAATCATCGACTGGCTGTAGGAATCTGTAACTCCCAGTGTTTTAAGTGTGCAGGACTCCTGCACGTGCATTCAACAAAACAAGAGGTCTCATGAACATGCTGAGGCAATGGATGACAGCTTGCGGATTGGGGATGGCCCTGTTGATCGGGGAAGGTTTGGGCGCGGCGGCAGAGGCTCCCTTAGCGGCTGGGGCCACGGCGGCAGAGGCATCCAGTGGAACGAGTTGGACGCTCGCGTCTCTTGATGGGGTGGCGGAGCGATCGCCCCTAGCCTCCACGTCCTTGAGCAGTCGGGCACTTTATGAAGCGGGGCGCTATCCCGAGGCGATCGCCCAGCTCAACCAAGACATTCAGCACTTGCGATCGCAGAACGATCGGGTGGCCTTGGGGCTCGCGCTCAGCAATCGGGCCTTGGTGCAACAGCAGCTGGGCCAGTGGGCCGCAGCGAATCAGGCGATGGACGAAAGCTTGGCGCTGCTGCAGCAGGCTCCTCAGACAGCGATGGCTCAAGCACAGTCGATTCAGGGCGGGCTGCGCCTAGCCCAAGGCGATGCCGAAGGAGCGCTAGAAGCCTGGGAACAGGCGGCTGACTTATTCGACCAAGCGGGCGATCGCCCCCGAGCCTTTCAGAACCAGTTAAACCAGGCGCAAGCCTTGCAGGCGTTGGGCTTTTATCGACGGGCGGTAACCCTGTTGGCAGACCTCGCGCAGAGGCAAGCCCAGCAGCCCGATTCCCTAGCAAAAGCCGTGACGCTTCGCAGCCTGGGAGATGCCCTGCAGGTGGCAGGCGATTTGGCAGAGGCAGAGCAGTGGCTCACGCAGAGTTTGGCGATCGCTACGCAGGTCGCGCCAGACTCGGGCATGGACACACAACGGGCGATCGCCGCCGCCCATCTGAGCCTTGGCAATGTGGCCTGGGTCAGCGCCACCGCCGACCTCAGCCGCAGCGACCTCAGCCCTGCCGAGGCGATCGCCTTGCTGAATGCGCCTCCTAGCACGCCCAGTAGCCCCCTTCAGCGGGCAGTAGAGCGGCGCAAACAGGCGGCAGCTCAGGCCTATTTAACGCAAACCCAGAGCGCGCTAGAGCACTATCAGCAGGCGATCGCCGCGACCGACAGCAACAGTAGCCAGCTACAGGCGCGGCTTAATGCCTTTAACGTGATGGTGGTGACAGAGCGGCGCGAATCAGCGCTGGCGCTATACCAAGAGATTCAGCAACAGTTGCCCTCTGTACCGGGCGATCGCACCGCCGTGTATAACGCCCTTGATCTGGCTGAAAGCCTCATGGTCGATCGCACCCGACAGGCCGCGCCGATTGCTGATGTGGCAACCATTGCCCAACTGTTGCAAACCGCACACCAGCAGGCCGAGGCGTTAGGCGATCCGCGTACGCGGGCCTATGTGCTGGGCACCCTGGGCACGCTGTATGAGCACAACCAGCAATGGCCCGATGCCCAAACCCTGACCCAGCAAGCGCTAACGCTGTCGCAGACGGTCAATGCCACAGATATTGCCTACCGCTGGCAGTGGCAACTGGGCCGCTTGCGTAACGCCCAGCAAGATCAGGCCGGGGCGATCGCCGCCTATAGCGAGGCCGTCGCATCCCTGCAAACCCTGCGGGGTGACTTGGTTGCCATCAATCGAGAGGTGCAGTTCTCATTTCGCGAAAGTGTGGAGCCCGTGTATCGAGAACTGGTGGATCTGCTGCTGACCCGAGAGGGCACGACGCCTGTGAGCGATCGCCACCTCACCCAAGCCCGAGATGTGATCGAAGCCTTGCAAATTGCCGAACTTGACAACTTCTTCCGCGAAGCCTGTCTTGACTCGCAGTTTGAGCTGGATCGGATTGTGGATCAGGCGGAGCTAGCCTCGGCGGTGGTCTATCCAATTTTGCTGGGCGATCGCCTCGAAATTATCGCCAAGCTGCCTCAGCAACCGCTCATTCACCGCACCGTCGCCGTGGATGATGAGACCTTTGCCACTACGCTGGACACCGCCCTGGCAGAGCTTAAACGGCCCTATTTCTCTCAGGTGCAGCGATCGCTCACCCAGCAGCTTTATGACTGGATGCTGCGCCCCATTGCCGCAGACCTAACCGACGACATCAAGACCCTCGTGTTTGTGCCCGACGGCATTTTGCGAAACGTGCCCGTGGCCGCACTGCACGACGGCGAGCAATACCTGGTGGAGCAATACAGCCTTGCCTTTGCCCCCGGCCTGCAACTGCCCGACCCCAAACCCCTGCAGCAGAGAGAGATTCGGGCGCTGGTGGCGGGGCTGAGCGAATCGCGCGACACCTTCCCCGAGTTGCCCAACGTCGAGCGGGAAGTGGCCGAAATTCGCGCCGTGGTATCTAGCCAAGTACTATTAAACGACGAATTTAGCCGCCTCAGCCTCGAGCGGGCACTAACCGATTCCCCCTTTTCTATCGTGCATGTGGCGACCCACGGCGTATTTAGCTCCAATGCGGCAGAAACGTTTATCCTCGCGTGGGATGAGCGGATCAATATTAACGATCTAGGTGACTTAATTCGGGGAAGCGACCTAGGGGCCGAGCCAATTGAACTCCTCGTGCTCAGCGCTTGTCGTACCGCAGAGGGCGATCGCCGTGCCGCCTTGGGCATGGCCGGAGTGGCCGTCCGCGCTGGGGCACGCAGCACTATCGCCTCGTTTTGGAATGTGGACGACGAATCTGGGGCACTGCTCATGAGCCGCCTCTATGCAGAACTCAGCGAAAACCCAATTTCTAAAGCAGAAGCCCTACAGCGCGCACAACTTGCCCTATTGCAAAACCCTCAATATCAGGCTCCCCGATTTTGGGCCTCCTTTGTGCTGTTGGGCAACTGGCTATAGCCGCCGGGGAGCGAACCCATCGAGGCAAACCGTTTCGCAACCTGCATCAGGCCTCTGATCCTGCATCTGGATCTGATTTGGGATCTGACTTTGGATAACGTCAGTTCGGGTTAAGGGGGTTTTGGGGCACCGCGTGATGCGCGGTGCCCCAAAACCCCCTCAATGTGCAGTGCGCATCGCGTAAGGCACATTGAGGATTTGAGCTTATCACGAACTCAGGTTGGATCTGAGGGGGCCGTGTGGAGGGCAATTAGGCGAGGGGCGATCGCATCCTCTCCAATCACCTCCCCCTGTCGATCGAACAAAAGTGTGCCCACCGTCAGCGCCGCAGCCGCATACTTCTGCACGTAGCGCGTGGACTGGTCACTCACGCACTGCGCCAGCGCCGTAAAGACGGGTGTAGCTAGGCCAAGCGCAGCGAGGGCTTGATAGGCCGCATCCGCCGTGGGGGCCGCCAGCACCGCCTGAGCAGCATCGAGCCGTTGAGTTTCTTGAATCACCCGCGCGCTGATGATTTCGCGCTTGGCATCAGCCAAATGGCTAGAGGTGTTAAAAATGCCGCCCGCTAGCTTCACCAATTTGCCCTGGTAGCCCAGCAGCAGCACCGACGTGGCTCCCCGCAGCCCGGCCTCCACCAGCAACGCTCCCAGCCAGTTTCCCGTTTGCACAATCGCAGTAGTGGGCAGGCCGAGCCGCTGCGCCACCTGCCGCCCATTGCTGCCAATGCAAAAGATTAGATCGGGATTCGTCACGACTTTCGCCTGAAGATCTGTCCGAAATTCTTCTAGATGATCAGCCGCAGAGAGGGGCTGAGAGATGCCACTCGTTCCCAGCAGCGACAGCCCTTCTAGCACGCCAAACGCTGCGTTAGACGTGCGCTGCGCCAGTTGCCGCCCCTCCGGCAAAATAATAGTGACCGTGACGGTTTTATCGGGAGGAATCAGCGGCAGCAGATTTGCCTCTAGCAGTCGTTGCGCATAGCGATAGATGGCAGGGTCGCCGGTGGCAGTGGTGCCTAGCCCTTCCCCCCCCTGTAAGATCAGCGGCTCCGCCAATGCGCGCGCGAAATGATGCCCCTCCAGAGATGGAGCGCCATTCTCCTCTGAGCACACGGTGCGATCGCCCACATGCACCCAAGCCCAAATCGGCGTATCTCGGGTTAAATCCAAATTATCGCCAGGGTCGCTGCGAGTAACAGCAAGGGCACTATGCGCATCCAAACAAGCCACCTGCTCCACCGCAATCTCTGTCTGCTCAGGCAGCAAATCCAGCATGACTGCAGTGGGCGATCGCACCACCCCTAGCCGATGCAACAGTGCAGCCTTTGCTGCCGCCGCCGCAAACACCGGCAACGTATAACCACTACGAGCCATAAACATCCTAAAACTATTAAGGCATTGCAGAATCAAGAGATGAACCTGAGAGGGACAGGGATATCGTCGAACTTGAGGGAGTGCAGTAGCATACGCCTTCGGCGGGGCGTAGCCCTACGGATAGAGTGAGCTAGCATTTCTACAGACTTGGAGCAGCAAAGCGTTTTGCGATGCAACCGAGCGAGATAGTGCCGTAACCGAGTGTTCTCTCCCTCGACCCGAGCCAGGTAGGTTTTACTGACAATCTGATCGCCGTCTGGAATAAAGTTGGGATACACCGTCCACCTGTCAGTGACATAGAAGCAGCACTGCCAGCGAGCCACCCGCGACCAAAGCGGTTGAAATGTCTTGGCACTGTGGTCACCCAAGACCCAACCCACAATCCCTTGCCTGAAGTGGTCAACGGCCGTCCACAGCTAAATCTTGTTTTTTTGAGCCCACAAAGGTTTCTAACTCGTCCAGTTCACCGACCTCTGGGGTTGTTTCAGAGTCGGACGCATCCGGGAGCAATTCACCCACTGGCTTGACCCAGGTAATCACCGTCGTATGATGCACCCCTTTGACCCGCTCAATGGCTCGAAACCCAGAGCCATTGACGGTACATCTTGAGGCACTCGCGTCTGACCTCGTTTGAGTACCCTCGGTGGGGCTTTTAGGCATCAATGAACTGACGACCGCACGCTACACAGATATGATTTTGTTTACCCTTTCTCTTCCCATTCTTACGGATATGGGTAGCACCACACTCTGGACATTGCATCGCAGATTTCCCTAACTCGTCTCTTAATTATGCAACGCCGCCCCGTGTCTCTAACGCTAGACCCAGAGCTAGCGTGCGGCTGGCAAACGACAAACGCAGGTTGGCTGGATAACAGCCTGCATCGTATTTGCCAAAGTAACGATGGGCCTGGCGATCGCACGGTCGCATTCCCGTTGCGTTGGCAATCACCGTCGGTGCATCGACGGCGACTCCGCCAGAGTAATCGGATGGCAGCCACAGGTCTACCCAGTCTAATACCTGCGGCAGGTCGGTGCAGCGCTCCAGCGTCAGCAGGTGCAACTCGCCTGCCTGCCAGTCGAGGCAGCATACACCGCTGGGCTGCGACACCCAGCCAAAATCGATTCCCAAAAATCGCATTTTGCTAAACCTCAGTTGGGCAATTTCCTAGGGCATGTCATCAATTCCAACCAAACGCCTGATGCTATCAGCGTTGCCACGCCCGACCCAAAAACCAGGCTAGGGGCTGCAACCGCTGTTTTTTGGGGTCATCATCAGCCAATTGATGACAGCCTCTAGCACCACCTCTGTTCGGGGTGAGACAGGTTGTGGGGCACTGTGCGACCAATTTCCTCGACGCGCATGGCACATCGAAGGGGTTGGCTTATTCCGAACTCGGATTGGTGCTAATTCTTTGTGAAAGCACTATGGATAGTCCCTTCGAGGCTGCTCAGGGGACGCTGTCTAAGCAATGTCAAACTCACGTTAACGAGATGAGCGCATCAGGAGAAAGAGCCCTACCGACAGCCCAAACGCATTGGGGAACCACGCCCCAATCAACGGGTGAACAAACCCAGCTTGAGCGATCGCCCCGCTCATAAACGCTGATAGGTAATACAAAAACACAACCAGAATGCTAATTGCAAAACCCGTCGCGCGCCCGGTGCGGCGCAGTTGAGTTCCCAATGCTGCCCCCACCAAGCCAAAGGCTACGCAAATAAAAGGCAGAGAAAACTTTTGATGAATCCGCACTCGCAGCTCACGAATGCGGTTTTCATTGTTGCTGTTTTTGATCACCTGGTAGCGCTCTATCGCCTGGGCGATGTTCATTTCGTTGTAGTCGCGCGATCGCCGGGCCAAGTCAATGGGGGCTCGCGGCAGCTGCAATGCCTGCTCGTCGAATTTGACGATATTGCGGAATGAGCCATCTTCCGACACTACATAAATGGTGCCATCTCGAAAGTTCCACAGATTTTCTCCAGGATTCCACTCCGCTGCGCGCGAACTGACAATTTGGCTCAGCCCAGTCCGTGAAAAATCAAGGATGGTCAATCCATGCATTTCGACACCGTCAAATTCCTTGGCGTAGAACAGCCGCGACATGGCGTTCTCTCGGCTCCCGTCTTCCCGCGTCACCGTGCCGTATTCCTGATACAAAATATCGCGATCGCGAAATTGGGGTCGCTCTCGCCCCAGTGCCCGCTCCAGCGTTGTGGAGGCGCGGTAATTGGTCGCGGGCATAATCACCTCCTGAAACATGAAGGTGAGCCCCGTCACCACCAGGCAAAAGGCAATGGTAGGCGCCACCAAGCGATAAACGCTGACGCCACAGCCCCGCAGTGCCACCAGTTCACTATCTCCCGAGAGGCGGCTAAAGGTCATTAGCATGGCCAGCAGCACCGAGGTCGGAAAGGAGTAGACGATAAACTCCGGCATCTTTAGCAGGAGCACCTCAAAGGCAATGGAGAGCGGTAACCCTCGCTCGACCACTTGGTTCACTAAGTGAAACAGGCTGCCAATTGACACCCCTACCGATGTGAACGCTCCCACCCCAAACAAAAACGGTGGAATGAGCTCTGAGATGATGTAGCGATCCATCACCGAGAGGGAGAACCAACGGCTCCAGGGTGGCTGTGTGGGTTTAGGAAAAGCGTGAGAACCGGACATAAGGAAGTGTGTTCGTAGGTGGGCGATCGCCCCTGTTAGGACCTGTCAATATTTAGTCAGCCGTGATTAGTCAGCCGTGATTAGTTAGACATGAACCACCGCGTGACGATGCCATCATCCTAGAGATGTAGGCGCCATCCCTAAGCGTAGCAAAAGCCCCGAGGTCATCCTCATCGTGCAGTGACAGACGCAGGGCTGGATCTCTGGTTTTAGAGCTGAAAGCTGTCGCCCAGATAATACTCCCGCACCAGCGGATTTGCATACAGCTCTTCGGTGCTGCCCGATGCCAGAATCTGCCCATCTCGAAGGATATAAGAGCGATCGGTAATGGCTAAGGTTTCACGTACATTGTGGTCTGTGATTAGGATACCCATTTGGCGATCGCGCAATCGGGCAATGATTGTCTGAATTTCGGCTACCGCAATCGGGTCAATTCCCGCAAATGGTTCATCCAGGAGCAAAAACCTAGGCCCCTCTGGCCCTGCGGCCAGCGCCCGTGCAATCTCAGTGCGGCGACGTTCCCCGCCCGACACTTGAATTCCCAGAGTATTGGCCACCTTTTCTAGGCGAAAGTCCTTCAGCAGGGCCTGCACCCGATCCTCATGTTCATCGGGTGGCACCTTCGTTTGCTGCAACACTAACAAGATATTGTCATGCACCGTCAGGTTGCGAAACACGCTGGGCTCTTGCGCTAGGTATGCAATGCCCAGCCGGGCCCGATGTTGAATCGGCAGGTCGGTGATCTCGCGATCATCCAGCCAAATGCGGCCCTGATTAGGTTTCTCAATCCCTGTGGCCATATAAAAGGTCGTGGTTTTGCCTGCGCCATTGGGCCCCAGCAAGCCCACAATCTCACCAGTCACCACAGAAAGTGAGACTCGGCTCACGATCATGCGCTTGCCATAGGATTTATGTACATTTTCCAGCAGGATCTTCAACGACGCACCTCAACGCTACGAACCAAACGCATGTCTGCTAAAACGACGGCAAGCTAGGGCTAACGGGCCCCGGTGCGGGACGGGACTGGGTGTTGCCGTTGGCGTTTGTCATTGAGGGGTTGGGATCGGGAACGAGATAAATGGATTCAACCCGAGAACCGCGATCGGGCACGGCGATAAAGCGCCCTTCTTCTACCAGGTAGGTGATCACCTCACCTCTAAGGCTATTGCCGTCTTGCAGGACATACACATCGCCACTCAGCACAATTCGCTGCTCACGGCTGAAGTATTGCGCCTGCACGGCTGTGGCCTGAATGCGCCGCGCGGGGTAGTCAATGCGAACATTGCCCCGCGCTGTGATCACGCCTGTGACGGCATTGGCTTCTTGAATATCGGCTTCGAGACGTAGAGGCTGGCGGTCGGCAGCCGTTTGAGCCGTCGCGGGTCGAAATAGCATAACTGGCGCGATCGCTCCCTGAACCAGACACAGGGCGATCGCCAGCCCTAGCGTTTTACGCCCCGGCAGCCGTCGCAGGCTATCCCATCCAAACTGATTACAAGGCAACGAAAGCGTCATAGGTTAAACCACAGCAAAATAATAATCGTGACGCGGGCACCCACCTAGGCAAAATCAGTGATCCTGACAGGTCAGCGATCCCGACAGGCCAACGATCCTGACAGCCCAGTAACTTTGAAACTTTGACAGCAATCGCATCAATTCGAGTGCTTGAATCGGCGTAATTTGCGTCAGCGCTGCGTGCTGCTGATGCAAACCATCGCTGATTCAAGCAAAGCCTGCTGCTTAGACGGGCTAAACGTGACAGGCATCGAAAATGTGTAAACACATGTCAAATTCACCTGCTTATCTTACACCTGGCAGTGGGGTCAAGCCTCAGAGATCCTGACGATGGGCGGGGGAGTCAAGTTCCTGCCAGCCTAGGCGGTTGTGAATCCCTTACCCCTGACTCGCCGCACCTGCGGCAGTTGCACCACACCCACCTCTAGATTGCCCATTGCGGTCTTGCTGATCCCTTCTGCTGTTTGCCTAGCCGCGAGTTGTTCCCACACTTGCCCCGCTTGGTCTGCTCCCCGGGCATGCAAGAGCTGCATCAGCGCCACTCCTTGGGCTAGCAAGTCGTCTACATCCACGCCGCCATACTCGGGCTGATAGCGGCGCAGCCGGTGTGTCCCTTCTCCTAGCAAGATCACCGCACCGCGCCAGTTGTGGTTGCTGAGATGGTAAATGGCGACCGATATCTGCAACAAACCTTGGTAAAAACTGCGGTTCGGTTCAGTGGCCTCCATCCAAATGGCTTCTAGGGTATCGTGGCAGGCGTAATACTCCCCCTGGTTGAATTCTGCTACCCCAGTCCAAAATTCTGGGGCGATCGCCGCATCCGTCATTATGCTCCCTATCCTCAACGCTGCTGGTTGCCTGACCGTCTTTAAGCATAGAGCGATCGCCCTCAGACTGAGGAAAGTCGAGGCGACACTCTGCAACTAACCCTGACAGCGTCAGCGTTTCATCCTTTAGACAGCTTAATAGTGGCCGCGCTCAACCCTAACGGGCGATCCCCAAAGAATTAGGGCGATCGCACCCGCCAAAAGCGCCTAAAACCCGCTCTGCGACAGCATTTATCCCCCTCCCGGGCATTGAACTTCAGGGGTGAGCGCGGTTAACTAAGACAGACGAAGCCCAGCGCTACAGGATTTGTCCTAAGCGCGAACTGTATTACACTGAGACATTTTTATCATGACGCGATGGATATTGGCAGTAACGCTGCCTCTGATGGGTGCAGTTCTATTGCAAAGCTGCGGCACTAGCACGACACCCCAAGCCGATGCCCCAGCCGCAGACACAACGACCACTGAAGCAGAACCCAGCGGTGAAACCGGAACCCTTCAAGTGCGCGCGAATGGTGAAGACTTTGTGCGTGAAGGGTTTGTCACCAAAGATGGTTGGGATGTGGAATTTGACCATGTTTACGTGACGCTAGACGAAATCTCTGCGTTTCAGACCAATCCCCCGTTTAACCCAGAGCAAGATCCCACACCTCAAATCGAAGAGCAGGCCACTGTTTCTGAGATGCAAACGATTGATCTCGCTGAGGGTGGGGCCGATGCTGATACGATTTTGGTCGCTGAGGTCGATGCGCCCGCAGGGCAGTACAATGCGCTGTCGTGGAAGATGTCGTCTGCAGGAACTGGAGAGGTGAGCGGCTATCCCATCGTGATGATTGGGCGAGCGTCTAAGGATGGGCAAACGGTTGAGTTCAACCTCAGGCTCGCGCAAGAGTTGGAGTTTGTGTGCGGTGAGTTTGTCGGCGATGAGCGCAAGGGCATCTTGCAAGCGGGCGACACGGCTGATGTCGAAGCTACATTCCACTTTGACCACTTGTTTGGGGATGGCGACGCGCCCCCTGACGATTCTATTAATACGGGCGCGTTGGGGTTTGACCCCTTGGCGGCGATCGCCCAAGATGGGCAGCTCGATGCGGATTCCACAGAACTTCAAGAGCAATTATCAGCAGCAGACTACGCCACGTTAGAAGGAATCTTGCCCAGCTTGGGCCATGTCGGTGAAGGCCACTGTGCGGAGCGGATGCTGTCATGAGACGATTGTCCCTCAAGTCCCTTAATTGGATTGGGCTGATGGCGCTGATGGGCGTGCTGCTCCCTCAGAGCCGCGCTGTGGCTCATGGTGCAGTCATGGACTATGAAATGACTCGGGCGATCGCCATCACCGCTCAATACGACACAGGCGACCCCATGGCCCAAGCGCAGGTGGCCGTCTTTTCCCCAGACGATCCCCAAACGCCCTGGTTGACCGGCACCACCGATGACGAGGGTAACTTTATCTTTGCGCCCGATCCAGATCAGCCTGGCTTTTGGGATGTGCAAGTGCGGCAGGCGGGTCACGGCCAGATCGTCAGCATCGAAGTTCCTGACGTTGCCAGCAGTGCCAACGCCGCTCCCGACTCTAGCGCCGCCGCGAATCCTGAACCTGCCGCTGAAGACCAGGCCGAGTCGGCTGCCACAGGCGATGAATCTACGCCCACGGATGCCCCTGTAGCCGCTCGACCGTCTGCGGAGCCCACGCCGCTCCAGCGCGGGCTAATGTTGACCTCGGTCGTGTGGGGGTTTGTGGGCACGGCGCTTTTCTTCTTGCGCAATAAACAGTAAGACAACCATAGGCACAACCTTTTAGGCAGAGGGTTGTTTCAGTTGAATTAAGCCTAAATAGGTCAGAATAATGGGTGGCATGGGCTCAGCCCATGCCACCCATTATTCTGAGTTCCTTAGACCGATACCGAGAAAATTGGCAGTAAGCGATGCATATTCCAGATGGGTTAATTCCAGTTCCGGTGGCGCTGGGTGGCTATGGGCTCACCGGGTTATTCACGTGGTATTCATTGCGACAAATCAACCGTCTGCCCAATCCCACTGTCGATATTCCCAAGGCGTCGCTGCTGACTGCTGCCTTTTTTGTCGCGTCGTCTATTCATGTGCCGGTGCCGCCCACCAGCGTTCACTTTGTGTTGAATGGGCTGCTGGGGGCGGTGCTCGGTTACTATGCGTTTCCAGCGATTGTGATTGGACTATTTTTTCAGGCGGTGATGTTTGCTCATGGAGGTCTTACGACGCTGGGGGTCAACGCGGCCATGATGGGGATTCCCGCTTTGATCGCGGCATCTATTTTTCGGCTGCATATTCACCTGCGGCGGCTGCCACCCAAGCGGGCGATCGCCATCACCGCGTTCTTGGCTGGGGTTGTGGGATTGGGTCTGGCGACGCTGATTTTTGTCGGCATTGTGATTACCAACATTCCCTCAGGGTTTAACGCTGCCACCGAGCGCGCTGCCATCTTGGGCTTGGGCTTAGCGCATGGCCCCCTGATGGTGCTAGAAGGTCTATTTACCACCATGCTGGTGTTGTTTTTGCAGCGCGTTAAACCCGACATGATGCGCGACAGCATCTATCCCCAGCTTCCCTTTGGCAAAGCCCCTGCCTCTGAGCCTCGCCGATGAAACTGGCATTAGATGAACATGCGGGGCTCGATTCTCCACTCCACCGATGGGCCGCACCCTACAAAATCGTCGGGTTGGGGCTGCTGATGTTGGCGTTTGCCAGCATTCGAGACTTGCGGCTGCTGCTGCCGATGCTGAGCATCGCGGGGCTGGTTTATATCGCATCGCGATTGCCTGCACGGGTGCTGTTAACGCGATTGCGCTATCCGGGATTATTTCTAGTAAGTGTGATTGTGGCGCTGCCGCTGCTATCGGGTGAAACGGTGCTGTGGCAATGGGGCTGGCTTACGCTGCGGCAAGAGGGTGTGCAAGCTATGGGGCTAATTGTGGGGCGGTTTCTATCTATTTTGACGCTGAGTGTGGTGCTGCTAGGCACCACACCGTTTGTGACGCTGGTGCGCGCGTTCCGCTCGCTAGGGTTGCCGGCGATTTTGGCGGATATGCTGCTGCTGACCTACCGCTATCTGTTTGACCTGGCAGATACGCTGGCTCAAATGCAGCAGGCCATGCGGCTGCGCGGGTTTGGCAGGCGGCAACGACCAGCGCGGGTGAAATTTTCTTTGTGGCGCACGCTCAACCGCTTGGCTGCGCTGGCGGGCACGCTGCTGGTGCGAAGCTATGAGCAGTCGGAGCGGGTGTATAAGGCGATGCAGCTGCGCGGCTATGGGGCACGGTTGGGGAAGGGGCGGAGCGATCGCCCCCAAGGAACTGCGTTTGATTGGTGGGGGGTTGTGATCGCCCTCATCAGCGCCCTGAGCCTGGTAATCGCTGAAGCCCTGCTAAACTGGCAACGATAAATAAGTGCTCCTATGGCTTGCTGCAATTCTGCCCTGACTGTTTCAAATCTATGCTTTGGCTACCCCGATCAGCCAGATGTTCTGCAATCGGTAAATCTGGAGGTAAAACCGGGCGATCGCCTCGGCATCATCGGCAACAACGGCTGCGGCAAAACCACCCTGTTTTTGCTGCTGAGTGGCATTCTCACGCCCGATGTCGGACACATTGAGCTGATGGGGCAGCCGGTCGTGCCGGGGCAGTTTCGCCCTGAGGTGGGCATGGTGTTTCAAAATCCAGATGACCAGCTCATTTCTGCGTCGGTATGGGAGGATGTGGCCTTTGGTCTTGAGAATTTGGGCTTTACGCCGGAGCAAATCGATCGCCGCGTGGCGGAAGCGCTGACGCTCACGGGCACCCAAGACCTAGCCCAGCGACCGCCGCATCATCTCTCGGGTGGCGAGAAGCGGATGGTGGCGATCGCCGGAGTGATTGCCATGCGTCCCCAAGTGGTGATCTATGACGAACCCAGCGCTAATCTAGATCTGCGGGCGCGCCGACGGCTCATTTGCTTTTTGCAACAGGCCCCAGACACGATGGTGATCGCCTCCCATGATTTGGAGTTTGTGCTGGAGGTGTGCGATCGCACTGTGTTGATGAACGACGGCACCCTCATTGCTGACGCTCCTCCCCGAGATCTGCTCAGCAACACCGCGCTCATGCAAGCCCACGGGCTAGAAGTGCCCTATTCGCTCCGTACAGTATCCACTTCACAATCAGCGCTGTAGTTTGGTTCCTGCAAAAATCTGCGACCCGTAATCACATCGAAACGGCGGCTTAACGTTAGACTCTGGCCCAATGGCTCCGAACAACTCTTTGAGTAGAGATTGAGTAGAGACTGTCGCTCTGCATGTGCCTCAGGGCGAGCGCTGTGAAACGCCTGCAGAATTCTCTCTGAACGGAGATGCAGCGTGTTTAGCTCAGGATCGTGAGCACTGTAAGGCTCGCCTGCCAGCATTCGCTCCCGCATAGATTTTGCTGCACTCGGTTGACTCATATTCGTCGGGAATCTATAGAGCAAGTAAATTCTTGAATGTCTCAACTGATATCCCACTCTTTCACAAAGCACAACTCAGTCGGCGGCTCATACCGATCCAGCCTCGAATCCGATAGTATTTTACTCTGGCGATTTTGCTGAGGGGGGTGGCTCTGGCGAGGGGGGTGGCGGAGCATCTGGCAACTGGTATGATGCAGGCGGCTCGGCGGCTCGGGGGAATGGGGCTGGGGTCGGCGGGGGCACCAGTTCTAGCTGGCGCATGGGGCGATCGCCCTCCGTTCGCGTTCGAGCCGCCGATGCGGGGGTTGCATGGCGACGGCGCGACACGCCTTCTTCGCTAGTTTCTTCTGCCACAACCTCATATAGAATGGCGCGCTTGTCGCCTTGGCCCTTCCGCAGCACTCGCCCCAGACGCTGAATATATTCCCGACTAGAGCCGCTGCCCGAGAGAATGATTGCCACCCGAGCATCGGGAACATCCACCCCCTCATTCAGCACATGAGACACCACCAGGGTGGTGTAGATGCCCTCGCGAAACCGCTGCAACACGTCATGCCGCTCTTTGACCGGGGTTTGGTGCGTGATGGCGGGAATGAGAAACTCCTGCGAGATGCGGTAGACCGTAGCATTGTCGTTGGTGAATATCAATGTGCGGTCAGGATGGTGCTGCGCGAGTAGATCTGCTAGCACCCGCAGTTTGCCATCGGTGCCCAGGGCGATCGCTCGAGCGTCGCGATGAGCCAGCATGGCCCGGCGACCCGCTTGGGATTGAGCGCTCGCCATCACAAACCGCTGCCATCCCTCCAGGCTGCCCAGATAGAGGTTCTTCTCTTCTAAAAATCGGTTGCGGGTTTGGATCAGCGCATCGTAGCGATCGCGCTCAGCCGCCGAAAGGGAAACGCGGATGGGCACCAAATCGTGATGCGCTAGGGCATAGCCCGCCAACTCCTCTGGGGTGCGATGGTAGACCACCGATCCCAGCAGGTGGTCTAAATCTTGATGGCGACCGTCAGAGCGATCAGGCGTGGCGGTGAGCCCCAAGCGATACGGGGCGATCGCATACTCCGCAATTACCCGATTAAAATCGCTCGGCAAATGGTGGCACTCGTCGCAGATCAGCAGCCCATAGCGGTTGCCTAGAGTTTCGGCATGGATGGCCGCACTATCGTAGGTGGCAACTAAAATCGGCGTCCGATCCGTTGACCCGCCGCCTAGCAAGCCCACCTCACCGTCGGGAAATGCAGCCAGCAGTTGGGCATACCACTGGTGCATCAAGTCTAGGGTGGGCACGGTGATCAGCGTGCTGCGCGGCGTGGCCTGCATCGCCATTTGCGCCAAATAGGTTTTACCTGCTGCCGTGGGCAGCACCACCACCCCCTGCCGTCCCGCCGCAATCCAGGCTTCTAGCCCTTCCTGCTGATGGGGATACGGCTCACGGGTCAACGCTGGGGTTAGGGCGATCGCCTCAAATCCTTTTGCGGCATCTTCAAACGGGACTTGGTCTGCCTGTAGCGTTTCGACCAAGCGGCGATAGTGCTGTGCAGGCACCCGAAATCGCTCCACCCGGTCATCCCACGTGGCAAATTCAATCCACGCTTTGCCGCGTGGCGGCGGGTGCAAAATCAGCGTGCCCCGGTCAAAGGTCAGTTTGGGGATGCGGGCCATCGGTGGGTGTCAAGATATGGCGCGGGTTCGGTTGGGTCTGTCTCTCTGTATGCTTTCTCTGTATTCTAGGACAGGTGCTCTCTCCGTTGGGGCAAGTCTGCTAGGGGAAGACCGGGCGATCGCCCATCGTCCTCAGGTTTACACGTTAATCACCAGTATGCGTTGATAACCAGCGGGATCACGCCTATTTTCCCGCTGCAGCATTGCTGAGAAAACTTGCCAGAATGCCCCGGTTAACCAGTAAACTGATGAGTGCGGTTTGTCGATCGTTAATGAAGTCTTAAGAAAAGAGTCACCCGTGCGTAAACAGGTCATTGCTGGCAATTGGAAAATGTATAAGACCCAGGCAGAGGCGCTGGCCTATCTGCAAGGGCTTTTGCCACAGCTCACAGATACCCCAGACGAGCGCGAGGTGATCCTCTGCGTTCCCTTTACCGATCTAGCTGTGATGTCGCAAAACCTACACGGCGGTCTGGTGCGCTTGGGTGCGCAAAACGTCCATTGGGAAGTAGAAGGCGCGTTTACGGGCGAGGTGTCTGCGCCAATGTTAGTTGAGCTGAGCGTTTCCTATGTGGTGATCGGCCACAGTGAGCGACGCCAATACTTCGGCGAAACCGACGATACGGTAAACCTGCGGATGAGAGCCGCCCAAGAGGCCGGGCTAACCCCGATTCTCTGTGTGGGTGAAACCAAACAACAGCGCGATGCCGGGCAGACAGAGGCGGTGATCTTGCATCAGCTCAAAATCGGTTTGGATGGGGTGGATCAAACCCGGCTGGTGATTGCCTATGAGCCAATTTGGGCGATTGGAACAGGTGAAACCTGCGACTCGAAAGAGGCAAATCGGGTGATTGAAACCATCCGTCAGCAGTTGTCTTATGGGGATGTGCCGATTCAGTATGGCGGCTCTGTCAAACCTGGCAATATCGACGAGATTATGGCGCAGCCCCAGATCGATGGCGTGTTGGTGGGCGGTGCCAGTCTAGAGCCTCAGAGCTTTGGCCGCATTGTCAACTTTCAGACGGCATGACCCAGAGCGACATTACAATTACAGTGAAGCTGTTTGCCGCTTATCAAGAGGCCTATGGGGTGCCCGAGCTAACGCTGCAGTGCGCGGTGGGAACCACGGCCTCTGAGGTGGGCGATCGCCTAATTGCAGAGCACCCCACGCTCGCCCAGTGGCGCGACGTGACGCGATTCGGGATTAACTTAGACTTTGCAGAACCAAACACGGTTCTAAACGAGGGCGATGAGCTGGTTCTGATCCCCCCCGTGAGCGGTGGCTCAGGGCCTACGATAGAAGGCCCATAACGTAAATTCGAAGAATGGATTCGCTGTATAACGCTATCCAACCCAACAAGAGCCCAAGCTCTAACGTCTGCGTCATCTGCCTATTAAGCAGCACCGAATCTAGAGTCTGGGCTTTGGAGAGGCAAACCAGTTAGATGAATGAAGGTGCCTGGGGTCGCTTGCTCAGACAAGCCTGACCGCGACCCCAGTCGCTTAAAATTTCCAGTCGTTTGAATCAAGTATGTCGCGCAAGAGCCTCACCAATAGACACTCCTACGCAACAACCCACAGCTCATCCAAAGCGAACATCGCTCTATCTTACGCTGCTACCTGAGGCTGCTTTTCTTGCTCTAGCGTCGTTTCCTTTTCCTCGATGAGTCGAGTGTAAAGCTTGCCAAGCTGAGTCGAAACGCCTTCCCAGCTAAAGTGCGACTCGATGCGTTGCCGACCGGCTGCACCGAGCTGATCTCGCCATTCGAGATCCCCAATGATGCGGTCAATGGCAATCGCAAACGCATCTACATCCTTAGGAGGCACAAGTAGGCCAGTTTCTTCAGAAACCACCGTGAACTGCAAGCCGCCCACATCGCTAGCAACGACAGGGGTGTGGCTCGCCATCGCCTCGATGGGAACTAATCCAAAGGGCTCATAGTGGCTGGGCACAACGCACACATCCGCTGCCGCGTAGTACAGGTGCAGATTCGTTTCATCGAGCCGACCGGGGAAGTGAGTCATCTCCTGTAGCCCCAGCTCATTCACGATGCCTTCAATGCGATCGCGCTCAATGCCATCGCTCTTGCCGGGTCGACTCCCCCCGCCAATCACCAGACGCAAATCGCCTGCTGCTCTGAGCTTTGACTGAGCCACAGCCCGCACCAGCGTTTCAATGCCTTTGCGGGGGTCAAACCGACCCACATACAGCACCATTTTCTCATGAGCGGGAATGCCCAGTTGTTCCCGAGCCTCTGTCCGCGACACGCGCCCAAAGCGCTGAATGTCGGTTCCACAAGGAATAATCTCGATGGTTCCCTGGTCAGACACATGCTCACGCATGTGAGCTTTTTCTTGGGGACTGGTGGCCACCACGCAGTCAATCGTTTCCAAACAGGTCTTTTCTACAGGCAGTCGCTGCGATGCTACTGTAGGCAGCTTTTTCGCAGTTTTGTACTTAATCACCCCTAGGGAGTGATAGGTATGCACCTGCACGAGCGGGTTGGTTTTCCGTAACTGCATGCCAACCCAGGACGACAGCCAGTAGTGGGTATGAATTAGGGCGTATGAAACGTTTTCTTGTTTTTGGAAGGCTTCAAACTGGCTCACAAACTCTGGCATGTAATCAAAGATCTCATGCCGACTGCGAAACTCAAGCGGCCCAGCCTGCAATCGAATGGTGCGGCAATTGGGTTGATGTTGAACAATTTTTGCCTGATCGGGGCGGCTTTGCCGCGTAAACATATCTACCTGCCACCCCTGCAATGCTAGTGTCTCCCCGATTTGACGGACGTAAACGTTTTGACCACCCGCTTCTTCTTGTCCGATCTCCGCAGCCGGATCACCAGAAACGGAAATCAGGGCAATACGCCGCTTTTGATCTGAATACATGTTGTCTCTTTCACCTCATGGTTCACAATTCCTGCTCAGACGTTGGTAAAGGCTGGTGCGAACCCCGCCTTTGGTCAAGAGCAGGTGCAAAACGACACAGTCACATACCGTCTGAAGGACGCGGTTGAGGATCGAAACACTCCATAATGCCGATCGTGCAGTCCCTCTCAATGCCGACGAAGTTAGCTGACGGGCGAGGGCTGAGAGTTGCCCCTCCGTGAAGGTTGAGCGCTGAAGGAACCAACATGTGGAACCCAAAGATTCGTGATGTAGAGCCCTGTTCAACAACTCAGTCTTCCTAAAAGATAAGCCCCAATGGATGGATCCTCCGCTTCATGAATGCCGACTACCATCACGATGATGAGCAACGGATTCGTGAATTAGGCTGACTTATGTTGTTTTGCTGCGAGGATAGCGTACCAAATTATGATTAGTCAACTCATCATCCTAGAGAGAGAATAAATCTGATGAAGAAAATAGCTCGGAGCAAACTAATCGCAATAGTGATGAATAAATTGGGGATAACCGAACTCAAAACCATACTGTTGTGGCGTTTCTGCTAGTGAAATCTATTGGCAAAACGCAGCTCTAAGCATGCCATGGGGGCGATCGCCCCTGATGTTTAGACCCTACAGTTGAAATTCAAAATAACTGATTGGGCAATCAGAAAACGCCGTCTGTATCGTAGCCCACACCAGAGTAGGTTCAATAGATTCTGAGCCCAACTGTTCAGGATTTTGGGAAAGGTCTGCGAATTTCAATCGAACCCAGCCTCTGCGGTATTGACGCCATTAATCAACTGAGAAAATGAACGAAGTAGACAGAGTTAACCCCATAAAAGGCTCCAAGGCTAGTCGCTTTTCTCGGGCTGGGGCCGGAGTTTGGGGGCGGTGGCGCTATGGGGTGTGTGGGGCGATCGCCACGCTCATTATTCTGCTTCAGCCGGGGCATCTGCTGCCGGGGCAATCGGCGATTTCCCTAGCTGCCGCACCCGCGACTGAACTGCGTGGGGTGTGGATGACCAATGTAGACAGCGATGTGCTGATGTCGACAGACAAGCTCAAAGCAGGGCTAGCGCGGCTGGCACGGCTGCGGTTCAACACGGTTTATCCGGTGGTATGGAACTGGGGCTATACGCTTTATCCCAGCCCCCTAGCTGAATCGGTGATTGGGCGATCGCACCTGCCCAATCGAGGGCTGCGCCACCGAGACATGCTGGCTGAGGCGGTCGCTGAGGGCCATCAGTTGGGGCTAGCCGTAATTCCCTGGTTTGAATTTGGGCTGATGGCACCTGCGGGGTCGGAATTGGCCCAGCGCCACCCCGACTGGCTGACCCAGCGCCAAGACGGCACCCAGGTCGTGATGGAGGGCATCTGGCCACGGGTATGGCTCAATCCGTTTCATCCCGACGTGCAGCAGTTCATTGTTGGGATGATCACAGAACTAGTAGAAACCTATGATGTGGATGGCATTCAGCTAGATGATCACTTTGGCCTACCCCGCGAACTAGGCTACGACCCTTACACGGTGCAGCTCTATCGCCAAGAGCACAATGGGCAATCGCCCCCAGCCGATGTGAGTGACCCAGCCTGGATGCGCTGGCGGAGCGATCGCATCTCTCAACTCATGGTGCAGATCTTCAACGCTGTCAAAGCCCACGATCCCAACTGCATCCTGTCGCTCTCGCCTAACACCCAAGACTTTTCGTATCGCAATTACCTGCAAGACTGGGGCAGTTGGGAACGGCGCGGCTATGTGGAAGAAGTGATCTTGCAGGTCTATCGGGATAGCCTGACTCCCTTTCGCACTGAGCTAGAGCGCCCAGAGGTTCAGCAGGTTCACAGCCATATTCCTCTAGCAGTGGGCATCCTAGCCGGACTCAAGAATCAGCTCGTGTCACCAGAGCTGATTCAGCAAAAGGTCAACGCCGTGCGGCAGCGGGGGCTATCGGGGGTAGCGTTCTTTTTCTACGAAACCCTAGACCAACGGGATGGCTTACTCGAACAGCTCTTTCCCGAGCCGGCTGAACGTCCCTTGTCCGCCAGCCTCACTCGCCGGAGTTGACCTAGGCTGCTCGAATTTACACCTCGCAGCGCTGCAATGATGCGGTCGATGATCTCTCTTGCTGCCCGCTGGCCCAGTTGACGGCAGCAGCGCAATCAGTAGGAGTGCTCAGGAACCGATAGAATGAACGGTGTTCGCCATTCTAAATTTATTGCGATACCGCTATGACTGAGGCTGCTACGCCTGCCGCTACTACGGCTCCCTTTTCTCCCCAAGAGATTGCTGCTGAGGGCATTAAACCCGACGAGTATGCCGAGATTGTGCGCCGCCTAGGGCGTCACCCCAATAAGGCCGAACTGGGCATGTTTGGCGTGATGTGGTCGGAGCACTGCTGCTATAAGAATTCACGCCCGCTGCTGGCACAGTTCCCAACGGAGGGCGATCGCATTCTGGTTGGGCCAGGCGAAAACGCCGGGGTTGTGGATTTTGGCGATGGGCTGCGGGTGGCGTTCAAAATTGAGTCTCACAACCATCCCTCAGCGGTAGAGCCGTTTCAGGGCGCGGCCACGGGGGTGGGCGGCATTCTGCGCGATATTTTTACCATGGGGGCGCGGCCCTTGGCCGTGCTTAACTCCCTGCGGTTTGGCAGCTTAGAGGATGCTCGAACGCGGCGGTTGTTTAGCAGCGTGGTGGCGGGCATTGCCCATTACGGCAACTGCGTCGGTGTGCCCACTGTGGGCGGCGAGGTGTATTTTGATCCGGCTTACGGGAGCAATCCCTTGGTCAACGCCATGGCGATTGGGCTGATGGAAACGCCCGATATCGTCAAATCTGGGGCAACCGGCTTGGGCAACCCGGTGCTGTATGTCGGCTCGACGACGGGGCGAGATGGCATGGGCGGCGCTAGCTTTGCCAGCGCTGAACTCAGCGACGAGTCGATAGACGATCGCCCAGCCGTGCAAGTGGGCGACCCTTTTTTGGAGAAATCGCTGATCGAAGCCTGTTTAGAAGCATTCAATACGGGGGCGGTGGTCGCCGCCCAAGACATGGGCGCTGCGGGGATCACCTGCTCCACCGCTGAAATGGCGGCGAAGGGAGGCGTCGGCATTGAGCTAGATCTCGATAAAATTCCCGTGCGAGAGACGGGCATGGTGCCCTATGAATTTTTGCTGTCGGAATCTCAAGAGCGGATGCTATTTGTGGCGACGGCAGGGCGAGAGCAAGAGCTGATTGACATCTTCCACCGATGGGGGCTGCAGGCGGTGGTGGCGGGGACAGTCATCGCTGAGCCGATTGTGCGCATCCTCCATCAAGGGGACGTAGCGGCAGAGGTGCCTGCCCTGGCGCTATCTGATGATACGCCGATTTATCATCGAGAGCTGCTGGCAGAGCCGCCAGACTATGCTCGTCACGCCTGGGCGTGGAGTGAGTCCGCGCTGCCCCCCTGCGACGCCGCAGGTCTTGAGGATATGAATTGGACGGCGGTGCTGCTGCACTTGCTTGATACGCCGACGATCGCCTCTAAGCGCTGGGTGTATCGTCAGTACGATCATCAGGTGCAGAACAACACAGTGCTGTTGCCGGGTGGGGCAGATGCGGCGGTGGTGCGGCTGCGATCGCAACAGGCTACGCCGCCCGTTGCTCCCGCCACCTGCAAAACCGGGATCGCCGCTACGGTAGACTGCAATCCCCGCTATGTGTACCTGCATCCCTATGAGGGAGCCAAGATGGCAGTGGCAGAAGCCGCGCGCAATCTAAGCTGCGTTGGTGCAGAACCGCTGGCAGTTACCGACAACCTTAACTTTGGCAGCCCCGAAAAGCCCATCGGCTATTGGCAATTGGCCGAGGCCTGCCGAGGCTTAGCAGAAGCGTGCCGTGAGTTTCGCACGCCTGTGACGGGGGGTAACGTATCGCTCTACAACGAAACAGTGGATTCAGCTGGGGTGCCTCAGCCGATCTACCCTACCCCCGTTGTGGGCATGGTGGGGCGTGTGGCGGATGTGACCCAAGTGGTGGGGCAGGGTTGGCAGCAGGCGGGCGATCGCCTCTATCTTCTTGGGTCTCTCACCGATGTGACGCTGGGCGGGTCGGAATATCTAGCTAGCGTTCACCAGACAATCGCGGGGATGCCACCCATCGTCAACTTTGAGCTAGAACAGCGGGTGCAGGCGGTGTGTCGCGAGGGCATTCGTCGGGGTTGGGTGCGCTCAGCCCATGATTGCGCTGAGGGTGGGCTGGCAGTGGCGATCGCCGAATCTGCCATCAGCGGCGAGCGGGGAGCGGATATTTATCTGCCAGCCAATGGAGGGCAGCGCTGGGATACCCTGCTCTTTGGTGAAGGGGGCGCGCGTATTGTGGTCTCTGTCACCCCTGAGCAGACGCCCGCCTGGGATGCCTACTTAATGGAGCAGTTGGGCAACCGCTGGCAAGCCCTCGGTACTGTCGGAACCGCTGCTATGCCGCTGCGCGTGCTAGCGTCTGACCAGACAGTGTTGCTGGACGCTACCATGGCAGAGTTACACCATGCCTGGGCCGGGGCGATCGCTCGCCGAATGATGTCATGACAGGGGGCACCCTACTTTTATAGCCCTTACCTCAATCTCTCTCCCATCGGAGACTACTAAGTACACACCTCTCGACCCTCGCCCCCTCTGTCTTCCTCTCCCAAAAATGGGCAATGAGAGACCGAACAGCAAGGGTTGCAAGACTAGGATTGGCTCTGATGACACGGCACTCACACCACCTTTCAACCCAATCTGTCAGGCAGACTGAACTGATCGTTGATGTAATCTGGGCACTAACGATTGGGGTTTGGGATATAGGATGATTAAGGAACCGTTAACGCTAGCTAAAATTTGGCGCGATCGCCCCCTCGCAGATTCAGATCGACGCTAGCCCTGCAATACTCTGGCACCCATCTGAATGGGGGCGTCCTAATCAGTTAATGATTGGAATCCTCCTTGAAGTAAAAGGTCGCAGATTATTGATTGAACAGATGATTGAGCGGGTGCGATCGCCCCGACTCGACTACAGCAGTCCCCAAGGTATTAGCCTCCAACGCTCATGATTCCCACGCTAAAGATAGGTAGACCTCGGTTGATTGTGACTCGGTTGATTGTGAATAGTTAATCCTTCCAACGAACCCTGTACCCTGTAGCTGTCGTCAGCCATAGGGTGCGACCCGCAATGCCATCTATCTCGTATATTCACTGGATGAATTCACTGAAGCCCCGCCCGCTCTTGGCCTCAGGCCTTTCCCGTTACCGTAGACTTATCCGCTGCCCGTCGTGCTAAATCGCTGCAACAGAATCACTGGCCAGAATTTTCTTCCGTGAGGTGTTGCTCGTTGCTGACAAGCACTCGCTCTAGGCACAGCGCTGATCTGCCCTGTTGATTCCGCTCTCTTGATCCCGTTAATAACGCCGATTCGCGTCTGCCTAGTTTGGAGCCAAACCATCCATGATTCCCACCTCTGATGACCATTCCAAGTCTTGGAATGCTGCTGCTGAGTCCGACCATCCCGATAAGCCAGAGGAAGCGTGTGGTGTGTTTGCCATCTACGCACCGGGAGATGATGTCGCTAAACTGACCTACTTTGGGCTGTTTGCCTTGCAGCATCGAGGGCAAGAATCCGCAGGCATCGCTACGTTTGAGGGCATTCATGCCAGCGATCCCACCACAACTCGCGTGCATTTGCACAAAAACATGGGGTTGGTATCTCAGGTGTTTAATGAAGCCATCCTGAACGAGATGCGGGGAGAAATTGCTGTAGGGCACACCCGCTATTCAACCACAGGCTCCAGCAAGGTTGTAAACGCCCAACCGGCAGTCGTAGACTCGCGACTGGGCACTCTGGCTCTGGCTCACAATGGCAATCTGGTCAACACGGGGAACCTGCGTGATGAATTGCTGAAAGCCAATGCGCAGCTGCAAACCACGACCGATTCTGAGATGATTGCCCATGCGATCGCCCAAGAAGTAGATCTGGGTCAAAGCTGGACAGACGGTGCTATCAATGCCTTTAAGCGCTGTTCCGGAGCCTTTAGTTTGGCGATCGCCACTCCGGCGGGGCTAATAGCAGCCCGCGACCCCAATGGCATTCGCCCCTTAGTGATTGGCGTTTTGCAAGATGAGCACAGCAACGGCACACCGCGTTATGTGATTTCCTCAGAAACCTGTGGCCTTGACATTATTGGGGCCGACTATCTGCGAGATGTAGAACCGGGGGAACTGGTGTGGATTGACCATAACGGGTTGCAATCTATTCACTGGGCCAGCGAAACGCGCAAGCTCTGCATCTTTGAGATGATCTATTTCGCCCGACCCGACAGTTTAATGAACGAAGAAAGCCTCTATAGCTATCGTCTGCGGCTAGGGCGACAACTGGCAATAGAGTCAGGGGGCGATTTAGATGTGGATTTGGTCATGGGAGTGCCTGATTCAGGGATTCCGGCTGCTATTGGCTTCTCGCAGCAGTCTGGGGTGCCCTTTGCTGAAGGGCTGATCAAAAATCGCTATGTGGGCCGCACCTTCATTCAGCCAACCCAGAGCATGCGGGAGTCAGGCATCCGCATGAAGCTAAACCCCTTGCGAGATGTGTTGCAGGGCAAGCGCATTATTATTATTGATGATTCACTGGTGCGCGGCACGACCAGTCGCAAGATTGTCAAAGCCCTTAGGGATGCGGGCGCAACAGAAGTCCACATGCGAATTTCGTCACCCCCGGTGACACACCCCTGCTTCTATGGCATTGATACGGATACCCAAGATCAGCTAATTGCGGCTACCAAGTCTGTTGCCGATATCCAAACCCATATCGGTGTTGATTCGCTGGCTTACCTCAGCTGGGACGGCATGCTGACGGCCACCCAACAAGACCGCGAAACCTTCTGCTCAGCCTGCTTTACAGGCGACTATCCGGTGGCAGTACCCGAAACATTTAAGCGCTCTAAGCTACGCTACGAAGCAATTGCCGTTGGGTCAACGCCAGCGGGTTGAGCGGAGCTGTGGATAGATCCTTGGGTTAACGTCAGGTTCGGTTAAGAGGGTTTTGGGGCATCGCGCGACGCGTGATGCCCCAAAACCCTTAATGTCCTGTGCGCGATGCGCACGACACCTTGAGAGTTTGAGTTTATCCCGAACTCAGGTTAGCCTAAGCAGGCTGAAGAAGTTCCCTTGTGTGTAGAGGGCGATCGCCCCCTTACACGTAGACCTTGGCGATCGCGCCCGTGGGGCAGCCCGTAGTCAATATCCGGCCCGGCAGGCACAATGCCGCTGGGGTTAAGCTCGGGCAGTCCGGCGTAGTAGAGCTGCTTGACATGCTCGGTGCTGCACCATTCAGTCACCCCTGGCTGTTGGTACAGGTCGCGGCAGTAGGCCCACAGGTTGGGGAAATCGACCAGGCGCTTGAGGTTGGTCTTGAACAGTCCGTGGTAGGCCAGATCAAAGCGAAACAGGGTGGTGAACATACACCAGTCGGCCAGGGTGATCTGGTCGCCCACTAGGTAGCGCTGCTGGCCCAGAACGCCCTCCCAGTGCCCCAGCGCCTCAAACAGCTCAGTCACGGCACCGTTGTAGGCGGTTTGGGAGGCGGCAAAGCCGCTGCGGTAGACGCCATTGTTGATCGGCTGGTAGATCGCGTCCATGGCTGCGTCAATGGCGGGGTGCAGGGCCTCGGGGTAAAAGTCGCGATCGGGGAAGGCGGCGAATTCATTAAATTCTGAGTTCAGCATTTGAATGATCTGCCGCGACTCGTTGTTGACGATGGTTTGGGTCTGCTTGTCCCACAGCACCGGGACGGTGACGCGACCGCTGTAGTCGGCCTTGGCGCGGGTGTAGATCTGCCAGAGATAGTCGGCCCCGTAGAGGCTGTCGGGAATGCTGCCCCAGCGCTCGGAAAATTTCCAGCCCTGGTCGCTGATCACCGGGTCAACGATGGAGATGCTGATCACGTCTTGCAGCCCTTTGAGCGATCGCAGCAATACCGTGCGGTGTGCCCAAGGACAGCCCAGGGAGACGTACAGGTGGTAGCGCCCTGGCTCTGCCTTAAAGCCGCTGGAGCCATCTGCTGTGATCCAGTTGTGAAACAGGGTGGGCATCCGCTTAAACTGGCCCGAGTCGTCGCGCTCAGTCCATTCGGTCGTCCATTTGCCGTCGATGAGTTTGCCGAGTGCCATGGAAGTTTCTCCTTTGTGAATGGGTGGATGGGTGAATGGGTGGATGGGTGGATGGGTGGATGGGTGGATGGGTTTCGGGTGTTGGGTGTTGGGCAGAACCTAAAACCTGAAACCTAAAACCTAAAACCTAAAACCCCAATCAATCAAATCGGTAGGCGGCCATGCTGAAGGCTCCGTAGGTGAATCCTTGGTTGACCTGGTGGCCCTTACCGCCTGCGCCCAGGGCGACAAACAGCGGCAGCAGGTGCTCGTCGGTAGGGTGGTTGCGTTCGGCATGGGGGGCGAGCTGGCGGTAGTTGACCAGGGCGGTGAGGTCGTTTTGGGCGATGGTGTCCGCCAGCCAGCGGTCAAACTCCGCTGCCCAGGTGGGGGGCGCGGCGTGGTAGTCGCTGTTGAAGGCGGCCATGTTGTGGGTGGCGGCCCCGCTGCCGATGATCAGCACGCCTTCGTCGCGCAGGGGGGCCAAGGCTTTGCCCAGGTGCAGGTGGTGGGCGGGGGTTTCCCGCGACTGCACTGAGAGCAGCACCACCGGAATCTGGCCTTCTGGGTCCATCAAGATCAACGGTGTCCAGGTGCCGTGGTCGTAGCCGCGACGGCTGTTGAACCGGGGGGCAAAGCCTGCCTGGGTGAGCAGCTCGGACACCCGTTCGGCCAGGGCGGGGTGGCCCGGTGCCCGGTAGACCATCTCTGACAGGTGGGGCGGAAAGCCGCCAAAGTCGTAGATAGTCTGGGGCTGGGGGGTGGTGCTGATGGTGGGCTGGGCGGTGAGCCAGTGGGCCGAGATCGCCAGGATGGCGGTGGGCGGTTCGGGCAGGGTGGCGAGGAGCTGGCGCAGGAAATCTTGGGTGGGGCCGGTGCGAATGGGGAGATCTGGCGCTCCGTGGGAGATGAAGAAGGTGGGAAGAGTCATGGGAGGTGGATGGGTGGATGGACAGTGTAATGAGTTCACGTTCAGATTGTTTTAACTAGAACAAAAGCTTGACAGAAAGCATTAGGGGGTGAGAGTGTAGGAACCTGCGTGGGTTTGCTGGTAGCAGAGACAGCGCCTAGAGGTTCTCGGTACGAGGTTTCGGTGGTAGGGAACGCATTGGTTGTGGGGATGGCGAGGGCGATCGCCAGAGGAACAGCGAACAGCGTCGGCAAAGGGTGAATCATCGGATAACGTCCTGTTTGTTTTGTCTCGTATAGTTTGTATTAGAACTATTTGGTTTCAGGCTAGCACTTCTGGGGGGCGATCGCAACCCCCTATCCAAACTTTTCTTGGGGCGCAGGGTGCAAGGGAGGCTGAACCCTGGAACCCGAACCCCCTACTCCCGCTGCAACACAAAGAAAAACGGCTGCTCCATACCTTTGAGATCCATCCAGCCCAGCAGGGGCAGCAGTTACAAGGGGTTGACGCAGATGGTTCCGCCTCGTCCGGTCTCAAACACTAGGGGGTGTACCTGCTCTGCGCTTTCAAACTGCTTGCCGTGCCAGTGATACGCTTCTAGCGCCCCATCGAGGGGATCGTGGGTGGGAAAGCCAGAGCCTTTCCAGGGGCCAAACATGGCCTCTATCTCAATGGGGTCGAGGCGATCGAAGATGGATAAAGCCGTTTGAGTGCTGATTGCGGCGGGGTTGGCGACTGCATCGGCAAAGATTTCCACAGTGCCACCCTTTCTGCTTTGTACTTGCGTCGTGGGAATGGAAGATATACGGATCTTAGCTGCCTATCTACCCATGAGAAGGCTATTATGCAGATTATTCGCAGCCCATTCACCTTGTAGGGATGATCAGGCAGCAAGTAATCTATCTATCTACCCTGTAGAAGGAATTAGGCAAACAGTAGCGATCCAATAACTTGTTGTACTGCTTCGATTCTGGGTTATGGCTGTAGTTTGAAGCGTATCTGTTTCCATCCAAGGTTAAGTTGTTTGAAGGTTACCGATGGGAGAGATTTGTTATACAGGTAATCCACCAAACTTATTGGCAAAGCCCGTATGACAATCACAACTATCTCGGCATATTTTTTGATTGCTTGCTAGGCCAAATTTGCAGAATCGTTCAGCCTGAGCCATATTGGAGAACTCATTGGCGCGACTCATTGGCGCGATAGAGGTTGAGCGCGAAGTTACGAGCGACAGCGAAGATTTGCGGCAACTGGTGCATGCGAATGCGAGAAGCATCTTCGCCCTGGGTCACATCCTGGACGTGGTGTACCTCGTTTTCAACGCCCCAATGGTCCCGAATGCGCTGAGCAAAAGATTCCGCTGATTCTTAAAAACGACGCAATAACGACGCAATATAGTAGCGAGTCTCGGTCTCTCGACGGAGTTGTCCACCGTACTTGAATTGGCGCTCACTCTCCACGCGAATCAATGTCGTCAGCCCTGGACAGGGTTTGATGTCATCAAGGATCCAAAGGCTGACGATCCGCTTCTCTAGTCGCCCATGGCCTTTACTGAGGTCGCTGTAGCTAGCTTCAGCGATAAAGTTGGCCTGAACGCTTTTATGCAAGGTGCCTTGATTGCCTTTGAGGGCACCCAACTAGTGATTTTCGCTCTCAATAATCAGTTGACAGGTTTTTTTGTGTGCTAATCGCATCAAAGGCAATCACCACACCCTTAAGCGCCAGTTGCTCGATAAACTCCGGCAAGGCTTTAATTTCGTTGGTTTTGCGGTCTACCTGATAGGGTTCCAAAATCAGCCCTCGCTCCACCAGATAGGCACTGACCAACAGAATGGCTGGGTGAGGGGGAGAGCCAGGATTGTCGCTCTCCAGTTGATACGACCCGCGCAAGACCTTGCCATCCACCGCTAAGGTTTCACCGGCTAACGGTTCAATGCCAAAGAACCGAGCTAAGGCGGCTGAATACTGCCCATAGTCCAGCTTCAGCAGCACCCGGCGAATCGTGCTGTAGGAGGGAAGGCGGCCTTTAGGTGGGTTGAAGAGGTCAATCAACTCGCGCTGGTAGCACCTCAGCCAGTCGCCGATAGACAAAAACCCTCGATTTCCTGCCGTCGTTAGGGTAAAGAGCGCCAGGCACAGGGCCATGTGAGGCCGCTTTCCAGACGCCTGATGCACATCCGGCAGGTCAGCGAAGGTCTCGAAAATCTCAATTTTCTCAGGCCGCCCCTCAAGGCTAGGTTGCAGGGTAACAATAGGGGATAGTGGGGGGAGATGCATCAGCTTTGAGAAAAAGTGGATCAGTCTGAAACTCTAGCATTTTCCACCTTCCTTGAGAATGAAATGACCCTGGCTAGAAGCCAGTTTTGGAGAAGAATACAAGGTAACGCCCGTCAATTACTCTAGGCAGAGGAGAGTTTTTGTGAGGTAGGTATAGACGCACCTGGGAACAGATTCATGAGTCCTATGAGCGTCTGAAACCCTTTCTCCAAGTGAGGAACTGGGAAAACCTTTAGCCAAGGTTGTAGCAGATTTGAACTCACCCAGGGCAATAGAATTAAGCGAAGCTTATTAAGCCAACTCTTCCATCCATGCCCTGTATCCCAGGCTAAATGTTGGGTAAACGACGAGACCACGCCTGAGTCATCCCGTTCTGGTGGGGGAGTCCCATCAGGACGCCATCGGTGGCGTGTGCAATGCGACCATCAAATAGGCGCTCATGACAACCTCCCACCACTTTTCAATCACAGCATAGTCAGTCACACGAAAGTCAGCCCATCCGCGTTCATTTTTGCTTTGCTTGAAGCCATATTCTACCCAGTTTCGCAGACCATCCAGGTGTCCAACCTGTGTGTAGGAAACCCCATCAATGCAAGTCATGACCATCCAGGTTGAGGTCGAGGGTAAGACATCTTTATCCGTGGTCAGTTGCCAGTAGCGTTGGGCCCGGCGTTTGCCATAAATAAGCTCTCGGATAAAGCGAGTCTCGCACTTACTATCACTGAACTGTCGTTCATCCTCGCGCCAGCGATTGGTCTTGACCCGTTGCTCCCTGGGCAATAGCACCGCATGATTAGAGCGAATCGCCAGCACATAAGGGAGTCCCAATCGCTAAAGTCATTGAAGAGCGATAAGACCTAGTTAGTGCCAGTGCCGTATCAGTTTGGAATAAAGTCTTATTACGATGCACGATTTAGTGTCAGTTCGGCAAATCCCTAACCCATGCCGCGAGGTTGCAGCAGCGCTACCAAACTCACGTAGTGGGAGTAAGCTCAAACCGGTTCAACTTAAATTGAGGGTGATGATGCTACGCCCCTCAGGCGATCGCCCCTTGCACATCGTGCTCACGACTGACAGCTAGTTACGCCAGTATTCAGGGAGCCACCGAGTGCGCCTAATGTGGGCTCGGCAGGCTGATACGCACCACCGTACCCCGACTTGGATTAGACTCAATCGCTAACACACCGCAGTGTGCTTCCACAATACGTTTGACGATGGCTAACCCCAGCCCGGTTCCTTCTGGCTTGGTAGAGAAGAAGGGCTGCGTCAATCGAGTCAGTTGGTCGGGTGGGATAGGCGCTCCACCGTTTTGCACCTCTAGGGTGGCTCGCTCTAATGCATCAATATAGACTCGGCACTGCACCGTTTCACCAGGGGCGATCGCCTCACAGGCATTTTTTACCAGGTTGATGAGAACCTGCTTCAGCTTGGAGCGATCGCCCATCACCAAAACCGCGTGAGATGGCGCATTAAAATGGAGCGATCGCCCATTGGCCTCAGGCATCTGCTGCAACCCTAAAAGCTCTGCTGTTAGAAATGCCGATAGATTCAACAGCTCTAACTGTAGCTCCTGAGGTCTGGCAAACATCAGCAATTCGCTCAGCAGATTTTGCAATCGCTCTGCTTCCGCTAGCGCCAATGCCACCCGTTCACGATCGCCCGCCGTCGTGGCATTTTTTTCAAAGTGTTGCAACCCTATCGTCATCGTCGTGACTGGGTTTCGCACTTCATGGACGATCATCGAAGCAAATTCCCCCAGTGCAGCCAGCCGCTCCTGGTGAATGAGCCGCTCCTGCGCGTGCTGCAACTCTTCCGTCCGGCGAGACACCTCAACTTCCAGCAATTCGTTAAACTGTCGCTGCTGCTGATACATTTGGTAATTATCCACCGCTGTCGCCGCACGCTCGGCAAACAGTTCTACCGTACGAATCTCGTCATTGCTAAACGGATGCGGAGTTCGACAAAAGGAGCAAATTGTGCCCATAATAGCGCCCTGGGCCGTGCGCAGAGGCACCCCGAGATAGGCTTCATACCCCGGTGGCGGGGCTCCATACTCAGGATGCTGCTGTGCATCTGCTACAGCTAGAGTTTTGCCAGTGCGCACAACGGTTGCAGTCAAAGTGCCATGCAGCGACACTACATTGCCATCACGGGGGCTATCTTCTGCCGTGCAGACCATCACCATGCCCGGTTCGCTCTGGCAGAGGGTCACCACAGTGCCATCTACCTGCAGCAGGTCGCTGACACCCCGAGCTACCTGTCTGAGGTACGATTGCAAATCCCCGCCACGATAACTTAACGATGCCAGGATTTCGAGGGTGCGGTGCGCCTGCTGCCATGAGGGTTGAGTTGCAGGATGCTCAGGGATAAGAGTCATGGGGCTAACGGAATTTAGCGAGAGCTAACTGAGGAGGCTAACAATGAGGGGTAGTCGTGAATGCTGACGATACACGCCTAAAGCGCTGATGGATGTTGAGGTGATGGATGTTGATCAGTCTTCAAAGGCTTTTTTATCTTGGCTTTCTAAGCTTTTAAGCAAGTAATGGCTTTAACTAACCCCAAAAATGTACTCTATTTCTGAATCTCATTTCCCAATTTCTGGGGAGTGGTGTTTAGGTAAAGATTTTGTATGGTGCAAGCACAGCCTGCCCTATACAAAATTCTTGCCAGTTTAGAACTACCAACCTCGGATAGTCGTGGGTTCCATAAATGAAAATTATTCTGAAGTTGGCTAGCTGGAACTCATAGGCAGCATCCAACCAATTTTGATGGTGTTCAATTCACAGAATTAGCTATGACAGTAACAAATCTGAGGAAAAAACGTAAGCTCTGGGCATAAGTCTTTGCGTTTGTTATGAAAGCTGCCAGCGGCGTCGCCAGCTTGAAGTTGACTCCAGCAAGGATTGTGACTGCATGTGCTGCTGCCGTGCCAGGATCATCGCAGCCGTATCCATCAGCGTAGGATCACGATACGGAATGGCAGCGCGAGTATGCAGATGCTCCTGCTCCATCAGAGAGAGGGGGGGCAATAGCGTTGGATTGAATCCTGCAACGGTGCCCTGAGCCCATTCGTGGCGTGGTGCGGTGCGATCGCTCTGGGGAATTGTGCCGATATGCAACCCCGCTGCTAGCATTGCGGCCCGCACCGACGCAGAGCGCGAGTAGGTGGCTAGCCGTCCATCTGGCGCTAGGCACTGCGCCACCTGATGCATTAATTCCACCGTCCACATTTGCGGGCAACGCCGAGGCGAAAAGGGATCGAAGAAGATGGCGCTAGCCTGCAGATTCTCAGCACGTAACTGCTGGATAGTTTGGCGAGCATCCCCAATAAGCAATGTCGCGGAGAAGTTGGAACGATGGGATTGATGGGCGATCGCCAACTCTTGCAAAATCTCTCGCACAGGCGGCGTCCACGAGTCGAGCACTGGCGGTTGGATTGCTGCCACGGGTACTGTGGCATCGAGTTCTAGCGCATACACCGTGACCTGGCATTGGGGATGGATAGCCCAAATGGTTTCTAGGGCGGCGGCGGTGTTATAACCTAGCCCATAGCACACATCCAACAGGCAAAGGTGTAAGCGTTGCGCTAGGCGAGGTAAATCAGTGGCGATCGCATACTTGGCAAATGCCTCTGTTCGGGCACCCTGCTGACTGTGAAACGCCTCCTGAAATTCTGTGGAATAAAAGGTAAAAGACCCATCCCCCGTCTGTTGAGGCTGCCATTGTTTGGAATGTTCCACCAAATTAGAAAGGTTTTCAGTCTGCAACGGTTTAGATGGCGAAGGAAGTAACAAAGGAAAATGCAGACAATACAGCAGCCCAAAGACAAGACAAAACTTAGGGGCGTGAGGCCTTGAACCTTTAGGTAGCCATCGCCATACTGGAGTGTTTTTCCATTACCCATCCCCAACCCAATATTAAAAACGATCAAGGGGTGCGGTCACAAAGCAACCACACCCCTTGATTATGGCCTCAAGGCCATTTATGTCTTAACAGCAATTCTCAATTTGAAACATACGTACTGCTTTCGGTGCTTCTGAGCGACTCTTAGGTTCAGCCTCCAGACGAGAGAATAAGCTTTTCAGCCTTTGGCCCTGTGCACATTGCCCCGATTTGGTGAGGCTCATTTTCATAATGAGAATTGGGAGAATTGGTGATATCTTAAACATCTATGTTTTAAAGGCTAAACTCACGCGGGATCAGCCCAACCTATACAGTTGGCAAGCTGTAGGCAGCGTAGACCGCATCCATTGCCATTCGTAGGGCATCAGCGGCATTTGCAATATCTTCCCGGCTATGGAATCCGTCAAACCGTTCCATAACCTCTCCATGAACAATCAGTAGCACTGTAGGCAAATTTTTAAGTTGATACGTGTTGGCTAGCCTAAGGCTGTCATCAGCATTAATGCTTACTAATTTGACATCATCCCCCCATTCGGCCTGAACTGAGTTGAGTAGGGGATTAATGAGGCGGCAAAGCCCGCACCACGGGGCCCAAAAGTTCACTAAAACTGGCGTGTCAGAGGCTAAAACTTCTTTTGAAAAGTTCTCTTCATGCACAGTAATCATCATAAGAATTTAAATCTAATCTAAAGTTCAAATTTCCTTTGGGATCAATTTACCAGGATACGTTCCCAGTTGCACGGATTAACACCGGGTGAACCCACCAAAAAATCAGCACAAAAATAGCGACTCCTACATAGGCAGGACGCAGAAACTCTCTCAGCTGAAGGGTTTGACGTCCCTGTGCGATGGCTAAAAAGGGAATGATTGAGGTGCGGGATTTCAAGGTTTCAAAGGATTTGCCATAGCGACTGCCCCAGCGGCGATCGCCATGCCACACCCCAAACAGATGATGCAGGACTAAGCCCACCGACGTGACCACCATAAACGACGTCCCTAACCACAGCGCATGCGCTACGCACCAGATCACCTGACCAACCATCTGAGGGTGGCGGGTAATGCGGATGATCCCCGTTTCAAACAAGTGAACTTCTGGCTTTTGGATGGCCGCAATTTCCAGCAAATTAAAGGTGGCCGGGTATAGAAATAGAAACGAGATGGCAGACAGCGTCCACACCAGCGGAGCCACACCCGGAACTCCCTGAAGATTCCACAACTGCGCCCCATCGTAACGATGGTTAATGAAATAAATAATTAGTACTGCGGCTAGAGGCAAGCTCACCAACGCAAACCCGACTCGGTAAAGCCGTGGCCCTACCATCTGCTCGCCACGGGGTCGTAGCGCTGCCAGACCGCTGTGGGCGATCGCAAACCCCAAAAGCAATGCCAGCATTACAAAATGGCTAGGCGCTAGCCAAGTATTAGTCAATGTGTTGGTCATCTATTGATAGCGTTAGATCCCAGCCTTTAGCGTACCCCGATTTTTAAGTTCTCGGGTAAGCAGCATGCCAACCACATGACAGTGGAGCAAGCACCTGACTAAAAAATAAAGCTGGTGCCCATCTGCTTTAGATCGAGCAGGTGGAGTCCGCTGCCAGAGCCATGGCTGTCAAAGCCATTATGAATTGCCACAAGCAAATGGTGAGGTGCCAGCGGGGCGATCGCCCCCACCACAACACCTAGGTCAAACTGCCCGCTTATCTTACCCCGCTCATCCAGCAGCACGACTTGTCCATCTGCATCTGCCACCACATACCCCCAAGGCGCAGCCGCCAGCACCTTGGGAACGATGCTCAACCCAATGCGCATCAGACGGTAGGGCTTCAGGTCAATCAGCAGCAGCGACGGCTGTCCGCGCTCGATCGCCAACACGGTATAGGGAAACGGGGCAGCAATGCAGTCAGCAACCACGACATCGGCCACCATACTCACCAGATGAGTGCCTCGACGGGTGTGGATATCTAGAATGGATGCCTCAGCCCCCCACTGAGTCGAGAGCGCCAGCACATGGCAGGCATCTAGAGAGACCAGAGCATGCAGCGATCGCTCAGGCAGCCGAATAGACTTGCCCGGGCGCTCGGACACCTTGGAAGCTTGACTCAAGGGCAGCAGCAGCAAATTGCTGTGGCGTTGCGGTGGGATCTGTGGCGATTGCGATTGGGTTGGGGATGCAGTTCGAGCAGGCAACTGCGATGGCATCGGAGAGGGTGCAGTTCCCACGGCCAGCCATCGCCCACTTCGCCCAATGGTTGCGATCACCTTTTGCTGAAACCGGGCAATGGGGCGCGTTATAACCTGATGCGTATCCGGTTGATAGGTCAGCAGATCGATTGTCGATGAACTAATCGCAAAGCATCCTTGGGGGCGCACTTGCAATGTGGTAGGTGCTGCGCTTAAAGTCAGCGTTTGCGCTGCCTCGACTGGCTCATGGTGGCAAAAGGGTTGAGCCCTTATCTGGCTACCGCTGATGCAGTAGCGCAGATAGGCTGACGCATTGCTCGGATCAACGGACTGTAGCTCCGCAACGGGCAATGGTGCGATCGCCAGTGCGGTAACATTAGCATCGACGCTTTCTAAGCCTTCAGACGGCTGAAGCGGTGTCGCGTGCTGAGCCGCTGCGCACCTCTGGGCTGATCCCAACGGTGAGGATATCATGTCCGCGGGTGTGTCAAGATTTGGGCGATCGCCCCCAACCGGCTGCGGCAAAAACAGCGGCTGTGGAGAGGCCCATAGCCCCGTTTCTTCCGCCACCGCATCGATCATCTGCCGCATGGCCTGGGCCGTATGAAATCGGCGAGCAGGCAGTTTTTGCATCGCCTGTTGAATCACGGGCCGCCAAGCTGGAGCGATCGCCGCCGGAAACCCCAGCGGGCGGCTAAGGTGGCAGGCCATTAGCTCCATCGGAGTGCCAGAAAATGGGCGATCGCCCGCCAGTAGCTCAAACAGCAGCACGCCCACCGCATAGAGATCGGAGGCCGCCGCATGTTGCCCATAAAACCGCTCAGGTGCCATATAGGCAGGTGAGCCCGTATTGCCCAGGGCTCCATAGGCATCAGAGGCATCCTGCGCCAGGCGAGCAATGCCAAAGTCTGAAATGCAAGCTGTCCAACCCTGAGGGGTTACCTTCAGCAAAATATTTTCGGGCTTAATGTCACAGTGGATAATGCCCTTGCCGTGAGCATGCTCTAGCCCAGATAAGATATCGCGAATCAGCCGAACACTCTGGGCCATACTGAGAGGCGCATCCGCCTGCATTAACTGCCGCAGAGTGCCCCCTTCGCAATAATCCATCACGAGATGCCGCCCTGTTGCGGTATGCTCTAGCGACTGACAGGTGACAATATTGGGATGCTGCAAACTCAGCAAAAACCGCAGTTCTCGCAAAAACTTATGGGTGGGAAAACGGGCATGATCGAGGCTTTTGAGCGCTACAAGCCGACCCGTTTGGCGATGCACAGCACAAAATACCCGCCCAAATTGCCCCTGGCCTACCAGCCCCAATAGCCGATAGTGCGATCGCTGCCAGTCTTGGCGCAGCGATACCTTACTGGCAGAGCTGCTGCATGATGGCATCGTGATCCAGGTTAGTAATCATGGTTTCAGCCGGTTCTAGGCGCTTGGCTAAGCCCAGCACAAAGCGGTTACAGTCTGCGCCCATCGACTCGCAAGAGGTTTGCAGGCAATGCAGGTCGCGCCGCGACAGGTTGCTAAAAAAGGCTGAGAGAATGCCCGCTTCAAGATGGCAAACTGGGTGCTCAGACGAGGGCGCCAAATGGCTGAAGGGAGAATTCCAGGTTTTAACAACCAAAAAACCACGCGGCTGATAGGTTTGATCGATATCTACCTTGCCCCAGCCATGGGTAATCCAACACTGCTGCAACGCCTGCAAAAATTCCACCATCGGCATATCCGACAGAGAGATCCCGTAATAATCTGTAATGGCTTCGGCAAAGCGGTTGTAGAAGTTTTTACCCCACCAGCGTCCACAGTTAAACAGCACCAAGCGGCTGGCCTGCCCCGTTTCCTTCTCTAGCCCGGAATAGATGCCCTGAATTAGCGTAGACGGCAGCGCTAACAGGCGATCGCCCTGACGATTCTCTAGAATCCCCAGTTCTAGATCACCGCGCACATAGGCATCAGTGGCAAAATAATTGCCAGGGATACGGTCATTAACGAGCAGGTCAGCAACAGAAATCATAGTGAGTTACCCAAAGCGTTCTAGATACGCGCAAAGCGGAGCGAACAAAAACCTCAACAGCAGCCAAATCCACGCGGTCATGACCGACTCGACTACCAACCAATAGTGGCCGCCGTCAGCGGCTCTTCTTCCTCTACCGTCAGCAGGCGTTGCGCTAGCGAAAACATGGGGTGGAACAGCGCCATTTGCTGACTGCCCAGCACTTGGCTCAGTTGCTGCTCTAACAGTCGATATAAGACGGTATCAATTGCAGTGGAACTATAGGCCTGGGCAGATTGACTCAGCCAGCCTTCAAGCCGCTGCTGCACCAGCGCTTCATCCTCTAGCAACATTCCCAGAGCACAGCTGCGCAAAACCAAAATCGCGTTTTTAATACAGCGCTCTAGAGTAGCCACCGCTTCTCCAGGGAGTTCCGACACTAGCTGATCAGCCACAGGTTGCATAATCTCTAGTTCGCGATCGCGCAGGGCCCGATAGGTCGTCAGCCGTCCCGGCAGCGTATCCACATACTGGGTTAGTACGCCAAGTTCCTCTGGCTTGAGATAGCGGTTTTCAGCGTCGTCAAAAACAGCCTCAATTTTTGGATGCATAGGACAATCCGTAAGAAAAAGAAAGATCAAACATTGGAGTCAACACCCCAGCTTAACTAGCGCGGTCACGGCGTTTACAACGCTTGACTCGGCTTGACTCGTGGAGGCATTTGCACCATCGAGGCCATAGCAACCTGCACCAAATCCAGGCACTAGGCCAGGCCTAGTGGTCAAAAAAGTCCAGAGAAATCGTCTAGGGTAAACAGATCAGCGCCCGGTGCAGTGTCTACCGGCGGAGCTGAGAGTGGGGCGATCGCCTCAGCATCCCAATTCATCGCTCCAAAAAACTGCTGCGTGCTCAGCAGCAAGCTCAGCGGCTCCGCAACAGCATCTACAGCCGTTGCTTTGAGTTCCTGCACCTCGGGCGGTTGATCATCCCAGTTAAACCGGCCAAAGAATTGACTTGCACTCGTTTGCAGCCACGGCACGGCGGGGAGATGGGCGCTAGAGCTGTTGCGCTGCGCCAAAATCATGCTGCTCATCCCAACCGCTCCCCAGAACGCAACCGTTTTTCAATATCGCGGGCGGTTGCCCCTTCATTCATCCAGAACGACGCTGCATCAATGCGGTCTTGTCCTCCTAAAAGGAACTTGCAGTAGGTTTCGCCCATGGAGTAGCACTGAATCTCAATGCAACTCAGCTGCTTTTTCACCAATTCGGTAAAGAAGCCAGCAAACAGCCCGGCATAGAGATAGCACACGGGCTTGCCCACATCGCCCAGGGTGCGCGCTACCGCAGAGTCAAAGATGTTAATGAACATGAAGCCTTGCTTGCGATCGCCCATATCCACTTCCCACCGACCCCAGCCTTGAGCCGTAAAGGGCCACCACCACGTTTCGAGCAGAAACATTAGATTGGTCTGACGCACATTGCGATCAAACTCTTGCTCAAACCACTTCTCAAAGAAAAACGCGTCTTTCTGACCCCACTCGCACCCGATGGTATACATCGTGGCGGCAGCAGCGTCGCCCACCTCTTCCTGCAGCCCTTCCACCAATCCAATGATGAAATCTTCAGTGGTGAGCACGTTGTAGCTTTCGTTCCAGTCAATAATCGTGCCCTGACTGGCATCAAACTGAAAGAAATCGCGGAAACCGTAGTGGTTGTGCTTCTTCGCGTGTTTGAGTTTAACGGGATGTTGAATTGCGCTCACCATAGACATCTCTCATGCGAGTTGAAAGGATCCGGATCTAGAACAACATCTAGAACAACGTTATGAGCCGTTTAAGCGTTTGATGTTTTGGAGGAGCATATGTCGTCGCCATACGCTCCCAACCATTAAGGCTGTAGCATTGTTCTGTGCAGTAGAAAGGGAATCGCGCCAGAAGCGCTAATCAGACATTGGATGTTTTTCCCTGACAGCTTCAGTGTTCCCTACGCCTTAGGGAACTAACTGCTTTACATCGATTGTCTGTAGAGATTTATGAACAGCGCTAGCTATATCCCTTTAATGGGTCGATTCGGGAACCTCCTAAACCAGTCTGTCCGTCTTGTATACAGTACGGTTTAGCGTTGATTTAGCCCCACACTGCGGGACTGAACCAACGCGATCGAACTCACGGTTTGCCCTTGAATTCCCTAATGCTCCGCCTTCGATTGCTTCAGCCCTTCTAAACCCCAATCGCCATCAAACTAGCGGCATGAATTGCAGCGCCAATCAGCCCCACGCGGGAATTGAGCACGACATGAACGGGGATATCTTTCATCAGCGGACTCACTCGCCCCTTCTGCAAGAAGGCGCGGAGGAATGTGCCTTCTTGCAGCAAGTCTAGGTTTTTCATGGCAATACCGCCTGCTACGTATAGCCCCCCATAGGGCAGCAGCTTCAGCGCCAAATTCCCTGCTTCTGCTCCATAGGCGTCGATGAACAGCTTCATTGTTTCTTGGCTGAGATAGTCAGTCTCGGCATGTGCCGCTTTAGAGATTTCAGCCGCGAGGTCTACCGTCTTGCGTTCTTGCCCAATTTCGCTTTGCCAGGTGCGATAGATCTGCGTCATTTCGGGCGATTCTTCAGATGTATGGCGATCGCGCAAAAACTGGTAAATCGCCACAATGCCCATACCCGAAACCACTCGCTCCGCCGATATGCGTTCAATGTTGTAGCGATCGCGCAAATACTTCAGCAGCTGAAACTCTAGCTCCGAACGGGGCGCAAAGTCGGCATGCCCCCCTTCGCTGGCATAGGTGCGATAGCCATCAGCATGGGGAATGAGGAAACCCTGCCCTAACCCCGTGCCGGCCCCAATGATGGCTACGGGTGCCATCATCTGGGGCACCCCCTGTTGCAACGTATAGATATCTTCAACACCTAGACCTAGCACTCCATAGCCCACTGCTGCAAAGTCGTTGATCAGACTCACCAGCGGAATATTGAGCTTATGACACAGATCATCAGCAGCCAGCGACCAGCCCAAATTCGTTAAGTCAGAAGTTTGGTTAACCACTGGGCCAGCGATGCCAAAGCAGGCTTTTTCAGCCTGACAAGGCTGCCCTACCTTTTCTGTAGCCTGCTCTATAAACTTATGCACCATCGGCACTAAGCTGCTGAACTCGCGGCTGGCATAGGTGGCTTCATGCAGTGTCAGCAGGGTTGGCAGGGTGGAATCAGGTTTTGGCTCAGCCTGCACCAGTCGCAGAATGGTTTTAGTGCCACCAATATCTCCGGCTAGCAGTAGGGTCATGGGTCTTGCAGGAATGAAGGTTTAATGAGCTGAATGGGGGCGATCGCAGCCCGAATCCATCATAAAGAGCCACGACGCAATCAGCCAGTTAATTTAGCGGCTTAAAATACGTCGTCTTCACGCCCTTCCCACCAGTCTCCTAACGCTAAAAGCGACTGGTTGATCTCCTCCAAGGTTTTAGCGTAGTCTTCTGGCGATAAATGGGGGCGTTGTTCCTGCAGCTTTTTCAAACGCAACTGAGCCAATAGCCAAGGCTTGGCAGCGCTGCCAGTGTGTTCAATAAATTGAGCTAGTTCGTTACTATCCATAGATCAATGATAAATAGACTTATCCGTTTCCTGAAGCTACTGCCTTGAGCATGGTTGTAAAACTTACTCAGAGAAAGAGTCCCACACTTACTTAGTCTTGCACTGTTGATCCGCCGAATGATCCGATGAACAAGTCTCAACATATCACAGCTCAACATGTCTGCCGAGTATCGTTTTTTACTCAGCCAATAGGAGTATTTATTTAGGACTCTTCTGTAGATTCAATCGCACACTCGAGTTAGCCCAATGGTTTAGACCTGTGGTAAATCCAAATGCAAGCCAAATGTAAGCTTTGCTCTAGAGAACTCCTGTATAGACATGATTTCTTGAGGTTGGAGTGCCTAAAAATCCATACGCCAAAGTATTACTCCCACTGCGGACAGCGACAGTACCATTGATGTCGAAGGTTCTATACCTATGAACATCAATTCATGAATAGATTATCGGCGTTGCTGAATCAAGGGATGAACCTGGGAGGGACCGGGACATCGTCAAACTTGAGGGAGTGAAGTAGCAGGCGTACAGAGTGAGCCAGCATTTCTACGGACTTGGAGTAGCAGAGCGTTTTGCGA
>JAHHHI010000066.1 GCA_019359435.1 Kaiparowitsia implicata GSE-PSE-MK54-09C
AGAAGATTTGGGTCAGGTCGAGGCGCGCTAGACTCAAAGACATGGCTGAGGTGCTTAGAATTCAATACTTTGAGCGTAACCCTCAGCCTTCCTTTCGGCACTCTGATCCTTGTCGAACTCACGTTAATTCATCTTCCAATTATGCAACGCCAAATGTTCCATTCATCGAGCCTACTATCTCAGCTCCGTCGCCACCACAGCCACGCTGTGGAACACCATGGTGCGAGGGCATTGGAGTATTGAAAATCGATTGCATTGGCCAAAAGATGTCGTCCTCAATGAGGATGAGACCTATGGACGAGACCCGAATGCCCTGCTCATTGCTTCGCTGTTTCGGTCCATAACGATTAACGTGCTCCGGCTAAATGGATTTGATTCAGTGTCGTCCGCTCTACGGAAGCTGGCTAACCAGGTTGAGCAGATTTTTCATCTTCTACAATGAATCAACCCTGCCTTGCCCCCCATTTGTAGCCCAAATTTTCGGAATTGATATTAGCTATTGCGTCACCCAATTGCGACCTGACTACTACGATTCATAAGAGGCTATAAAGAGGCCATAAGAAAACTGGCGTCTTAGCGCATGCCAGGTCGCTACAGGGAGTACGACTGTGGAGAGAGATTTAAACGGAGTGCTAAAGCGCTTGCTATAGTAAAAGTTGGAATTCTATGGCAGAAAGGGAAGTCTTTTACGGGGTTTCTTGTTGGCGCTACTCATCAATGCCACTTGCTATAGGCAAGCCTGTTACAGCTATCTGTTTTACTTAATTTTGATAGTCCTTCTTATCGTTGAGAGCGCGTTGGGCGATCGCCACTTGATTGAACGTGCCCTGGATGCGTTTCCCTATATGCAAGAGATTCGCTGGGCCGATTCCAACGAGTCACTGATTGCCAATCTCGTCGCTCCGGTTGATTGTCACTACGCCAAATATCACGATGACCCAACTGAAGACACCGTCCCGGATTTAATCTTGCTGTCTCTTGATTTGCCCAATGATGGTGCGTGGGATATGTTGCAATACCTCAAAGCCCATCGGCAGTTTTCCAGCATTCCGGTGGTGGCACTGGGTCAGTCGCCCAAAGTCGCTGAGGTGCAACGCAGCTACGATTTGGGCGCGACTTCTTTTATCCCCAAACCGAAGAGCGAGAAAGGCTGGGTTGACCTAATTGACGTTCTCGGGCAGTACTGGTTTACAACCGTTGAGTTACCCAAAGCGCCCATGCATCGTAAAAAGCTGTAGCTGAATTTGACTACGTTTGGCTAAATTCTGTCGTTGCTCGACGCTGCCTGTCCCTCTGGATGTTTGTCCCTCTGACAGTTCCCTGACAGCCCTGGGCAACGTAAGGAACTATTACAGCTCGATGGATTATTCACTCCATTGTTAGACAATAAAGCCACAGGCGGTTTTGTACGCCTACCCAGGCGGGAGCCCGATCATGCTGACGTTTCGACGCCAACCCCCCTCAGAGTTGGACACGCGCGATCGCATTCTGCAAGCGGCGCAGCGCCTCTTTGCCCGCCGAGGATACGACGGCACGACCACCCATGACCTCGCGCAGGCTGCTAAGGTCGCAGAGGGAACCTTATTTCGCCATTTTGAAAATAAAAAGGCCATTTTGGTAGAGGTCGTGACTCAGGGCTGGATTGAGATCCTCACGGATTTGTTGACCGAGCTAAGCGAAATGGGCAGTGCGCGGGCGATCGCCCAAGTGATGCGAAAGCGCATGCTCAACCTGCATCAAAACTCCGACATGCTGCGGGTGTGCTTTATGGAAGCGCAGTTTCACCCCGATTTGCAAGAGCGGATGCAGCGAGAAGTCATTGGCAAAATGACTGACGTAGCCGAAGCTTTTTTTCAAGACGCGATGGACAAAGGCGTCTATCGCCGGATGAACTCGCGCACGGTGGCGCAGGTGTTCTTGGGGATGTTTACTGTGGCGGCCTTTAGCCGCGATACGCTGCTGCCTGAGTCATCGTCTCCTGCTGCCATGCAAGAAATGGCAGAGGGAATTGCTGATATTTTTCTCAACGGTGTGCTGCCCGATGGCGCAAGCGCTTAGCGCGAAGATCTAGAGCCTACTAAGCCCAATCTTTAGAAAAGAAAACTCTGCGTGTTGCGGAGGATTTTCTTCTTTAAAGAGTCGCCAGTAAGGGCCTAAAGTAGGGCTTAAAATGCGGTGGCTTCGCTACAGCGACAGGCCACGCACAACGGCAAACCCTACTGCCTACGACGCGAGCAGCAGGGCTCTGAGCATTTGCCTAACGGGCGTTAATCTGAACCCGTCAGATCACTGGAGTCACTAAAACTCAATGCCGGGTTGCGCTTTGATGCCCTGTTCTCGAAATGGGTGCTTGATTAGCGTCATCTCGGTCACCAAATCAGCATGGTCGATCAGGAGTTTGGGAGCGCCGCGTCCGGTGAGGATGACGTGCGATCGCTCCGGTTTTTGGCTGAGCCCCTCCAGCACGGCCTCAGCCGATAGATATTCCAGCTTGAGGGCGATGTTGATTTCATCTAGCAGCACTAACTGAAACGCGTCGCTCAGCATCAGATCTTGCGCTTTCTGCCAGGCTGTTTTTGCCATTTGAATATCGCGCTCGCGATCCTGAGTTTCCCAGGTAAAGCCTTCGCCCATGGCATAAAACTCTAGCTGGGGTGGCACGTTACCGATGGCTGTCGTCCAGGGGGCCAGGGCTGCCTTTTCTGCCGGTTCCCATGCGCCTTTGATGAATTGCACAATCGCCACTCGATAGCCATGCCCGAGCGATCGCAGCACCATGCCCAAAGCAGCGGTGGTCTTGCCCTTACCCGTGCCAGTATTGATAATGATTAGCCCTTTTTCGCCATCGCGCGCGGCTAGTCGCTGCTGCTGCACCTCTTTGCGGCGCGCCATTTTTTGTTTGTATTGGGCATCGCTGAGGCTGCGGGTGGCGTCGTCATTCAGTTGAACGGCTTCAGCATCAATATTTTGAGAAATGTTTTGAGAGGACATAAGGAGAGACGGGGATGAGAGTAAAAAGGGAAAGAGTTGGGATGGTGGGGCGGGATGGCGGGGCGGGTGATTCTGGCCGGACGTTTGGGCGCTGAAGGCTCCGTTCCTGGCCCCAACCCTCTGAACTCTAATGCCCGAACTGCAGTGCCTTGCCGCGCACAGCCGGATCGATCGTGCCGTGGTCGTAGGCGACCTGACCACCGACGATCGTCACCTGGGGATACCCCGTCAGGTTCCAGCCTTCAAAAGGGCTCCAGCCGCATTTGCTGAGCACATCTTCACGGCGAAAGGGCTGATACGTGGCAAGATCTACCAAGACTAGGTCGGCATCGTAGCCAGGGGCGATCGCCCCCTTCTTGGCGATACCGTAGGCGTTTGCCACGGCGGTCGACATCCAGCGAGAGACCTGGGCCACCGTGCAGCGCCCCTGCGCCGCCTGGGTCAGCATCAGCGGGAGCGAGGTTTGAACACCCGGCATGCCGGAGGGGGTATTGGGATAGCCCTTTGCTTTTTCCTCAAGAGTGTGGGGGGCGTGGTCTGTGGCAATGAAGTCGATCACACCATCCAACAGCGCTTGCCAGAGAACGTCTTGGTCGCGGGGCGATCGCAGCGGCGGATTCATTTGCGCCAGCGTGCCAATCGTCTGATATGCGTCGGTATTGAGCAGCAAATGCTGCGGCGTCACTTCCGCTGTGACCCAAGCGGGCTTTTCTATCCGCAATAGATTGGCTTCGTCTCCGGTAGACAAATGCAGGATGTGAAGCCGCCGCTGATACAACTTAGAGAGACGCAGCGCTAACTGAGTCGCTTCTAACGCTGCCTGGTTATCTTGAATTTCTGAGTGAATGGCGACATCCGTTTCCCCAGAGAATTCTTCTCGCCGCGCCAAAATTCGCGCATGGTTTTCGGCATGGACGGCAATCAGCCGGTTTTCGTAAGTCGAATCCGTCACATCTCGATAAAAAATGCGATCCAGCGATTCCGCATCATCCACCAACAGCGGCCCATGCATTGACCCCATAAACACCTTGATGCCGCAGGTGGGCGAGGCCGTCCTCAGATCGGGCAAATTCTCCTTAGTTGCGCCGATAAAAAAACCAAAATTCACTAAACTCTTACTGGCGGCTCGTGCCAGCTTATCGTCCAATGCGGCCTGAGTGGTCGTGAGTGGTCGGGTGTTGGGCATTTCTAGAAATGACGTAACCCCGCCCCGTACGCAGGCGCAGCTGGACGTAAACAAATCTTCTTTATGCTCTAGCCCCGGCTCTCGAAAATGCACCTGGGGGTCGATCACCCCCGGCAACAAAATCAGCCCACTGCCGTCAATCACTTGGTACTCGTCAAGGTTGTCAATGGCAAGGCCAGCGCCGACGCGGGCAATGGTGCCCTGGTGAATTTCAACATCGGCGATCGCCAATTCCCCAGACGGCAGCAGGGTTTGAGCATTGCGAATGAACATAGGAGTTCGTGTCATAAACGCCCCACAGAGGTGGGTCACAAAACAGCGGAACAGGGATGGGTCTGGATGAAATGGAGCGTTGCCGTTCAGGCAGCCTCCCTAGGTCAAGAGTACAGTACCTGTTACGAGCTAGGGCTGATATTGGTGCGAACCAGTACCCATGGAGTGCCCCTAGAGTAGCCCTTCTCTAAACTTGCCGTCGCTTCTCATCAACCCTTGCTAAACTTTGGATAGACCTGGCAACTTGGCGAGAGCAATCGGTCAAAATCTGAGTCAGACTCATAGGTAATTCTTTCCAAGTCCATAACGCCGATCGACGAGTCTCGACCCGACGGATTCTCACTGAGATTTACACCCAAAGTGTTCAGATCAGTGCTTAAATCAATAAGCGAATTTCGCCCCGTAAATGCAGATGTCAGACCAACCAAATTCGAATCCTCAATTGCCTCAGGATGCACCAGAACCCAAGGTGCAGCCCACCTCTATCGCGAATGGGCAGGTTAGTAATGGTCAGGCTGGGGCAGCAAAACTTGAGGCTCCTGCTCACTCAACAGAGGAAAACCCCCTCGTAGAAGGGCTGAAAACCATCGGCCTTAGCATCGTCTTGGCGCTCGGCATTCGCACCTTTGTCGCAGAAGCACGCTACATTCCCTCAGAATCAATGGTGCCGACGCTAGAAGTGAACGATCGGCTCATTGTGGAAAAAATTAGCTATCACTTTAATCCACCTCGGCGGGGCGATATTGTGGTGTTTTCCCCTACAGAACGCTTGCGGGCAGACAACCCCAGCCTCAATGATGCATTTATCAAGCGGGTGATTGGCCTGCCGGGAGAAGAAGTGCAGGTGACCAATCGTCAGGTCTTTATTAATGGCGAGCCAATTGACGAGATTTACATTCCGCCTGAACTCGCACCCGAGTATGACTTTGGGCCAGAGATTATTCCCGAGGGGGAATACCTGGTGCTGGGCGACAACCGCAACAATAGCTACGACAGCCACTTTTGGGGCAATGTGCCACGCAGCAACATCATTGGGCGGGCTGCAGTTCGCTTCTGGCCGCTAGATCGGGTAGGCAGCATTGGGCCTCTGCCCAACTTTGAGGATGCGCCTGCTGAGGCTGAAAACGAAGCGGGGGAACCTCAGCCTGCTGCCAATTAACAGCTCTCGAAATTTCCATCGCAGTTTGATTAAGAACTGAACCTTTTGTTTCTCACGAGGTTTAGTCTTTTTTTCCAGTGTTTTTGGGGATTTAGAGCTGTGAACCCTTTTAGGAGTGATCTGAGATAGCGGGTTCGGTAGCCGAGAGTTCTCAAACTGGCGATGCTGAATCGCAGTAGGAATTCGGATGCGGCGGAGGCAGGGACGGTTGCCTTTGCTGACACGGGTGAATGCTTGATTCATTCCTATATCCAGTGATCCAGTGATTGTTAGCATGTTTTGGGCTGCCAAGTTTTGAGGACACGCCCTTGAATCGGGTGGTGAAGCCAGGGCGTGTTGTGGGAGAGAGACTGGAGATGCTGGGGTTCTGGAACCCAATGGGAATTGGGATCGAAGAGCGTAAGTTCGGCAGGGGGCTGAGGGGCGTTTGCCCTGGCGGTCTCGGGACGAATCACCGTTAGGGTTTGCCCCATGCAGCGGGCGGGGTTGCTGCTGAGGGCGCGCCACAGCGCTAAGGCAGAGCAGTGCTGGGGTTCTACGAGCCCGTGCCAGAGAAGTGGCAGCGCCAGTTCTAAGCCGATGGCACCGGGTGGGGCTTCGGCAAAGGGCACGGTTTTTTCTTCATAGGTATAGGGGGTGTGGTCGATGGCGATCGCATCCAGAACCCCAGTTTCTATCGCGTGCACTAGGGCGGCGCGGTCAGCGGGTGTGCCCAAGGGTGGCTCTAGCCGCAGGCTTGGGTGATAGCTGCTGAGCGACTGGGTACTGAGCAGCAGGTGCATCCAGGAGGTGCTGGCGGTGATGGGCAATCCGGCGGCTTTGGCCTGCGCAATCTGCTCAACGCCACGAGCCGTGGAAACCCTCATCACGTGAACGGGAACCGCAATGGACAGATCTGCCAGCGTTTCGAGCAGGGCGGCGAGGGGGGCCGTTTCGGCAATGGCTGGGGTGCCTGGCAACCCCACGCGAATCGCGTCTACCCCATCCCGCATGACCCCACTACTTTGAATCGCTGGGTCGCAGCACCACAGCGCTAGGGGTTTGTTTAGCGCTTGGGCATATTCGAGTAGGCGGCGCAGCAGCAGCGGGTTGGTCAGCGGGCGGCCATCGGCAAAGCCCACGATGGGGGTGGCTGCCAGCTCTGTTAATTCACTTAGCTGTTGTCCTGTGGCTCCTTGGGTAAATGCGGCCCAGAGATAAACTTGCGGCATTGAGGGGAATGGGTGGGATGCGTTTCGAGAGGTGAGCGCCGAGCGCACCCAATCTATGCTGGCGGGGTTGTCGATGGCGGGCTGGGTGGTGGGCAATAGCGTGAGGCGTGTGAAGCCGCCTGCGGTTGCAGCTGCGCAAAGCGAGGTGAGGGTCTCGCGCGACTCATAACCGGGTTCTCCCGACTGGCTGTAGAGATCGACTAGCCCTGGCCCTAGCACTAGCCCGGTGCAGTCGCGGCGCTCAGTGTTGTCGGGGAGTTCACCTGGCTCAGCCGCTGACCCGGCGTCGCTTACAGCTGCGACTTGCCCATCGTGGAGCCACAGGTCGCAGGGGCGATCGCTCCCGGCAACTGCATCAATCAGCCGCACATTCTGCAATAGTTCCGATGCCATTTGCTGCTCTATGCCTCTCCAAACCGTTGATAGGCGGCTGCCAGTGCTCCGGGCACGCCCACATCCAGAAATTCTCCAGATTCAAAATAATGGCCTTGCACCTGTAGCCCTGCGGCGATCGCCGCTTGAATCACATCACCGACATACAGCTCGGGCAACTCGGGCTGGGTGCGGCGATGGGGGCGATCGCTCGCCAAAAACTCATGCATAAACTGGGTAAACGTAGGCCGCCAAGCGGCGATGATCCAGCTCTCTCGCAGGGGAGAATTGGGTGATTTGATCACGAGCTGCTGAATGGGTTGAGCGTTGCCGTCTCGACGTGAGTCGCGGTGATTATCCCATGCCACCAGATCCACCCGCGACGCCTGGGCTGCGTCTACCGGAAACACACCCAGCATCACATCCGCGCCAGTGTTCCCTAACCGCTGCCGAATCTGCACAAACGCATCTGCCGGGTGCAGCAAAATATCTGGAAAGCCCAGCAGCACATTGGCCCCGCCGAGGAATGGATAGGCGCAATCTAGCGTGTAGGGCGTGCCATAGGGGTCAGACATGATCAGGTAGGCCAGATCTAGCCCCAGCCACTCTCCGCTTTTGTAATACGCGGGAATATCCCACTTCCCTGGCTTGAGAATGATCAAGGTTTTGCTTACACCCGCCTGCTGGTATTGCTCTAGCAGGTAGTGCGACACGGCTTTGGGATGCCGCCGTCCATTCGCAGCCGTGTGGAACCCAATTGGCAAAATTTCCTTGCTACAGGGCAACGGCTGCAGCCGCGTTGCAGAGCCGCCCGCGGGTAGCAAGCCTACCCACGCGTCAGAATTGGCACTGGTCATCATGACGATTGGCACTCTCTCCCGCGTCTACTGATCCCCAAGGTGAACTCCCCAACGTGAAAATGTTGCAGCAGTCGATCTACCAATAGTCGATTCACCCATGCTGTTACTCCAGCACTCTGCCGTCGGTGCCATCCTTGAGAAATTGAGGACTTGAGGACTGCTTGCCTGGATGGGAGGCTCTGCCCTGGATTGGGCCCCCGATCATAGGGCGGAGCGATCGCCCCATTCTTATGATCTGAATCAAAAATCGGGTGCTTTACGTAGAAAGATTTCGCCATAAATGGGGAATTAAAGAATGGGATAAGTAGGCAGGAGCCAAACCATGAAACGGTGGATCGTTGGAATCTATTATTTCGGCATTATTTCTAGCCTTGGGAGTGTGCTGGCACTGCCAGCTCTAGCCCATAACTATGATATTGAGCTAGACAGGCGAAATTTCAAAGACCAATTGCTGCTGGTGAGTCTCGTCTCGACCAGTGTAGCTGCGGGATGGTTGGCACTTGACCTGTGGGAAGACCTGCAAGACTACAAAGGAAAAGCCATCCCCAATCGGATCAGGAAAGACTGACCTGCACTGCTTTGCGCTTGCTTGCTGGCCGTCACGGGACAGGTCCGCCCAAGTTTTTAAGACCTGTGAACTTGGTGAGAGCCGTTGCAGGTGTCATCCCATTCAATCAGACCTATTGAGACGGCGATCGCCCCAGGGCGATCGCCGTTTTTGGTGCCACTGGATAGAACCTTGCCCACCCACGCACTGAGCGAGCCCCTACAGCGCCCCGGCGGCCGTGCGGTCGAGCACGCCCTCACCCAAATGGCTGGTGATGTTGAGTGCCTGCACCAACGGGGCTTCTGCGGCCCCTCGGGGATAGTCAATTACGCTGACGGCCCCGTTACCTTGCTTAAAGCTCCAGAACTGATTCGGGCCAGCCCCGACGACAGAAGCCAGGATAGCTTTGTTAATCGCATCGTGGGCCACAACGAGCACCGTGGAGCCGGGGGCTGCGGCAGCAACGAGGGTGTTCCAAGCGGCGATCGCCCGTTCCCATACTTGCGTCAGGTTTTCACCTTCGGGCATTTGCACCGTTTCCGGCGCGACCTTCCACTGCTCTAGCTCGGTGGCATAGTCAGCGCGAATTTCTGACTCCAGCTTGCCTTCCCAAAGGCCATGGCTAATTTCCTTCAGGCGATCGTCAAAGCTGAGCGATATGCCTGCATGGGCTTTGAGGATAATCTCGGCGGTTTCGCAAGGGCGCAGCATAGGGCTGCTCACAGCGGCATCTATGGCAATATCTTGCAAGAAAAAGGCGGCTTTTTCGGCCTGCACCCGCCCTTGATCATTCAGAGGTACGTCAATCTGGCCCTGAAAGCGCTGGTCGCGGTTCCAGTCGGTTTCGCCATGGCGCACTAGCAAAATTCGGGGCCCTTGCAGCTCGGTCTTTTTCGGCGGAACCGGCAGGTTGAGATGCGCGGTGGCGTTCATCGACTCGATCTGCACCAGGTCGCCCAGCGTTCCTGCAAAGTTGAGCACACTGATGCCGCAATTGGTCTGCTGAAATCGGTTAAAGCGGTCGGCATCTAAGCCAATGGCGGTTTGAATCAGCGCCCGGTTAATGCCGCTGTGGGCTACCAGCAGCACCGTTTGGTTGGGATGCTGGGGCAATAGCTCGCGCCAAAACTGACGTGCTTGGTCATAGAGCGATCGCAGGGGATAAAACGGCTGCAACCCGGTGGACGTGTTGATCTGCAACTGCAAGTCATGGGGGCGGCTGCGCCAAATTTCGTACTGCTCGGGAAAGCGCTGTTTAAGTTCATCGAACAATAGCCCTTCCCAGCCTGCCAGGTTCACTTCACGCAGTTGGTCGGTGAAGTGAATGGCGGGTGCTGTGGCGAACTGAGCCGTGATCAGCTCTGCCGTTTGGCGAGCGCGTCGCAGAGGGCTCGCATATACCGCGTTAAAGGAGAGCGATCGCAACGCTTGCCCAGCCCGACGGGCCCCGTCTTCTCCGGCCTCTGTGAGCACCGACTCGTCAAGTAGGCCTTGAATGCGGCGCTCAGCATTGAAGCTGCTGATGCCGTGGCGCACCAAAATTACGCGAGTAGCCAGGGCCGTACCCTCCTGTGATGGTTGTAGATAACGCGCGATGGACACCGCGCAAAACACCAGCATTGTACCCGACGGGCGGTTCCCAGTGCGATAATGCCAAGGAGATCACCCCGTCTGTGGATGCAACCGCTCATGACCGTGAAACGTATTGTCTTGACTGCGCTAACCCTGCTGGTGCTGCTTATGGTGGGCAGCTCGCTGGTGCGCAGTTGGGGACAGCCGCAAATTACTAACCGTCTGCAGCTCTATCAGACCAACCTGTTGTTGACGGCAACGGCGTATGAGGGAGAGGATGCCACCAAGACCAATCAACTGCGTCGGGCGCTGTTAGGTGAGGAGCCCTTGCAAATGGCGCTTACTCAATATCAAACTGTACGCGACAGCGCTGAGCAAAATTTGGAGCGGCTCTCTCAGCAGTTGGCCGATGCCAATGCCGCGCTGCCGGTGACTCCTCCTGCGGCGCTGGATGAGACGACTGCGCCGGTTGATTCTCCGACGACCGGCGCAGGCCTAACCCGTCGGACGGAAGTCAACCAGGCGATCGCCCAACAGCGATTGCTCCTCAATCAGCTGGATCTGAGTATTGGCATCATTCAGGCGGCGGACGGCGATGTCGCCACGGCACAAGCCACATGGCAAGCCTTGAGCGATCGCCTTTCGACAGATCCTGCGAGTGAGCCATCCACAGCCATTGCAGCCATTGCGGATACTGTGCCCGTGCTATCGGCTCTGTGGGATGATCCCCCTCGGCTATTACCTGATACGGAACCCATCGTGCAACGCACCCTAGAGGGCTGGTTTCGGGCCACCGCCCTTAGCCGACTCTATACCCTGCAGCAGCGCCCCGACTCTTTGGCTGAGCTTCAGGCTGCCCAGCAAACCGCCGCCGAGAGCACCTTGGTGAAGCTGGGGCTGGTGGGCAGTTTGCCTGTATTCGCAGGGATTGTAGGTGTCGGGCTGCTCATTTTTCTGATTGTGCAGCGGGCCTTGCAGGGTAAGCAAGCAGTGCTGGCTCTAGCGGGCGATCGCCCGTGGGTTGTTCCCTGGGATTGGGAAATCGTCTGGCAGGTGCTGATCGTCGGCTTCTTTTTTGTAGGGCAAATCGCCGTGCCGCTGCTAGTAGGGGGCTTTAGCAGCGCCTTTGCCGAGTTTGGCATTCGCGCTCGGGCCGTCTATTCGCTCACCTACTACCTGCTCATGGCGGGGGCTGGGCTGGCGGTGCTGTATGCTTCAATTCGCCAGTTTTTCCCGCTGACTGAAAACTGGTTTCGGCTGCGCCCCCTGAGCAAATGGCCGCTGTGGGGCTTTGGGGGCTACTTAATTGCGCTGCCGCTGATGATTGCGGTGTCGCTAGCGAACCAGCAGATCTGGCAGGGCCAAGGTGGCAGCAATCCCCTCTTGCAGATTGTGCTGGAGGAGGGCGATCCCGTCGCGCTGGGAATTTTTCTCTTCACTGCGGCTGTCGCCGCGCCAGTGTTTGAAGAAACGCTGTTTCGGGGCTTTTTGCTACCGTCGCTGACACGCTATGTGCCGGTGTGGGGGGCGATCGCCCTCAGCAGCTTGCTGTTCGCCGTCGCCCACCTCAGCATTTCCGAAATTTTGCCGCTGGCAACTCTAGGCAGCGTCTTGGGCTTTGTCTACTGCAAGTCTCGCAGTTTGCTCGCGCCGATTCTGCTCCACAGCTTGTGGAACAGCGTCACGATGATTGGGCTATTCATCTTGGGTAGCGGCGCGCGCTAGGGAGAAATCCGAGGCGCTAGAGGATCGGCTGCACCTGCTGCATCGCTTCTAGATCAAGCTGGGCAAGGTGGTCATAGGCATGGGCGATCGCCCGTTGCCCTCGCAAGAACCCTAGATTTGCGCTGGGGCAGAGGTAGTGAAGCGTTTCGACGCTAAAGCGATCGCGCAACCGCTGAACGCTGCGCAGTTGCCGCCCCCAATGAAAGGTTTTGGCAATGCGCAGGGGCACCGCCTGCCCATGCTGGTTGGGCAGTAGATGTCGCCCAGTGAACAAGATGCCGCCCTCTGCTGCGTGATACAGACAAGATGACCCTGGCGTATGGCCGGGTGTCCAGATCGCTGTAGTGCAGGGGGCGATCGCCCAGTCCTGCTGAAATGGAGTCACCTCTAGCCGGGGCAGCAGATAGGCCTCTTGCTCTTGAATGATCACCGCGCAGCCGGTATCGCGCTGAATGGCCTTGACCTGGGCGATCGCATCTCGATGGGTGAGAAACAGCCAGCGAACGCCGCCCTGGGTTTGAAGCGTCGTGGCGATCGCCTCCGTCCAGGCGGGGCAGTCTATCAAAATATTGCCCTCGGGTCGCTGGATAAAATAGGCCGTGCCGCCGAGCGTCTCCCGATTAGGCGGAAACGCAAACACTCCGGCAACGACCGGACGCAACGGTGACAACGGCGGCAGAACAGCATCAGGCAGATCAAAACGTTCAGACATAAATTGAGGTAGAAAGAGACACACAAAATCGCATTAGAAGCTTCTTGCCAGAGGTCGTTGGCTGCAGGGCCTGGTTAGAAGTCTCCCCATAGGCCTTGCTCGTCTGTATCGGGCGCGCTTGGGCAGGCAGTGTAGGGTGAAAATCCCCTAGCAGAGTAGCAGAGTGAACCCGTTAAGATAGATGCAGAGGCAGCACTCATCCTAGGCGTCTGTGATTGATGGGGCTAAGTTGCCTTGACAGAGTAAGTATGGTGAATGGAGACAGCAACCCTTCGAGATTCGTTTGTACTCAAGCCTAAGGTTTGTACTTAAGCCTAAGACAATTTGGTTCATCGAATAGGGAACGTTATCCTTAGTCAGCCCTGTATTGCCGATAGAGACGTTCATGAACGAATGACAGCATGATTTTTTGGCTCCTCCTTCTCGGAGTTTTAGGGTTCTTCACCTATTTCCTTATGCAACGCAGTGTGGTCAATGTGACGCGCACACCCGTTTGGCTGCTGTGGCTGGTGATTATGATGCCTGCCCTCATTTGGACGGTTTGGGTGTTGATCAATGGCCCAGAGGCCCAAATTCCAGCGTTATTGCTGTTTGGCTCCTTTATTGTGTGCCCGTTACTCTATTTATTGCTGGTGCAGTGGGGTCGGATCGCGACGCCTCGCCCCACACCTGACGCTGCTGCATCAACAGAAGATCTCCTTGGTCGAGAGTCAAAATCAGTCGTAAAGCCCATCAATCGGCAAGACGAAGCCACGCTACACAACTGTTTTCCCTGGTCGGTCTATTACTTGCAAAATGTAGAATATCGCCCCCAGGCATTAATTTGCCGTGGGCAGTTGCGCTCGTCGCCAGAGGTGGCTTACAACACGATTCGAGACAATATTGCCGCCAAGTTTGGCGATCGCTTTCTGGTCGTATTTCAGGAAGGGTTAAACGGTAAGCCGTTCTTTGCTCTAGTTCCCAACCCCCGTCCTCAGAGCAATCAAGCCCAATTCGACCCAGGGCTGCCGGGGTTGGCGCTGGGGCTGCTAGTCGCCACCCTGTGCACCACCGCGCTAGCAGGCGTGTTGATGTCTGGAATATCGCCTGCCGATGCCGACCTAACCATGCTGCTGTTTACGTTGGGGATTCCCTACGCACTGTCGCTCATGTCGATTTTGGGGCTACATGAGTTGGCCCACTATTGGATGGCACGGCGATATCGCATTCGGACGACCTATCCCTACTTTATTCCCGTACCGCCCACGATGTTTTTTCCCTTTGGGACGGTGGGTGCGTTTGTCCAGATGCGATCGCCCGTTCCGCATCGCAAGGCGTTATTTGACATTGGCATCTCTGGGCCGTTGGTGGGGTTTGTGGCGACGATTCCCATACTGCTCTGGGGGCTGGCCCATTCCCAAGCCATTGCGGTAACCCCAACACTGACAGAAGAACTCGGCAACCCTGGGATTCTCAACTTTCGGCTGTTCAACCCAATGGCCTCTTTACTGATTGGGTTAATGACGAAGCTGGCGATGGGCAACAGTTATGCTCCAGAGCAGGCCCTACAACTGCATCCTGTTGCAGTTGCGGGGTGTATTGGGGTGGTGGTGACCGCGCTCAACCTGATGCCTGTTGGGCAGTTGGATGGCGGGCATATTGTGCATGCAATGTTTGGTCAGCGGACGGGCGCATTAATTGGGCAGGTGGCACGGCTGCTAGTGCTGGCCCTATCGTTTGTGCAGCAAGAGCTGTTGCTCTGGGCAATTTTGCTATTTTTCATTCCGGCAGTCGATGAACCTGCGTTGAATGATGTAAGCGAACTCGACAACCGGCGAGATTTACTGGGGTTGGCTGCGCTGGCCCTGCTGGTGATTATTGTGTTGCCCCTGCCAGCTACCATTAGTCGATTTTTGTTCTAGATTTTCTGCAATCGACATACACTATAGGCAAATGCTATGGGCAATGTGCTGATTTTGCCTATGCTGTGCATTGACAGCGCATTGAATATGGTTCAATTTAAGCGAAAGTAGGCGAAAGAATTAATGACCCTTGGTAACTGTAGCGGTTGGGTGTCGCATTCCTAACTCTAATGTGAGATAGCGGGTGTGGGATAGCAGTAACGCTGAGTGAGCCGGGGTTCTATCGCATCTTCCTGGGGCTATTATTGCCACACTGGTTAGGGTTAATTTGTGCAGTTCACCAGGCTTAGTTGCAGTCTTGAAGACAGATAAGGAGCCATTGGGAATGACCCATGATGTTCAGCAATGGTTAGGGGAAATTAAAGCACTGCAGCACAAGCTGGCCGATGCGCATCGCGAGAGAGATGAGGCCTTTGCTAGTGCTGCAAACTGGCGTAGTCTCTACGAAACAGAGGCGAAGCAGCGCCGCGCCGATGCCAAGCTTGCTCAGCAGCGTCTGGATGAACTGCAAGAGCAATTGACCCAGCGCGTTAACGTGGCCTCTTCAACGCGGCTGGATGCGGCACGATTGCAGGCAACTCAGCCTAATCTGGCTCAGCCAGACCTAGACGATTCCCCCAATGAGTCCCTCTTAGAAGAGGACACTGGGAACGAGGTAGATGGATTGAAGACAGCACTGGCGCAGGCGCTAGAGGAATGCGATCGCCTTGCTGCCGCACTCCAAGCCGAGCAGCAGCAGCATGATCAAACCCGACAAGGGCTAACCTCAGCGCTGGGGGACACGATGGATCTGCTGACGAAGGAGCGATCGCGCCATAATGCATTGATCAACGGCACAGGGGTTGCTACGCCGCCGCCTACTACACCATGATTTCGAACCTCGTTAGGTTGCAAATTCCTAAAGTTTTACTGCTCACGTCTCGGACAGGACGGTTCTAGGGGCTGTCATCAATTATCCTTTGATATCCCAAAAATCAACAGTCACAGCCCCTAGCCTGTTTTTTTGGGTTGGGCGTGGCAATGCTCACAGCATCAAGCGTTTGGTTGGAATTAATGACACGCCCTAGGCAGTTCAGCCTTGCAGCGCGGGGCCGAGCAACGCAATTAAGCTTACGGTAGACCAGTAAGCTGAGATGGACTTTGATAGTCCCTACAGGGGCTAGTATAGGGTCGGTTGCGGAGTGGGGCCAACTGGAGGGGGAGAGGGGCGATCGCCCACCGCTCAATTCTAAAACCCCATGGCGTCAGCCACCGCATTCACAGTTGGGGCCAGCCCGCCCTTAAACTGATTGTCAGACACCTTAATGGCAGTATCTGGATCTTTCAGCCCATTGCCGGTCAGCACGCACACCACGGTTGCCCCCGCAGGCACCTGATCCTTAACCTTAAGTAGCCCAGCCACCGAGGCGGCACTGGCAGGCTCACAAAAAATTCCCTCACCCGCCGCTAGCAGACGGTAGGCCGCCACAATTTCGGCGTCGGTCACCGCGTGGAATGCGCCCTGGCTAGCATCTCGGACGGCGATCGCCTTGTCCCAACTGGCGGGATTGCCAATGCGAATGGCCGTCGCCACCGTTTCAGGATTTGCCACAGCCTGCCCGGTAATCAGCGGCGCAGCGCCCGCCGCCTGAAAGCCCATCATTTTGGGCAGACGGGTGCTCTTTTGGTGCTCGTGATACTGGCAGAAGCCCATCCAATAGGCCGTAACGTTGCCCGCATTGCCGACGGGAATGCAGAGCCAGTCAGGTGCATCCCCCAGCGCATCCACAATTTCAAACGCTCCGGTTTTTTGCCCTTCTAGCCGATAGGGGTTTACGGAATTTACCAGCGTGATGGGATAGTGCTCTGCCATCTCGCGCACAATAGACAGTGCTTGGTCAAAATTTCCCTGAATTGCCAGCACTTCTGCTCCATAGAGCAACGCTTGGGCGAGTTTGCCCAGCGCAACATAGCCATCGGGGATCAACACAAAAGGTCGCAGACCGCCACGGCGCGCATAGGCCGCTGCCGCTGCTGACGTGTTGCCGGTGCTGGCGCAAATCACGGCCTTAGCTCCGGCTTCTTTGGCTTTGGTAATCGCCATCGTCATCCCTCGGTCTTTGAAGCTTCCGGTAGGATTGAGACCGTCATATTTCACAAAGACCTGCACCCCTCGGCCAATTTCAGCGGCGATCGCCAGTGCTGGAATCAGCGGTGTGTTGCCCTCATGCAGCGTCACAATGGGTGTGGAATCGGTGACGGGGAGATAGGGGCGATAGGCATGGATCAACCCCTGCCAGTGGTTTGCCGCAATTGCTTGAGACGGCGCGGTATGGATGGGTAGCCTGGGTAGCGCCCGCTCAGCCACACTCGATTTAGCACCAAACACACGAGAAATAAATGACACAGTTCGCAACACAATCCATCATAGAGGTGAGCAGAAACGAATCGCCAGACGGCCTAGCGGCTGCGCTGCGACCCATGGCCTCGTCTGGGTTCGCCGCGCTTTAGCATTGACTCGGCATTCACAAGCTTCACCCTACAGTTTATCCTGATGCGCGTTCAATCGTGGGGCTTGCCAGTCTGAGTCAGCAGCACATCCATCTGGCAGGAGGGGCGAGTATCTGATTTGGAATGAGCCCGCCACGTGAACTTTTCGTCAATTGAGCACGTCGTTACTCTAGTCAGTTCCTAAGTCAGTTCTTAAACTGACACATCTGTAAGCCAACTGGATTTGCCTAAAACCTACGATGACTTATCGCGGTTGAGCTAGAATACCCGAGTGGTGTGAGTGAGTAAAAATGACTAGTCAAAACCTATTAGACAGCGATCGCCCGCTTCTGACTGCTGATCCCGTATCCGAACAACGCTCTCCTATGACTGATACACAAGGGGCGATCGCCCCATCTGCCCCACAGGCTGAAATTCAGACAAAAAAGCTGCCCTACCAAAAACCGCAACAGGTAGAGCTTCTAAGTCTGCATGCTGAAGTTGAAGCATTGCTGCACCAAATTCAGCACGCTAAACAGCAACGTCAACTGCAGCCTCACGCCTAGGCTGCCTGATTGGTCAGCAGCGCTTTAGACACAGCAGGCCACCGTTGCTTTTCCATCTCTCCAAAACAGTAAGCGCTGTGCGATCGCACAGCGCTTACTGTTTTGGGGGACTTGGGGTAAAGTGGCCCAGTTTGACCTCATGCCATCTGCTTTGTGGATGACACGGGTTTTTGCATCAGCCGAACTGACACTGTTTATCAGGTTTAAAGGTAAGTGCGGTAGCTAACGCGAGCGTCAAATCCATTGCGGCGCAGGACACTCGCCACGTTCTCGGCATCACCGCGATTGCTGAACACCCCCGCGTTAATAAACGCGCCTTGGTTTGCCTGATCCTGAAATGCATTCCCCACCACCCGCCGCACACTGCCCAGCAGCACCGGTCCCTGGCCTGGCACCACCACCACATAGGGGCCAGCCTGCACCCCGCCCACCCCGCCCACAACACCGCCAGGGTAGCTGGGGTAGCCACCCCCCGGCGTGCCCACACCCCCGACAAGCAAAAACTCTGTAGCGGCCCAGCCACCACTGGTTAGTTCTGACCAGCGGCGACCGCCTGCATCGGCTTGCCGCCCCGTAAGCTGCAGCTGAGCTCCATCGCCGACGCCTTGTATGGCGAGACCGTTCGGTTGATTTCGAATATTGATGCCTTGGCCGCTGGGGGTGCGCACGACCGCCACCGCGCCAAACCCAGTGGCGGCTCCGTTCACGGCAACGGTGCCAAAGTTTGTAGTGGGGGTGGCAAACCCGCCAACATTCGAAAAATTGCCATCAATGAGGTAGAACAGGTTGAGGGCACGCAGGGTTTGGGGGCCGGCTTGGCCATCAACCTGGAGGCCCGCCCGCCGCTGGAAATTGAGGACAGCGGCTTCGGTCTCTGGGCCATAGCTGCCGGTAGGAAACAGACCTAACGTGGTTTGAATATCGCGCACGGCAGGGCCGCTGCTGCCTAGGCTATAAACCTGAGCCAGTGCCGCATTGGCAGAGAGCATGATTGCCGCGGCGATCGCCCCGCTGGCAAACTGAGTTATGGGATAGGCAGCAACGATTCGGGACTCCATGGTTCATTCCTGAGATTTATAGGTAGAATTTTGGCCAGACCAGTCGCGTCTAGTATTGTTCGGGCATCGTTTGGGCACAATTTCAATGATTGGACGGTCTGAAAGGATGGTTGATCACCCCTGAGGGATCTCCCCTGGTTCATTACAACAAGACACAGTTGCAACTCAGCCTGTTCCAGACAACAGGTTGGTAATCTGCGTGCCTCGGTAGAGTCTTGCAGCGTCTTACAACTGAGGATTGCCGATGAAATCTTCATCAATACGCCTTACACCTGGTTTCGACCTGTGGTTTAGACCGTGATCAAGGCTGAGATCGAAGTCATGCGAGTTGTGAGTAGATGCCATCCTTATGCAGGGGTCAGTGCCTAACAGGGCATCCGACGCAATGCCCGCGCCTAAACCATCGCGGCTTGGCGTTTGTCTTTTACAAAACTTAAATACGCATAGCATATTATTTGCACGTTTGGCATGATTCGATTCCTGATTTCTCGACCGTTGGCCTGGCTTTTGCCCCTGTGTAGTCTATTGGCCGGTGCCAGTTCTGCGGTGTTGTTTAGCACCATTGACCAGACAGCGCCGTGGAGTGCAACTGTTAGAGAGGCTCGCTCTGAGCTGGAACTGGCCGAAGCCGCTGCGGCCTCAGCAGAAGACGCGGCAGGAGCAGAGACGGCGATCGCCCCCGCAGTTTTTCTCCCCAACGGGAGGCCCGCGCTCACATTAGTGCCAGAGCCAACTGAAGTCTGGGAATGTGAAGTGGCCATCATTGGCGGCACCCTAGGCGGCGTTGCCGCAGCGGCCCAGGCGATGCAGGCGGGTGCCAAAACTTGCCTGATCGAACTCACCCCCTGGCTGGGCGGGCAGATCAGTTCTCAAGGGGTGTCTGCCATTGATGAATCTCTGGCGATGATTCGGCGACAAAACTTCTCGCCCAGTTGGCTGACGTTTAAGCAGCGCATCAAACAGCAAGCCGTCGCACTGCCTGACTGGACGGGTGTGCCGCCCAATACCCCTGCCCAAGACACCAATAGCTGCTGGGTGGGGTTGCTGTGCTTTCCGCCGCTGGCTGGGGCCAATGCCGCGCAGCAGCATCTAGAGGCAGCTGCCCAGTCTTCGCCGGGTAGTCAGTGGGCGATCGCCACCGCCTTTAAAGCCGCAGAGTTTGACCCTAGCGGACGCACCATCACCGCGCTTTACGGTGTGCGCCGCATTCCCCGTCACGTTGATTATGTGCCCTCAGGCCGCGCCTCTGCTGAGCTGCAGGCCTGGTATTCCTGGGAAAACAACGACACCTTTGAAAAACAGCCCCTGCGGCTGCAACCCCCAGCGGGTCAGCAGATGGTGGTCATAGATGCCACAGATACCGGCGAACTGGTCGCTTGGGCGCGCGTTCCTCATCGGGTTGGGTCAGAATCGCGCGACACCACGGGCGAACCCAATGCCAGCGATTTTGACAACCCCTCCTGCACCCAAGCCTTCACCTTTCCCTTTGCCTTGGGCATTCACGATGACCAAGGTGAAAGCCTAAAGGGGTTGGACTATATCAAGACCTTTTATGGCAAGCATGAGCACCAGCAGGTCTATACCCTAGAAGGCGCACCGATGTTTTCGGGACGCAGCTTGTTTAACTATCGCCGCATTGTCAGCAGCGGTCCCAGCAGCCCGTTTTTGGGCAATCCGGCCCCAGGCGACATCACGATGATCAACTGGACGCAGGGCAATGACTGGAACTGGATGGACCCGCCGCTGATTTTGACGGATGATCGCCTCTTGCAAACCAATCAATATCAAAACTGGATGGGCGGCGTGTCGAAACTAGCGCTGCGCCACGCCGAGAATCATGCCCTCACCTTTGCCCAGTGGCTGCTCAACAATCAAACCCAGCCCGGGTTTCCGCTGACTTACCTATCGGGTCATGAGATGCCAATGGGTACCGAGTCGGGGCTGAGCATGGTGCCCTACATTCGCGAGGGACGACGGATTTTGGGCCGCAGCGCCTATGGTCAATCGGCGTTTATGATCCAGGAGCAAGATATTCGCAGCGACATGCAGGGGCGCGATTTTCGGGGAACGACGGTGGCGATCGCCCATTATGACATCGACATTCACGGCTGCCGCTATCGCAACTGGGGGCCGACCGGAGAAGCCACCCGTGCTTCCGTGAAGGAGCATTTGGTCAGTCCTATCCAAATCCCCATCGAAAGCTTAATCCCCCAAGGGGTCGATAATATGCTGATTGGGGGCAAGGCGATCGCCGCGACCCATATCGCCAACGCTGCCACCCGCGTCCACTATGGCGAATGGGGCATTGGGTCTGCATCTGGGGCGATCGCCGCCTGGCTGACTCAACAAACCGCCGTCACCCCCAACCCAGCCAATCTAGCGGCGAACGGTCTTATGCCCGAGATCCAGGCTTATCTAGAATCTCAGGGTGTTCGCACGACTTGGTGAGCTGCCGATGCGAGTAGTCGTGCAACGAGTAACCACCGCACGGGTTGTGATAGCGGGTGTCACGGTGGGCCGCATTCCGCAAGGGCTGCTGCTGCTCGTGGGCATTGCGGCTACAGATACCGATGCCGAATTGGACTGGATGGCGCGTAAGTGTCTGGATCTGCGGCTGTTTCCCGATGGCGAAGCTGGGCGGTTTGACCGCTCAGTGAGGGAGATGGGCGGAGCGCTGCTTGTGGTCAGCCAGTTCACGCTCTATGGCGACTGCCGCAAGGGCCGTCGCCCCTCGTTTACGGCGGCGGCCCCACCCCAAGAGGCCGAGCCGCGCTTTGACCGCTTTGTGGCACTCCTGCGAACCAGTGGGTTAACAGTGGAAACTGGGCAGTTTGGGGCGCAAATGCAGGTGCTGCTAGAAAATGATGGCCCGGTGACTCTGGTGCTAGAACGAGACGCCCCAGGCTAGTGGCTGTCATCAAATTAGCCGCTAATGATCCAGAAATCAACGGTCATAGCCCCTAGCCTGTTTTTGGATTGGGCGGGGCAACGCTCATAGCATAAGACTTTTGGTCGAAATTGATGACACGCTCTAAGCCGGTTGCGGCCTACTGCTAAGCAACTTGCAGATTTCATAAGAAACTCTTATCTTTTTTAGGAGATGAATTGTTGACGACTTATAACTCTGCTTGCTAATGTGAAGAAGAGTTTAAGAATTTATGTTTCGGGTACCGCGTATGGCGATCGCCGCAGCCATTAGTCTGGCATTAGTCCCTTCTCTGTTTGCCTCTGCCCGTGTCAGTCGACAGCGCCTTCCGGCAATCAAGCCGCATTCTGCATCGCCGCAGCTTACCGTGTTTTGCGATTTTGACGGCCCGATTGTCGATGTCTCTGATCGGTACTATCAGACCTATCAATTGGCGATCGCCGATGTCTGTGAGCACTATCATCGGCAGGGCATTGTGCTGGCCCCTCGGTTGCTTAGCAAAGCGCAGTTTTGGCAGATGAAGCAGAACCGCATTCCCGATGTAGAGATTGCGCTGGAATCGGGGCTGCTGCCAGAGCAGGTAGAGTGTTTTTTGCAGCAGGTGACCACGATTGTGAACCAGCCAACGCTGTTGCACCAAGATTGCTTGCAGCCCGGTGTGCGCTGGGCGCTGTCGCTGCTGCATAGCCAAGGGGCACGGCTGATTTTGGTCACGCTACGCTGCCAAGAGCAGGCCCAGAGTATTTTGCAAAGCTATGGCTTAGCGGATTTGTTTACCGATATTCGCGGCACGGGCGATCGCACGGCTGCGTATCTCAACCAGGCCGACACCAAAGCTGCCCTATTGCGGCAGGTCGTGGCCGACCACACCATCTCGCGTGCCGAGCTAGATGCCGCCTGGATGGTGGGCGACACCGAAGCCGATGTGCTGTCGGGGCGATCGCTCAACATCAGCACCATTGCCCTCACTTGCGGCATTCGCAGCGCCACCTACCTCAACCAGTTCCAGCCCTGCCGCATTCACAGCGACCTGCTGTCTACCGCCCATTACCTGGTGTATCAGCGAGAGCTGCACCAAGCGGTTTGCTAAGGGAGGCACACCCTAAAATTGTGACCGACCAAACCATACCAGAACGTCGGCCTGACAGCGCTGTGTCAGCCCCTCGCTACAGGGCTGACACAGCGTTCAACCATTCTGCCTACAGTGTAGGCGGCAAAGCTTTAGAAATTTGCCGAACTGACGCCTGCCAGTGCATTAAGGAGCGCGTTTAGCGCGTTTACAGAGGGCATACGCGGAAACTAAACAACCGGGCTAGATGATTTCCTTGCGGGCTTTAGCAGACACCCACTCGCTAAACAACACCATTAAAAAAATCACAATAAAAATGGTGCAGACACGGCCCCACTGCAAGCCGTTCACCGCTGCACTAAGCTGCACCCCAATGCCACCCGCGCCCACCAAGCCCAGCACGGTTGACTCGCGGATGTTGATATCCCACCGGAAAACGCTGACGCCCACGAAGGTGGGCAACACCTGAGGCACAATGCCATAGCTTAGTACTTGTAGCTCGCTGGCTCCCGTGGCGGTCACGGCTTCCACGGGTTCGCGGTCAATTTCCTCAATGGCTTCAAAAAATAGCTTGCCCACAAACCCAATAGAGCGCAGCCCAATTGCCAGAACGCCCGCAAGCAGTCCAGGGCCAAGAATCGCCACCAGCAGTAATGCCCAGATTAGCGAGTTGATGGAACGTGACGTCACAATCATCAACAGGGCAATAGAACGGACGATGGGATGCGGGGTGGTGTTAGTAGCAGCTAGAAACGAGATGGGAAGGGCGATCGCCACACCCATAATGGATCCCAGCGTCGCGATGTTTAAGGTGTCCCACAGCGGCCTAACCAATGTCGGGGCATAGGCGACGTTGGGTGGAAACATCCGCGCAATGAGCTGCATGGCTTGCTCGGGAGAGTCGCGCACAAAGGCCCAGGTCGTCGCGTCAGAAATAATCTGCCAGCACCACAGCACAATCAGCGTGCCCACGAGCCACATCAGCCAGTGTTTGATGGCGGTAGGGCGATCGCGCCGCTGCCAAATCTTCTGTCCATTCAGCTCAGAAACAGGCACTACTGCACCCTCCGTCGAATAAATACCGAGGTCAACTCCGTCACCATGACTAGGGCAATAATAATCAGCAGAATCGCGCCAGCTGTGTCAAACTCATAGCGATTAAACGCCGTTTGTAGCGTGGCACCGATGCCGCCTGCACCCACCACACCCACCACAGCCGACTCTCGCAAGTTAATGTCGAAGCGGTAAACCGACAGCCCAACGAGGCGCGGCATCACTTGGGGCAGCACACCATAGGTCATAATCTGCAACCATGACGCGCCCGTAGCCCGAATGGCCTCAGCCTGTCCTGCGTTAATTTCTTCAATATCTTCGGCGAGCAGCTTCGAGAGAAAGCCAATCGTCGTAAACCCCAGCGTCAGCACCCCCGCCAACGGGCCAAAGCCCATCATTACCACAAATAAAATGGCAATGATCACTTCCTGAAACGTCCGAGAAATAGTGATCAGCGCGCGGCAGAACAAATAGATGGGCGTAGGCGCAATGTTTCGTGCCGCACCAAAGCCTACCGGAATCGAGATGACCACGCCCAGCACCGTCGCTACGACAGTCATCGTCAAGCTTTCAAGAATGCCCGCTTGAATATCGCCCCAGCGTGACATAAAATCTGGCTGGAGTAATCCGCTCAGCAAGCGCGTACCGCGAGTCAGCCCAGTTGCAACGCGCGCCCAGTTCACATTAAGGGTGCTCAGCGCAATTACCAGGTACCCAATCGCCCCAAGCCCTAACCCCCAGCGCCACCAGGGATTGGGGATGAGCGGTGGCGGCGACCAAGAGCGAGGTTTCGCAGCCGGCGACGTCATGAGGTTACTCCTGGAATCACGTCAGACAGAGTGCTCGTCATCGGGGTTTTCGTCGCCGCTGCCTCGTCGGCATCCTCTGAGTCGGCATCTGAGTCGGCATCGGTTGTCCAGTCTTCTTCGCCGTAGATTTGCGTCAGCACATCGGGGGTCAGCCCATCCGTTGGCCCATCGTAGACCACTTCACCCATCCGCAGCCCAACAATCCGCTGGGCAAACATTTGCGCCAACGGCACATCGTGGATATTGATGATCACCGATAGATCTCGCTCCCGCGCGAGTTCGGTAATCAGCCGCATAATCTGGCGTGAGGTTTTGGGATCGAGGCTGGCGGTGGGTTCATCGACAAGCAGCAAGTTGGGATTTTGCAGCAGCGCTCGGGCAATGCCTACCCGCTGCCGCTGCCCACCCGACAGCGCATCGGCTCGCTTGTCGGCAAAGCTGTCTAGGCCAACGCGATGCAACAGGCGAAACGCCTCGTCGATCGTGCTTTGGGGAAATTTACGGAACCAACTTTGCCAAAAATTGACATAGCCCAACTGCCCCGATAGCACGTTTTCCATCACCGTCAGCCGTTCTACGAGAGCATATTCTTGGAAGATCATCCCGATTTTGCGGCGAGCGCGACGCAGCGCTGCAGTGTTGAGGCGGGTGAGATCTTGCGTGTCTAGCCAAATATGTCCTGATGTTGGCTCTACTAGGCGATTGATGCAGCGAATCAGGGTGCTTTTGCCCGCGCCGGATGGCCCAATCAACGCCAACACCTGTCCTTCAGGAATGGTCAGGTTTACGCCTTTCACGGCGCGATCGCCCGTCGGGTATTGCTTGTCAAGGTTCTCTAATCGCAGCATGGTAGGTCAGGATGAATGATCAACGGGGAGCCAGCAGGGAGAGGTTCAACCGATCAAAATATAGGCCAGTCAACATCCAACTCAATCAACAGACGCGCCAAATAAAAAGCCGTAGAAGCTTGACAGCGCCAAGCCTCTACGGCTTTTTTGGGGAATTTGACTATTGTGGATTGGTATATTCCACACCGAGCGCATCGTCAATCTGCCGAATCACCGCCCAATATTCTTGGTAGGTGATGGGAATGAACTGAGCTTCATCAGACTCTCCAAATTCAGCCTCTAACTGGGTTCCTTCCCAATCAAAGGTAAAGAATGCCTCTTTTACCTTTTCTGCTAGTTCGGGGTCGAGGTTATAAACATGTCCATACCCAGTCGTCGGGAACGTTTCGGAGGTATAAATGGTGCGAAGCTGGGTGGTGTCAATCACGCCACGCTCAGCCATGCGCGTCATCACTGAATTGGCGATCGCCGCTGCATCATAATCCTGGTTGAATACGCCCAGAATTGAGTTATCGTGGCCACCCGAGAACACCGCCTCAAAATTCTCTTGCTCTTTCAAGCCAAACTCATCTTCCAGCAGCGCAGACGGCGCTTTGAAGCCAGAGTTAGAGGTGGGCGAGGTAAACGCCAGTTGCTTGCCGTCTAGGTCTTCAACGTCCTGAATGTCGCTGTCCACATAGGTGATAATTTCCATTTCGTAACCGAAGGAGCCATCTTCTGCTGCCATCATGGCAAAGGGCACAAAGCCTGCAAAGTTAACCGCAAAAGGGTTTGACCCAGTATTGAACCCGGCCACATGCAGGCGACCTGCACGCATCGCCTCAAGCTGTGCCGCGTTAGAATCTACCGCGAAGAAGGTCACGCGCTTACCCGTCACCTCTTCCATGTGCTCTAAAAACTCAGACCACACGTCGCGGTAAACCGACGGATCTTCGACGGGCGTGTAGGCAAAAATCAGTTCGTCAGGATTCACAAATTCAGAAGGATCTGTGGGCGCATCTGCGACCAAATCACCATCGCTGTCGCAGAAGCGCTCGTCCATTTTTTCGGGCCGGGGACAATCTGCTTCTACCGGAGCCGCAGCAGAATCGGCTGCTGGTTCTGCATCTGTATCAGTGGCGCTTGGCGTGGCACAGGCTGTAGAAATCACCACAACGCCTGCGAGAGCAGCGTATAGCCAAGACTTGGGACGACGAAGAGTAGCCATAGAGAAAGGTGAATGAATTTGGTTTACAAATCTTTTGATATAAACTGAACCTATAAGACGCAAATTAAATCGAAATTAAGTTTCGTTTTTCAGAAGGTTAATAACCGGATAAGATTGCGGTTTGAACTCACATTCAGTCGTAATAGCGTGAACGAATGTGTCATAAGTTATGTCAAAATATGTCGAATTTTCAGGTTGATCTGCAACTCTATTTTTGAGTTCCCTCGTTTGCTCATCTATGTCCGTCCTGGGTGCGTCGCTGAGTGAGCGCCTTTGTAAGGTAAGCGTTTTATCCATTTACCGAACTGACGTTAAACCACAGAGTTTTACCTACGAAGCTCTGGCATGGGAAACGGAGCCTGCAGGACGCTCTGTGACAATCGTCCTAAACCAGCCTCTATCTAGAGACAGACTAGAGACAGCGTGATTAATCTATCTAAAAGAGTTAGTCGATTGGGGCTGAACTGTTTAAAGTGAAGAATGGTTATTAATAGGAACGGCTGTGAACGCACCCTCCCAAGCGCACCATTGGACAACCGCACTGATTGATTTTGTGCAAGCTACAGATGAATCGGTGGCAGCAGCGCGGGAGCGGTTTACGAAGACCCAGCTTGCGATTACGGCTAAGGCTGATATGAACCGCCGTCAGTTTATGGACAGTCGGTTTGCGGTAGAAGGGCGGGTGGGCGATCGCACGCCACTCGACCTGTTTATTGCCGCTCAGTCCAAACTCTCCGACGACGATCGCGCGCTGCTAGAAAGCTGGCACCGCAGCTTTTTAGGCCTTTTTGCCATTGATGAAATTGCCGAAGCCGCCTCGGGCGATCGCGCCCTGCATCTCACCAACTGGCTCACGCAGAAGCATTACACCGCACTGTTAATGGGCGATCGCGAAGCGCAAGATGCCGAACGGCTAAAGGCGGGAGATATTCTACTAGCGCATATTGCGCCGCTGTCTGACACGCAATGGCTGTTTTTGGCTCCTTGGATGGCGCTGGGCAAGCTAGGCAAGCCCAAGCTGGCGGTCGCGATTGGCAGCTTCCGCGACAACTACAAGCCCCATCTCTATGGAGACGCGCCCGATCTGCTAGAAGAAGCATGGATCTCTGTCGAGCGCTATCATCAACAGTTTGTAGATTTTTTTGGCAGCGATACGGTGACTCTACCCGGACGCGAGCTCAACCAGCGGTTAAACGATTTGCAAGATGTGCTGCTGCAAGAGCAGCTAGACTCGGCTGGAATTGATCAGTCAAAATCTCTGCGAGAACTCGCCACCGATGCTGGCGTCGATGAGGACGATCTCTCGGAGCAAGTTGAGTCGATGGGTGCAAGCCGAGCGCAGCTTGATCAAGCGCTTAGCGCTTCATCCATGAAGATGCCCCGAGTGGAACTGCCCCGAGACCTGCGCCAAGCCGAACATGCCACCGCCCTCAGTCATCCCCGCTGGGGCCAAGTGTTTTTGCCGTCTTATCATGTGCTGTGCCGCTTAATGGAAACTGAGAGCATGAGCACTGCAATTGAAACTCAAGACTTGTTCCGCCAGCACCTCAAAAATCCTGAGGTGAAAACCTTTGTGCTGCAAGACTTGGCACAGCGCTATCCCGCTGTGGTGGAAGCGCTGGTGCAGCGCAGCTTCAACCGCCCTGACTTTGTGCTTGAGACCGACCTTGAGGCGCTGTTAGTGGAGTTTGGCAAGCCGTTGCAGCCCCAACTGCCCGAAACGGCTAGTGTCCCCGTGCATCTCCACAACCTGTTTCAGGAAGTGGTCGTAGAGATGGAGAAGCCCAAGACTAAGAAAAAGACCAAGAAGAAGGCTGTGGCAGGCTTTCAGCGATAGAGCCTAGCGGAATATAGCCACTCAACTCAGTCAAAATGACCCAGCGGAGTATCCAAATCTAGTGAATTAAATGTAGTGTGTTTTTGTGAAAGCCCCGAACGGCAGAGCTTTCACAGCACACTGGTTTTTCGTGGTGACGGGGTTGACAGGCAATGACAGAGTCGCATTTGCATCTAGCGGTCAATGGCACGCTGATGCGCGGGCTAGAACTCAATACGAACTTGCTCACGGTTGGAGCTACGTTTGTGCAAGAGGCTGAGACCGCCCCGTGCTATCGCCTTTGGTCTATTGGCGATCGCCATCCAGCGATGCTTAAAGTGGCGAGCGGGGGGAGGGCGATCGCCCTAGAGGTGTGGGCGTTATCTCCCAATGGACTGGTGCAGGTGCTGCTGCAAGAACCGCCAGGGCTGTGCATTGGCACGATAGAACTGTCGGATGGAAAAACGCCGCTGGGCGTGTTGGGAGAACCCTGGCTCTGCGAAGGACAGCGAGAAATTACTCAACACGGCGGCTGGCGAGCCTATTGCCAGACGGGTGTGGGCGTCAGAGGCTAGGCTGCATTGCAATTCCCGAGCAAATTTTGAGGGCAAGGCGCGCAAGCTAAGTAAATTGGATGATTAAATGTGCGACTCTTCTGTTGTCCGCTCCGAGGCTCAGCCTTGCCAAAACCTCCCTACCGCTTGCATGCGGATGCAGAATTGCTGGTAATTGCTGTGGGTTGATGTGAGATTTTTTGGCAGAAAACACCCAAGCTCTTTCCCAAGCCCTTTATGTATGGTGGATAGTCTAATGCTAAATGCGCTGCTGTTTGACTTGGATGGCACCTTGGCAAACACCGACCCGCTGCACTGTGCGATCTGGCAGGAGGTGCTTGCAGAAAAGGGCATGACGATCAATGAAACTGATTATCGAGAAAAGTTTAGCGGACGGCTAAACGAGAACATTATTCAGGACTTGCTGCCAGAGCTGTCGCCGGAGGAAAACCAGGCGATGGCAGAGGCCAAAGAAGGCCGGTTTCGCGATCGCGCCCCTAGTTTAGAACCGCTGGCGGGCGTGCTGGATATTCTGAACTGGACGGATGCCCATGGGCTGAAGAAGGCGGTGGTGACCAATGCGCCCATTATCAACGCCCGGCACATGCTGCAAGCGCTGCAGCTCACGCAGCGGTTTCCGGTGGTGGTGATGGCGGAAGAACTGCCTCGGGGCAAGCCCGACCCCTTGCCGTACCAAACTGCGCTTGATCGGCTAGGTGTGAGTGCCGCTGGGGCGATCGCCTTTGAAGATTCGCCATCGGGGGTGCAGTCGGCGGTTGCGGCAGGGTTAGTGACGGTGGCGATCGCCTCCTCCCACGACCCTGATCAACTGGCGAGCCTTGGTGCAACCTTAGTGATCGACGACTTTACCGACCTGCGGCTAGAAGCGCTGTTGCGCTCTGCACTCCCTACGGCGGCGGCTTACCGAGCCAATAGCGGCAGCAGCAATGCCACAAAGTAATACACCAGCGGCGCGGTAAACACATAGCTATCAGCCCGGTCAAGAATGCCGCCGTGGCCGGGGATCAGCTGACCCGAGTCTTTAACACCAGCATCACGCTTCATCATCGATTCTGTGAGGTCGCCCAGCAGGCTCGCAATGCCGATGAGCAGCCCTAGCGCCATGCCCGTCAGCGGAAAACCCGGCCAATCTAGCAGCCATGACCCCGTAGCGCCCACGGCCACACTGCCCACTACCCCGGCGATCGCCCCTTCTACAGTTTTCTTAGGGCTAATGGCCGACAGTCGCGTGCGCCCAATCATCTTGCCAAAAACATAGGCCCCAATATCCGCTGCCCAAATGCAGAGAAACGCCAGTAGCGTCGTGGTTAACCCCATCGGCATCGCGCTTAAATCGAGGCTGCTGGGGAAGTAGCCCCCGAGGGGAAGGTTCGCCACCTCAGCTTGACCGAGCGATCGCAGCCGCACCCAATAGCTGGGCAAATAGCCGCCATAAAACAGCCCCAACACCGATGCAGAAATGTCGGCAATGGTCGCCAGCTTTGGCTGAAACAGCAGATAAAAACAGATAAACGTACCCGCCAGCGGCATCACCGCATCTGCCAGTGGCGGCCAGAGCATAGACACCACCAGCAGCAGCTGACTCACCACGAGCGTCGTTTTGGCGGCAGGCACGATGTGCTTGGCGCGCACCAGTTGAAAATACTCTAACTGCCCCAAATACACCAGCAAGCCTATGCCCACAGTGAAATACCACCCACCCAGCAACACCATGCCAATGGCAATGGGGATGGCAACCAGGGCACTCACTAACCGCGATAGAGACATAGACCACGCACCACAAGGGGACTCTGGGGATTAATCTAACAAACTTATGTCTGATGTGGATTCCTGAAAACTCTGAATAGACGCTGCATTCCGGCAATCCTGTAGGGATGAGGTCGGGGAGCTAACGATGGTGCCATCGTTCCTCGGGCTTGATCCCGTGCAGGTCTGCCGACGGGTTCAGACTTTAGCTGCCGACGTTAGCCATAGGCCGGATGAAACGGATGGTGGAGATGGGCCTCGGTTTCATCATCCAAGATTTGAATCACCTGGTGATAGATCGCGTCAGCTTCTTTGGGGGAGTTGCCAATGCTGAGCAGCCCGATTTTGCCATATTCCGACAGACAGCCAATGATGTGGAACACGCTGCCCACCTCGGTGCTGGGGTTAAAGTGCAGGCGATGTTTGGCGATGATGTGCATGAGATCGTCAGGCAGCAGGCCAATGTAGCGATCGCTCTGCAAGTTATCCGTAGCGACGTAATACTTGGCCTTGCCTCGCTGGCTCAAAAACAGCCCAGATTGGGCATCATACTGCCCCCCGGTGAGCAGTTTTAGCGTCATCTGGGGATGGGTGGTGCCGCCTTTGCGCACGTTGATTTCAATGGCATGCAGATCCCATGGGTTTTGCTCAGAGGCGCGCACCGCCATAAAGTCAACGCTATAGCGCTCAATCACGCCCTTAGCCGCCAGCACATTGCCCACGGCTAGCCCATACGCTTGGAGCTGCTGGCGATAGGCCTCGTCTGCGGGGAAGCAGCAGCCCAGGAAGATTTGCCCGTCGGGGCCTCCTAAGATTTGGTCATGGGTCGAGAGAATATCGACGGTGCCGTTGGGCGTGATGCGCCCCTGCACGCTGGGCGATCGCTTCTCTTCTCCTTCAATAAACGCTTCCACAATCGCCCCTAAATCTGGGATGCGGCTGCTAAAGCTGTCCCAGGTTTCGGTATCGCACTGAAAGCTGAGGTGCTCAAACTGCTGGGCGATCGCCCCCACTCGTTCCTCAGGTGCCATGTGATGGGGCGAGGCCTGAGGCATAGCGCGCAGATCAAGCAAGGCATTGCCCTGCCCAGAAAACCCCTCATTCAGCTTCACCACCATCCGTTTCAGCTGCGGCTGTCGATCCCACAGTTCCGCAGTGGCAGCGGCCAATTCCTCTTCTGTCCAGACTTCTAAACAGCCATCGGGATGGGGCACATCGGCTTCGGCAAACACCTCACGGCTGCCGCTTTTGGTGCCCCAGCGCAGCAATGCCGGATCTAGCGCCAGCAAGGGCAAATCAAGCTGAAGTGCCAGATCTCGTTCTAACTGCGTTGAGTTAAAGCAGGTCATGTAGCCGAGATTGGGACGCACCAGTTGGCGAATTTTGGCGATGAGGCGAGGGCGCTCCAGAATCTTTTGCGTCAGCGTTTTGGTTGAGCCATCGTGGGCAGACAGCAGCACTAGCCGCTGCCGCGCATCAGAAAAGGGCACATCGGGCAGCAGCTTGAGGTAATAGTCCACAATGGTGGGGTGCAGCGGCTGCGAGGTGACGTAGATGAGGCGGGTGTTGGGGTTGCGCAGTCGAATCAGCGAAAACAGCAGGCGCTCTTCGTAATGGTGCACGCCTTTCACCTTCGTCAGCTCTCGCCGATCGAGGCTGAGGGATGGAATGATCACAATGTCGTGAGCGGTTTCATCAAAGTCATCTACCGAGCGCCAGCGATCGCTCAGCAGAGCCTGCAATTCCTCAAAGCGATCGCCCTGGGCCAGCGGCGGCAACACTAATCCCTGCATTGAGTCACTCATAGATGAAACACGTGTCTTATCACTAAGTAAATAGAACGAAATAAATAGAACGGAGAGCAAGACAGCCCTCTACCCGGGTGCTAAAGGAGAAGTGCCAGATGCGCGATCGCCCTCAGCGTCATGGGCCATCCTGCCAGACTCTTCTAGTGGGTGGCTCTGAATATGAGAGGGCTATCCCTGATCTTAACCAGCCACGGGATGAACTCTGCGGAATTGTCAATATCTAGTTATATATGCAGAGATATCTTGCTCAGTTAGATGCACGCCACGTTATCGTAGTCCCATCATGCTGCCTTCAGACCTACTCATCAACCGCCAACAGGGGGAAGCCCTAGCCCCTAAACGGCTCGCGCTGAATGCACCGAATCGGGCGATCGCCACAGAACTGATCACGCTGTTTCAGCAGCACCTGGGCAAAACCCAAGGCGAGCTGGATCGGCACCTGCGAGAGCTGGAAGGCGAAGATACTGATTTTAAGGTGAAACGGGGTCTGGCTCATCTCTTGAAGGGCGATCGCTTTACCAGTTTTGAGATTGTTAGCCCGCTAGAGCCGCCCCTGCTGCGGCAACGGGTGTTTGCCCAGGCCGCGCAGGCCGCCCCCCTGCCCCAAACCGCTGCTACTACCCTAACCACCTTGGCACAACACCTCAGCGCTGAGCTAGCGCACGAAGTGCTGCCCGAGCAAATTCGCGCCGGACTCTACGCCGACCTGCAAGAAAACCGCATCCTCACTCGGTTCGAGCCGCCCACGGGGGATGAGCTGCTGCACCGCTACAACCTGTCGCAGGTGCAGGGCGTGTTCTACAAGGCCAGCCACATTACCATCACCGCCCATCGCAATGATCCGGGAGAATACAAGCTGCTGTTTCGCTACCTCAAGCTGTTTCGGCTGATGGCCTATATCGAAGGCGACGCCGACCACGGCTTTACCATCACCATTGATGGCCCGGCCAGCCTGTTTGGCAACAGCACCCGCTACGGCCTCGATATCGCCAAGCTGATTCCGGCCCTGCTGCATGTGACGAAGTGGAGCCTGGCGGCAGAACTACAAATTAAGGATGGATATGGCGATCGCCCCCGCAGTCGCCGCTTTACCCTCACCGCCGACAGCGGCTTGGTGAGTCACTATCCCCCTGGCAAAGCCTTCGACAGCATGGTGGAGTCAGCCTTTGCAGAACGCTGGGCAGCCCTCAAAACCGACTGGCGACTCGAGCGCGAGGTTGATCTGATCCCCATTCCCGGCAGCGTCATGATTCCTGACTTTCGGCTGGTGCATCCCGATGGGCGATCGAAACTGCTCGAAATTGTGGGCTACTGGCGCCCCGAGTATCTTCGCAAAAAGTTCTCCCAGGTGCGCCAGTCGGGAAGAGATGACCTAATCTTGGCCATATCAGAACGGCTAAACCTCGAAAAAGCAGGCGTAAAGCTAAGCCAAACCCCCGCCCGCATTGTCTGGTTCAAAGACAAGCTCATTCCAAAGACGGTGCTAGCCGCTTTAGAAGACGATGCTTGATGCTAGTGGAATAACTGGGTAACGGTGAGCGTCACCGGCGGCAGATATCATGAAAACGAAGTCAGAGGTTGTCCATCCGTCCGGTGCACGCAAAGGCTAGCTGGCTCGCCCTATCGAGGAGAGCCCTAGCTAATGAACTACTGTTTTTTATAGAAAGGATGAAATGATGCTTATGTAGTGCTTTTGTTGGAATGAATAAAGCCACAAGAAGGTTACAGCATTATCCCGAGCAACTCCAATAGTTTGTGGTATTTTTCAGTATCTCCTTGTTTTCTATAAAGATCTGCGGCAGCTTGATAGTTTTGAATTGCTAATTCACGATTACCTAACGAAGAATGTGCATCCCCTCTATTTTTATAAGCTTGAGCGAAATCCGATTTTAGCTGAATAGCTTTATCTAAATTATAAAGTGCTTGATCAATAAACTCATTGTTTCCTAGCCTTTGTCCCAGTATAAAGTAAACACTTCCTAAATTGCTATAGGCTGAAGCATGGCTTGGGTTTAGTCGAATCGCCTTATTGAAATCTTCAATTGCAGGATTAAAATTCAGTAGTTGAGAGTATGTTTCTCCTCTAACATTGTAGGCTTCGAAAAAATCAGGGTTAATTTCAATAGCCTTGCTTAAATCCGAAACTGCTTGTTGAAGATCACCTTGCCTAGAATAAAAGCTACCTCGGTTAAAATAAGCCAAAGCATTTTGGGAATCAATTTGAAGAGCCTTGTTGAAGTCAGAAATTGCGCCTTCAGGGTCCACAATCGAGCGAATAACTCCCCTGCTAATATAAGCCTCAGCATAATTGGGATCGAGATGCATTGCTTTATGTAAGTCTTCCAAAGCTTCTTCCACAGATCCTAAAGCAAAATGGACATTTCCCCGGCTAGATAAGGCTTCAACGTAGTTTGGATTGAGCCGAATCGCCTGATCAAGTTCTGAGAGGGCTCCTGGTAAGTCATCCCTATCAATCTTCTCAACTCCACTGTTGAAATAACCTTCTGCCTTGATTTGACTTTGTAAGGATAGAAAGTCTGAGGCAACCAGTCCTGTTGGTATAGATGCAGCAATAGCTAGAAGCAAAGGGACTGATTTTTTAAGGTTTGTACGACTAGATTTACTAGATTTACTTTGAAATAAAATAGGCGTCGAATGTTCTGGTATCCCTTCCAGTTGAATCTCATTGCAAGCAAATTTGAAAGCTTCTGGTGCTAAATTACCTGCTCCCAATGCTTTGTAAAAACCTGCAGAAAAGACAATTGCAGCCTTATCGCCAATTGTATTATTCATGCCAATAACAAACGGCACAAATTTTGCAATTGCTTTAGCTTGGGATTCCGAGAAGCAGGCATTCAAAACGACACAGTTGATTTGCTTAGATACCAACCCGAATAAATTAGCCAGAGCCTCAGTCGAAATAGGTTTCACCTTGCCTTCGATATTTTCAAAACAAAGTTCCCCTGTACTCATACCGTGCCCTGAAAAGTGAACAATTTGAGGTTCAACGTCAAAAATTGCTTGGGATATGTCTGTAGGTCGGACAGATTCACGAGATTCCAATGCAAAACTGTTTCGTTGCTTGGCAAGCTGTAACTTTTCACGAATGTCCCGTAACTCTTGCCCTAAACGCAAGCGTGCTGCATCACTAGGGTCTGCGGCTAGAAATAGAATTTTGATTTTACGCATGCTAGAGCCTCGCTCAGAGTTTGACCTTCCTTCATTTCAAGACCTGCTCCCACACCCCGTCTAGCCATAGATATCATCCTTCTAGCTGCTAGAGCAACTTGGCAACAAGGTTAAGTCGTAGTCATGAACTTGCTCTTCGCCCTTTATTGCGATAAAAGCTAAAAACTTTAGCCTACTAAGGATCAGCTCACGTTCTGGCTGAGCGGCTGCAAATAACCTTTGCAACTCTACCGATTTCCAGCAAAAGTCTGCTCCAGCCGGGTTGTTGTGCTGCACCGCTTACACAACTATTGTGAAACTCCAACTTCGATTACTTCCCCTGGCGCAAGAGTACTCAGCACACTGCGAACATCAGGGATCAGAGGCACTAAATCTGACAACCTATTACTGCGTGCTACAAGAACAACAACTGCCACCCCAGCTTGCTCTAAGTTCTACTGATACCGCAAATTTTGATCTGTGGTGAGTAGAATCGTGAAGCTCTCCTGATTCATGAGCCGCAACAATTCACCATTCTTTTTTCCTGACCATCCCCTCTCAACAACTGTGCGTATCTCATAATCAGCCAGTTCTCGCTTCAGGGGACGTGGAGCACATTCATCAAGCAGGATTCGCATAGGCTGTCAGCATTTCTTTTGCTAACTCAAGAGCTGCGATCGCTTGCTCACGCCTAACACTCGGAAAATGATCCAAGAATTCATCGAGTGGATCACCCGCTTCGAGATAATCGAGTAACGTTTTCATTGGCACACGAGTTCCAACGAAAACAGGGGTTCCTCCTAGAATGTCAGGGTCACTATGAATAACACGAGCTGTGGCTGTCATATCAGCTATCCATTAGCAGAGTTCTCTTCGATCTTAGCCTGCGCATCATGCTTAAATTCATTAAAAGTCGTCACCCCAGCACTAGGTTTTAGGATAGCTTTCAACCCAAGTTGCGAACAGATTCGCTTCCGGCTTTGTCACTACTGAAGATTAAGTGGCACAACGGCAAAACGCAGCGGCGGCAGATGATCTATGCCTCTCACCGATAATCTCTACTCCGCCCGCACCAACGCAGTGTTGGGCTGCTGACTGGGGCGTAGGCTTTAAGCTAGCGCTGAGTAGCCTCACCTAGCGCCTCCTGAAGTACTTCATCACTCACACCATGACGTTTCAAACTGGCAATCAACGCAGAGACAGTATCCCCTTCTAATCGCTCAAGGTCAGCACGCAGCCCTTGGCCAATATAGGCACGTGCTAAGGGCTGATACCCAGAAAAACCCAATAATGGAGCTAGACGCTTCAGATCCTCAATCACATCTTCTGGCATCCGAATAGTGATCGTTGTCATAGGCCGATCCCTATTTAACCGTTGTTTCAAAGCATCAACCTTCATAGTATTCGCGCTCCTTGCGTGTCGCTTTGCGGGCCGAAATAATCCTAATGGTGTCGTTTTCACGCTCTATGTAGACGGCATATAAAAGATTCCAGCGTCTGTCCAAACGAATGACCGCATCGCGCGCTTCATCATTACGACTCGCATCAACTACCACAAGAAACGGATCAAAGAAAGCCTCCGTAGCTTGATGAAAGGTTACTCCATCATGGTTTATGGGGTTAACCCTGGCTTTCTCGTCATTCCAAACGAAAGTGACGCCATTGAGCACGAAATGTACGTCCATGCCCCATATTGTAGCCAGTGTGTATTTACATTGTCAATACACACTGGTGATACGTGCCTGGAGTCGACTCAACCCCTACTATCGGCCACCTAGCAGATGCTCTTAAGCAGCCCAACGAACGACTGAGGTCATCGGCGGCAATAACAATAACTTCTGATACCCTGCCGACAATCTCGCTTCCGCCGCTGCAATGATTTGTTAGCCCGTGGCTTGACGCTCATTTAGCCATTTTTGGAATGATTTCTGACTTTCTGCTGATGATTGCCCAAGGATTATGTTCTTGACACTAACATCTTCGTCAAGTTGATTCCAATGGATTCCGTCTCCACTACCAATTAGCCGCCAGCTATTTCTTTCTTCCACTGAACCATGCAAGAGGCGCGGATACCATGCCAATGGAACAGAAATAGTGCGCACATCAGATAGATCGACAGACAAAGTATCATCTGTAATCTTGATGGTCTGTATCTTAGGTATTTCAAGTAGGTCAACCGTTAAAGAAGTCATTCCAACCCTCTATTAATTGCTCTTGGTGTTCCTCAACCAGCTTTTGGATACGATTTATCTCTGTGCGGTTAAACCCTTGTTATTTTGAAGACGGACTAGGCTAAGCCAGAACTTAGCTTCGTCATTATCGCGTTCAACATGTACGTGGGGTGGCTCATCTCGATCGCCTGCATAGCAGAAAAAACGATATGGTCCAACACTTAGAAGAGTAGGCATCTCAAATAATTGTAACAGGGGCTAAATCGGCGCTCATTATAAGACCCTGCTCAGATGGCTGATCCAGCGTGAAGTCTAGTGAAGTTTAGTATTGTAAAAAGGCCATCGCCCCCACTCACCCCATCTCCCCTCACTTATCTGTGCCACCCATCAACCACCTGAAGCTACCTTAGACTGGCCTGGAAAGAGGAGGGCTAACTATCCGGTTGAGCGGCTGCAAGTAACCTTTGCAACATCACCAAGATCTCCAAACAGTCCGCTCCATCCGGGTTGTTAGGTTGCGCTATGACGTTGCAGATTTGCTGTGTCCATCCAGCCATACGCAATCTCGATCAGCTTAACCCCTCCTCTTTCAATCTCTTTTTCATACACTTTTTGCCCTCCAAGCGTTTCATAGAATCGACATGCAGGATTCTTTGCTAATACCCATACCAGCATGGAATGAATCCCCCTTTGACTCAGCCTCTGTGCGACTGCCCGAACTAACTCACGTCCGATCCCTTTTTGTTGATGGCTCTTGAGGACATAAATTGCAGTTAACTCGCCTTGATAAACTGAATCACCTGCGCGTTCTACTCCACCATTGGCAAAACCGACGATTTTACCTGATTCATCCTCTGCAACATAAGTAAAGTTGTCGTCTTTTGAGGTATTGTCCAGGATTTGGTGCCAACCGTTTTCTCGCTTCTCATAGGATAGAGTCGCCAAAAGTTCATCTGGGACGATCCCTCGATAAGTAGTTCGCCAAGTATCTACATGAACTCGTGCCATTACAGCTACATCATTATGGGTCGCTTCTCGCACAATCATCAGCAACTCCTACCGATACCTCATCTCGCCCATTATGCAATTTCAACTTACATCTGAAGCAAGCTGTTCCACTTTACAATGGCTAGACAACTAGATTTCAAACCTTCGATACTCAGTCGATCGATTCTAAACTACTGCCCTCACTAATAACTTGAGCGACCTAACTATTAATAGACTGAAATTTTCTGCCTAAGATCCCGTCATAGGTAGATAGGCAGAAAGATTCGGCATAACACTCCAGATTTATTACTTATGCAGATTTTTTCTGTATAGTACGCCGATTAAGCCAAATAGCGAGAATCTTTCCGCCATGTTTAGGTTCCTCACGAAGGTGAACAATTGCACGATACAACCCCTGTCTTTTATGCAGCCACAGTATCAAGATGGGTGGGTTTTGCTGGAAGTGCGATCGCACTGAGTAACAGCAAAGCTCAGCGGCGGCTGATTACTACTTGTATCAAGTCGAGCCTGGATAAAGCAGCCTGATACAGCAAAGTGCTAGACGTACTGAACCAAGACAGACTATTGAGTGCTAGATTTTCTCTAGCCAAGTTTCTAGTGCTAGGTTTATCAAGTCTTCTAAGGATAATGCCTCGCCTTCTCTACCAATTAAGGCAAGATATCTTTCTATGGACATTGCTAAGCCTGACTTATAGTGTGGATTCAGAGCTAAATACCTACGTCGCCCAACAAATCGCTCTCGATAGCTCTTGTCCGTAAAGTATTTTTCAGTAGAATTTCCCCAAGAATTAGAAGGCAGTAGTTTATTCAAAGGTCGGACTGATCCTGATTGCCATTCCTCAAAGCTCACCATTCTTCCGTTGCCTTTTGGAACATGACCTAATGCAGTTACTGCTGACCAGTTCGTCCAGATCCTCATCCTAGCAATAATTTTTCTCGCACAAGTACTACTAGATGTAACGTGTGGTAGCCACAAAAATAGAGCTATTGTCTTACGACTCTTATCATATCTAATCTCAGCGCAGGTCTTAGTTTTGCTAAAGCCATACAACACACTACTGCCTATAAACAGCTCCTTAATTTGACTGTGAAATCTGAGAATCTGTTCTCTTGAGTTCAAAACCGCTTTTCGTTCAACTTCATCAATATTGGCTAATAGGGTTAGCAGACGCCTTGGAGGTTCTGAAATTAACTGTTCTTGTAATTCCTTTTCATATGGGACAGTTATTGAAGCCACTTCGTTACTTTCTAAATCTTTGAGAATAAAGATAAGATGTCCAGACTCTACAGATAAATCAAATTTCAAAAATTGAATATCCAATTGACTATATTTCCTGTCAATTAGATTATCCCTATGAAAAGCGGGGGAGATCACCAGTAGTTTGATAGGTTTAGAATAGTCAATAAAATCAGTGAATGGCTTCTCTTCTAGCAGAGCGCTATGATATCGAGACACTTGGTTAACTACGTACCGATCTTCTTTATTTTTAAGCTCTATAATGAGCAGCCTTTTATCAGGTTCTACAGCTAAGATGTCACAGAATTGACCACTGATGAGAAACTGCCTCTTTAATGGAGTAGCCCCAAGCATTTTATCTAAACATAAATATAGGAAGTTTTCGAGGTTTACTTCCGATTGAAACTCCCACTTTGAACCCACCTTCTTAAGTTTAACTGCTTCAAATAGTGGGTAAGACATGGTTGAGAAGATGAAGTTGGATTTCCAGTAATATACAAATGTATTCAGCAGTAAACATCGATTATATCCGTTCCATAAGTATGCCTAACGGTTATGGTCAGCGGTTTCTGTAGTTTTTGCATACATCCCAAGCGGGTTCGATCAATCCGCTGCACTAGAATTATTGGAATGCTGCAACTAGCATATACATCAAACTAAAAACCCAACATTGGTACTGGCTCATCATTAATGGCATGTATTGTAGGATAATACTCTTGTAAGTGCAGGTATCTTGAGAGCAAAGTCTGTAGCTGATAGTCAGTTAGGCAAAGGCTTTTTACCCCACTAACAGTACAGAATCGTGCGCCACACTCCAAGGGAAATAGCTTTTGACCAATTTCTGAGTTGCGAGCCATTTCTAGCCTCTCTGCAAAGGGCATGGCTCTTACTTCTTGTCGCATCGCTTCGTACTCAGACATAGGAATTGAAGTCCATCCACCAAAGCGTTTCTCTTCCATAACTTGATACATGCTAGGATTATGCATGATGCGTTCCTCAAGCCAAGGAATCAGCCGAATCTCGATTCCGTTACACCTTGTCCACCAATGAGCCCCATCTCTGCGCCGAACAACTTCTGTCCATCTGAATAAGCTATTTGGCTTTCTGGTAATTGCTTGTAATGTCTTACGAAGAGTAGTAGTAGCAAACCGTACTTCGCTATAGGCCGCTAGGTAACCAAAGATAAGTGTTTTTAACTGCTGGTTATTAGCTGGGCACAGTCCAAAACCAATGACTCGTTCATTCAACTTTTTGAGTGATAATGTGAGCATCTGAAAGCTAGGAATAATCTTTCGCTCAGGAACCCTTGTTTGGTTTAAGACTGGGCAATAATGCTCAATATACTGACGCTCAAGCTTGTTAAGCTCACTTTGATTACAAGCAAGCCAAAACAGACGTACTTCACATCTTTCACTAACTGCCTCAAGTTGAGGGAATCGATGATGGTTTTGCCAACGGCTTCTTAAATTTGTTGCTAATCCAACATAGAAAACTTGATCACGAGCGATCGCAAAGTAGATTGCAGAGCACTCAGGTAATCTTTGCCTTTCTAATAATTTCAGATTTGGTAACGTATTGAATTCTTGCAACACGGCTTTCGTTAATTCATTCTGACTGTCCCTATGATTCCCATCCATATAGTCATCTCAACATTTGGTATCTAACAGTTAACCTTTCAGCTACTGTCCCCACAGATAGAATAAAGCAGCCCAACAATCGATCTAAACCGCAACACCGGTTTGCAATTGCCGTGAGGCTAACGACAGGCGTTGTCGGTTCCAGTGAGCTTGTTATTTTGCCTGCTGATGGAATTCCCAAGCACCAACATAGAAAATCAGCACTGTAGAGTCAAAATAACCTGTAATTGGAGGGGGAAATTTTGCCCAATGCGCTCATACAGAAGATTAGGTGAAAATTTGACAGCCTAACACCTCTACCTCTGTGAGGGTAATTGGGTAGAAACACGTTAGCCTAATTACCCTATATAGAGAATTAGGTAGAAGAATTCAGGCTAACCACTTCCTTGAATGAGTAAGCGCGGGGTGGCGTCACAAAATGTAGAGGAGGACACTTGTTTTCTCTAGCAAGTTGGTTTATTCTTTGCGATACCGGAACTGGATTTCGGTGAACAACTAACGCGCGCTTGGGGTTTTGGGCGCTGATTAGGAGTGCTGGACACACTCACTAACCAGCTGACCTGACTCCTGGCTATAGCAGGAGCCAGGCTTTGATGATTATCAAGCGCCTTGCTAATGCTGACAAGTGGTTGGGTCAACCACGCCCTAGGCGCGTTTCCTCTACAACACGCATTAGCGAGGCAAATACTCATGACATCTGACTTCAATCCTCTGCTGCCCACGCAGCAGGACAACAGTCGTTTGCAGATTTGGATTGTGGGGTCGCGAGACCAGGTAATCCACGCGATGAATGAACTCTACGTTAAGAAAGTGGCGACCGATCGGGTGCAGTTTACGCCGATTATTCCTGCGCCGTTTTCTGAGGGCAAGTTTATGTCGGTGCTGACGCGATAGAGGCTGATCCTATGAGAGAGGACGGCGGCTATAGCCCTTGGGGACGGGGGCGATCGCCCTCAAACACGGCCTAGAGTATCGCCGTTCTCTCTCAGCTCTCACAACCCAGGTGGGTCTTGTGGCAGTAAAAAATCACCCCGCCAGTCTTGACAGGGTAACTCGTGCGGCAGTGTCCCTAGTTTCGTGCAGAAGGCCGTCGAGAGCGATGCGAGCCGAGCCGACGGATGTAACCGAGATCCCCCCGCCCCCCGCTAAGCCTGAAGCAGCTTATGCAGAACCCGCTTTAGCTTGGGAATATCGACCACCAGATCCGCCCCTTTGGGATCAAGTCCTTGGCGATCGCAGTGCAGGCAGGCATAGGGGAACCCCATCGAATGGCTCAGCTGGAAGAACCCACCCGTATAGAACTCCCCATATAAATCCAGAATTCTGGTTTTGCCCGTCGAGAAGATCATGTTGACCAGCCCCGACCCATGGGTGCCCACAATCACTTCCGCCTGAGAAAATAACCGCACCTCATCCGCAAAGCTCAAATCTTCCATGATGTAGCTTTTGAACCCCAGTGGCTCTAGCACCTGCATCACAGCGTCTTCGTTCAAAATGCCGCGCCCTGCCCCAAGCCGACGCGAAATGAAAATGCGGGGCGAGTAGGGGATCGCCGCCTCCTGTAGCGGAGGCAGGTTGCTGAGCATGCGATCGCGCATCCAGCGATAGACCTCGGGATCAGACCAGCGACACTGCTGCCGAAACGAAGGCAGCACCAACGTCTTGGCCTTAATGGGCTTGCCAGTCCACTCCACATAGTCTTCAGGCTTATAGCCCAGCAGCTCTAGCGACTCGCGCTGCCAGCCCTTTAACTTTTTGTGCAGCAGCAGAGTGGGCTTAATGCCCGTCTGCTGCTGATACCACTCCAGCCCTTCTAGTTTGGCTAAGCATTCGGTAAACCAGTGGAAATAAATCTTGCAGCCCCAGGTATTCACCAACGAGCACACAGACTCCATCTCGGTGGCCTGCAGCTTGGCAAGGGGATGATAGGCAGTCAGCGTTCGTAGCGGCAGCGCTTCAAACCCAGGCTGGCGATCGTCACCATCGGGCATCACCGATTCCATCAACACAGCCCCATCCTGGGTGACGCCGACCGCAGCAGGCCCCACCAGATATACATCGGAAATCTCTGCCACAAAGGGGCGCTTCATCCCAAACGACCCCGTCAGGGTTGCAGCGATGTCGGGAACGCCATCGACACTATCTACAATCGGTGGACTGGCGTGAATGACGTGACTATTGCCAAATTCCTGAGCCCCATACGCCTCAAGATTTGCGGCCATGTCAGCCCGCGTAACAGCCTTAAGCCAGAGCTTCTGCCACAGAGGAAAGTAAATCGATCGGCGGATTTTGCCAATGTCAATATGCCCTTTTAAGAAGGACATAAACTTCGACTTGAGCGTGTTTGTAATGCCAGAGCTGGCTGAGCTCTTGGAAGCGCTGGGCTGGTTTTGAACGGCGACCATGAGTTCTCCTGAGACTGTTCAAATAACGGGCGGACCATTGCGCTGCCGATGTAGCAACACGTCTGCACACCTCCATGCCGAGCATCAATACAGTTGGCCTTCTCCAGCAGCACCTTAGCGAAGTTCGTTAAATGCACGGAAGGCCTAATCGTAGATCACACAGTTTCTTTATACAGGGTGCCGCAGGATATTAAGCTCTAGTAAAGAATCCCCGGACGTTTGTGGGTTTCAACAACACATGACCTGTTGACGGTGGGGATCAGGTTTCGCAACTGCCTTCTATCGACTCGGTACAACATAGCAAATTATCCAAAATAGGTCGGCTCATTGCCTGGAATCCACTTAATGTTGCAGCCGATGCTGGGCAGTTGCTCTGGACTGACGGGTTTGCCCTGAAGCACGGCATCAATGGCGGCTCTCAAGTCGCGCCCGGTGACGGGCTTGCCATTGCTGGGGCGGCTGCTATCCAGTTGCCCGCGATACGCTAGGCGGCGATCGCCATCAAACAAAAAAAAGTCTGGCGTGCAGGCAGCGGTATAAACCTTAGCCGTGTCTTGGCTTGCATCAAAACAGAGCGGAAACGTGAAGCTGAGTTCTTCCGCCATTTGCCGCAGTGATTCCGGCGCATCGTCAGGATATTTAGTCGCGTCGTTGGCGCTGATGGCAACAATCCCCAAGTTCTGGGCCTGATAGTCGCGACCAATAGCGGCCAGTTCGGCCTGCACATGCTTCACAAATGGGCAGTGGCGGCAGATGAACATGACCAGGTATGCCGGGCGATCGCCCAACTGCTCTAGCGAAATCAGCTCACCCGTCGTTACATCGGGCAACTCAAACATCGGTGCTTGTGTGCCCAGCGGCAGCATCGTAGACGCAGTCATTGCCATGGGGCAGTTCCTCTTGAAGATAGGCTGGGGAGTGATGCTTTATTCAGGGATGACTTACTACTTACTACAAAGTTTGCACAGGATTTGGATGCTCGCAACCTCTGAAGGGTGAAGTCTTTCTCCTGTGGCCTTTGACCGCACCTGCATCAGGCGTAATGCAGCGGACAGATGCGCCAACGTCTCTACACGCCTCCATACCCTCAGCCTAGGAACCTCAATTCAAAAACCTCAGCTTGAGTTAAGACCATCCCTATACGGCTAAAGCATTACAGCGCAAAATACACCCCTCAAAGCCCTGACTCGGGCTATGCCTATTGTCCATTAGTTGCCCGCAATGGGCGTTCTCCATCGAAAGGCACAGCCAGTGCCTGACTAATCTCCGTACTACGGCAATTGTTGCAGCGGTAGCAATCACTGATCATGATGATTAGGCAGTCTGCTAATAAATCTGTAGATCTGCGTGTGCTGGCATTTTAGCCATTGCACATTAGGCAATTTGGGCAGGCAATTGAGCAACATAGCATAACATCTGCCTACCTTGACGGAGCGCGAAAATGCAAGTTTCGCATCTCTTGAATCCGATCACTGCATACTCTCCGTGCGAAGCTCTTGAAACCTGGGTAGAACTAGAGGTATAGAGAACGAGAAACCTGACAAAGCCTAGGTGCGATGCTCGAGGTGCATTATGCTGAGCGCCCTGTGACGTAGCGCAAGGGCTGTCGGGGATTGTTAAGGGGAAATATGGTGTGCGGCTCTGATGCGTGAGCCAAGCGCTAGATATAGACCCGACCCATAACATTACTGATTTGAGGTATGACCTTTATGAACGGCACGACACAGACAACATCCAAGCAGACCGAAATCCCGGCTCAAACGATTCAAAACACTGAAGAGTTCAATCAGTGGGCCTTGGCCGTGCGGCAGCAAATGATTGCCTCGTTGCGCAAGCGTGGCGTTCGCTACTAGAGACTCCAACGGCTTGGTTTGGTGGAAGGGTAGGGGCGATCGCCCACCCTTCTTCATCACCAAACTAGACCTTGATGAAAGCAGAGACGACTCAAATTTAGCGCTGTGGAACGTACATTTTCATTCGTTCCACAGCGTTTTTTTGTATCGCAGCGACAGCAGTCAGCGGTCAATGCATTCAACGGGGAAGAGAGGTTGAGCTGATCCCGAACTCTGGTTCAAATCAGTGGTTAAGCTGCATCCGCCCAAGCGCGCAGCAACGTCAATGCCTTGACCAGACTCAGGGTTTCACTTTGGTCAATAAAATTCTGAATCACAGCAGGAGTGACAGCAGGAAAAAGTTCGCTCGCTGGGATCGGGCTGTATCCATCGTCTTGCAAGCGATGCAGCGTCATCTTTAGCTGTAGCGGCTGGTTGCGGTGGGGCTGCAGTTGACCGCGCCAGACCTCTTCAATGCCGAGGCTGGCGTAGATGGGAAATTTGTCTACGCTGCTGGCATTGAGAACTATTTCGAGCGCCAAGTTGGGTGGGGGCATTTGGACGATGTCGATCTGAGGAATGACATCGATGCGATCGTCGGGTAAAGGTGGGGGATCTCTGTAATACACCGCATCGGGTGAGATGGCGCAGAGCTGATGAGAATCGAGCAGCACCACGGGGGCGATCGCCCGGATGGATTGCGATCGCACATCGGCAATGAGCTGAATCAGTGAATCGAGCAAATTGCGGCAACGCTGATGATCGGGCAGCGGCGTCATCATCTCAAGGCGATTGCCCCAATAGGTTAGGCGAGTGTCGCCTTCCACCTCTTGTTGCAGAGCTTGAAACTGCCGCCAACTGACATTGGGCAGCACCACACGCTGTTCAGTTGGGTCTGGCTGTTTCATGGCGCGTTAAATAAACGGCGGGAGACAATCGGTTAGACCTCATCCTAAGGGGCAAAACCCTGAAGGCACAATCCTGAAGGCACAACAGGTCATGACTGCGGTTCGCAATAGGCGTTGACCTGTTCCACTAGGGTGCTTTCTTGACTGATCGCCACCTGAAATTTAGTTCGAGCCTCGCGGGCATCTTCGAAGGCTTGTTGATCGAGGGCGATCGCCAACTCGCGAGCTGTGAGGCTGGTTTCGGTATACATCGTTAAAAACTGCTGCTGATAACTTTGCAGTTGTGGGTCTGACAATTGCAGCGCTTCCACTTCTTCCTTGCTCTGATCAAACCGTTCAGAGACCTGCGTCAGCGCGGCGGCGTTAGGGGCTGCATTGGTCTGCACAATAGCCTGCACATCTTCGACAGTATTATTGGCTAACTGGGTCAGCTGATTGCACTGCACCAGCGTGGGTTGGGGACGTCCACAGCTTGCCAACAGCACTAGGCTGACACTGCCAATAAGAGAGCCAGCAGGGAGAGCGGCAAACGGCACGCGGTGCCGTGTAAGCTTGCTGTTCATAACGTTGGGTCGAGAAGACGATGACGATGAGTGACGGTACGGTTAAGATGCAATGAGGTGGAGATGCAGTGTGTTGAGATGCAATAAGGTGCGATATCAGTGGAGTCGCGCGGCTAATCTTACCATCGGTGGCGATGCCATACTACTAATTTCCAAAACTAGGGGCTGTCATCAATTAGCCTCTGATATCCCAGAAATCAACAGTCACAGCCCCTAGCCTGGTTTTTGGGTCGGGCGTGGCAACGCTCATACATAAGGCTTTTGGTCAGCATTGATGACACGCCCTAGCTCTTTTTGAATCTATATCGGGTTATATCGGGTGAATGAAAACGGGCGTTGCTGAATTACAGCATGAATCTGTGTACGAGCGCACCGCCGTGCGCCCCTGCGCGGAACATGGATGCTTGAATTCAGCCTTATATTTGGCAACGGCCTAAACTGCGTGGCTCCAGACTTGGCGGGTGCCATGAAGCGACGTTACATGACCAGTTGCACCTGAGATCCCGCATCGGTTTTTGTAATTTCGATGCGGTGTTGAAAGGATTCTTTGAGACGGGGCACATGGGTCACAGTGAGAATGCAGGAAAAGTCGCCGGCGATCGCCTGAATAGCTGCGATGAGGCGATCGCACCCCACATCATCCTGCGTGCCAAAGCCTTCGTCAATCACCAATAACTGCAGCGCGGCCCCAGAGCGCTGGGCCAGCAGCCGCGCCAGCGCCAGCCGAATGGCAAAGTTAATGCGAAAGGCTTCGCCACCCGAGTAGGTTTCGTAGGGGCGCGTGCCCCGCGCATCAGCAATGAGGATGTCGAGGGTTTCGATCAGCTTGTCGGTGGTGCGGGCCGAGCTAGAGCGGCGACGACTGCGCTGGGTCACAAACTGCAGGTGCAATTGGTGATTGGTGAGCCGTCCTAAGAGCTGGTTCGCTTCTGTTTCGAGCTGGGGCAGCACGTTTTCAATCATCAATGCCTGAATGCCGTTTTTGCCGTAGGCTTGCCCCAGTTCTTGATAAACCCGCAGTTGGCGACGGGTGTGGTGCAGGTGTTGCGTCATCTCCTTGTGCTGCTGGCGCAGAGCGTCGAGCTGCTGTTGCTGCTGCTGCAAGCGACCGATGGCTGCGAGATGGTCGTCTAGCACGGTTCGCCGCGTGTGCATTTGGTCGTTTAGGGTGGCGATCGCCCGATCTGGATCGGGCACCTGCCGAATCTGCTGCACCAGCGCCTCTAGCTCGGTGGTGAGCGCGCTCAGTGCGGTCTGCCGCTCTTCGAGCAGGTGTGCGAGGTCGGTCTGCCGCTGCTGCAACTGGGGATACTGCTGTTGGGCCTGGTGCAGTTCTTGCTGGCGCAGTTGCCAGGGTTGCGCCTGACGCAAGCGGTGCCGGAGCGACGTGTGATGATCGAGGTTATAGGCGATCGCCCCAATGTGCGCATCCAGTTCTGTGATCTGCTGTTGCAGGGGCGATGCGGCTAGATCGCGCAAGGCCTGCTCGAGTTCGGTCTGCTGCGTCTCAAGCTGAGGCAGTTGCTCCATCACTCGGTCGTAGCGTCGCTGCGACTGCTTGAGTTCGGCCTGCTTAATGTCTGCCCAGCGCCACCGATCCACATCGCCCCGCGCGAGGGCATGGTTTTTGTCGTCATAGTCTAGGTCTTGCAGGGTTTGCTCTAGCAGCCGCAGTTCGTCTTGGTATTCGGGGGCATAGTCGCCGGTGTCGAGCGATCGCTCCAATTCTGCTAATTCTTGCTGTGCTTGGGCTAGCCGACTGTTGCCCGCGGTGGCCCCCTGCAACTGCTCTTGCAGCTTGCCGTGGCGTTCCACAATGGCTGTGTAGTGAGTCAGCTCGTCGTCTAGGTCGCGATACTCCTGGCGCAACAGTTGAATTTCGCGATCAGAGGTGGCAAGTTGTTCTCGAATCACCCAAATTTGCTCCTGCAGATCGCGCTGCTGCGCCTGGTGCCGCGCCATCACAATTTGCAGATGATGGGCGTCTAAGGGGCGATCGCACACGGGGCAGGGCGGAAACAGGGCGCTGGGCAGGCGAGCATAGGTGGGCGGCTGCGCCTCCTCGGTGGTTGGGGCTGACCCGCGCCCCGCCTTCCCCGATCGTTTTTTTGAGCGAGCAGCGAGGCTCTGGTGTGACGACGCAGTCTGCTGGCTGGCAGATTGGCTAGGCCCATGACTGGCTGCCAGTTCCATCATTGCCGCATTGGCCTCATCAGACTCGACATCAGACGCCAGCGCGTGTGGCTCTGCGCCTTGCTGCTGCAACAGTGTAATTTTTTGATTCAGCTCGGCCAACTGCGCTTCGCATTCTCGCTGGCGTTCCTGCAAGCGTTCTAAAAAATTCTTGCGCTCTAGCCCTTTGTCTAAGACCTGCTGCTGATAGGCGCGACGCTCCTCTAAGTATTTAATCGCCGTAGCGACTTCGGTAATGGTTTGCTGAATCTGCGGCTGTCGCTGCTGCTGCTGCTGCAACTGCTGAATCGCGCTGATCAACTCGTCGCGGCGGGCGGCAAGACGGGTCTGCCGTCGGTCAATCTCGGTGCGCAACTGCTGCTGCCGCTGTAGCAATGGAGCCGCCTGCATCTGCCGCTGATCGAGGGCGCTCAGGTGCTGGCGTGCTTGGTGGAGCTGAACGAGGGCTGGCTCAAGATCGGCGGCTTTGCTGAGTGCGTGGTGATGTTCTTCAGCCTGCTGCTGCAGCGTCTCGATCTGGCTTTGGAGGCGGCTTTGACGATGGCGCAGCGCTGTGTGCTGCTGTTGCTGCTGTTGCTGCAGGTCTTGTCGCTGCGTGGTAGCAGCCTGGTGCGCGTGAAACTTGCGGGTGAGCAGGTCTTCTTCGGTTTGCAGGCTGTGGTATTCGGCACAGCCTGCGGCGATCGCCTCTGCCTGGCGCAGAACCCCTTCCAAGGCCACCTTTTGCTTGATCACCTGATGATGCTCTTGCTTAAGCCGCTGGCAATCTTGGCTAAGGCGCTGCTGCTGCTGCTGCTGCAACTGCAGGTGTTGCACCCAGGTGTGCCGCTGCTGCTGCGTATCGGTGAGTTGGCGCAGGGTGTCGGCATCCCCTTGCTGCTGCTGTTGCAGATCATCCAACTCGGCTTGCAGGGCTTCTAGCTGAGGCGTCAGTGCATCCCCTTCCTCGATCTGGGTGGCCATGTGGCGCAGGCTGCGCTCTAGCAGGTCGAGTTCGGCTTTGAGATCGCGCGATCGCTCTCGGGCGCGCTCTGCCAAATCGTCATATTGATGCAGATTGAGCAGGTCGGCAAGCACCTGCTTGCGCTCGCTGGGGCGCTTGAGCATAAAGGCATCGGCATGCCCCTGACGCAGGTAGGCCGAGTTGACAAACGTGTTGTAGTCAAGGCGGATGTGCTGCACAATCAACCGCTGGGTGGCGCGCATGCCCCGAGCCGTAAGGCTGCGAAAGTTGCCCTCTGCCAACTGCACCTGAAACTCTAGACTGCTGCTCTGTCCGCGCACCCGCGTGCGAATCACGCGATACACCCGATCGAAGCAGTGAAAGGTATAGTCAACGCGGGCTTCGGTTTCGCCCATGTGGATGGCGTCATCTTCGAGGGCGGCACGACTCTCACCCCACAAGGCCCAGGCGATCGCCTCTAGCAACGACGATTTGCCCGCCCCGTTAAACCCACAAATGCACGCCACATGCAGTCCGCGAAAGTCAATTGACGCATCGCGGTAGCTCAAAAAGTTTTTTAGCGTCAGGTGCAGCGGGATCATGCCAACCTAGCATTGCTTCCTACGCGATGTGACGATAGCACTGAGTACCGCCTTAAACTCGCCATACTTGGAGTCCTTAGCGGCTCAATCACCAACGATACGGGACGATAAGCCTTGCAGAACTACTCGAGTGGAGTCGATTCAATTGGGCCAATCCAGCGGAATCGATTCAATTAAGCCAATCCAATTGAGCCAGTCCACTTGAGCCACATCGCTTAGTCTCACCTCATTCTATCCCTAGATTAATACATTTGCACTTTAATACGTCTGTATGGAATTTGTCAGGAGGTCTGATCCAAGCTGGGGTTTAACTGTTGCTCTCTAGGGTCAGTGTCGAGTGGCCTCAATGGGCTGTGATAGCCGCTAGATTTAGAGTTGGGGCGTTGCTGGAATTTAGCAACGCAGACTCCATTTTTTTTGATGCCTCATCGCTTCTGAGAAAAGAAACGCACAGGTTTAAGGCTTCCCTTAAGGGGCGATCGCCCCTAGAATCTCATCAGAGGTTTTTGAGACATCAACACATGCGCTGGGAATACGGGCGTCGAAGCACCAATGTTGAAGATCGCCGCCGCATGGGGGGCAGCAGTCGAGGGGCTGGGCTAGGGTTAGGCGGCATCGTCTTGGCGCTGATTGCCATGTTTTTTGGCATTGATCCCTCCATCGTGCTGGATCAAGCAGCGCCTGATCCGTTTTCAGCACCGCAGCAAACCCAAGTCTCCCCTGCAGATGACCGCGCCGCCGAGTTGGTGTCTGTGGTGCTGGCAGATACCGAAGAAACTTGGAATGAAATTTTCCGGCAATTGGGATCGCGGTATGCAGAACCCCGGCTCGTCCTGTTTTCAGGGGCGGTGCAATCGGCCTGCGGCTACGCCCAAGCTGCACTGGGGCCGTTCTATTGCCCGAGGGATCAACGCATCTATATTGATCTCAGCTTTTTTGAAGATATGCGGAATCAACTGGGCGCGCCGGGCGAATTCGCTCAGGCCTATGTGCTGGCGCATGAGGTCGGGCATCACGTGCAGAACTTGCTCGGCATTTCGGGTCAAGTTCAGTCCCTGCAACAGCGCGTCAGTCAGACGCAGGCCAACCAACTCTCAGTGCGGCTAGAACTCCAGGCGGATTGCTTTGCAGGGGTGTGGGGGCACAATGCCCAGATTGTGGAACTAGACCGCACCGATATTGAGCAGGGGCTGAATGCCGCAGCCGCTATCGGGGATGACCGCTTGCAGCGGCGATCGCAGGGCTATGTGGTGCCAGAGTCGTTTACCCATGGCAGTTCAGCTCAGCGGGTTCGCTGGTTTGAGGAAGGGCTGCGTGCAGGTGACCCCGAGCTGTGCAATACCTTTGAAACCCAGCAGCTCTAATAGTTGAGCCGTTCTCCTATTGCCCTAGATTGGTCATTGGTGATGACTTGGTCGTTGATGATGACGAGGTATAGGACAGGTACTACCTGTCCTATACGCCATTAGCTCTGAATATCTGAATACTCCTGCCAATCATTGCGACAAGTCACTATGAAACGACAGCGGATCAAGTCGTGCGATCGCTGCCAGTGCCTAGCAGATGTCTTGTATCGGGTGCAGTGGGATGCGTCACAGCAGTGGTACTTTGTGTGCGATCGCTGCCATCTCCACATTACCGATAACAATGCTCACTACATTTACGGCGGCACCTGGAAGGCCCGCAAATGATAGTTGGTGGCGTCGCGGTGATAGAAAGCCACTGAACTTTGCGCTATGTCGCGTTATACCGTCGTCGTTATCGCATGGCTTAGCGTCTGCTGAGCCATGCGAGCATCGCGAGTATCGCGCTTAGCAGTGTAGAACTGTTGGGCGATCGCTCCCAGGGTATACATCAACCCCGCATTTCCGGCAATACCAACCGCCGGGCCTACCACCGGAATCAACTCCACCATATTGAGCCCCATCTTAATCACACTCGACCCACCCATCGCCAGGCCCCAAATCGCCAGCACCTCACCCCGTCGCGTTGGGTCAGTTGGCTCAAAGCCATACAGTGCGGCAATGTGATACACCATTTCCGCTTGCAGCGCGCTCAACGCGGCCACCTCAATCCCCAGCATCGCCAGAGCAATAGGAGGAGCCACATTAGCAACCAAGCCTAGGCCAGCGGCCTTGGTCGCCGTCTCCGCAATCACCCGCTGCGCTAACTGCTCCGCCGTATCAGCAGGATGCTTCTGCATCAGCGCCGTCACCTCCTGATGCACCGTCTCTACATCAACCTGTCCTACAGCAGCCATCACCCATTTCACCCCTGGCAACTTCGTCGCTAGTTTCACCAGCGAATTTTCTGCTATGGGAGTCACAATGTTCCCTACGGTTTCGGTGCTGCGCTCAACCCACTCAAGCGCAACTGGCGCCACACTATTACCCACCGCAGATGCAGCCCCTCCCGCCATGCGAGTCGCTGTATTTGCAACCCCGAAGGCAACTTCTAACATTTGCTGTGGCAATGAAAATAGAGAATTTGATTGAGTCATCTTAGGCAGCATAAACGTGGGAACAATTACAGCCTATCGCAGGACTTTAGGCAGCTCATCAGCCCTGAGTTACAAATGCCAACGCGCACAAACCCTTCTCTGTGGGGAACTTAGGCGGATTGCGTAGAAACTGAGGCAAGTGGACATGGCAGGCAGGCCCAAACAGGTGAGGGGTTTGAGTAGTGTGGGCAAATGCCCAAAACCGTGGTGCCTGCGACGCGGGAGACATCACGGTTTTGCGTTGTTTTAGCCCCGCAATACACGGCTGAAATAATGCTGTCAAACTCATGTTTACCTCAAAGCCACTACCCAGTGCGTCGAAAGATATTTCACGGAAGGAAACTCTTTGCGGGAGATGACTTAAGAAACTCGCGAGAAAACAATGTACTCGCTGATTAGGTACTCGCTGATTAGGTTTTCTCCCTTTGGGGCTTTGGGAGACGTTGCACGTTGGCAAAACCAAACGACGGCGCTTAATCCTCGACAGTCCTTGGTTACATCATTGCCCCGCAGAGGCCTAACAGAAGGCTAAAGCCTAAATGTGTTGCTTTTGTAAAGCTTTGTTACTCACCGCATAATCCCCTACGGTTGCTCCCGATAGCTCTTCAGAGGATGGAGCAGCCCCAAACACCGCGCTCCTCCTCCAATCACCAAGTTTTAACTAGCCTGACACAGGAGTAACACACAATGGCCTCTAAGAACTTCAGCCTTATTCCCTTGTTGCCCGTCAACATCTATGGAACTCCCGGCAACGACACTCTCAAAGGCAATTTCCTCAGTAATGTGATGTATGGTTACAACGGCAACGACACCATCTATGGCTATGGCGGCAACGACACCATTCATGCGGGTGGAGACAACGACCTAGTCTTTGGTGGCGACGGCAATGACTCGATTGATGGATGGACAGGCAACGACACTCTATATGGCGGAGCTGATAATGATACGCTCCTCGGTTTTAGCGGCGACGATGTGCTGTGGGGCGGCAGTGGCGACGATGTGCTCTACGGCGAAGCGGATAACGACAAACTCTACGGGGGGTCTGGCAATGACTCGCTCTACGGGGGGTCTGGTAAAGACACCATGTATGGCGGACTAGGCAACGACAAGATGTATGGCGGCAGCGATGATGACCTAATGTATGGGGATTCTGGCAACGACACCATGTATGGAGATGCCGGTCACGACACTATGTATGGGGATTCTGGCAACGACAAGATGTATGGCGGACTGGGCAACGACAAAATGTATGGTGGCCTGGGCGATGACACCATCTACGGTGAAGACGGCAACGACTACATCAATGGTGGCGATGGCAACGATGTCCTCTGGGGCGGTGCCGGCAACGACACGCTGGATGGATGGGTTGGTGATGATGCAGTGTATGGCGGTTCAGGAGATGACTTGATCTATGGCTGGTCAGGCAACGATACGCTCTCTGGTAGCACGGGCAAAGATACCCTATATGGGGAAACAGGTAATGACGTGCTGTACGGTGGCTCAGACGACGACAAGCTCTACGGTGGCACTGGCAACGACACCCTCTACGGTGGCTCTGGCAATGACGTGGTTCAGGGCTTTGGTTCTGGCACGTCAGAATATGACGAGATGTGGGGTGGTACAGGGGCTGATACCTTCGTGCTAGGCAGCAGCTTCTCAACCTTCTACACTGGGCTAGGCTATGCCACGATTAAGGACTTTAGCTTTCAAGAGAAAGACAAGATCCAAGTTCAAGGCAACATTAGCGACTACAACGTGAACTTTATCGCGGTGACAGGTGGATTCAACGCTAACATCACCAAGAATGGAGACTTGATTGCGGTAGTTGAGGGCCTTAGCAGCCAGTCGGCTCTGATTCCATCGCTGGACTTTGTAGTGGCCTAGTTAAACTAGCGCAGCAGCTGTATTAATCTGTCAGACCTGAGTTTGCAGTAGCTACAAAACAGCCAGAAGCCAAACGGGCGTGCAGTGACTGCACGCCCGTTTGGCTTCTGGTATATGGCCACCTTAAAGAATCCGAATAGTTTGATTGGATCAATTGCGCAGGGCAAGAGTTCATCAGACCAGTCTGCCCCGACTCACAGGGTTAGCGCTGTATCTTCAGCTCAACATACCAGTCCGCTCAGCCATCTGCCCCATCAACGCATCTATCATTGCTGGTGGGAGATTGCTAAATCTTGAATCGCGCTGTGGTGGGATGGCTTGAGGCCAATTTCAAGTCCACTCATGTCCAAGTTCACTTATTTAAGCGCAAAAAACTAGCGCAAAAAAATGGTGTGCTTATTCTGCTGCGTTTGAAATGACTTCCAGCTCATCTGGCCGCAAATGAGCCTTAAACTTTTTAGAAAATTTAACCACAACGGGGAAGTTGGCGCTGATGGGCTGCTCACGCCAGACATCGGCAAAACTGATCACATCTCCCTCCTGCCCTTTGATGTCAAACGCTTCATTGCGGTGCTCAGGGTGGTGATACACAATGACGGATTCTGTGACACGGACGCGATCGCCAACGTTCATAAACTGCTGCTGTGCTAGAGAAATCAAGGGCTTTGAAAAATTTGTGTTCAAAGATACGCACCCTACATCTTGACACAGGATGATCCCTTCTCAAAGGGGCGGGCTGCTATTCTGCCGACTCGGTAGACTCAGGGACAGGCTGCGGCGTTGAGGGAGTCGGGTTGAGCCGCTGCCACACTAGCCACCCGGCCAGCCCTACCATGGCCATTCCAGCCAGCACCCCTGCCGCGATTAGCAGCGGCAGCGATACGCCCTGCCGCCGCCGCCGCCGAGACCCCGTTGGGGCTGCCACTGGCTCGGGCGGGTCGCCATAGAGCAGCACCCGTGCTGATTCGGACAGATCTGGCATGCTGATGTCAGTTGTGCTGGACTCTGGATCGATAAACTGGGCGCGATCGCTCACCCGGCATTCCAGCAATACAACAGAGGTATTGTCGTGGCGGTTGTGCTGGTTGGCCAGTTCCACCCATGTTTTGGCACAGCCTTCTAGCGTCAGCTTGCCTTTAGCAAAGGCGCGCATCACGTCTGGCCAGTGCTGACTCACCCGGTCGTTGTCACTGAGCCCGTCAGAGCAGAGCATCAGCACCCCGTCCTCTTCTACCACGAACCGCTGAATGGTGGGATAGATGGCGTCGGCATTGCGGGTGCCGAGGGCTTGCACCAGCGCGCCACCATCTTTGCGGCGGAGGGCGTCGCGATAGAGGCTGCGCCCCAGCCGCACCTCTCGCCCGGCTAGGTCATCATCGACGGTCAGCAATTGGCAGTAGTCGGGGGTCAGCCAGTAGGCGCGGCTGTCGCCGAGGTGGAGCAGATAGAGCTCGTGGGCGTTGGCATTGCCGCGGGCGGTGGCAATTTTTTGAGGAAGCTGCAGCGCCATCACGAGCGTGGTGCCCATGCGATCGCGCGCTTCTCGACCTTGCGTATCATTTTGGCTAGCGATGGTGTTGTTCACAATACGCAGGATAGATTCCAACTGCTGCGTCACGATATCGGGCGTTAGCAGCGCAGTTTCTTCCATCACATCGGCCAGCATGGTGCGGATTTGGAGCTGCATCGAGCGCACCGCCATTTGGCTAGCGACCTCGCCCCCGGCATGTCCCCCCACGCCGTCGCACACCATTACCAAATAGGGCAACACTGCCGCATCGGTGGCGGTTGGCGCATGCCCTGGCTGGGGAAAGCAGGCATCTTCGTTTAAGGGCTGATGCGGGCCGGGCGAGGTGGCAGCGGCCACCTTGAGCCGCAGCGGCAGTTGGGCCGCTTGGTCGAGCAACAGCTGATTCAGCCGGGTGGCGATCGCTCGCAGTTTGGCTGGGGTATCGTCTCCCTCTTTCATAAATCGGCAGAGATCGCGTACGGGGTCTGCAATGGCGGGCTGCAGAGATGGCAGCCAGCTCTGCCACAGCGTCGCCAACTCACTCACCGGCGGCACCCCCTCTTCAGCTTGAAAATCGCCATAGAGCGATCGCACCCACACCCGCCACCCCTCAACCCGCAAGTTCTCGTCTACCAACACGCTAGAGGCCACACCTGCCTCCAGCAGCGGCACCCACAGTTCCAGCAATTGCCACAGCCAATAGACTTGACGCACCGCAGGAGCGCCCCGCAGCGAAGCCGACAAACTCGGCAGCGGCGAACCCGATCGATCAATGGGCGCATTTTCTAACAACAAGACGGCTGTAGAATCGGCAATGCAAAAGCCGTAGATGGTCGGCACATGCAGCCGATAAGGAAACAGCTTGAGATAGGGCAGCACGGAGGGCGGCAGCTCGGGTGGTGCTTCGGGTGGCTTGGCGGGGCGCATATCGAGCCAGATGTGGGGTGCCATCACATGATAGCGATCGCCCACCTGAGTCCCCACTGCAAAGGCTTCGGCCCCATCCCCAATGGCCCAGAGGTGGCGGCGTTCTAGCAGCGTCCCGCAATCCGCACAGACTGATGCATCGAGGGGATTGTCCTCCGACAAACAATTGGGGTTAACGCATTGCAGGAACATCAGCGCATTGATCCACTTCTAAACCACACGGTCTAAACCACCTAAATCACACTATCCATAGCGTAAAGCAAAGGCACACGTCGATTGTTCATCTTAATATAGCTGTCGCTGCTCAGTTTGGAGCATGGGCTGAAACGTTTTTATAGGTGCGTTCCCTCTACTCACAAACCAGCGCTGATGAATGGGATTGACACAGTTGGATACTGGAGTCGTTTTAGACAAGAATGAGAGGTGGAGTAAAGATTACGCCCTTGCTCCATATCCATGCTCCAAACACCATTATCAATATTGGAATGGCTGGGGGTGTCTGATAGCAAAGCCTGCGTCCCAGCACTAGCTAGTCATCACGGATTAGCAGATCTCACTGAGCTAAAAAAACTTAGCCCCAAAAAATAAGACTCAATGGGCAACCTTACAAACGCAATGCGATCGCAAAAATGAAACAGCACCTTAATTTTTCTGATCTCGTGGGATGACTAAGCTAGATTGGAGCTGTGTGGGTGAGCCATTGCATCATTACGCGCTGTCTTTAATGCTGGTTTTAAACCTGCTGTTCTAGCGGTTTCTATTCGCGTTTTATTCGCTCTCGGTAGTTCCTTATCAAGTCTGGTTAGGTGCTACCCCCGTCATAACCCCTTTACCCTTGGCGTCGCATGGCCGTGAGTCACTCTGCTATTTGGCTAATTGTTGGTATCGTCTTTTGCGTCATGGAGTTCGTCTTGCCCACCGCCTTTTTAGAGGTGGCGCTGGGGCTGAGTGCCTTCATTGTGGCGGCGGCAGCGCTGGTGATTCCCAGTTTTGGGGTGCAGGTGGCGCTGTGGATGCTGCTGTCGCTTATCCTGACGCTGCTGGTGCGGCGGCTGATGCCCAAACGCACCCCGCGTGCGATCGCCGAATCGAGTGAGGCAGAAACGCTCACCGAGATTTTGCCTGGACAAACAGGACGGGTGATTTACGAAGGTGGCTCTTGGCAGGCTCGCTCAGAGCTAGATGTGGCGATCGCCCCGAATCAGCGGGTTTACGTGGTAGAACGACGCGGCACTACCCTGATTGTGGTGCCTGAGCACTATCTAGATAGCCTGGATAGATAGTTCAGATCGCTAGATAGATAAACGGATCATCACATCAGCCTGTCAGGCATTTTAGATGACACCCTCATGAGAATGAGCTGACGGATGACTCAGTCAGACATGGATTGAAATTAAATGTCTATCGAAATTAAATTTCTGCTGGGGTAACGTTTGGTTACGCAGCTGGGCATTCTGCTGATATTCCGTTGAAGTGTGTTTCAGAAAAGTCCATTAGTTCACTATTCCTCTGCAATTCGGAGACAACAGGTTATGGAAGGCTTTTTTGCGCTAGTACTGGCCGCGTTAGGCGTTACAGGTCTTAGCAGCAGCGTCAAAATTGTAAATCAAGGTAACGAAGTGCTGGTGGAGCGCTTAGGGCGATACAACAAAAAGCTAGGCCCCGGCTTTAACCTGATGGTGCCCTTCGTCGATCGGATAGCCTACCGCGAAACCATTCGAGAAAAAGTTTTGGATGTGCCGCCGCAGCCCTCCATCACGAAAGACAACGTAGCGATTTCTGTAGATGCGGTGGTCTACTGGCGCATTGTAGACATGGAAAAAGCCTATTACCGGGTTCAAGATCTGCACGCTGCGATGGTCAACTTAGTGCTGACCCAAATTCGCTCGGAGATGGGCAAGCTCGAATTGGATGAAACCTTTACCGCTCGCCAGCAAGTCAACGAAATTTTGCTGCGAGAGCTCGACATTGCCACTGACCCTTGGGGCGTCAAGGTGACGCGGGTAGAGTTGCGCGACATTACGCCGTCTAAAGCGGTGCAAGAGTCGATGGAAATGCAAATGACGGCAGAGCGTCGCAAGCGAGCTGCCATTCTAAACTCAGAAGGCGAGCGAGAGTCGGCTGTGAACTCGGCCCGAGGCAAGGCCGATGCGCAACTGCTTGCAGCCGAAGCCGACCAAAAGGCGGTGGTGCTTGCGGCCGAAGCCCAGCAAAAGGCCATTGTGATGCGAGCCCAGGCGGAGCGCCAGAGCCAAGTGCTGAAGGCGCAGGCCACGGCAGAGGCGATTCAGGTCGTTGTCAAAGCCATGCAAAATGACCCCAACGCGCTCGCCGCGAGCCAACTCTTGCTGGCCATGGGCTATATCGATATGGGGAATACGATTGGCACGAGCGAGAGCAGCAAGGTCATGTTTATGGATCCCAAGAGCATTCCAGCGGCGATTCAGGGCATGATGTCGATGGTGGATGACGGAAAGCGCACCCTGTCTTAGACTCATCTCGGATGCCCTTCGGAGATCCGCCTCGGACTCAATGCGCGGTTTAAAGTTCGGATGCGAAACTAGTTGCGGTGGGGCTTTGAGAGCTGCATCGCAATCTTTTTTGGCCGGTTTTCTTGCAGGGGCTTTAAAGCTCTGTCTCGAGAAGAATGTCCCTGCATGGGGCGAATAGCCGTTTGCTCCGACGGTTTTAAGGCTGGTTGACAGGGGATTTTCTTGGTTAGGAAGCACTGGAGTGTTGGGCGATCGCCCTAATGCTGCATCGGTGCATGAATACGATATCCTTTGGGGGACAGACGTTTTGGATATTTGGATATAAGGACGCTATGCCTAGGCGATTGCAACTCCGTCGATGCTTCTGCTGGGGCACTGGGCTGGTGCTGGGTTGGGTAGGGGGAGCGCCAACGTCTTTGATCCAGGCTGCGCCTTTACCCCCTATTGAATCGGCTCAGCCGCCGATGGCACAGACGACGGTTCCGTCGGTGACGCAGTTTTCAGATGTGCAGCCCACGGACTGGGCCTATGAAGCACTGCGCCTGTTGGTAGAGCGTGACGGGTGTCTATCGGGGTATCCCGATGGCACGTTTCGGGGCGATCGCCCCATGAGCCGCGATGAATTTGCCGCTAGCCTCAGCGCGTGCCTCGCGCAATTGCAGGATAGAGACGATGGCAGTGTTGGGGATGATGTGCTGTCAGCGGTGCAGCGCTTGCAGCGCGAGTTCGCCGCAGAGTTGGCCCGCGTGGGCGATCGCCTCAATACCCTAGACGGTCGCACCGCAGCCCTGACACAGCAGCAGTTTTCTACGACAACTCGGCTGTATGGCGAAGCGATTCTAGGGCTGTCTGCCACCGTGGGCGACCAAATCGCGGCGGCGAGCAGTGACAATCTGGTGCTGCAACACCGCACGCGGCTGACGTTGCGCACCAGCTTTACCGGCAGCGATGCGCTCAATGCGCGGCTAACTGCTGGCAACGGGTTGCCCCCTGTGACTCCGGCGAGTCTGCTGCCTGGGGTGACACAAGGCACCGCAGAGGGTCGGCTGAGCGCGAGCGTGGGCGGCAACACCAGCAATCGGCTCGATCTCGATCGGCTGGACTATTCCCTGCCGTTGGGCGATCGCACTCAGCTTTATATCGCTGGCGTCGGCGGGCGCAGCAGTGACTACCTGCCCAGCACGGCAAATCCCTATTTTGATGATGGAGATGGCGGCATGGGCGCGATCTCTGCCTTTGCCCAGCAAAACCCAATTTACCGCATCGGCGGCGGCAGTGGCGCGGGGGTGACTGTGGAGATGGGCGATCGCCTCTTTCTGAGTGCGGGCTATCTGGCGAGCAGGGCGAACCAGCCGGGGGAAAGCCAGGGACTGTTCGAGGGGGATTTTGCCGCGCTGGCCCAGGTGACCGTTGTGCCCAGTGATGCGATACAGCTCGGGCTCACCTACGTCCGCGGCTATCACACCTCGGGCAATTCCATCTTTGCATTGGGCAGTCAAGAGGAGTTTTTCACCGGGACTGTGCCTGCAAACGCGTTGCATACCGGGCTAGATGTGTCTGCCACGACGAATTCCGTTGGGGGATCGCTCTCCTTGCAACTCAGCCCGGGGCTTGCGGTGAACGCCTTTGGAGGCTATACCGATCTCAATTTGCTCAACAACACGGGCAGCGGCGAGATTTGGTACTACGGGCTAGGGCTAGCATTCCCCGATCTATTTGCCGAAGGAAACCTGGGCGGCCTAGTCGTTGGTGCAGAACCTTACTTGGGGGGCGCAACGGCGGCGGGGCTAAACCTGCCGCAGCTAGGGCTGAGCAACGATACCTCGCTGCATCTAGAAGCGTTTTATCGCTATGCATTGAGCGATCGCCTTATGCTCACACCGGGCATTATTTGGATCACCGCCCCCGATCAGTTTCGAGGGAACGATGATTATGTAGTGGGCACGCTCCGCATGACGCTGCGTTTTTGAGCAGTTCATGAGGCCAATCATGAACTGCTTATGATTGGCCTCATGAGAGGCTTAGGGACGAAAACCGCTGAACCCCACCCCGCGTTGAAAGAGGATGTCATCATCCACCAGGGTCACCGTTGCCGCCCGCTGTTTGGAATAGGCCCCGACATGGCTAAAGCCAAACAGCGCCATCGTCAGATTCCGATCAGGTTGATAGGCGGTGTTGCCGAGAACCCGCAGTGGCACCCAGGCCGTGGTTTGTCCGGCGGCAAAGTTCACCCGAGTGACGCCACCGAGGAAGTCGCGACCGGCGATCGCACTGCCGTCCAACAGCCTGACCTTCACCGAGCCCGCCTGCGACACATTGCCCGAGCGAATCAGCGGAATTCGGACCGTGTTGAGCTGGTCGCCCTCCTGCACCCGGAAGCTGGGCGCTCCAAAATCGTAGGCGGTTCTGGCATCATCATTGCGAATACGACCCACAGACCTCAGCGCATTGGGGTTAAGAGACCCACTCTGAGGATTGGACAACCGCACGAAAAATTTCTCGTTGCGTTCAAACTGGGTATCGCCCCGAACCAGCACAGTTACCCGCTGATGGGTCATCCCCGGACGGAACTTGATCTGGGTTGGCGTCACTCGACTGTAATCACCATCCGCCACGGTAGCCGTGCCATCCAGGGTGCGATATCGCACCGCCACCAGCTGGTCGCTCGCATGAGACAGCGACACGCGGAAGGCAAAGCGCTGAGTGCCCCGATTTCCTTCTCGACGGGTAGCCTTAATCGGGCGAATAGAGATCACCGGGTCGTTCGCCAAAATGGTCAGGGTTCCCTCAGGAGCAGTCGTGTTGATGCGATAGTCACCCTCCGCGAGCGTGATCCGAATCGTTTCATCGAGTTCACTAATCGTGTCATTGATCGGATTCACCACCACATCCACAAAGGCTTGTCCTACGGGGATGATTGCAGTGCCTGAGAGCGTGTCGTAATCGACTCCATTCGTGGCGTTACCGGCCACTCTGTAGTTCACGGTGAGCGCTTGCGACAGGTCGCCTGTGCGGTTAAAGCGGAAGATGCCCGAGTTGGGGATGTGCTCGTTGATGATGCCATCCAGCACTGACACAGCTACCAGCGATCGCTCCACATCGGGAACGGGAGGAGCATCAATAATCGTGACAGCGGCGGTGTTTTGGGCATTATTCACCGCATACTGGCCGCCTGCCAGCGTCAGCACTACGGTTTCATCGCCCTCTACCAACTCGTCCAATACAGGATTCACCTGCACATCTACAAACGCTTGACCAGCGGCGATGGTGGCTGTTCCTGTGAGCGGGCTGTAGTCCGTGCCGTTGGTGGCCGTGCCGTTGATGGTGTAGTTCACGGTGAGCGCTTGGGACAGATCGCCCGTGCGCGTCAGGCGGAACACACCGGGATTGCCCGGCAGTTCACTCGCGATCGCATCCTGCGCGATTACCGAAATCACAGGTGCATCTTGAATTGTTACAGTAGCGTCGTCTTGAGTTGAGCTAACGACATACGTCGAACTGTCATCTAGCGTGAGCACCACGGTTTCATCGCCCTCTACCAACTCGTCCAGAACGGGATTCACCTGCACATCCACAAAGGACTGGCCTGCCGGAATCACAGCCGTGCCCGTAAGCGAGTTGTAGTCCGTTCCGTTGGTAGCAGTGCCGTTGACGGTGTAGTTCACGGTGAGCGCTTGGGACAGATCGCCCGTGCGCGTCAGGCGGAACGCGCCGGGATTGCCCGGCAGTTCACTCGCGATCGCATCCTGCGCGATTACCGAAATTACAGGTGCATCTTGAATCATTACAGTAGCGTTGTCTTGAGTTGAGCTAACGACATACGTCGAACTGTCATCTAACGTCAGCACTACGGTTTCATTGCCCTCCACCAACTCGTCCAGAACGGGGTTCACCTGCACATCTACAAAGGACTGGCCAGCGGCGATGGTGGCTATTCCTGTGAGCGAGTTGTAGTCCGTTCCGTTGGTAGCAGTGCCGTTGATGGTGTAGTTCACGGTGAGCGCTTGGGACAGATCGCCCGTGCGCGTCAGGCGGAACATACCAGGATTGCCCGGCACTTCAGACGCCGTGGGGTCGGTGGCGCTGATGGAAACCACAGGCGCATCTAGGATTTCGACTGTGGCGGTGTTTTGGGCATTGTCCACCGCATACTGGCCGCCCGCCAGCGTCAGCGCCACGGTTTCATCGCCCTCTACCAACTCGTCCAAGATAGGCGTGATGCCAATATCGACGGATGTTTGTCCGTCGGGAATGGTGACCGTGAGAGTTGAACCCGACACAGTGACGTTATTGCTAAAGACGTAGTCGCTGGCGGATGCGGTGCCTGCAAGCGTTAAGTTAACGGACAAGTTGCCGAAGCTGGTTTCTCGCTGAATGCGGAACAGGCCAGGGTTGCCCGGTAGCTCTGTGGCGATCGCATCAGGAGCCGTAATGGTGACCGTTTGGGGATTGACCGTAATTGTAAATGTCTGAATCGTCGAGACATCCACGCCGCCATTCTCTATGCCGCCGCTGTCGCGCACGCGCACGCCAATGGTGGCGGTTCCCGAGGTGTTGTTGGGGGTATAGGTGAGGGTGCCATCGGGGGCGATCGCCGGGTCAGCGGCAAACAATCCTGGATTGGTGTTGCTCACCACCTCGTAAGCGTCTACCGTCTGGGCGCTTTCGTTGGCTGGGCCGGGGTTAAAACCGGTGGCCCAGTTGGTCACGCTTTGAGCGCCAGACCCTGAAAGCACGGTTTGGTTGCCGCCAAGTGTAACGGTTGGTGCATCGTTGACCGGGTTGACTGTGAGACTCAGCGTTGTGACCGCAGTCGCCACGCCATCGCCCACCGTGAGGCTAATTTGAGCCGCCCCAAAGGCATCGGCGGCGGGGGTAAGGGTGAGGGTTCGACCTGCGCCACTACCGGCGATCGCCACATTTGCCGGGTCATTTGGCACAAGTGCTGGGTTATCCGACGAGGCCGTGACCGTCAGGGCATCAGCCGGGGTTTCCAGATCAAATATCCCGACGGGGATTGGCCCTGTGACTGAGTCTTCGTTGATGGTTTGGTTGGGCAAGGGCGTGGTTTTTAGAACGCTGACCTCGGCCAGACTAAAGCTGCCGCTGGCGGATGTGGTGTTGTCGCCAAAGAACACCAGGTTAGGCGTTTCGTAAGGGTCGATCGTCCCTACAAACGCGGTGTAATCGCGCAGTTTGCCACTGAGGATAGCGGTGCCGTTGAGGTATAGCGTATAGGTATCACCCACCATTGCCAGGTCATAGGCTCCTAACCCAGGGTCGGTAACATCTACCCCTTCGGCTTGGGTGAAGAATAGGCGGGTATCGCCATCGCTGCTGGCTTGGGCGCTGGGATTGGCTTGGCTCGTGCCGTCTTCTTGAGCCCAAATGCGCAGCCCACCACCTAGCGTTTTGGTGAAGCCTAGCTCAATGGCACGCGAGTTATCGTTGCTGACCACGATCAGGCTAAAACCTGCACGGTCGGGTTTGCCGTCGCCATTTTTGTCAGCGCCAGATCCCACCGCCGGGGCGAGGGCCTCTGTCAGCACCTGCGCCCGGAAGGACAACACGAAGCCATTGTCAGGGTTGAGGGTGGGAACGACACGGCTGTAGCCAGCCTGCAATGCTAAATTTGCAGAGGTGTTGAGGGTGGTTGCCCCGCCCCCTACCGATTCAACGGTGCCTGGGGAGAGCGCTGCGAGCCAGCCCTGGGCACCCGGTGCGGTGTTGAGTGCGCCATCATAAAGGACGGTGCGCTGACCAATGAGCGGCGCGTCGTTAACCCCGGTGACGGTAACGGATTTGGTGACGGGGGTGCTGGTTTCGCCGTTTGCCGTCAGGGTAACGGCGATCGCCCGATTGCTCGCTGTGGTCGAAAGCTGTTCATCCACGCTGCTATAGGCGATCGCCCGCAGCAAGGTTTGAACCGTGGGGGCAGTGGCGTTGGCGTTGAATGCCACGACCAGAGCCTCAGTGCCAAAGCCGCCAGTATAGGTACCAATTTGAGTGCCGCCTACCAGCACCCGCCGCCCGTCTAGTGAGACCCCGCCAATGGACTGAATAGAGAGGCGATCGCTGGCCAATGCGCCCGTGGCAATGTCTACTGCTAACGTGCTGTTGGTGAAGTCTATGCCCCCTGGGTTAGAAAGGGTTGCACCTGCATCCAACACGACAGCGGCAGCATTTTCGGTATAGCTAATGCCGCCAGCCGTGGGAAGGGCGATCGTGGGAAGTGGCAAAATATTCGATTCAACAGCACCGATATCCACCGTGCCGCCCACAATGCGAGCCTGACCCCGCTGATCAGTTATTCCAACTGCCAAAGCATTGTTGCCTGCATTAGCGGCTCGACTGCCCGTTAGCAGCGCATGGGTTTGTGTGGGGCCACCGTTGTCGGCCAAGGCTCCTAATCCTGGATTCACCGGAGCGGCGATCGTGCCGACAATATTGCCGTTCGTGCCATGGGTAAAGCCTGTGCTGCCATCGCTCTTGCCAATCAGGTTGTGGCCGAGGTTGTTGAAGGTACCTAGCACATCGGGAGAAGTCGCATGGTTATTGCCAGCAACAATGCTGTTCCTCAGGTTGACGCTACCGCTGTCACGCATGATGCCACCACCACCTCCACTCACAGCTGTGTTGTTGGTGATCGTGACATTAGCGAGGTCAGCAGTACCGCCAAAGTGGAAGATACCGCCACCTCCATTAGTAGCTGTGTTGTTGCTAATCGTGACATTTGTGAGGTCAGCAGTACTGTTATCGTGTAGGATGCCACCGCCCACTGAACCTGTGTTGCCACTAATAGTGCTATTCCTAACCGTAAGAATGGTGCCGCCAGCACTGTAAATGCCACCTCCCGCGCCTGTGGCTGTGTTGCCACTAATGGTGCTGTTATTGATTGTGGTGGTTCCAAAGGAATACAAGCCGCCACCACTCGCTGCACGGCTATTGCGAATAGCAACCGCGTTCAAAGTCAAAGTCCCGGAATTTTCAATGCCACCCCCGAAACCAGTGCCAGCATCTCCGTTGGCAATGGTGAGGTTGTTGATGTTGACGACAGAGCCGCTGACGATGAAAAAGACGCGAGAGGTATTGTTGCCGCTGAGGGTCAGTAAGTTAGCTCCGGTGCCATTGATGGTGATGTTGCTGGTGATGACGCTGGTGAGGGTAATGGTGTCGGGGATATCATCTTCAAAGGTGGCTCCGGTAAAGGTGATGGTGTCATCTCCGGCGATCGCATTGGCGTTCAAAATCGCCTGCCGCAGAGAGCCTTCTCCTGCGTCGGTGGTGTTGATGACAGTAAAGCCATTTTGGAGAATGCTAATGGTGGCATTGGCGCTAGCGCCCACGGTGTAGTCGCTGCTGGTTGCCAAGTTTAGCCGCAGCGTTTCGGTAGGCTCAGCAAACCCAACGGCTTCGACGAGGGCCGCCATCGACAGCGTGACCGAGGCTTGCCCATTGGGAATCACCAGCGTGAGATTGCTGCCGGAAATAGAGACGCTGCCCCCGCTGAGGGTATAGTCTGTGGCGGAGGTGGTGCTGCTGCCATCAATTGTTAGGTTAACGGTGAGGTTGCCAGTGGTGTTGGCCCCGCGCGAGATCACAAATGAACCGTTGCTGCCCTCGGCAATAGAGGGCGTGGAGGTGCTCAGGGTGAGAGTAGGTGGATATTCAAAGGCACCCATGTCTACTGTGCCGTCCACAATGCGAGTATTGCCCCGCTGATCAGTTGAGCCAACTACCAAAGCATTGTTGCCAGCGTTGATGGCTAGACTGCCCGTCAGCAGGGCGTGGGTTTGAGTCGGGCCACCGTTGTTGGCCAAGGCTCCTAAACCTGAATTAACCGGGGCGGCGATCGTGCCGATAATGTTGCCGTTCACGCCATTGGCAAAGCCCGTGCTGCCATCACTCTTGTCAATCAGGTTATGGCCTGGGTTGGTGAAGGTTCCTTGCACATCGGGAGCAGAAGCACTGATATTGCCAGCAACAATGCTGTTCCTCAGGTTGACGCTACCGCTGTCACGCATGATGCCACCACCACCTCCACTCACAGCTGTGTTGTTGGTGATCGTGACATTAGTGAGGTTAGCAGTACCGCTATTGTAAATACCACCTCCCCCATTTTCCGTGGCTGTGTTGCCACTAATGGTGCTGTTGTTGATTGTGGTGGTTCCAGTATTGTAAATACCACCTCCCCCATTTTCCGTGGCTGTGTTGCCACTAATGGTGCTGTTGTTGATTGTGGTGGTTCCAGAGTTAAACAAGCCGCCACCGGCTGGTGAACGACTGTTGCGGATAGCAACCGTGTTCAAAGTCAAAGTCCCGCGATTGTCAATGCTACCACCGACAACAGTGCCAGCATTTGCGTTGGCAATGGTGAGGTTGTTGAAGATGACAGTACCGCTGTCGATGAAGAAGACGCGAGAGGTGTTGTTGCCGCTGAGGGTTAGTAAGTTAGCTCCAGTGCCGTTGATGGTGATGTTGCTGGTGATGCTTAACTGACCGCTGGTAAGAGTAATGGTGTCGGGGGTGGCATCTGTAAAGGTGTCTCCGGCAAAGGTGATGGTGTCGGTTCCGGCGATCGCATTCGCATTCAAAATCGCCTGCCGCAGCGAGCCTTCTCCAGCGTCGGTGGTGTTGATGACAGTAAAGCCATTTTGGAGAACGCTAATGGTGGCATTGGCGCTAGCGCCGACGGTGTAGTTGCTGCTAGTTGCTAGGTTTAGCCGTAGCGTTTCAGTAGGTTCGGCAAAACCCACGGCTTCGGCGAGTGCCGCCATCGACAGCGTGACCGAAGCTTGCCCATCGGGAATCACCAGCGTGAGGTTGCTGCCGGAAATAGAGACGCTGGCTCCGCTGAGGGTATAGTCTGTGGCGGAGGTGGTGCTGCTGCCATCAATCGTTAGGTTAACGGTGAGGTCGCCGGTGGTATTGGCCCCGCGTGCGATCACAAATGAACCGCTGCTGCCCTCGGCAATAGAGAGAGTGGAGGAGCTCAGGTTGAGGCTGGGAAGCAAACTATTCGATTCAACGGCACCCATATCCACCGTGCCGCCCACAATGCGAGCCTGACCCCGCTGATCGGTAGCGGCCACGCTGGTATTGTTGCCTGCATTAGCAGCTCGACTGCCCGGCAGCAGCGCATGGGTTTGAGTCGGGCCACCGTTGTCGGCCAACGCTCCTAAATCTGAATTAATCGGAGCGGCGATCGTGCCGACAATGTTGCCATTCACGCCGTTGACAAAGCCCGAGCTGCCATTACTCCGGCCAATCAAGTTATGGCTAGGGTTGTTGAAGAAGCCTTGCACATCGGGAGAAGTCGCATGGTTGTTGCCAGCAATAATGCTGTTCCTTAAGTTGACGGTACCGCTATTGAGGATGCCGCCACCTGAGCTCGTGGCTGTGTTGTTGGTAATCGTGACATTGGTGAGGTTAGCAGTACTGCTAAGGACTCGAATACCACCTCCCACTGTGCCTGTGTTGCCACTAATGGTGCTATTCGTAACCGTAAGGGTGTTGCTAACATTGAAAATACCACCTCCCCCGTTGGTCGTCGTGGCTGTGTTGCCACTAATGGTGCTGTTGTTGATTATGGTGGTTCCAAAGGAAAACAGGCCGCCACCAGTGCCTGCACTGCTGTTGCGGATAGCAACCGCGTTCAAAGTCAAAGTCCCGCGATTATCGATGCCACCACCGAAACCAGTGCCAGCATTTCCGTTGGCAATGGTGAGGTTGTTGAGGTTGACGACAGAGCCGCTGCCGATGAAGAAGACGCGAGAGGCGTTGTTGCCGCTGATGGTCAGTGAGTTAGCTCCGGTGCCGTCGATGGTGATGTTGCTGGTGATGACTAACTGACCGCTGGTAAGGGTTATGGTGTCGGGGGTCGCATCGGTAAAGGTGGCCCCGGCAAAGGTGATGATGTCATCTCCGGCGGCGGCATTCGCACTCGCAATAGCCTGTCGCAGCGAGCCTGCGCCATTGTCGTTGGTGTTGATCACCGTAAAGGTGGCGAGGGTATAGGTATACGCGGTTGCCGCAGAGAGCGCAAAGGGAGTTCCAGTTTCGATCGCCCCCGTGGCAAATTCCAGTGTCCAGTTACCGCCGAGTGCGGCGTTGCCCGTCAGGTCATTAGAGGCGGCGACATCGGCTCCGGTGAGCTGGCTCAAGGCTGAGACGAAGGATTCTCCCTGGGCGGTGGCGGCCACGTTGCAGCCGTAGAGCAAAATGTCGGCGTTTTCGGTGAGGGCGGTGCCCCATTGCTGCAGTTGGGGGGCATAGTCGTCTAGGTTGCTGCCGGTGAGCCAGTCGCGCCCAATTTGCAGACCGCCATCTACCCCGTGAGACACAATGTGGACGCTGGCAATGCCCGAGTGCCCCTGTAACGTTTGGGTAATGCGGGCGATCGCATCCTCATCGGGATCTAGCACCACCACCTGAGTTTTGGCTGCGATGCCAGCCACCAATTGCTCATAGTCCTCTACCCGCGAATCAACGAACAGTAGCGTTTGGGTCTGGCTGGAACCCGTTAGCGGCTGGGTTGCCAATGCGTCTGCACCTGTCAGTGTGCTGTAAGAATTTGCTGCAAGTGAAGCCGATGAAGAGGAAAGTGCTACGGGGTCAGACATGAAGGCTCCACGGATCAAGGAATGTATTTAGAGTTCCCTGAAGCACCGAAATATCACTGACGCGGATACATATTTTTTCCCACGGCGAACTATTCTTAAGCGAAATTTATGTATTTTTAGGCAGAAGTTGTGGTACTGATCGCTGCATGAGCAGGTTCTGCTCCATTCGCGGTGTGGGTGATGGCGTTGGTTCAGTCTGCATTACACATTGCTCCTGTGCTGCACAACGCTAGGCTCTGCGGTTTGCAGCGTGGGCCACAGGGGGTATGCCTGGGCAGCACCGACGGCCGTTAGCGAGATTGGGTGGGCGTGCCGTCAAAGGCGATGATGGTGTGGTGGGCGATCGCATAGGCACTCGACTGAGCCGTGAGCGGCACATCATACCCGCCGGTGAACTCCCCAAAGGAGGGCAGAATTAACTGCGGCTGTGCCCGGTCATAAAAAAAGCAGGGCAGCCGAATATCATCTAGCTTGCTCTTGTAGCGGAAGCAGGGATGCACATGGCCGCAGATGTTGAGCCGTGGCGCAGCGGCCACCGGTTCATGGCTGAGCACCAGATCCTGCATCTGAACAGGTGCGGTGGTGCAGTGCATCGTAAACTGTTGCAGGGCGGGAATTAGCGGGCGATCGTGGTTGCCCACAATGAGTTGGACGGACACCTGAGTCGTCTGCAAAAACTGGTGCCAAGCCTGAACCACAGCGTCCACCATGCCCCAGCTATGGTGAAACAAATCGCCTAAAATCACCATCTGCTGCACCGGGTGCATGGCGCAGAGCTGCGTCAACCGATGCAGCGTTTCCTGGTTAACCTGATGGGGAATGGGGATGCCCGCCCGCTGAAAGGTTTCGGCCTTGCCCAAGTGCACATCCGACAGCAGCAGCGTTTGGGTTTGGGGCAAATAGAGGGCTCGCTCTGGCAGCAGTTGCAGTGTGGTGTGGCGATACATGAGTTCTGTTAAAGCTTGCCCCACTAAAGCTTGCCCCACTGCTGTTTCAACCGTTCAATACGTTCTAGCAAGCTCTCGTTCGACAGCCGTGAACTCAACCGCTCGACCAGCAGCGGAAAGGCAAAGGGTGAGGGGCGTCGCGTGGTTTTCCACACTAGGGACAAGTGTCGCAGACGGTGCAGGGTGTTGGCAAGGCGGTGGGCTTCGAGCTGGTCGCGCAGCACCTCTTGTTCGGCCTGGTGCAGCAGCAGATTATCGGGTTCGTATTTGGTAAACACATCAAACAATAGCGACGAACTCACCTGAAGCTGGCTGACGGTTTTCTTAGAAGAAGGATAGCCTTTGAAGACGAGGCCAGAGATTTGGGCGATCGCCCGAAATTTGCGACTCGTCAGCTCCGAAATATTCAAGCTCGACTTCAGATCAGACTCCAGTGTGGATGCATCAAAGAATGCATCGGAGAATAGATCCTGAAATGGATAGCCTTTGGGGGCAAGAATTTCAAATCCATAGTCGTTGACCGACACGGTGAACGTTGCCCGTTGCTGCGTAGAAAAGCGATAGCCCCAGAGAAACCCCAGCCCCTCATGGACAAACCGCCCTTCAAAGGGGAAGACATAGAGATGCTGCCCATCTCGCGTCTGGCAGGTTTCGATCAGCAGCTCATCTGTGGCAGGCAGTTGAGAGAGGCGGTCTTGTGTCGCCAGTAAGGGCGCTAGGCAGGTGATCTCATCGTTGAATGTTTCAGTTGTGCGAAGGGCACCAATTTCTTGACGAAGGTAGGTGCTGAGGGTGTCAGAAATTGTGAGGTTGCCGCCATACCAAATGGGCGTCACTGTGGATTTTTTGGTGGTGTTTTTCACATACACCACCATATCTTTCACCATAAAAAATTCAAGCTGCCGTCCGGCAAAAAAGAAGACATCCCCCTTCTTTAAGCGAGAAACAAATCCTTCTTCGACCTGTCCAATATCTCTGCGATTGGTATACACCATGCGGAGCGATTGGTTGGACGCAATGGTTCCAATTCCCACCCGATGCATTTTCATAATTTGAGCATCAGAGATGATAAATTTGCCATCCTCGCACACCACTTTTTTGTATCGCGGATAGGCGTTCAAGCAGGTGCCGCCCGTGGTGATAAAGTCCAAAATCCAGCGGAACTCGTCGTCGGTGAGGGTGGCATAGGCGAGCGTGTCGCGGAGACTGGCAAGGGCTTGTTCTGGCACAAACCCATCGCCGCACGCCAGGGTGACCAAATGCTGCACCAGTACGTCATAGGGCTTGAGGAGCGATCGCCGTCCCTCTAAATCACCCGCCGCTAGCCCATTGCGAAAGGCTGAAATTTCCAATAGCTCTAGCGCATGGGTGGGCACAAACAAAATTTCTGACACGCCTTCGGGCACATGGGCCGATCGCCCCGCTCGCTGCAAGAGCCGAGCCAGATTCTTGGCGCTACCAATCTGCACCACCCGCTCCACTGGCTGAAAATCCACGCCCAAATCCAGCGATGCCGTACACACCACCCACTTAATGTCGCCAGATTTAACACCCGCTTCAATGGCCTCTCGCTGCTTCACATCAATCGACCCGTGGTGCAGCGCCAGCTTGTCGCCATGCTCCGGGAGCGCAAAGCTCAACGCCTGAAACCACCGCTCAGACTGCGATCGCGTGTTGGTAAAAATGAGCGTTGACCGATTAATATCCAGCGCCGCCACCAATTCCTCAAACAGGCGCAGCCCCAAATGGCCCGCCCACGGGAAGGCATCAATGGACTCTGGCAGGACGCTTTTGATCACGGTTTCGCGCGTCAAGCCAGACCGGATGATGACCGGGGAGGTCGATCGCCCCACCGCGGCCTGGGCGGCCTCGTCGGAATTGCCGAGTGTGGCAGAAATCGCCCAGGTTTGCATCTGGGGCTGCACCTGCCGCAGGTGCGAGAGCGCCAGCTCGGTTTGGGTGCCGCGCTTAGAGCTGAGCAGCTCGTGCCATTCATCCAGCACCACGCAGCGCAGCGCGGCAAACCGCTGGGCCGTGCCCGGATAGGACAGCATCACCGACAGCGACTCCGGTGTGGTGATCAAAATATGGGGCATGTTTTTGAGCTGACGGGTTTTGCGAGTACTGGGGGTGTCTCCCGTGCGGGACTCTACCCGCAAATTCCAGCCCATGTCTTCAATGGGGCGGCAGATCGAGTGCTCAATATCTCGCGAGAGGGCGCGTAGCGGCGTTAGATACAGCAGTTGCAGCCCTTTCGTGGGGCCTTTGGGGGTTGCAGAGAGCATCAGGGCGATCGCCCCCATCACCGCCGCATAGGTTTTGCCCGAGCCCGTCGGTACCTGAATCATGCCGCTGCGCCCGGCTAGCACCGCCTGCCACGCCGCCTGTTGAAAATCTAGCGGCAGCCAGCCCTGGGTTTGAAACCAGTCGAGAATCGGTTGCAGGCGCGGGTCAGGAGTCGTCTCGGGAATAGTCTTAGAATTAGAAAAGGTCATAGAGGACTAGCGCTAGAACTTACGCAGCCCAGCGATCGCGCCACTTCACCACCCCCTCAGTCGCCAACAGCCAACGACGGCACACCAGATTTTCGTAAGCGGGCAGCCGCGTCACATTCCCAGAGGCATCGGGATAGATGACGGCATATTTGTAGGCGATCGCCCGCCCTGCGCTTTCATTAAACGGAATCTCAGCAAACCAGTTATTGGGATTCACATACTCCAACGGATAGGCTTGGTTGATATCCCACCCGCCCAATTCAGGACAGTCACCAACCACCACCACCTGCTCGCCCGGTGCCGTCGCCAGCCCATTGAGCTGCACCCGCACAATGATAGCTCCCTGCACCCGCTCACCCACGTGGCTAATGACAATAGCATCCCTCGGCTCTAGCTCTAGCTTGAGCAGTTTGCCGTCAATCACGTCATACTTGCGCCGCGTTAGCACACAGGTATGCTCCCGATCGGGAAGTTCTGTATCTAGCTCATCGAGCACAATCGGCTCGTCGCTGCAGTTGAGAATGACCATACAGCGCGAGTCGCGATACCGCCGCATATAGGCATAGGTCTCAGACGAAACATACTTCTGCCATTGCCCCCCCAGAGAGACCGCCGGATTCAGCCGTCGCAGCCCAGAGAGCACCCGCATCGCCCAGTAAATCGGCGTATCCGTCTCCCACTGCTCCATCATGGGGCGGTTATAAGGGTCGTTGTTGCCATAGGGGTTCTCATCCCCATCGGTATCGTCATGCAAATATTGCTCAGTGCCATAAAACAGGCAGGGAATGCCTCGCACCGTCATCAGCAACACCACCGCCAAACGCAGAATCTCCGGGTCGGAGTTCAGCGTCTGAAACCGGTGCATGTCGTGATTGTCGATGAAAGTCACTAGCTCCGTAGCGCTGTCGTAGTGGTGGTCTTTGTTAAAGGTGTCTTGAATCACCTCAAACCCTTCCCCCAACGCCAACCCTTGCCGAATGGCCATGCACAAGCCAAAGTCCAGAATCGTCATCCCAGAGTTATTCGCAAAATCTACCGAACGCGCATCATCCGCGCTGCTGTAGATCCACTCGCCAAAAATGAACACATCGGGCTTATGGGTTTGAATGTCGGCGTTAAATTCCTGCCAGAACCAGATAGGCATGTGCTTGATCGTATCCACCCGCAGCGCATCCACGCCCCGGTCGAGCCAGAGCTTAATTGCAGCCTTAATGTAATTGCGATAGCTCGTGTTGTTTTCGTTGAAGGTGGCCAGCCCTGCCAGTTCGCAGTTTTGCACCTGCCACTCGTCTTCCCAATCCGTCACGCCGCCGTAATGGTGATACCAGTGGTTCACGTCGTCGTTGAAGTCGGCAACCAGTTTGCCATCGTCAAACAGGCGACCCTTAACGCCACCAGCATCGGGGCTGCTATGGTTGCACACGATATCGATGACGATCTTCATGCCGCGCTTGTGCAATTCGGCAATCAGCCGATCAAACACCGTTTCCCCGGTTTGAAATAAGGAAGGATTGTCTTCTGGTGCAATGTAGCGGGGGTTAATACGCTTAAAGTCTTTCGTCCAATAGCCGTGAATTGCCGCGTATTTGTCGAATACCAGCCGCTCTACCTGTTCAAACAGGGGCGTTAGCCACACCGAGGTAATGCCCATCTCTTTGAGATAGTCAAGCTTGTCAATGACGCCTTGAAGATCGCCCCCCCAATATTTCCACCAGTCTTGGTGATCAGGGTCATACAGCTCTGGATTGGGGCCTTCATTGTTGCGCGGGTCGCCATCTCGAAAGCGATCCACCACGATGAAATACAGCGTCTCTTGCCGAAACTCAATGTCGCGGGTGTAGAGAAATTCAAAATCCTCTGTTTGCCCTTGGCTTTCGTCAGTTTGGGCCGTTGTTTGAAGGGCAACGCCCCCGCCACCGATCGCCAACGTCGTATCGGTATCGGGCGCAATAGGCGGCGGTGAGGGAGTTGGGTCTTCGGGCTTTGACATCAAGATAGCGGGGAGTGAGACGTTATCCCCTTAGAATACGCTTGATTAGAGTTTCCCGCACGAACAGCATAGGCAATTCTATTGGGTAGTAAAAGAATTTGTCGTAGCTCCCTGACGATAGACAAAAAAGAGCGCTCATAGGCGCTCTAATTCATAGATAAGGAGACTCACGGACATAGAATAAAACATTAGTCGATGGATACCGCTGTGACATCGACGGGCTGCGGCTTTACATCGGTTTCGGATGTGTTGCTTGGCTTCTGTGTTTTGACACGCGCAATCAAAATTTGAGATAGCTCTGTGAATAGCAGGGTGATGACCAGCGCATCATCTAGCTGACCAATGACGGGAATAAAGTCGGGTAGAAAATCGAACGGCATCAGGATATAAGCGGCGGTGCCGGCAATGATCCACCAGCGATACTTCGGGTTGCGAATGGTGCTGCGATACCAGGTATAGATGCTTTCTAGGGAAACGTTCATGGGCAAGATCCTCTCAATCAACTCTCAAGCAATACGTTTATTCTGTCAGAGACGCAGGCGGACGTAGAGAGGTGAAAACCGTCGATACATGGGGCAGAAACCCATCCAGCCCTGCTTCAACCCCGCTCATGGCCTAGGCTTCCCTAGACGTCTTAAAATCCAAAATCACCGGATGTCGGGAGGGGATAGGGTGCGGGCGTGAATAGCTGATCAAGGGCGATCGCCTGGGCTTGGTGCATTTGCCCATAGGAGAAAATCAGGGGTATGTCCGCAGAGACAAGGGGCTGCAGTGCTTCTAAGACATAGGGGCTGCCATAGATCACGACGGCTTCTAAGTGTGATGCCGCGTGCAGCGATCGCACCCAGTCTTGCGCTAAGCGAATGAGGCCCGAACTGGCTCGAAACGGATTGCCGCGAATGAACAGTTGCAGCAGCGTGGGTTGAGGATCGCAGGTGACAGGAGACTGTTGATCTGCCAGGTGCAGCCGATAGCCGAATGCCGCAGGACGGGCGATCGCCGGGGCTTCGTGGCCCAAAAATGCACAGCTAAGCAGGTCGTCTACCAGAATGACGGTTTGCTTGGAGGAATCTAGTGCGCGCGACTGAAGCAGCGGTGATGACACGCGAACGGTCATGGACTCCTGCAAGAGAGTGGTTGCAGTGGCGATCGCCTGGGGCTGAGCCAGGTGCGTGGTCAGCGTAGCCGCGTCAACCGGGGGCGGGGCCATCTGCTCCCAGGCGTGAGAGGTGCCATGAGGATAGGCCGATGAGGGGGAGAGTGGGGGCGACTGCACGCGCTGCTTAGCGCGCCAGATGCGTTCTAGCGACGCTTCAATGCGAGATTCCTCAATGCGCCCCGCCTGCACAGCGTCGCAAAGGGATTGAATCACCGGCTCCGGCTCCGCAGGCATCAGCAGGATATCGGCTCCGGCTTCGACGGCGCGCAGGGCTGATTCGGTGGGGCTATACTGCTGGGCGATCGCCCCCATCACTAGGGCATCCGTCACCACCAGTCCGTCAAAGCCGAGATTCTGGCGCAGTTCGTCAGTCAGGCAGCGGCGTGAGAGAGTCGCAGGATGCTCAGTATCCCACGCGGACACCAGCAGGTGTGCCGTCATCACACTATCGACCCCAGCGGCGATCGCCCGCCGAAACGGCACCAGTTCCACTGCGTCTAGACGCTGAGCGGAATGTGCCACAAGCGGCAGCGTCAGGTGTGAGTCCGTAGCCGTATCCCCATGACCGGGAAAATGCTTGGCGCAGGTCAAGACGGGATGCGGCTGCGTCCCCCGCAAAAATGCAGCAGCCAACTTGCTCACCACCGCAGGCGTGTCGCCAAAAGCGCGCACATTGATCACCGGATTATTGGCATTGTTGTTCACATCCACCACGGGGGCCAGCACCCAGTTGAGGCCGACGGCCAGCGCCTCTTGGGCGATCGCCCTACCCATTTGCTCGGCTAACTGCAATGCTTTGTCGGGCGATCGCCCATACACAGCTTGCAGCGCCATCGGCGGCGGAAACCACGTACCGCCCGCAAACCGCTGCCCCACGCCCTCTTCCACATCCGCCGCCACCAATAGCGGCACCGAGGCCCACGCTTGCATCTGCTGCGTCCGCAGGGCGAGTTCTGCCGCGCTGCCCCCCAGCATAATCACCCCACCAATCCCCACCTGCTCAATCCACCGGCGCAGCGTGGCCGTGGGGGCCTCCCACCGGGGATAGCGAATCTGCTGGTCAAACAAATGGCCTGATGCGCGCACCACAATCATCTGCGCAACTTGTTCTGCCAGAGTTAGGCGGCGAAAGGAGGGCAGCATGGCGGCATTCCATTAGTCATGACTAAAGAGAGGGTTGAAACATGGGGTTATTAGCAGAAAGGCTTAACTAGGCCAGGGTTTGGGATTGCCAGCGTTTAGGATTGAACATGTGGCGCTTCTAAACGCTCAGCCCGCGTGCATCAACCCAGCCCAATCTGCTTTTCCATAAACACGCTGAGCGGATGTTCGACATAGTGGCCAAAGGCTGGACAAACCTGATAGCCCATCGCCTCATAGAGCCGCAAGGATTCAGGCTGGTAGATCCCCGTTTTGAGCTTGAGCAAGCTTAGCCCCTGCCGACGCGCCTGATCTTCGAGCAGTACCATTCGAGCAGTGCCATCAGTTGACAGCCAATGCGGCGTCGCCGATGCGTGGGGCTTACAAAGATCCGTTTGATTTCGCCATAGAGCTCTGCCTCTGATTGCTGAACCACAAGAGCACCACAGCCGATGGGATGTGGCCCCCCATAGGCGGCGATAAAGGTGACCTGTGGCGGCTGCAAGTCGGCGATCGCCATGTAGTGATAGAGCTCGTTTGGATACAGCGCCCACAGGTAGGCATCCAACTCTTGGATCAGCGCGGCGATGCCGAGTCTACGACGCAAACCTTGACCTCAGGCTCCAGCATAATTCGTGTGGAGCGCTCCCAGACGTCTCGATCTAGATGGAATCTGCCTGTGCATCAAGTGCATCTGCATCAAGTTCATCTGCATTATCTACATCTGTATCCAGAATGTCATCCTCTACTTCAACCTCGGGTGAGTCGCCCTGCTGAGCTTCGCGCACTTGCCGCTCTTCGCTCAAGCAATTGAGCAGCGAGATCATTTGGGTGCCTCGCTCGAGTGAGCGATCTTCCACAAAGAGCACCTCTGGTGTGCGGCGCAGGCGCACCCGCTGCCCCAAAACGCCACGCACATAGCCTGCCGCAGATTTTAGCCCCTGCATGGTGGCAGCTCGTTCGTCCTCTGTGCCATAGATGCTGACAAAAATTTTGGCATGCTGCAAATCGCCGGATACATCCACATCCGTCACGCTAACCATGCCTATCTGCACCCGGTCGTCTTTAATGCCGCTCATCAGCAGTTGGCTGACTTCGCGCTTAATCAATTCAGACACGCGGGCGACTCGCCGTTCGGTTGCCATATGCTTCTTCCCTTAATGCAGCGTCCCTTAATACAGCGCGGGCTGCACCGCGTTCAACCCCAGCATAGCGCGCAGGGTAAAGGTGAGAAAGGCAAAGGCCGCTAGCAACAGCACGCTCGCCAGAATGGCCGTCGATGGGCGTTGAAACAGGGGCCGAAACGGCTGAAAGAGTGTGAGCAGCACGCCCAAGGTGAAGGAGATGAAATAGCGGGGATACCGCGAAATGTTATTAAAAAAATCTTGCATGACTAAAATCTAGCGCTATCCTTAATGTCTATCTGGGGCTAGTACGGTGTTAGTACAAGCTCAGTTACTGACCTAGCTACAGGTATTGTACGAGATCCACCCTTGCACGAGCTTATTGTTGATGCTACTCCGCCGCGTCCATTTCTGAAATGGGCGGGTGGCAAAGGGAGATTAATTTCCCAATATCATCCCTACTTTCCCCAGAGTTTTGAGCGGTATCACGAACCGTTTTTGGGGGGTGGGGCTATTTTCTTTCACCTATTGCCGGAGCGATCGCGCCTGACCGATATCAACCCCGAGTTGGTGAATGTGTTCTGCACGGTGCGCGATGCGCCTGAGCGGCTGATTGCCCTGCTCAAAGGCCATGCCGCTCGCCATAGCAAAGACTATTACTATCAGATGCGAGCCAGTGTGCCAATTGACCGGGTCGAACGCGCGGCGCGGTTGATTTACCTAAACCGCACGTGCTTCAACGGGCTTTATCGCGAAAACTCGCGGGGGCAGTTTAACGTGCCGATGGGCCGCTATAAGCAGCCGCTGATTTGCAATGCTGACCTGTTGCGGTCGGTGGGGCGATCGCTCCGCTACAGCGAGATTCAGGTGGCTCCGTTTGATGCGGTGCTAGACCAAGCGCGGGATCGGCGGGATTTTGTTTATTTTGACCCTCCCTATTACCCTATCAGCGACACCAGCAAGTTCACCGCCTATAGCCGTCATGCCTTTGCCGAAGCGGATCAGATTCACCTGCGGGATGTCTTTGGGGCGCTGGCGCAGCGCGGGGTGCAGGTGATGCTGTCGAACTCAGACTGCGAGTTCATTCGCACGCTGTATGCGGGGTTTTGCATCACGACCGTCAGCGCCATGCGTGCGATCAATTCCAAGGGCGATCGCCGGGGCAAAATTACCGAAGTGCTGATCACGTCCTATCAATAAACCCAAAAAACCAATACGCGATAGGCAAGATTTAGGGACGTGCAAGAAAATAAGGTGTCAATTGCCATCTTTCCTAGTGGTGCATGGCTGTGCGAATGCTTGGTGCATGGCTGCGCGAATGGATCTTACAGCGATCAACGTTTCCGGTACCTTATACTCAGTACCTTGTTTAGACGATTTAGACGAGCGTCCCTTAACCTTGCAGCCCTACCCGTCCGATGGATTTTGCGTTGAGGTTAGGCGTGGTATGGACTCCGGCAATCGGGGAATGAAGTTGGCGCGAGATTTACGGTTTGGGAGGCTGAATAAAACTTTGGTGAAGTGGCGGGGGGCGATCGCCCTGCTGCGCGCTCCTAGGGGATACCCTGCCAAAGGCTGATGCCAGGAACATTGCGCCGCCGCTATGCTCAGCTCAGCTAGAGCGTATCCTCCATGACTAGACGAGGGTGCGATCGCCGGATAAATTAAACGGATACGGGTTGCCCAGCCTGTCGTGTTAGTTCGTCCCGCCCTACTTTACGTATTTTCCAAATTTTCCAATCCAGAGGCACCTCAATGACCATTCGCACTGTTGAAACCACCCCCTATTCTGACCAAAAGCCTGGCACCTCTGGCCTCCGCAAATCGGTCAAGGCGTTTCAGCAGCCCCATTACCTCGAAAACTTTGTGCAGTCGATTTTTGACAGCGTAGGAGTCGCGGGGCAAACCCTAGTGCTCGGGGGCGATGGGCGCTATTACAACCGCCAAGCCATTCAAATCATCCTCAAAATGGCAGCGGCCAATGGCGTCGCCCGCGTCAAGGTGGGGCAGGGCGGCATTCTCTCGACTCCGGCTACCTCCTGCGTGATTCGCAAATATGGCACCCTGGGCGGCATCATCCTCTCTGCCAGCCACAACCCCGGTGGCCCCGATGGCGACTTTGGCATTAAGTACAATACCAACAACGGCGGCCCCGCGCCCGAAAAGGTAACCGAAGATCTCTATGCCCGCAGCCAAACCATCACGGAATACAAGATTTTAGAGGCGGCAGATTTGGATCTCGATCGCGTGGGCGATCGCACCTTGGGCGAGATGGCGGTCGAAATCTTTGATTCGGCACAGGATTATCAAGAATTGCTGGAGTCGCTGTTTGACTTTGACCGCATTCACCAACTGCTCACCAACGGCAGCTTTCGCATGGTGATGGACTCTATGCACGCGGTGACGGGCCCCTATGCCCATGCCATGTTTGAAGGGCGGCTGGGCGCACCGGCAGGCACCGTCATGAACGGCACGCCGCTGGAAGATTTTGGGCAGGGGCATCCCGACCCTAACCTGGTCTATGCCCATGATCTGGTGGATATTTTGTTTGGCGAAGATGCTCCAGATTTCGGTGCTGCGTCGGATGGGGATGGCGATCGCAACATGATTCTAGGCAGCCAGTTTTTTGTGACGCCTAGCGACAGCTTGGCGGTGCTGGCGGCAAACGCGACCCTAGTGCCCGGCTATAAGGACGGGTTGGCAGGCATTGCTCGCTCTATGCCCACCAGCGCTGCGGCTGACCGCGTGGCCGAGAGCTTGGGCATCGACTGCTATGAAACCCCAACGGGCTGGAAGTTTTTTGGCAACTTGCTGGATGCCGGGAAGGCGACCCTCTGCGGGGAAGAAAGCTTTGGCACTGGGTCAAACCATGTGCGAGAAAAAGATGGATTGTGGGCGGTGCTGTTTTGGCTCAATATTTTGGCGGTGCGGCAGCAGTCGGTTGAGCAGATTGTGCAGGAGCATTGGCAACAGTTTGGCCGCAACTACTATTCTCGTCACGACTATGAAGGGGTGGAGAGCGATCGCGCCAACACGCTAATCACTCACCTGCGCGGCGCATTGCCCACCCTCAAAGGCAAGGTGATGAACGGCTATGAGGTGGACTATGCCGACGACTTTAGCTACACCGATCCCGTTGATGGCAGCACCAGCCAAAAGCAAGGCGTCCGCATTGGCTTTACCGATGGGTCGCGCGTGGTGTTTCGACTGTCGGGCACGGGCACCCAGGGGGCAACCCTGCGGGTATATCTCGAAAGCTATGAAGCCAACGCCGCCAAGCATGACCATGATCCCCAGCAGGCGCTGAAGCCGCTGATTGATATCGCAGAGTCGGTCGCCAGCATCCGCAGCAACACCGGCATGGATCAGCCCACAGTGATTACCTAAGGAGCTAACCTAAGAATGCTCAACCGACGCGCAGGTGGAGAGTTCTGGAGAGCTCTATGAGCGAGTTTAGGAGGGAAGAAGCGTGTCGGGAGGAGAGGTCGTCACGCTTGTCGATGCCCTACCAACATTACGCTGTTGCGTTTGCCCGTTCGACCTCCCCAGTCTTGCAAGTTTAGGCAAATTTAGGACACGTTTATCCAAGCTGCAGCCATGGAGCCTGATCGGCAGACCGCTTTGTCTGTATCTGTTGAAGCCTTGACCGTGAACAGCGTATGGTCTGCGCTTGATGCCTTGGGCGAGGCGTACTGGTTGGCTTTTTCGAACTCGCTCTATGCAGAAACACGGGAAGATGCGCAACGGTTTCAGGAGCGCCTGACTGACCTAGTTTACGATGAGGGATTTCGCGGTTGGGTCGCGCGCGATCGCTCCTCTCACGCCATTGTGGGGTTTAGTTTGGGCTATACCAGCAGCGCCGAGCGATCGTGGGCCTTGAAGGCGGCAGAGGTGCTGGGGCGATCGCTCGCCCAGCAATGGCTCTCAGACTGTTTTGAATGTGTAGAACTGGCTGTGGTGCCCGACTATCGACGGCAGGGCATCGGCACACAGCTTCACGATCACCTGCTGGCAGGTCTCCCTCATGCAACCGCCCTGCTGATCACGCGAGAGAATTCACCTGCGCTCCAATTTTATCGCCAACAGGGGTGGCAACCGCTAGGGCTACTCACTCTAGCCAATCCTGATTCCCCCAATCCACAGAGCGACCAGCTCTTGGGGCTGCGGCTTCGCACTTGGCAAACGTTTTAGTTATATTCAACAATACCTTGAAGACAATACCCTGAAGACCATCGACGCGTCTCAGCTGCGGCTTGAAAGGGCCTAGTCAAGGCAAGTGCTTTGTATCAGGTGCTACACCCTATGCTTGTGGCAAATCTTTATGGAATCTTGAGCCACGATTTTTGGTTATTTTTACTATAATTAAGGCTGGGATTTTGCGTTGCCGCGCTGTTTTTCACGGTAGTTGCGGCGGCGTGGGGTTTGCTTAATTGGTTGCTTGACTGGCTGACTGACTGAGTGACTTACTGCAATGGGTCTTGCGTGATGCCTGAAGACTTGATGACAGCCCCGGCAACGGGTTCACCGCTAAACTCTAGCCCTGACCAGTATGGGCTACTCACTGATCTGTATCAGCTGACGATGGCGGCCTGCTATGTCGGCGAGGGACTGGCGGATCGGCGCGCCTGCTTTGAGCTATTTGTGCGGCGATCGCCCGCAGACTTTGGCTACCTAGTGGCGATGGGGCTAGAGCAAGCGCTGGAGTATTTGGAATGCGTCAGCTTTGGCGAGGCTCAGATTGGCGCCTTGCAGGCTACGGGCATCTTTGACCATGCGCCTGCGGAGTTTTGGCACCGGCTAAAAACGATGCAGTTTGAAGGAGAGGTGTGGGCGGTGCCCGAGGGCACGGTGGTGTTTCCGCAAGAGCCGCTGTTGCGGGTCGAAGCGCCGCTGTGGCAAGCGCAGATTGTGGAGACCTATTTGCTGAATGCCCTCAACTATCAAACCCTAATTGCAACCCGAGCCGCACGGCTGCGGGATATTGCGGGGGATGATGCGACGCTGCTGGAATTTGGCACGCGCCGGGCGTTTAGTCCTCAGGGGGCGCTTTGGGCTGCACGGGCGGCGCTTGCGGGGGGCTTAGACGCAACCTCGAATGTGCAGGCGGCGATCGCCCTAGGGCAAAAGCCCAGCGGCACGATGGCGCACGCCTTGGTGATGGCGCTGAGTGCGCTAGAGGGCAGTGAACAGCACGCCTTTGCAGCGTTTCATCGCTACTTTCCCGGTGCACCGTTGCTGATCGACACCTTCGACACGGTGGCGGCAGCCCAGCACCTCGCCGCTCAGGTTAACGCCGGAAAGCTGACCCTAAACGGCGTGCGGCTCGACTCTGGAGATTTGGTCATGCTGTCGCAAACCGTGCGATCGCTCCTGCCAGATGTGCCCATTTTTGCCAGCGGCGACCTAGATGAAGCCGAACTGCTGCGCCTAGGCCAAGCCCATGCCGCCATCGATGGCTATGGCTTTGGCACCAAGCTCGTCACGGGGTCGCCCGTGAACGGCGTGTATAAACTGGTAGAAATTGACGGCATCCCCACGATGAAAGCCTCTAGCGGCAAGGCGACCTATCCCGGTCGCAAGCAGGTGTTTCGCCAACTGCACACCAATGGAGATTGGGTGGGCGATCGCCTGGGACTAATCACCGATGACAGTTCCAAATCTGACGAAACACCCCTGCTGCAGCGGGTGATGGAGCAGGGGAAACGCTGTCTGCCACCTGAAGCCCTGGGGGCGATCGCCCATCGTACCCGCCAGCATGTTCACCACCTTCCCCCCGATCTGCGCACCATTGCTACGCCCCGTCCCTATACCCCCGCCCTTACGCCCGCCCTCGACGCGTTGACGCAAGCCACGCTAGACGGGTTAGGGAAATCGAACCCCTAAGCTGTCTCCTATCTCTCATCTCTCATCTCCTATCTCCTCTACCCACTACCCATCACTCCTACCCATCACCCATGCACATCGCCCTGTTTGGAACTAGCGCCGACCCACCGACGATGGCTCACCAACAAATTTTGGTGTGGTTGTCACACCACTATGACCAGGTGGCGGTATGGGCATCGGACAATCCCTTTAAGTCCCATCAGACGCCGCTAGAGCATCGGACGCGGATGCTGCGGCTATTAATTGAGGAAATTGACCCGCCGCGCCGAACCATCCAACTGCATCCAGAACTCAGCGACCCCAGAGCCTTAGCGACAGTAGAACGGGCGGGCGATCGCTGGCCCACTGCTACGTTTACCTACGTCATCGGGTCTGACTTGGTGGCCCAACTGCCCCGCTGGTATCGCGTGGCAGACCTGCTGCAACAGGTTAAGCTGTTGGTTGTTCGCAGACCGGGCTATGCCTTGGAGGATAGGGATCTGGCAGAACTGCGGCAGTTGGGGGCAGAGGTGGCGATCGCCGATTTCCAAGGCTTAGAAGTCTCCTCCAGCGCCTATCGCAGCGCCAAAGATGCCGACCTCGTGGCGCGCCCCATCGAAGACTACATCCATCGTGAACACCTGTATGACGCTCAGCACGAATGCCAGGACGACGCACCAAAAAGCCTGACACCCAGCGGGCACTAGCCGACTTTAAAGTCGGAGTAGACAACGTGATTTTTTCGGTTGACACCGATCAAAACCGGGTCATGGTGTTGCTGGTGATGCGTGATAAAGCCCCTCACCTGGGCGATTGGTCGCTACCAGGCACCTTGGTGCGCGAAGGCGAATCGCTAGAAGATGCAGCATATCGGGTGCTGGCCGAAAAAATTCGCGTCAGCAATCTCTATTTAGAGCAGCTCTTTACCTTTGGCGGCCCGCATCGAGACCCGCGCGAAGCCGTCAACAGTTACGGTAGTCGCTACCTCTCGGTCAGCTATTTTGCCTTGGTGCGCTTTGTCGATGCCGAGCTGATTGCCGATGGCGTCAGCGGTATTGCCTGGTTTCCCCTGAGCCAACTGCCCGACCTCGCCTTTGACCACCATGAGATTTTGCACTATGGCTATCAACGCTTGCGAAACAAGCTGGCCTATAGCCCTATTGCGTTTGATGTGTTGCCAGAACTGTTTACCTTGGGGGATTTATACCAGCTCTACACCACTGTGTTAGGAGAAGGCTTTGCTGACTATTCCAACTTTCGATCGCGATTGCTTAAGCTTGGTTTTTTGGCCGATACGGGCATCAAGCAATCGCGCGGCGCGGGGCGTCCGGCGGCGCTCTATCGATTCGATGCCGATGCATTTGCGCCATTAAAAGATAAGCCGCTCGTCTTTATTTAGACTAGGTTTTACGTAGGGTTGGAGTTTCGTTTTTCAGCCATTCTATGAGTTTGATCAGGTGTTGAATTCACTATCCATTTATGCCACCGAGTTAAGCTATGCAGCATGACACTCTGTCTCAATCGCGAAAGCTGGCGGTGTTGATTGATGCCGACAATAGCAGCGCCGATTTGTTGGAAGCCTTGCTCACTGAAATCGCCAAATATGGGACTGCCCATGTCAAACGTATCTATGGCGATTGGACCAGCACACGGCTCACTAAGTGGAAGGATAAATTAAATCGCTTTGCGGTGCAGCCCATTCAGCAGTTTGGCTATACCACCGGAAAAAACGCGACTGATTCAGCCATGATTATTGATGCCATGGATCTGCTCTACGCGCAGAATTGTGATGGGTTTTGTTTGATTTCTAGCGATAGCGACTTTACCCGATTAGCCAGCCGCATTCGTGAATCGGGCCTAGTGGTGTACGGCTTTGGAGAACAAAAAACGCCCGAAGCGTTTGTTAGCGCCTGCGATAAGTTTGTCTATACCGAGATTTTGCGGGAGCCCGAAAAAGCGGTTGAAAAAGAAAACGGGACTATAAGCGCCTACGGCAAGAAGACAGTGGGGGCTAAAGCTGGAACTGCTGCTGATCCAAAGTTGGTCAATAATTCAAAGCTGATTAAGCTTTTAAGGGATTCCTATGAGGCGATCGCCGAAGAAGATGAATGGATTCACTTGGGCCTGTTGGGAACCCAAATTACCAAGATCTCCTCTTCGTTTGACCCGCGAAACTATGGCTATAAAAAGCTAAGTGAGCTGGTGCAAGCGTCGCAGGTGTTTGAAATTAAAAAAGAGGCAAAAAGCATTCTAATTAAGTATCGATAAGTGCCGATTTTGGGTGCCGATGTGTGCCTTGGTAGTTCTATTTTCTTTAGCTGAGTTATTGCGTACTGCGGGTACCTATGAAAATTGCGATCGCCCAACTTAATCCCACCATTGGCGACCTAGCAGGGAATGCCCAGCGCATTCTCGATGCAGCAGTCCAGGCTGCCGCGCAGGGGGCCCGACTGCTGCTGACCACAGAGCTGTCGCTCTGCGGCTATCCGCCCCGCGATCTGCTGATGCAGCCCGAATTTTTGACCACGCTGGCAAATACGTTGCACCAGTTGGCGCGAGACTTGCCGCCCCAGGTGGCGGTGCTGGTGGGCACGGTCGTTCCCAATCCCGATGCGGCGCGCAGTGGCGGCAAACCGCTGTTTAACAGCACCGGCCTGGTGCAGAACGGGACGGTGCGGTGCTACTTTCATAAGCGGCTGCTGCCGACCTATGACGTGTTTGACGAAGACCGCTACTTTGAACCGGGGCGCGACGCCAACTGGTTTCTGCTCAACGGCCTGATGGAACAGCCGGGGGATGAATCCGTGGATGCATCCTTGCCCCACGTCTCGTCGCTAAAAATCGGCGTCACTATTTGTGAGGATCTGTGGAATGACGAAGCCTTTTGGGGCAAGCGCAATTATCCCAACAATCCGCTCGAAGACTTGGCGGCACAGGGGGTAGACCTGATTGTGAATCTGTCGGCGTCGCCCTATAGCGTCGGCAAGCAGGCCATCCGAGAGGATATGTTGCGCCACAGCGCCGCTCGCTGCAGGGTGCCGATTCTCTACGCCAACCAAGTGGGCGGCAATGATGATTTGATTTTTGACGGCAGCAGCTTTGGGCTTAACCGGGAGGGCGAGCTGGTGTTTCGCTGTCGCGAGTTTGAGACCGATCTGGCGGTTGTGGAGTTTGACCCCGCCGGGGATGTGCAGCCCGGGGCGATCGCACCATCCATCGAAGACGACAATCAAGAGATTTGGATGGCGCTGGTGCTAGGGGTGCGCGACTATGTGCGCAAGTGTGGGTTTAAGACGGCGGTGCTGGGGCTGAGCGGTGGCATTGATTCGTCGCTGGTAGCGGCGATCGCCGCCGCCGCCATTGGCGCAGAGAACGTGCTAGGCATCCTCATGCCCTCTCCCTATAGCAGCGACCACTCCATTCAAGATGCGCTAGATCTGGCGAAGCAGTTGGGAATTCGCACCCACACCGTGCCGATTCAGCCCATGATGGCGGGGTTTGACGAAGCCCTGGCACCGCTGTTTGCGGGCACAGAGTTTGGGGTCGCAGAGGAAAACCTGCAATCTCGCATTCGGGGAACGCTGCTCATGGCTGTCTCTAACAAGTTTGGACAGTTGCTGATTACTACGGGCAATAAGTCGGAAATGGCAGTGGGCTATTGCACCCTTTACGGTGATATGAATGGTGGCCTGGGGGCGATCGCCGACGTGCCCAAAACCCGCGTGTATGACCTCTGTCGCTGGCTCAACGCGCACAGTCAAGCCAGTGACATCACAGGACTGCCTGCGGTTTCAGAACTCATTCCCCCCAACGTAATTGCCAAACCCCCCAGTGCCGAACTCAAGCCAGGGCAACTCGATCAGGATTCGCTGCCGTCCTACGACATTCTGGACGACATCCTGGCCCGGTTTGTTGAGCAGCATCAATCCCCATCTGACATTGTTGCGGGGGGACATGATCCCAATGTGGTGAACCTCGTGGTGCGCTTGGTGACGCGAGCTGAGTTCAAGCGCAAACAAGCCCCCCCTGGCCTCAAGATTACCGATCGCGCCTTTGGCACGGGCTGGCGCGTCCCCATTGCCAATCGCTGGTTGCCCACCTCTGCCGCAGCACCCGTCACGGCCCCGCCTGAGATGCCTGTTGTGTAGCCGCCCATTCAGGTAAAGCGCAAGCCGTTTTGAGGAGACGCTCTGTCGGACTGAAATAGCGCTACTGAACTCACAGTCAGGGCAGATATTTTTGCACCACGCTCCAGCCGGTGGCAGACACCAGGGCAAACCCCAGCAGCAACGCCAGGTTTAGGGTGATATGGAGCGATCGCGCCCAAGGCTTCTGCGCCAAAATTCGGCTAGCACTCCAGGCCGACGCTAGCGTGAGGCTGACCACAATAAGCCCGGCAGGCAGGTGCACCGAATGCCCCAAGTCCCCGTAGTAGCCGAGGGTTCCCACGACGCCGACGGCCAACAGCAGCAACACCAGCGCCACCAACAGTGAGCCCATGACAACATGCGCCAGCCCTAACCAGGCCGGACGAGAGAGCGATCGCACCCGCGCCACCCGCACCCACAAACCCGAGAGCGCCAACAGCGCATACAGCGTGACGGAAAGCCCCATCGACCACGCTGCAATACGCCACAACCAGAGAAACGAGGGTAAATCCAACTTAAACCCGACTTGAGGGAAATCCCTCACAAACTGCCTGATCTATTATTTAACCTGAGTTCGGGATAAGCTCAAACCCTCAATGTGCCCTGCGCGGTGCGCAGGGCACATTGAGGGTTTTGGGGCACCGCGCGTCGCGCGGTGCCCCAAAACCCTCTTAACCCGAACTGACGTTAGGTTTGATGGATTGGATCGTTGGAGCTGCAGTCCCCAGCCGTCATGGGAGTTTTAACTTTCTTTAAGATCATGCGATTCCATGACGCGACAAGGCATTCTGTTCCATAACTTCTTAGACAGTGCAGATGGGTAGGGGCTGCTGCAACGCGCAGCAAAAGACGCACTCATAGCTCATTAAATGTATCGATGCTAAGAAGACAGGTTGTTTATGAGCACTGAGTTGCGAAGGCAGTTATGGAGCTTACTGGAAATTCTTACCCAATCCGCGCATTTATTCGCTATCAAGCAAAGATGCACATCCTGAAAAATTGCACCGATGAGATCGGGTGCCCTGCTCTTGACGAGGCCCTGTTTCAGGAGTTAGTCAAGACGCTCTTTCAATCGTCGCGGGGAGACGCCGTCTACCGAGCTTACGCTAAGCGAGAAGACGCAGAAGCCGTCGAACGCGAGATAGCGCTAGAAGTAGCAAGCGCCTATTGGCAAATTCAGAATCAGCGTCAGCAGCCCCTAGTTCAACGGCTCAATAAACTCTTGCAATAGCCGAGATCACGAGCCAGTGCAACCGTTGCCCCGTCCCCCACTAAGAGATTTAGGGTGTAGACGCGGAGCGGCTTCTCTATGAGTGGGCTACAAACATGGGATGCATTCCACATCCTCTGCCGTCCCTTGTGTAATGCATACAGCACAAAAAAGGGTTTGGGCCCAGCGCGACGCGCTGGGCCCAAACCCTTTTTAATCCGAACTCGTGATGAATGGTGTGAAAGGTGGGTTGATAGCAGGTTCCACCGCACCCCAACTCACGTGATTTAGAGCAGGATTGAGAGCAGTATGATGGACGTAGACTACACGCTCATCACACTGCTCTGGTTTGTAACTGGCGTCCATTCCCCAGCGTTACGAAACACCGTCTGCGCGGCTGGACTCTCTGGACTCTTGGGAAACCGTTTCATTGGGAGCAGCAGGCATGGCCGGTGGCCGAGTGACAGATCTCGCAGGCAGGCGCACCGTAAAGATGCTGCCTTTGCCCAACTCCGACTTAACGGAAATGTTGCCCCGGTGGGTCTCGATAATGCGGCGAGACAGGTATAACCCTAAGCCGCTACCTGCACGTTTGTGGTTGCCTTGGCGAAATCGCTCAAACAGCATCTGCAAATCTTCGGAAGGAATACCGCCGCCTGTGTCGATGACATCTAGCCGAACGCGGTTGGGGGTGTTCGGAGGATCTGCCCCTCTGAGGCGAATACTAATGCTGCCCTCGTCGGTGAACTTAATGGAGTTCCCCACTAGGTTGATTAATACCCGACGCAGCTCTAGCGAATCGCCCAACACGCTTGTGAGGCAAGCGCCATCTTCAGGAAGATCGACGATAAGCTGCAATCCCTTTTCTTGGATTAGAGGCGTAAGTTCTTGAGCGACTTCTTGCACAATGCTGCGCATATCGCACAGAGAGAAGCTCATGGATTTGCGTCCCGATTCGTGGCGATACACTTCTAACAGGGTATTCACCATTTGCAGCAGGTTTTTGTTGCTGCGCACCATCACGGCGATCGCATCTTGCATTTCGGGCGAAAGCTCGCCAAACGCATCCTCTTGGAATAGTTTGTACATGCGATCGGCAGCCACAAGGGGCGTCCGCAAGTCGTGGGTGAGGCGCGATACAAAGTCTTCGCGCTGACGAATCAACTGTTCGCGCTGCTGTTTGGCAAGCTTGGCTTCTTGCTCGGCGCGATACACGCGCATCGAATTTTGCAATACCCGCGCGAGTGACTGCGGCGAAATGCGGGATTTTGAGAGGTAGTCTGATGCACCCGCTTTCATCATGTCTACCGCAACTTGCTCATCCCCTTGTCCGGTTAGCACAATCAGCGGAATGCGGATATTTTGGCCCCGAAGATCTTGCACCAGCGCTAGACCGTCTTTATCGGGAAGACGATAGTCAATAAAAATGCAATCAAATTGTTGAGTTTCTAACGCTGCGATCGCCGATGCAAAGTCCCACGCTTCAGTTAGGTTAACGGTTAACTGTGCTGTTTTGAGGGCGCGGCGCACAGCCATCCGATCTACCTCATCGTCATCCACAACCAAAATTTTAAATTGCTCTTCCATGCGCAATGTAACCTCAGGAAAAATCTTCCTATGTAGGGGGTATTTTGCTGGTAGCGCGGTTAGCCATTAATTAAATAGAACTCTATAGACGACAGAAGAGATTGGATGCGTAAGCTTACGCATCCGGTTCTATTGTCTCTGGTTCTACTAATAATTCAAGCTGTCTGCGCTCAAAGCCAACGTAGGACAAATCTGTGGCGCTAAATTGGCTCGGTATTTCTGAGGCAGAGATAACGCATACGCTATGCCCAGCGCCCGTCATGGGCCTCAAAGAAATTACTGCTCTATAGCGAATAAAGAATTGTATCGTGCAGCACGATTAACGTGCGTTCAATACTCTTAGTGGAGGGTTTGAAGTGGGTTGCGCCACAACAAGGGAGGGGCGCAATAGGACTACATTCAATAGTGTCAGGGGTGCCAATCTAAAACTCGGTTCGTGCTCAGTAATTTAGACGTAAAGGTTTGTCTTGCTTTTCTGCTAAATAATTAAATGGTTTAACCATCCAGCAACCTTGCTCAGACTCAAGATCCATCGAGATCAGGCTCAGTATTATATAGACTTTGAACACTGGGTTAAGGGCTATACCCTAATCCCATTGTCGGCTTTTAAGGATTTGCAAATTCGACTACTGCATCTATATTTAGAGGCCATGCGATGCGCGCATGAAAAACACAGAGTTGTGGTCGTAATTTGCAAACTGTCGTTATGCACAATCGGCATAAACGATGAACGTAACCAGCTCAGTTTAACGAAGGAGTTAATGAACAGTGTGGAACTGATGTGGGCGATCGCCCTTTTATAGTTCTCAACAACTGCTTCTTAACGCACCACAGATGCTTAGGCGTAACGTGAGACAACTCTCTCGCCAATTGCTACTCATTCACTCTAGCGACTGCGATTAATTTGTTGCAGAAGATATTACAGATTTTCTCATAAACCCAGTGTTTCTACCGAGATCTCTGAAACGTATATCCATCAACAGGTTCAGCCAGTGAGAGGTGAGCTTGATGCGACCATATGGACTGTCACACTCCTTAAGACTATCTATAGTCGCCCACATTACCCACTATTCGAGATACATCTAGTTGCTGGGCAAGTTTCTTGACCCCCTGGTTGACTCCATCGCTCCGCGAGGGTTTCACAACCCCCATACGCGTCAGTGCGGCAAATGCTCAAAACCGTGCTGTTCGCGTTGCGAACAGCACGGTTTTATACGGCTTCAGCCCCATGCTGCAGTGTCTCAGGACGCCATACGACGTGTATCAGTCCTGGTAATGTCCGCATGTCGCCATCTCAACTGGCAGTGCCTACGAGTCGCGGCGAGGCAGAGTCGGCAGCCGCAATGGGAGCCGTGAGGGCCTCTTCGAGGGGCGATCGCCCCAACCGCTGTTCTAAAATCGCCATCACCTCGCGGCCAAAGTCATTGGGATTGCGCTGCCACGCCTCTAAACACACGTCTCCAAAGAAAGACCCCAACGGCTCAGGATTCCACAACAGCTTTTGCACCGTCCACGGCTTGACATTCATGGGATCGTAGCCCGGTTTGAGAATCTCGTGTTTGAGGGCATAGTCTTCGAGATGGGTGTGGGGCTGCAACCCAATGAAGAAGATCGCAGGTTCTACCTTATCTGCGCCAAAAATTGCCTCCAGTTCTCGATGGTAGGCAATCGTTTGGCGGATCGTTTCGGTGGTTTCGTCAATCACATTAAAGGAGTAGTTGACCGACACCAGGTCATTGAACCCTGCCGCCTTCAGCGCCCGACAGTTTTCGAGCACGGTGCGCAGATTATAGCCCATCCGCATTTTTCGCACTAGCTCTTGAGACCCGCTGGTGATACCTATCTCAAAGTAATTCATCCCCGTTTGCACCATTAGATCTGCCACTCGGGGAGACAAGTTATCAGCGCGGATATAGGCCGCCCAGTGAATATCCGTCATGCCAGACTCCACAATTTTCTGTAGCAGTTCCTCTGCGTCGGCAATGAAGCGCCGTGCCGGGATAAACTGCGCGTCTGTAAACCAGAAATTGCGGATGCCGCGATCATAGAGTTGGCGCATTTCCGCCACGACTTCTTCTGCCGGGTTAATGCGCACCTGCTTGCCTTCTACCACGGTATAGACGCAATAGCAGCAGTTGTGGGGGCAGCCTCGCTTAGTTTGTACGCCCACATAAAAATCCTGATCTTGGAGGTAGTAGCTAAATTCGGGCCAAATCTGGGCGATGTAGTCGTAGTTGCACGCGGTCTTTTCTAGCGGGGACGGCTGCTCGTGAATAAGGCGATCGCGCGGAGCCTCTTCCCCCACTACATAACACCGTTCCGTTGAAATATCCTGCCCCTGCAGCAGCTTTTGCAGCAGCAGTTCACCTTCGCCCACTGAAATAATGGCGCCCTTCGGCAAGGATGAGCCCAATTGCTCATAGAACACGCTCACCGCGCCGCCACCCACCACCAGCGTTACATCAGCGCAAAACCGCTGCGCTCGCCGAGTGCCGCGCTTGATCAATCCCAGGTTGCGCCACAGCTCGCCATAATAGCCCGACGCAATGCGCGTTAGCCCAAAGGCTCCCTTGAGCTTAATTAGGGGATTGCGGGAGTAAAAAAATTCAAAGGTGTATTGCAGTGGGTTGCCGCCGCGCCCACCCACAGGCGCATAGATTTGAATATCGCGCCAAGAAAAGACCAAATGTGTCGGCTGGAACTCATCAATGCAGCGATCTAATGCAGGGGCAAAATCGAGGGGTGGAACGGTACCCAAATCGAAGATTCGCTGCTCTACCTCGGGCAGCACCTTATGCACATGGTCTGCTAGGTAAACGACCCCAATGGGGAAGATGGGGTTGCAGGGGAGTCGAACGTAGAGAATACGAGCCATCAGGTTGCCGTAATATCTGGTAGGATTTTCAGATTCGATTCATATAACTTCACCATAACACTGTGATTCTTAGACCCGCAGATCAAAGCCGCAGATCCGATCATGGCGTGTTGCAGAGGGGCGATCGCCTGTAGGGTTGATTCAATACAAAATATTTGAAATAACGAGTAGTGGAATAACGAGTGGGGCAGTTCCTGCAGACATGAGAGCCAGCAATCCATCGGCTGATCGTCTCAAACCTAGACGCTGACTACCCTGCGCTTAGAGGTCGCCACAGCCACGCGACCTCCGGTTCCGCTGGGATCATGCCGGGGTTGTAGTTGAGTTTACAGCGATGGGGATCAGACGGTGTTAGCGTTGTAGGCAAGTTCACATATCAGCGTTAAGGCTCCTCACCGCCATGGCCCAAATTATTGATCCCGTCCCGCAAGATAACCCCGACAATATTCTTTGCTGCTACGTCAATGCCACGAGCAAGATTCAGGTAGCCCGCATTACGAATGTTCCCAATTGGTATTTTGAGCGCGTCGTGTTTCCCGGACAGCGGCTGATGTTTGAGGCGGTGTCTCATGCCATGCTCGAAATTCACTGTGGCATGATGGCGAGTTCCATCCTGTCAGATACCATCCCCTGTGAGCAGATTCGCATCGAAGCTGAGCTGAACGCCACCTATGACGCTTCGTTGGAGGGACTTTCGGGCAATGCGTCGTTTCGAGAATCCCTAACGGTGGTGTCGGCGTCAGTTGTTCCAGAATAGGCTGCTTGCTGAGAGGGCAAGCCAGTTGGGCCATGCCATTGCGGCTGGGCAATGGCGCCGCTGGGATTGGTGACCAAGCCGTGGCTAGGGAGCTAGGGTTGGTCGGCCAAGACGGGTTAAGGGAGTTAGATTTTTTAGTACAGTTATAAATTAAACATTTGAATCACCCGGTTATGACGCAGGGCAGCAGAGATGTTGCCCTGTTTTGTGTGAATTCCATCGGGTGGGGCTCAACGCCGGGAGCGCCCCTTCTGCCCTGAATGCCTTGATTAAACGGATACAAAGCTCATAATTTTTAAGCCTTCTCTCTGCTCAAGCTACTGTGTATACATAAGTCCTAAAACGCTTGTGACCAGAGTTTTCCTCTTATCCCCCAACCCCTTCTCCCGTTCTGGGAGAAGGGGAGAAGGAAAGCCTTGTCTGGCCTCCCCCGCGCCCATTTTTGGGAGAGGGGGACTGAGGGGGTGAGGGCCAAGATTGTGTATAAGCAGTAGCTCTGCTCAAGGGTGCTGTATCTTGCAGTCCTTTACAAAACAGCGTGCAAAGTATTGCGCTGGAGCCTGAACGATAAATAACGTCAGTTCGGGTTAAGGGGGTTTTGGGGCACCGCGCGACGCGCGGTGCCCCAAAACCCTCAATGTGCCCTGCGCGGTGCGCAGGGCACATTGAGGGTTTGAGCGTATCCCGAACTCAGGTTAGGAATGGGGTTATGAAATCGTGATTAGGGGACGGTTTCACAACCCCATTCGGTCTAGCTAACTCGACAGCCGTTCCCCAACTGATTGAGGCTGCTTGAGTCTCATGAGATGGGGTGGCTGTCTGGGTCAGCGGATGAGTTAGTGGAGAGGGCGATCGCCCTCTCCACTAACTCATGCTAGGAAGGGTAGACCTGCAGCAGCACCTTAGCGATATAGCCGTAGCCAATCACATCATGGCTGCACTTGTTTTGCACAGGGCCAACTTCGGCAGTGGCGCTGACAATATACAGACCAGGAGTCATACCCACCTTTTCAGGAACGCCAGCCAATTGAAGAGTATACTCATACTCATCCTGCTCGGTGACGATAGAGGCAGCTAGATCCAACTCAGATGCCGCGCGACCTTGACCTTCAAAGTGGAAGTTGATGGTCACTTTAGTGCCCAGGCACATCAGCAGCGAAGTCAGGGGAGATTTGTTGAACTTGAGCTTAGCGCTAGCAACAAACCGCTCGCTCGACGCAATGATGTAGGGCGAATCAGCCGGGGCAACAAAATCAGGAAGCGTGGGAACTTCTACCTGCCCGAGCACTTTTAGCTCAGATAGGTCGAAGAACGTGGGGCCTAAGATGTTGCGAGAGCGCAATTCGCTATCCGTCCATTGCTTGGCGGGCTGCGCACCCCCCACAGGGGCAGGAGCGTGGTCAGCAGCAGCAGCCAGTTCAATCGTTTCGGTCTTCATGTTGACAAGTCCTCACAGACGTTAGTGGTTACTAGCTGTGAGCGTTGTAGCGGGAGAACGCTTTGGGGGCTGTTCACATCCACCCGCTCATCAGCCATGTATCTAATCTGCCTGAAGATTTTGTATCAGCCATTACCCAATGCGGGTACTTTTTCTCTCGTCAGGGGCGTGGCTCTCTCAGAAAAGACCGCCCCCAATAGCTCAACACCTCACCCTGAGCCGGGGTCAGCACGATGCCCGACGGCGGAATGGCAATCAACCGACTCCACACCGACTGCTCAGCATAGTGCAGCACATGCAGGCGGTGGATGGTGGCGCGAACGCCATCGGGAGAGCCAAGGATGAGATGGCGCAGGGGTTCTCGCCCTGGCTGAGTGTGGGGAGGTTGAATCAGCAGCGGACTCTGTTCGCCCGGCTCATCGAGAACCAGGCGATGCAATTGTGGGATGTACATTGGGATTCCTCCGGCGAAGAGATGGGTTAGGAATCCCAAAAATTTGGCCGCCCCAGACATTGTGCAGTTCGGGACGGCCTAGAATTGACTCTAGCCTCCAGACTGGTCTGTTCAGTCTTGGGGGTCAGCCGCTGGTGAGTGGTGACACACTCGCCAGTGGCGCTTGACCAAATTTTTGGGAAAAGACAAGCTGCACGCAGACAGCCATGAAGAAAAAATTAGCGCATTTGGGGATCACGCGCCAGTCTCATTCGTTACGAAGTGCTAAACCAGCCCCGCCTCTGATAATGCCCGTTGCACCTCCTCGATTAGGCCTAACCGACTGGCCCATGCCATCAGGTAGCCCTGATCGAGACGATCGGCTTGAACTTTGAGAATCCCCAAGACATCTCGCCATTGCTTGTCTGACTGTGACTGCGCGCCCCAGCGAATTTTGTTAAGCACCAGATCTTCCGGGGAGATAAAGCAAAGCGCCTCACCCTCAGGAAGCTGAATGTGTCGGATGCGCTCAAAGGCGATCGCCGCAAACGCATCGCTACCGGCAATCATCAGATCTGCCCGCGAAATACTTTCGATATGGGTGATGCCCAGGGTTGTAGTCTGTCCGTTTAGCACCGCGTCAACCCCCGGAACGTAAAAGCCACGGGCTTCGAGCGCGGCGACGAGTGGCTGGATGTGATGAGGGGCGATCGCCACAACCACATCCAGACCCCGCGTGGTGCGGGGTTCCCCATAGGCAATGGCTGCTACCCCGCCAGTCACATAGTAGGGAATGGAGACTGTGGAAAAAATTCGGTGGAGTTGAACCGCCAAGGTGGTTGAATCTTGAATCCAGCTCATGTCTGTTCCACCCGGCACAAAATCAAAGGGACAGTCATCTTGCAGCCAAGCCGTTGCCACCTTGACCGCAAACTGGGTAGGAGTGAGGTCTGAGAATTGCTGATGCAAGCTGCACAACGACAACCGACGCGCATCAAGCATCATGCTTCGACCCATGAGCAGCCGCTGCAGGGCTGAGCGTTGACGCAACAGCCCAAAGAAAAACACATCGGTTTCCACGCTGGTGTCGTCTGCCTGGGTTCGGTATGAATTGTGGAGCACCATGGCAAACCCTTGACCATCCTGACATCAGCCTACACATCCCGATATTAGGCGATTTCCACCCAAAAATAGTCTCAGTTCTATCGTAGGGACGAATGGCATTCGCCCTGCCAAACGGAGCAACTCGACTTTGCTCTGCTCGTATACTAGAAGCAGTATTTTCGTCACCGCTGGCTTGATTGCAGGATGGGAAAGAACTGGGCAATTTGTATTGGGATCAACGATTACTACAATCTCAAGCCCCTTCATTATGCGGTGCAAGATGCCGCCTCAATTCGGGATTTCTTTCAAACAGACATAGGGTTTGAGGAGGTCTTTTACTTTGCCGACGACGCTCCCCCTATTAACACTCCTCGCGGTTCTATGCGATCGCTCCCGACTTACGCAAATCTCAAACGCTTTTTTCGTGAGCGATTCAAGCAACCATTTTTGTCTAGTGGTGACAATTTGTGGTTCTTCTTTGCAGGACATGGAGAGCCGCACGAAGGGCATGACTATCTCATGCCCATAGATGTAGACCCTGGCAACATTCATGAAACCGCTCTGCGCGTGGGAGACATTACCGCCTGGTTGCGCAACTGCGGAGCCGATAATGTAGTGCTGCTTATTGATGCCTGTCGCCAACAGGGGCGTCGGAGCGGGTTGGGACTTGGCACCGAAGAGCAACAAGGCGTGATCACGATGTATTCGTGTAGCCCCCGCGAGTCATCTTACGAAATTGACGAATTGCAGCATGGGGCGTTTACCTATGCCCTTTTAGAGGGCCTTCGCCTCCAAGGATCGTCAAATTGTGCCACCGTTGAACGGCTGCATCACCACCTGCGCCATCGAGTTCCTTCCTTAAATCATCAATACCGCAAGCCAGTGCAAACGCCGTATGCAGCCGTTGAGCCACTGTCTAAAAATCACTTCATTTTGCTACCCGAGAAGGCGACGCTTCAAGATGTGACAGCGCTTAAGGTTGACGCTCAAGCAGCAGAACTAGAGCATCATCTAGACCTTGCTGAACAACTGTGGATCAGAGTGCTGTCTGCATCGCGCGCAGATATGCAAGCCATTAAAGCCTTGCAACGAATTGCCCTTAATCGGGCGAATCAATCGGTTGCAGGTCAATCTGTATCAGTGCCCACTGCCGGCAGTCGCCGCGTTGCAGACTCAGTCTCAGAACCCAAGCCAGAGACCCAACTGCTCCGCATCCAAACGCCGCCGATACCAAGCTTTGAGTTTGAAGTGGTGACTGTCAATGCCCACGGTCACATTGATACCCGTGTAAAGAAGAGAACAGACTATCGCCGCGAAGAGTTGGGCAGTGGCGTCACGCTGGACTTGGTGATGGTTCCGGGGGGCAGCTTTATGATGGGTTCTCCCGATAGTGAAGTGGGTGACTCTGATGAGAAACCGCAGCATGAGGTGAAGGTTCCGTCTTTTTTAATGGGAAAGTATGCGGTAACACAGGCGCAGTGGAAGGCGGTGGCAGCGCTGCCCCAAGTTGCGCGCGACCTAGAGGCTGACCCCTCTCACTTCAAAGGCCCCAACCGCCCGGTAGAGCAGGTGAGCTGGGGTGATGCAGTGGAGTTTTGTGAACGGCTGTCTCAAAGAACAGGCAAGCTCTATCGACTGCCCAGCGAAGCAGAGTGGGAATATGCGTGCCGTGCAGGCACCACAACCCCCTTTCATTTTGGGGAAACCATCACCACAGATCTGGGAAACTATAACGGCAATGACACCTATGGCAATGGACCAAAAGGAACATACCGCGAGCAAACTACAGACGTGGGCACATTTTCTGCCAATGCCTTTGGTTTATACGACATGCATGGCAATGTATGGGAGTGGTGCTTAGACCACTGGTATGACAACTATAGCGGTGCCCCGACCGATGGCAGCGCGTGGCTTTCTTCAAATGAAGACTCCAGACGGCTGCTGCGGGGCGGCTCCTGGTACAACTACCCTTGGTCCTGTCGCTCGGCCTATCGCTTCAGGAACGCGCGCGATAGCAGGCTCGACAACCTTGGGTTTCGGGTTGTCTGCGGCTCCTCGTGACTCTTGCTTGCCCTCTGCTCTTTTGCCCTCTTGCTCTTTACACTTCTTTACATTCTTCGGGTTCGCGCGTAGCGCGATCAAAATTTAAATTTTAGAGTGGGTGACTTTACCAGGTTGTATGTATGGCTGACGATTTACCAATTATTCAAAAAACTACGATCTGATCACCGGATGCACTAGCCTGGTTGGCACGCCTTGCTAAACGGGTGCTTCATTCTTGTAGCGTTTAACCATTCATATTTAGGCAACACTTGCACATGTCAGAAGATCACCAGCTCTGGATCGTAGCCGACACCGAAGAGGTGGAAGAAATCGTGGAGATTGAAGGCCGCCGGTCGAGCACCGACCGGGGGGGTGGCTTTGGGTTGCCAGATACCGTAGAAACAGTGAGGACAGTGGCTCGGCGCAAGCGGGTTTCGCTAGATGCGCAGGCGCTCAAGACCCAAATGGAAAGTATGCTGGCGATCGTAAATGACCTGTTTGGTCAGGCCGATGCAGCGGCAGCCGGGTTGCGGCTAGACGAGGTGGAACTGTCGGTGGAGATCAACACCGAGGGGCATCTCAGCATTGTGGGCAATGGTGGCAAATTGGGCAACAGCGGCGGCATCAAGCTAAAGTTCACCCGCCCTCATTAAAGGTGCCTGTTTGAGTTCGGGTGGTTTGTCCGTGGGGTTGTGGGTGAGTGTGGGCATCTCGACCCCATGCAATGCAGAGGGCGATCAATTCTCGGGCAGGCGGCGAGCGGGGACGGAGTTGGGGGTGAGGCGAGCGAGCTGGTCAGACACGGCAGGGTTATAGAGCCGCAGATAGTTCCAGTAGTTTTCAAACACCGCTTCCACATAGCCCTTGGTTTCGGGATAGGGAATTTGCTCCACAAACTGATCGGGATCGCTGAGGCTAAAGCGGTCTAGCCATCCGGCGACGGCACCCGGCCCGGCATTGTAGCTGGCGATCGCCAGCAGAGAGTGGTTGTCGTAGGTTTCGTGGGTATAGTCCAGATACCAGGTGCCAAAGCTCACGTTATCGTCGGGATCGTCGAGGTTGAAGTCAGGCTTGCCGATTTGGTCAGCGATGAAGTTGCCGGTTTCTGGCATCACCTGCATGAGCCCCGTTGCGCCCACCACCGATTTAATTTGAGGCTCAAACCGCGACTCTTGCCGAATCAGCGCTGTGACCAGCATGGGGTTGAGCTGGCGCTGCTGCGACCATTGTTCGATCAGCTCGATATAGGGAAAGGGGTAGAGGGCTTCCCAATAGGCAGATTGGCGTCTTAGCTCTTGGTGCTCCGCTTGCTCATCGGCGGTTTCGCGGTTGGCAAGGCTAGAAATCATAAAGAGGCCGTTGAGGTTGTCGCCAACCGCCAGCCGCATCAACCCATCTGTAAACTGCTCGGCTACGCTGGGCTGACGCAGGCTGGTAAATTCCACTTGCCAATAGTTATAGGCATCGCGGTTTTGGCCCAGTTGGTAGAGTTCTTGGAGTGCATCTGACCCGGCGGAGGGAATGGGGCGATCGCCCAATGGCCGCACCTCAGGCTGCTTGTTGCGCACGGTGGTAAAGTCACCCACGTCCCACCCCAGCATCACCGCTGAGCGCCAGGCATAGTAGGACTCGGGATAGCGGCTCAGCACATATTCATAGGCGGTTCTGGCATCAGCGTCGCGCCCGATCTGCTGCGACCATTTGCCAATGGAATAGGCAGCTTTGGCGGCGGGGTCGCTGTCGGGATTTTCGGTTGCCACCTGCCGCGCCCACTCCCATGCGGTTTCGAGTTCGCCCGCTTCTAGATAGCGCTCTGCCAGACTCCAGCGCAGCTCGGCAGCCGCGTTCGAGCTGCTGTGCTCCTTCAGCAAGATCTGCCGCGCCTGAGACGCGCTTTCGGGGCTGTTGGCGGCATCCAACTGTTGCGACTTACGCAGCAGCGCATCGCCCGCGCGGTCGGGATGGTTGGCGATCGCCGCATCTAAAAAGGGCAGAGCCGCTTCGGGCGATCGCGCCAGATCGGCCAATCGCAAGAGCGCCGTGGCTGCCTCGGGCGTATCGGGAAACTGATCGACCACCTGCTGATAGAACAGCAGCGCATCGGCACGGCGGTTGCCCAAATGCGCCCCCCGTCCGGCTCGGTATCGGTTGACGGCGGTGATCGGGGCGCGAGCGTAGGCGCGGCCTGCGGCATCGTAGGAGACGTTTTCCCAATAGGCAAAGCCGATTGCTTCCCAATCTTCTGGGGTGAGCTGGTCAGCATAGTCAAAGGTGAGGCGGCTCAGCACATCGCGGATGATTGGCAGATCAATGCCGTGGGTGGCCAGCAGCACCAATAGCTGGGGCTGGTTGGGGTCTTCATCCAATAACATTTGGGCAATCTGCCAGGTGCGGGGATGGGCGGGAAATTTGGCAATCGCCTGTTGCCAATAGGCGCGATCGCCTTGCCCCAGCACATACAGCGCTTCCGCCGCCGCCGGATCGTCGGGATGCTGCTCAAGGAGCGATCGCCAGCTTGCTGCCGCGTCTAAGTCTTGCCCCGTTGCCGCTAATGCTTGCGATCGCCGCATCAGCACCGCTGCTGCCAGCAGGGGATAGTCATCTTCTAAGCCCTCTAGCAGCGGCAGAGCTGCGCCCGCGCGTCCCTGCTGAATCAAATCTGACGCGAGCAAAAACCGCACCCGCGCCTGCTCCTGCGACTGTGCCCCCTGCGTGAGCAACTGCAACTGCGCTTCTCGCTCCGCAGGCGACGTCATCGCCAGCCCCAGCACCGTTGACGTATTTTCTGGCTGCACCTGCAGCTCACTCTCTGAGGAGGGCATCAACCAGGGCAGCGGCAGCATCCCTAACGACGACAGTGTCGAGGCGGCTGCCCCCAGCGTCAGGGCGGTGACCCCAGCCCCCATCGCGATATACAGCTCTTTTTTACGGCGACCTAGCATGTGCATCCCCATTGGATAACCGCAGATTGAGCCGACTCAACCTTCATCTATGATGCAAGATCAATTCAATTTCGCCCGGTTTTTTTAGACAGCATTTATAAATTTAGGTTCAGGTAGGTTCAGGACGTTCAGCTCAGCCCAACCCGTCCCACCCTGACCTAGCGTGATGAAGATGAAGCGGCCTCGACTCGGACTAGCTGTGCTAGCGGCTCTTACGCAATACTGTAAAGATAACGACACATATTCACAAAAGGATGATGCGATGGAGCTTCGAGGACTGGAAACCCCCCGCCACGAGTGGACGGGTGACTGCTTAGCCGTGGGGTTGTTTGAGTATGCGGTAGAGGTGACCGGCGACCTTGCCACGCTCGATACTCAACTGGCAGGCACCATTCAGGAATTAATCAGCGAGTTTGAATTTCAAGGCAAGGTCGGCAGTTCTGCTGTGGCGCGGGTAGGCGGCAGCAACCCCATCCGCAAGGTGGCGCTGATTGGCCTGGGCAAGGCCGATGCGCTGACGCTAGAGGGGCTGCGCCGTGGATCTGCCGCTGCTGTCCGCATTGCCAAGCGCGAAAAGTGTAAGACCTTGGGGCTCAGCCTGCCCCTGTGGCAAACCGATGTTGCTCAGTCGGCCCAGGCGATCGCCGAAGGCGTTGAGCTAACCATTCACCACGACAGCCGCTTCAAATCGGGAGATGACGATAAGAAAGAGGCGGTGCTGACTCAGGTTGACCTGCTGGGATTCGCGGATGAAGCAGAGGCGCTGACCCGCGCTCGTCAGATTGCGCTGGGTGTCGTTCTGGCACGGGAGCTGGTGTCTGCCCCTGCCAATGTGGTTGACCCAGTGACGCTGGCGGAAGCAGCAGAGGCGATCGCCCGCGAAGGGGGGCTAGAGATCAGCATCCTCGAGCGAGAGGACTGCGAGAAGTTAGGGATGGGGTCGTTTTTGGGTGTGGCTCAAGCTTCTGACCTGCCGCCCAAATTCATCCACATGACCTATCGGCCCCAAGGCACCCCCCGCAAAAAGCTGGCCATTGTGGGCAAGGGCCTGACCTTTGACAGCGGCGGCTTGAACCTGAAGGTTGGCGCTAGCAGCATCGAAATGATGAAAACCGACATGGGTGGGGCCGCCGCCACCTTTGGGGCTGCCAAAGCGATCAGCCTGCTCAAGCCGGATGTCGAAGTGCACTTCATCAGCGCGGTGACAGAAAACATGATCAGCGGCCATGCCATGCGTCCTGGCGATATTCTGACGGCGTCCAACGGCAAAACCATCGAAATCAACAACACCGATGCCGAAGGTCGCCTCACCTTGGCGGATGCGTTGGTCTATGCCGAGAAGCTCGAGGTCGATGCCATTGTGGATCTTGCCACCCTGACGGGCGCTTGTGTGGTTGCCCTGGGAGATGAGATTGCCGGTCTGTGGAGCACTGACGACGCTCTGGCGCAGCAGTTTCTCGATGCGGCGACGCGCTCGGGTGAGCAGTTCTGGCGGATGCCGCTAGAGGAGAAATACTTTGATGGGCTAAAGTCCGTAGTGGCGGATATGAAAAACACGGGGCCTCGCGCGGGCGGCGCGATCACAGCCACGCTCTTTTTAAAGCAGTTCGTCAAAGCCACACCGTGGATTCACTTAGATGTGGCTGGCCCTGTGTGGAGCGATAAAGACAGCGGGTATAACAACGCAGGCGGCACCGGATTCGCAGTGCGATCGCTCGTGAACTGGGTCGTGAGTTAGGGCGTGAGGGTTTGGGGGATGAACCAGCGGGGCATCACTGGGTGAAGTACCCAGTAGGCATAAATAGGCATAGGGGAATTTGAGGTTGATGGCAACCTTATCCCGGCCTATTGCCATCCCTCAACTCTAGGCCCACCCTTGATTTTGGGCGATCGCCTCGAAATGTAACAGATTGCAACATATAATTTAAGGTAAATGAGATCCCTCGCATCGTCGGGGTCTTGGCAGACAGAGTTTGTAATCAGAGGCAGAAGCATTCATGCGAGTTGCGATCGCGGGTGGTGGTTTGGCAGGGCTAGCCTGCGCCAAATATCTGGCCGATGCAGGGCACACGCCCATCGTGCTAGAAAGTCGAGACGTGCTGGGTGGCCTAGTCGCTGCCTGGAAAGATGAGGATGGCGACTGGTATGAAACCGGGCTGCATGTGTTTTTTGGGGCCTATCCCAACATGCTACAGCTGATGGATGAATTGGGAATTGGCGATCGCCTGCAGTGGAAAGAGCACACGCTGATCTTTAACCAGCCTGAGAAGCCCGGCGTGCTCTCTCGGTTTGACGTGCCCGATATTCCGGCCCCGTTCAACGTCATCATGTCGATCATCCGCAACAATGACATGCTGACCTGGGAGCAAAAGCTGCGCTTTGCGGTTGGGCTTCTGCCTGCCATTGTGCGCGGTCAGAACTACGTAGAGGCGATGGATCGCTACTCGTTGCTGGAGTGGTTGCAGCGTCAGGGCGTAGATGAGCGAGTCAACAGCGACATCTTTGTTGCGGCCTCAAAGGCGCTCACCTTTATTAACCCAGACGATGTGTCGGCTACAGTGCCGCTCACAGCCCTTAACCGCTTCCTGCAAGAGCGCTACGGCTCGAAGGTTGCGTTTTTGGATGGGGCACCTCCGGAGCGTCTGTGCCAGCCGATGGTGGATCATGTAGCCGAGCGGGGCGGCGAGGTGTTGCTCAAAAAACCGCTCAAGCAAATTCTGCTCAACGATGACGGCACAGTCAAAGGCTTTCTGATTCGGGGTCTAGATGGGATGCCCGATGAGGTCATCACCGCCGATGCCTATGTGTCTGCGATGCCGGTCGATGTGATGAAGGTGCTCATGCCGCAGCCGTGGCAAGAGCTAGAGTTTTTCAAAAAAATGCAGCCCTTAGAAGGGGTTCCCGTGATCAACTTGCATCTGTGGTTTGACCGCAAGTTAACCGATGTGGATCAGTTGCTATTTTCGCGATCGCCCCTGCTCAGCGTCTACGCCGACATGAGCAACACCTGCAAAGAGTATGCCAATCCCAACTGCTCTATGCTCGAACTAGTGCTGGCACCTGCCAAAGACTGGATCGATAAATCAGACGAAGAAATTCTGGCGGCGACCCTTGCAGAGTTGCAGAAGCTGATGCCCCATCACTTTGGGGATGAGAATCCAGCTAAGCTGCTTAAATCTAAAGTGGTAAAGACGCCGCGCTCTGTTTACACCGCTGCTCCTGGCAGTCAAGCCTGCCGCCCTGACCAAACCACGCCCATCGCCAACTTCTTTTTGGCGGGCAGCTATACCATGCAGCGCTACCTTGGCAGTATGGAAGGGGCAGTGCTTTCTGGTAAGCTGGCAGCGCAGGCAGTTTGCCGTCAGCACTCTGCGTCTGAGGTATCGCCCGCAGTCAATCCTGACCCAGTTCAGGTGCCATCCTGAGCGGTCATCGGTCAGCTCTGCCATTAGTTTGATTGATAGATTCTTGATTTTAGGAGAGTGGAGGGCCCTCCACTCTCCTAAAATCAAGCTAAATCCAACAAGGTTGACCCCACTGTTTCGATCAGCCGACCTGATAAACCGATTAATCTCACTTTGGGGTTTATTTCCAGATGATAGCGAACGCTAATCACTGGCTAATGAAGCTGAACCCTCATAGCTGATAGGTTTAACTGTATCCCCAGCCCTGCGATGTAATGCTGCAATTGCCTAAACCGACCCATAAGATGCCGATGGTTTCTCTGGAAGAAGCCTACGAGCGCTGCCGCCAAGTCACAGAAGAGTATGCCAAGACCTTTTACTTAGGCACGTTGCTGATGTCTGAGCAGAAGCGGCGCGCGATCTGGGCAATTTATGTATGGTGTCGCCGCACGGATGAGCTGGTGGATGGGCCCCAAGCGCAGTTTACAACTGAGTCAACGCTCGACGCCTGGGAGCAAAACCTAGAGGCTATTTTTGCAGGGCATCCCGTTGATGATGTGGATGTGGCGCTGGTGGATACGCTGGAACGCTTTCCCATCGATATTCAGCCGTTTCGCGACATGATCGAAGGGCAACGAATGGATCTGTATCGCGATCGCTACCAAACGTTTGATGAACTCAACCTTTACTGCTATCGGGTCGCAGGCACGGTTGGGCTGATGTCGTCTGCGGTGATGGGGGTAGAGCACAATCTGCGGAATGCGCCATGGCGGGATCAACCCTACAATCCTCAGTCGGAGGCGATTACGCTGGGCATTGCCAATCAGCTTACGAATATTTTGCGGGATGTGGGTGAAGATGCCCAGCGGGGGCGCATTTACCTGCCGCTGGAAGATTTGGCGGCCTTTGACTATACCGAAGAAGACTTGTTTAAGGGTGTGATTGATGAGCGTTGGCGATCGCTCATGGCGTTTCAAATTCAGCGGGCACGTCACTATTTTGCCGAGGCAGAACAGGGCATCGGCTATCTGCATCGCGATGCGCGGTTTCCAGTCTGGGCGGCGCTAATGCTCTACCGCCAGATTCTAAACGCCATCGAACGCAATCAGTATGATGTGTTTAGCAAGCGGGCCTACGTCTCGACACCGCGCAAGTTTTTATTGTTGCCGCTGGCGCGCCTGCGGGCTGAAGTGCTCTAGGCTCTGTGTCGTTAGATAAATCACCAATAAATCACTAATTCTGCAGCGCGGGTCTCAGGTTCCACAGGTTTCTAGCATGAGTCATCAAACGAGACAGTGGGACAGAATCAGGATTAGGGCGATCGCCCGCCATGCCATTTCCGCTGGTTCGAAGCTGTTGCTTCTAGTAGGGATGCTGCTGGGGATCATGGGGAGCATGCCTGTTCCTGCGGCTCAAGCGTCAATCCACCACTATCCCGACGGGGCCGATCGCGTGATGGTGCGATCGCTACAAACCCTACGCGACAGCCAAAATCAAGCTTGGCAATTGGTGTTATTTAAGTGGGTAAGCCACGGTCAGGTGGAATCGCTGCACCTGCGGCTGGTGGGCTTTCCGGGTGGCGATGCGCTCACGCACCCGCAGCCGCTGACGGTGGCTCTGCCAGGCGGCGACACCCTCAAGGCCGATGATGTGTTTCCCCAAACGCGCCTAGAACCAGAACTGGCCGATGCGATTGGTGAATACGACCTGCAATGGGTGATGCAATCCGTAGCGGCAACGCTGCCCTCCAATGCCTCGCTGACCCTGCTGCTGCCGCTTCAGCACGGGGATAGAGAACTGCTGGTGCCACCCTTTGCTGTGCGCGAGTGGCGGCAATTGCTGGATGCCGTGTAATTTGAGGCCCTGTGATTTGAGGCCCTGTGATTAAAGACGTGTGCCGAATTGATGTGAAATTAGACCGGAGCTGACGAGGCGAGCTAGCTCTGAGCGTGGAGAGTTGCAAGCGTCGCTTGCAGGGCGATCGCCACCCGTTTGTATTCTGCCACCAGCGGCGTCACCACCTGAAAATTCGTTGCCGTATCCGCCGCCATTAACGATTGCTCAATGTACTCGCAGAGCGCTGCTAGAGGGAGCGCCCCTACCACAGCGCTGCTAGATTTTAGCGTGTGGGTGGCTCGGCATAGCGCTTGGGTATCCTGCTTTTGCGCAGCGATTTGAATGCATTGCACCAGCTCGGGAGCCTCTTTCAGGTAGCACTGAATCATTTCCTGCAGTACCCGGTTTGCGCTGCTGCCTAAATCCTCTCTAAACTGCTCAAATACCGAGGCATCCAAGGGTGCAGGGTTACTGTCTGTCTGTGCATAAAGTGGGGGACTCTCTAAATCGCCAACGCTCTGAGACTTGGGGGCGATCGCACAGTCTTCTAAACTCAGCCCAGAGGCCCCATCCTTCAGCGCCGTGCAGCGCGGGGTGCAGCGGCTCAGCATTTGGGATAGCAGCTCTAGACGAATCGGCTTGCTGATATACGCATCCATACCCGCCTTCAGGCATTCATCCTGATCGCCCTGCATCGCGTTTGCCGTCACCGCAATGATGTAAGGCCACTGCTCAGGTGGAAAGGTTTGCTGAATGGTGCGGGTGGCAGTTATGCCGTCCATTTCAGGCATCTGCACATCCATCAAAATTACATCGTAGGAGCGGTGCTGCAGCGCTGTCAGCACCGCTGTCCCGTTTTCTGCCAGATCTGCGGTATACCCAAGACGCTCCAGCAAGCGTTGCAGCACCTTCTGGTTCACCTTGTTGTCTTCTGCAATGAGAATGTGTAACGGCTGGGTCGACGGCTGTTTTATGGGCGGCACCGGGGTGGAAGCCTCGGGGTAGGGCGATTTCAACAACGCATCCACCAACGCTTGCTGAAACTGTGCCAGCCGCACCGGCTTTGGTAAAAACTGCGTGTTGCTCGGGGGCGCAGCATCATATAGCTTATGGGACTTACGCGGCACCAGCAAAATCAGCGGCAGCCGTTGCGCTTTGTCGATCTGTCGCAGTTGGTCCACTACATCTAGTCCAGATTCCCCCTCGATCTTATCATTCACCACCACTGCATCAAACGGAGGTGAGCACTGAACCCACGTTTCTACCTCGTGACGAGAGGTCACCGCACACACCACCATGCCCCAAGATTGAGCCTGCTGCATTAAATTGGTTCGCCGAACCCAGTTGTCGTCTAACAGCAGCAGTCGCTTGCCGGCTAGCTCTACGGGCGCTAGGGATGCCGCCCCTGACACTCGCAGCGGGGGAGCGGCGGCCCCATCTGCGACAATCGCCTGAGCCACAATACACACGTGGAATGTTGAGCCAGCATGAGGTTCGCTTTCTACCCAAATGCGCCCACCCATCAGCTCACTCAGCCGCTGGCTAATCACGAGCCCTAGCCCCGTGCCTCCATAGGTGCGGCTGACCGAGGCATCGACCTGGCAGAAAGGCTGAAACAGCCGATCTAATCGATCTGACGGAATTCCCACACCCGTATCTTGTACCGAGAAGCGAATCGTATAGGTCGGCAAGGGTGCTGAGGCTGGCTCAGCTGCAAGGGTTGAGGTCAGCAGCCGTGCCGATACCTTAAGCAACACCCGACCGGTGGCTGTGAACTTAATTGCATTGCTGAGCAAGTTAATGAGAATTTGCTGCACCCGCATGGGGTCGCCGATTAACCCGTCGGGCACGTTTAACTCAATTAAGTAGGCTAGATCCAAATCTTTCTCAGCGGCTTTGGGCGCTAGCAACCCCAGCGCTTTCTCAACACACTGGCGCACGCTAAAGGGCACCTGCGCTAGCTCTAGGCGGCCCGCATCGATTTTTGAAAAGTCTAAAACATCGTTAATGATGGACAGCAATGTATCGCCGCTGGCGCAAATGGTCTCCACAAAATCTCGTTGCTGCGGCGATAGCTCTGTGGTTTGCAGCACCTCGGCCATGCCCAGCACTGCATTCATCGGCGTCCGAATTTCGTGGCTCATGGTGGCCAAAAAATGACTTTTGGCGTGGTTTTCGCGCTCAGCCTTGAGGCGGGCAAGTTCTAGATCCGCCTCGGCTTGTTTGTAAGTGGTGATGTCGGTGGTCGTTCCTAAAATGCAGTGGGGCTGCCCGGCCTCACTGCGATCAAAGATGGTGTAGCGAGTGCGGAGCCAGCGCCATTCTCCGCTGGCGTGGCGGAGGCGATAGGAGGCTTCACAGGCCTCGCCGTCCGTTAGGGATAGGACATGCTGGAGATTTTTATCTAGCGTCGCGAGATCTTCGGCGTGAACCAATCGCCTCAAGCTTTCGTTATCCATTTCACGAATCACATACGCCGAATAGCCCAGCATGTCTTGCACTTGGCGGTTCAAAAAGACAATGCGCTGCTGCTGCAAATCATACAGAAACAGTAGGTTGGGTGTAGTTTCCAGGATTTGCTGAATGAATCGCTGGTTCTCTTGCAGGGTGGCTTCGGTCTGTTGCCATTCTCGCAGTGCCCGTTCACGGTGCACCAGTTCTAGTTTGAGGGCGGCATTTTCCGTTTCTAGTTCGGCGAGCCGCGCCTCACTACGGCGCTCAACCTCTGCCTCAATCAACCGCTGAAGCTGGGGTGGTGCTGAATTCAACGGGAATGCTTCAGGCTGGGTTGGGAGCGAGTGGGGAGAATCGGTTCCGCTCATGGAGGAGGATATTGCGGGGGATAGGGAGCCCAACGGTGGTTAGCCAGGACTTGCTTAGAGTGCCACAAAACTAGCAAAACCGATCAGGTAGGCTTTGCCCGCCTAAACTTTGGCGTTTGCGATGGCAAGGGTTTGAGCAGGTATAGGCATGGCATGCCTAGTTGGAGGGCTGCTGGATAGAGTCTTCCCAAGGGACTAGGGGATCCTGGGCGATGCGGCGAGAGGTTTCGTAGGCTCCGTAGCGGTTGAGGTGGCTGGGGTCAGAGAAGTAGTTGTATTCAGTCAGCCAGCCTTCGGAGAGGTCGCGGAAGATGAAGCTGGAGTGCGCGCGGGCCTGCCGCAGCATGTATTGGCGAAACTGCTGTTCGTGAGCGAGTCGCACGGGGTCAAGGTATTCGTCGGTGAGGGGTAAGTTGACAAAGATGACTGGAATTTGGCGATCGCCCGTAAATTGCAGCAGTGAGTCCATGGCATCGGCCTGAATGCCTTCGATGCGGAAGTCGGTATAGTCGCCGTCGTAGCGCCCTTCTACCCGCGCAAACTCTTGATAATAGGTCGCAGGGTTGAACCGGACGGAGAGGGGTAAGAAGCCATCGAAGTCGATCATGTCGCGCCCCTGTTCAGACAGCGATTGCACTGAGGGAGGCACAGAGCGGCCTGCCAGTGGAGCGGGTGCAGCGGCGGCAACATTGCGAAAGAGCGCGTTTACCCAAGATTGCAGGCGATCGCGCTGCCCATAAATGGCGGAGATTTGACCCAGGCGATCGCTCAACTGCCGATCAATCGTTTGGTAGCTTTCATATAGCGACTCGCCAATGCCCCCAGGCGTTGACGACGTTGGGGCGGCTGCCACCTCAGATGACTGTCCGGTTGTCTGGTTGAGTGCGGTGAGCGCCCGATAGCCCTCTGACACCTGCACGCCGTTGTAGGTGACATCAACAGAATTACTGTTGAGCGCACGAGCCCCATCTGCCCAGATGATGATCTTGGGCAGCTCGCCAGGGCGGATAAATTGGCGGAGCAGCAGATCGGTCACTTGAGCTGTTGCCCCGTTGATGCCGTAGTTAAACACCGTTACATCGGGGTAGCCAAGGGCTGCTAGCTCTTGACGTAGTGCTATGGGATCGACGCCCCGCAACGCGCGCGAGCTACCCATGATCAGCACATCCGGTGCGCCATACTGCTGCACCCGCTCGCGATAGAGCATGTACTTTTCATCTAGCAGTCGCGTGTTAAAGGTGGGTAGCGGAGGCTCGCTGGCTAGAATTTCGGTGGCAATTTGCTGCAGCCGGGGATCTTGCTGGGTATAGGGAAGAGCCCTGGCGGCTGGGGTCGCAGGGGCAGCGGATGGGGCAGGGGCCTGAGTCGGCAGGCGCTCGGCGGCAGCGCCGGGTGCCGGGGTGCCGCCGGGTGCCGCTTCGGGTAGAGCGGTGCTGGGGGCTGGTGGGCTATCGGTGGGCCTAGTCGAGACGTCTGTCGCCTCTGCTGAGGCTGTGCCTGCGCCCTGATCGGTAAAGCCAGCGGGATCGAACACATCGGTTCCGTCGTCTGGAGAGCGATTGAGCGACACATCGGCCAGCTCATCCAGTGGCGATGCCGTAGGCTGGGGCGATGGACTGGCGGGCAACAGGGCTGGCGGCACAGCGTCTGCCGTTGGGGGAGGCGTTGGGGGGGAGGCATCGGCCTCTGTCGTGTCGCCCTCAGCAGGGGACTCGTCAGCAGGGGACTCTACGGCATCCGGGGCGATCGCCCCCTCTGACTGCGCTGCTGGAGCCTCGTCTTGCGGCTCTGCCTGGGTTACGGCGCGTCCCAGCCCCCAGTCAATTTGCAGCGCCAGCAGCAGCCCAACGACCGTCCAGATGAGAGCCAGTCGCCACGGTCGAGCGGGAGCTTCTGCCACGATTCCGTCGCTCACGGCTTCTGCTTCGGGCCGTGTCAGTGCCGCATCAGCCAACACCTCGTCGGGCACAAACAGCTGACTCTGAGCTAGCCCCGTCCGCAGTCGCTGGCCGAGGTGCCCAGCCCAATCCCGGAGGGCGATCGCCTTCTCTTCTTCTCTATCTAAATCAGCAAGGCCTGTCGCCAGCTCAGAATGAAGCACCATAGTGCCACCGGGAGCCAGCAAATCCCCCACATAGGCATCGGTTGCGGCAAACTCAGGCGTAATGTCGCTGCCGCGTCGATAGCGCGATACAAAATCAATGCCATCTGTCCACAGGGGGCGCTTTTGCCCCGCCCGCCGCCCATAGAGCCGCACCCCGCTCAGGTGTGACAGCCGCAAATCTTGAATGAACCGCACGACTGGGGCACTCACCTGCGCGAGCGGCGGGCATATCGGGGCATCGGCCATGATGTGGAGCAGATACCGCGATGCAGTTGCGTCGTTAGGCGCTGCGTCTGGAGCATGAGCCGCCATCGCATCGGGCTTGGGCAACAACTGTAGCCGAATACCACCCGTTGCCAACTGGCGACCAATGTCAGGATTGAGTAATCGGTTGAGCAAATAGGCGATCGCCCCCCAGTCACCCCGCTGAGCCAGGGCAAACGGGGTTTCTGCCAATTCCTCGTGATCCTTGGCGGGCAAGTCTAACCACATCACCCAGCCTGGGTCTTCTAGACCTGGCACCTGCCCATATACCGTGGCGCTGTGGATGCCCTGAGGCGCAAGCGTATCCAAAAGGGGCACCAAGGCTTCCCGCACCCCAGTTTGGTCAGGTGCCACCGCCGCCGTTTCTGCCGCATCCCCCGTCCACGGTAGGCAAGACAGGTGCAGCGTTGCGTCGTGCAGGGTGGCCGTGGTGAGCGTTGCCCCCACGGGCTGCAATACCTGATCCATCAGCCGCGCGAGCGCAGGCACATCGCCCCAGCGCGCCCACTCTCGCAGCATTTCTCCGGGGGGGGTTAAATCTACCCGCAGCAGCCAGTCGGGCTGCGCCTCGCCCCGCACCTGAATCAAAATAATGGCATCGCGGAAGCCTTCTAGCTCTAGCGTTCGCAGCCGCTGGGCAATGGGCTCTGACACCAGCGTGGGGTCGGGGCTGTAGGTGGCATCGCAGACGATCCACAGCCGCCGCAGCCCTTGGGTGGGTTGGGGAGCGTGGGGGGCGACGACCGCCGCCGTTGCGGTGACGCGGTAGGGCATCGCCTTGGCGCTGACCTGCACCGCTACACCGAGAGCACTCAGGGTTTCGCTCAGGTAGCGGGCGATCGCATCGGTATTGCCCTGCTTCGCCTGACTCAGGTTTGAGAGCTGAATCGCCGCTGCGCTTTCGTAGGAATTCCGGGGCGGCTTCACAGGGGCATAGTGAGCACCCGCAAGCGGCGGGCTATCCCCCGGGCGACTTGGTCCGGCACCGGGCGACACGAGCACTCGGGCTGCCGCTAAATCGGTTAACCCTTGGTTTGACTGGCGCAACAGATCTAAATGACGCTCTAACTGGCTGAGATCAATGGGGACTGACCAGTCGGGCCGCTGCTGCCCTGGCCGCCGACCATAGACCACAAGCTGATAAATATGCGGCTGGTTGACGGGCACCAGGGTGTTGAGGTCGATGCGCTTTAGCGCGGGCAACAGTTGCGTCAGCACTTGAGTTAAATCTGGGACAGGAGATCCCTCACAGAGGATGTGGAGAATGTTGCCGCGCAGTCGAAACCGTACCCGTCCCTGCTCTAAGGTCACCGTTTGATGGAACCACTGCGCGAGGGGCGATGTGCCGCGTTTGCGAGGATGCTCGTGAGTCATGAGTCGTGAATTCTGCAACGACAACGCAGGGCGGTAATACCCTGTTTAGGTGAGGAATAGTGCGGATCTGCCTATCAGGGATAGCACACTCTCTAGAAAAAGAACCAACTTTCCTCAACATCTAGTGGTTCATCCCGAAGCCAACCCCCAAAGCCACGCTTTTTCTGGGTTCTTTTCCCGCTTCTCTTGACGATAATGCTTGACGATACTGATCGTCAGGTCTTGGTTGAGTAAAGTAAGGGATGCGACCACTCATGATCTACCTTAGGACAACCCTTTTAACTACGAGCTCGAAGATGAATGCGGTCGCTCAACAATCAGGGTTTGTGGGATAGGGTCTGTGGAACTTCACATGTTGACCCTAATCTCAGCAGTTCATCACTCGACCGTCGATATGATTGATGACTGCGTGGCTTCGATGGATGTGCCTGATTAGCTCCTGAATTAGCCTGAATTTAGTTAGAGCGTTTCGTTAGGTTTTGTGACAAACGGGTTTGACTGACTGGATCAACAACATGCTTGTGCGATCGCCCAAAAACTGAGAATTCTAAAGGTCTGACTCAAGCCTTAGCCCCAAACCGACTGCGAGACCTCAAGATAGGGCAACACCGCCAACATCATAGAGACCCGTTTAGAAGCCCATCCAGTATGGGCAACGGAGTGGTGCATGCTTAAATTCAGGAGATTTTAGAAGGTGCAAGGGGTTTGCCTTGTACTCAGCCATTAGACTTAAATGAGAGAGCCGAAGAGAACTGGAATTCTGTCTGGGGAGAGGCAATTTTTGGAAGAGATGATTTAAGAAGGATCGGAGACAAACTCATTCCCCGTTGCCCGAGACTATCCTACTGTAGATTCTAGGTCTCCATCTTTAGCTCAAGGCAAATTTTTGTTCGCAATCTCATAACTCGCAGGTCGCCATGGCAGACTCAAAACCAGAATCATTCGCGGAATCATTCATGAACAATTCAGGGCTGTGGGTGGGTGCTGCAACGGTGCCGTTACTAGCAGGAGTGATAGCCGGACGGGTGCTGTCGCGCGCGCTGCTGGTTGTCAGTATTGCTAGCGAAGAAGTGTTTCGGGGCGATCGCCTGCCGGTACTCCATTTTGAGCCAGCCGAGCTAGTCTCAGAGAACGCCTCGCCTGAGGCAGATTAGCAAAACTAAGGGGGCATCTGGTCTCTAATTTAGCTCTTTAGCAATACAAAACGATTCTACACACAGCGATTCCACTACAGCATGGGTTTAGGCAGTTGCCGAACTGGCGTGATTCCGATAAAAAGCGACCCCGATAGTAGGATCAGGGTCGCCAAGTTTCAGTAGTTATTCGTTACGAGTTACTGCGGGTGAAGACAGGAGTAGTCGTCCTATCATCAACTCGTCGCGCTACCTACAGCGCCCTTGAGCGCCGCAATGCCCTGTTCAACGCTTGCCCACAGACCCATGTCAGGCTCCTTGCCCGCTAGCTCTCGAGTCCCCACGAAATACAGCACGCCTTTGAGGACTTCCTGATGGGCGCGGTTCTCGAAGTTGACTTTGTTGAGCGGTTCCATTGCGTGTTGCAAACGGTCGTCCAACGATTGGGCTGCTTTGTGCAATACGAGGCCGGTCATCGTCTGCTGATGCTTCAGCAATTCAAACTGGAAGAATTTGTCGTACAGCGTCAGTTCGGAGCCGTTCATCATCTGGCTAACCGCTTCAGCATGCTTCTGAGTGATGTCCCGAGGTTCAGCACGGATACCGAGCTTAGAAATAGCTTCTTCGATCACAGGAAGGTTCTCGCGATCGCTCTTAACCATTCCTTCTAGCCGTTCGCGAATCGTGCTATCGTCCGTCGCTGTCATCAGCTTTTGGGCACTCTCAATCAGAATGCCTTGAAATAGTCTTAGGTCAGCAAGCTTGGTTGCCAGCGTTGTCATATCGGACATGGTATTACCTCCTAATCGCAACCCTAATCGATTGCGACCGATTTAAGTCATTGGTTCTATGCTTGCGTAATGATTGAAGGCTAGCTTCCGTCTTCTGGAAGATTCACTTAAAATCTATTTCCCTGGATCTATCTGAATTCATCGGATTTATTTACTATCTAAAAACATTAATCGCCTGCATCCTGATTTGATTAACTTAAGCTTAAATAATAGTTAACAGATGGCATCCTCAAGCGGTTCTAACGATGTCAGGTTTGATAATTTTTTTGGCATCCATCTGTCTGTTGTGGGTTTGTGGGTCAAGGGGCGATCGCCCCCTCACACGCGTCGCGTTGCATCCCCATCTATCATCCCGACCCAATCCAGAATGCGGTTGATCGCCCACCAGGGATCGGGATCGCCGTAGTGCTGCTGGCATGAGGCGCTGCTGACATAGCCCACATGCCCGCCATGGGGCGTCAACACCAAGTCAATGGCCGAGTTTTCGGCGCAGGCCGAATCCAGATCAGGCACCAAGGTGGGATCAAACATGGGGTCATCCACGGCATAGAGAATCAGCGTGGGTTTTTGAATCTGGGGCAAAATTCGCAGCGGGCTGCTGAGGGCATAGTATTCCTCCACCGTGGGGATGCCGAGCCGACCGATCACCAGTTCCTGATCAAAGCCCCAAATGCTGTGGGCGCGCGCAATGGCGGCAGGGTCAAAGTCATTGGGATGATGGCGATGCAGGTTCCATGCGAGGGTTTTGAGCGCGCGGGTAATGGAGCGCTCTAGGTAGCGGCCTAGGGGGTGCGCCATGAGGTAGGTGAGCGATCGCGCCGATTCCACACTGGGGCAGATCACCGCACCCCCGCCAATGTTGTCGGCGATACCAAGCGAGGCAGCGTAGTTCTGCGCTTCGTAAATGCCCCACAGAGCCAACTGCCCACCCAGCGAATAACCCACAAACCAAAACGGTGGCGGACAGCCCAGTGCTTTGGCTTGGGCGGCCAAATGCACAAAGTCTTTGCCCTCGTTTAGCCCGTCAGAGGTCAGCGTGGGCGATAGTTCTGCCGTTTTTCCATGTCCGCGCCAGTCGAACCGCACCACGCTATACCCCTGCGCCACGGCCTTGCGCCCCAAGAGGTTGAGAATCCACTGATCCTCAAGAGAGCCTGTGATGCCATAGGTGCAGATGAGGGTTCCCCGGGCCGAGCCTGCGTGCGCCACTTCGCCATAGATGGGCACCGCTTCAAACCCAGAGAACACATGGGGTTGATAGGTCGGGTCGGGATCGGGAGAGTGCCGCTGCCAGCGATGGCGATCGCCCATCCAGAGCGCCGCATACAGCGTCATCACCAGCCCGCTGCGCAACCACACCGGCGGAGAATAATAAAACTTCATATCCTCATGGTACAAGCGGTGGTTCTCTCCTGCTGAAGTGTGGGCTAACGGGAGGGATTTGGGGCAATCCAAGTGATTCATACTCCTCTTTTAGGGATTTATGGCATTGTGGTGAAATAGGTCGGTGTCGGACTAAACGAATCCTGATGGGGATGGGATGATGAGCAGCCAGATTGTCGATGGAGCCTTGCAGGAGTACCGAGTGCGGCTGAATGATTTGCTGCACATCATCGAGCGCTTAGCCGCAGACACCCACAACACCAAACTCGAAGCGACCGTGGTGAGCTTGCGCAAAAACGTGAACGAGCCGTTTTTGTTTGTGGTGGTGGGGGAAGTTAAGGCGGGCAAGAGCAGCTTTGTGAATGCGCTGTTGGGTGCAGAGGTTTGCGAAACCGACATTGAGCCGCGCACCGATGCAATTCAGCAAATCGTTTATGCACCGGAGCGGTTTGTGCAGCAATTAGAGCCCAGCCATAAAAAGATTGGCCTGCCCATCGATATTCTCAAAGACATTTCCATCGTGGATACGCCGGGAACGAACACCATGATTGCGGAGCATCAAATTGTGACGGAGCGCTATATTCCCAATAGCGATCTGACATTTTTTGTGCTGTTTGCCAAAAATCCCTATCAAAAAAGCGCATGGGATTTTCTCGATTTTGTCAGCGCAGAGTGGCGCAAGAAAGTGGTGTTTATTCTGCAACAGGCAGATTTGCTAAAGCCTGCAGATTTGCAGACCAATATTGAGCGAGTGCGGGAATATGCGAGTCAGAAGCAAATCAAATCTCCGGTGATTTTTCCGACGTCGGCAGAGTTAGAACTGGCGAGCGATCGCACCAATAGTGGCTTTGAGTCCGTCCGCAATTACATTCGCGCCATGGTTTCTAGCGGGGAGAGCTACAAGATTAAGCTGCGGTCGGTGAGTAGCACTACCCAAAAGCTGATCGATTCGCTGTCGTTGGATGTAGCCGCATTGCAGACTCAGATGGAGAGCGATCGCCAAGCGGTGGTCAGCATTCGCAGCAAAATTGACGCTGGACGGAAGCGATCGCGCTACGAGATCGACAACTTAGTGGAACGTCTGGTGGGGCGCTATGACGGCATTTCTGGACGGATCAAGCGCGAATTTAGAGAGAGTTTGTCGGTGTTCTCAGTTCTGCGTAAATCCTTTGTCGGCATTTTTAATTCAGATGCTTCGATGCAAGCCTGGGTAGAAGACTTTCGAGAACGCTGCCAGCGAGATTTGAAATATTCCCTTGAAGAAGTGTCGAACGAGGGCGCACAGCATTTTGTAGATGGAATTCGACAATTATTAGATGGATTGGCACAGGATTTAGACAGCGTTAAAACTCAGCCCATTCAAGGCAGCATGATTTCGCTTAAGATTCTAGAACGACGCCAAGAAGTGATTGAAAGCGTCAAGTGCAAAGTAGAGCGAATGTTCACTGAGGAAGGCTTGATTGATACGATTTCAACCGATGCCGATAATATGTCGGTGGAAATTGTAGGTGGAGCGATCGCCACCGTAACAGGGACGATTCTGCACATCATTGAGTTTGCGGTGGCGGATGCGATTTTGAGCGCAATTGGGATTGCCTTTGCCGGGATTGGGGCGATCATCTTTGTAGTGGGGTTGGCCTGGCAGCGAAACAAAATTATTAGCCGATTTGAACGCGCCTTAGAAAACGAAAAAGATCGATTTAAAGCAGATGTAACCGAACGACTCAACGAAAAACTGGGATTGATTTATGAAGAAGTAGAGCGCACCTTTGTGCAGTTCTTTGACTATGTAGAGCGAGAAGAACAGGAGATTGAACCGGTGCTGGCGCGCTATCAAGAAATTAACCAGCAAAGCGAACGGCTGTTTGGTGATATGGCGACTAAGTTAGCGTCTAAATTGACGTAACGCGATGCATGTATTGATCAGACTAGACATCGGTCGCTTTGTGACTAGTTTGTGACTAGTTTGTGACTGGTTTGTGACTGGTTTGTGACTGGTTTGTGACTGGAATAATTAGTATGCTCTTACTGCTCTTGTCCTCCGCCTGAATTCGAGCGAATTCCAGTGAATTTGCGAATCATGGTCAGCCGTTTTGTCCCCTTCGTCGAACCCTCCGTATATGACCATTTCTCCAGCGATTCCCAATACGGATGCGGCATTTCAGGCGTTTTTAGACGAGCTGCATCAGCAGTATGCGCCGCTGTCTGAAGGCACGGTGGCGAGCTATATTCCTGAACTGACGAAGGTTGATCCCGCTACCTTTGGCATTTGTGTGGTGACGAGGGATGGCCGCGTGTTCGAAGCGGGAGACACGCGGCACATATTCACCATTCAATCCATCTCGAAGGTGTTTGTGTATGGGATGGCGCTGCAAGAGCATGGGCGAGACTATGTGCTGACGCGGGTGGGGGTAGAGCCAACTGGCGATGCCTTTAATGCGATCGTGCTGGATGATCGCTCCATGCGCCCCTACAATCCCATGGTCAATGCGGGGGCGATCGCCACCACGAGTCTGATCAAGGGCGATGGCCCCACCGAACGGCTAAACCGCATGCTGGATATGTTCCGTGGCTACATTGGGCATGACATCTTTGTGGATATGTCGGTGTTTATGTCAGAGCGCACCACCGGGCACCGCAACCGAGGCATGGCGCACCTAATGCGCAACTTCGGCATGATCGACGAACGCATCGACGAATCGCTGGATCTCTATTTTCAGCAATGCTCAGTCACGGTTGACTGCCGCGATCTGGCGGTAATGGCGGCGACCCTCGGCAACCACGGCAAAAATCCCATTACGGGCGCGCAAGCGGTAAATCAGCGCTATATTCGCGACATTCTCAGCGTTATGCACACCTGCGGCATGTATGACTCGGCGGGCGAATGGGTGTATCGGGTGGGGCTACCGGCCAAAAGCGGCGTCTCAGGTGGCCTCATTGTCGTGGTGCCTAACCAGTTTGGTTTAGCAGTGTTCTCTCCGCTGCTCAATGCTCAGGGCCACAGCATACGGGGCTTGCGCGTTTGCGAGGCGCTCTCTGATCACTATGGGCTGCACCTGTTTGATTCGTCGATGGGCTGCACCCGCTTTGTGCAGCAGCTCGGGCAGAGCAACGGCGAGGTGTCATGACTTAAAAGGTTTAGAGTCGAAGCTTTCGAATTTGGGAGTCTTGAGCTAAAGCGCGTGAGTTCGGGTTAATCGGGTTTTGAGCTTATTCCGAACTCAGGTTGTGTCAGGCGATCTATGGGATTTCTTGTTGGGGAGACTCGTCAGAACCGTCTGGCCGCAAGGCTTTTCGCGCTAGGTTTGTGGTATACCACCCTGCGGCGATCGCCAGCACGGCACCTCCCCCTTGCAGCGCAATGTTCTCAGGGGTGATTCCGTCTTGAAACAGCGTTGACCCCAACGACCCCAAATAGACATAGAGCGAAATCACCGGCAGCATGCCCACCCACGAAAAAAAGCAGTACTGCCAAAAGTTGACCTGGGTGCAGCTAAATCCATAATTCAGCACATTAGAGGGCACCAGCGGAGATAGCCGCGTGAGCAGCAAAATCTTCCAGCCCTTTTCGCCCACCGCTTTGTCAAGCTGAGCAAAACTGGGGTTCTTGCTCAGCCACCGTTCGATGCGGCTGCGGGCCAGCGTACGCCCCACCCAAAAACAGGCGATCGCACTTAAGGTATCTGCAATAGAAACGGCTGCAATTCCCTTCACCAAGCCGAATACTGCCCCACCCACGAGAACCAGCACAATGTTCGGCAACCCAAACACTGTTGCCAGCAAATACAGCACGATAAAGGCTGGCACTGCGGCTGGCCCCAGCGTTGAAAGCCAATTTTCGGTTTCCGCAAACCAATCTTGAAACGGTAGTTTGCTGGTAACCAATGTAAGAATAAGGCCACCCACCACAAAGAGCCAAAATTTTCGACTACGTAAAAATGTCAGCTTCATTCCAACCTAGTCCGACGCTAAGAGATGAGGCGTAGGACTTTTTAAGTGTGGCAGCGATTGGGTGTTTTGTCCTCTGTATTAGATCTTGTGTATTAGATCTTGTATCAAATCTGTATTAGAACCATTGACTACTAGGACGCCGCACAAAGTTCGTCAGTCCTGTAGGCGGCATCCTGTAGGCCACAAAAATGGAGACGCTGAATGGACTCCATCACCCGCAAGGCTTGGTTTTTGGTCAACGCCCCAGGCAGGACTCGAACCTGCGACCGACTGCTTAGAAGGCAGTTGCTCTATCCGGCTGAGCTACTGGAGCAATCCGTTTAAACTTAGCGTGTTTGACGTGAGTCTAGAATAGGCTCAAACTCCCCAGCTTGTCCACGCATCGCCAGACTGAATGTTGTTTAGAGAAGTGGAGAGGGCTAGAGCGATCGCCCGCTACGGTTCTCCTGGAGTAAAGCGTTCTATCTCACGGGTGCAAAGAATCCTGCCTGATCCAAAGAGGGAATGCCCATTTCGACCCAAGTCAGGGGAGAATGTTGAAGATATGTAAAACTGGACTGTCGCGCGAGGATCGTTTTTGTGTACACCTACTACTCCCCTCCCTACATCTTGCTAGTGGCAGGTCTGTTGGCAGGCATCACCTCTGGGGCTGCATTTGAGGCCACACTTAAGCTGGCAGTCAAAGATTGGTCAAAAAATCGCTCCACCCGGACGCTGGCAAACCTTCAGGGAATGCAACTGCTGACGCCATTTCTGGGCATCTGCGGGGGCATTTGCTTTTTCTTAGCGGCGGGGTTGCAAATTTTTGGATTTCCTGGCTGGCTGGGGTATGCCATTGCGGTGCCGCTGACGTTGTTAATCGGCTTGTTGATCTGGACGCAGCTAGCTCAAGTGCTGAAGCAGCTAGAGCAGGGTGGGTCTCAAGCGCTTGATTTAGACTCGTTTGGTTAGGGGGTGAAATGGGCCATCAGTGCCTGCCGCATGATGTCAATGGGAGCGGGTTGGCCCGTCCAGTGGTGCAGGGCGATCGCCCCCTGTTGCGCCAGCATTTCTAGACCATCTAGGGCGATCGCCCCCTGCGCCTGCGCCAATTGCAAGAACTGGGTTGGGCGCGGGGTATAGATTAGGTCATAGGCGATCGCCCCGGCTGGCAGCAGCGCTAGTGCCTCTGCCGTTAGCGGCGACACGTCGATATGGGGATGCATCCCCACGGGTGTGGTGTTCACCAGCAACGTGGCGCGAGGGAGCAGCGTCGGCAAGGCCTCCCATGGGGCGATCGCCAGCCGAGATGCCACCGATGCCGTCGCCCAACTTTGCTGAAACGCTTCGAGTTTAGCCGTATTGCGGCCTACGACCACGATCTGCGCGCAGCCCAGCAGGTCGCAGCCCGCCACCACCGCCCGCGCAGCGCCACCATTGCCTAGCACCACCGCTGTCGTCTCCTCCCAAGCGCGCGGCATGGCGTGCAGCGGTGCCACAAACCCCGCCACATCGGTGTTGGTGCCCACCCAGCCGCGATCGCCCCACCACACCGTGTTCACCGCTCCTACCCGTTGCGCCAGTTCCGATACCTCCGTTAGCAGGGGCATAATGGCCTGCTTGTGGGGAATCGTGACACTAAAGCCCACCAGCCCCATAGCCTCAAACCCGGCGATCGCCTGGGCTAACTGTTCGGATGGCACCAGCAGCGGCAAGTAAACATAATTTATGCCCAAATGGGCGATCGCCGCATTGTGCATTAATGGCGACAGCGAATGCTCTACCGGATGCCCAAGGACGCCGAGGAGTTTAGTCGTACCAGAGATGCGCATAGAATCTAGATAGTATTAATGCAATTCACGAGTATTAATGCAATTCACGCAAGATCAACGCAGACTGAGCAAGCCATGTTGGGAACGCTGCTAAGCGGACGATACACACTGCTGCATGAGCTGGGGGCAGGCGGATTTGGGCAAACCTATCTGGCCGAAGACGCCACCCAAGAGCGGCAGTGCGTCGTGAAGCAGTTTAAGCCCAGTAGCCATGATAAGCAGGTTTTGGACGTGGCGCGCCGCCTGTTTAAAACGGAGGTCAATACCCTGCGGCGGCTAGGGCAGCATGGGCAGATCCCCGATTTCTACGACGCCTTTGAGGAACAGGGCGAGTTTTATCTCGTTCAGGAGTTCATCGATGGGCGATCCATCGCTGATGAATTTAGCAATCGGGGCAGGCTGTCAGAACCTGCGGTGGTGTCGCTGATTAAAGACGTGTTGGACGTGCTCCAGTTTGTTCACGCCAACCAAGTGATCCACCGCGACATCAAACCGGGGAATTTGATTCGCCGCTACAGCGATGGCAAGGTGGTGCTGATCGACTTTGGTGCCGTCAAAGAAATCCAGACCCAAATTTCGACCCTGCAAGGCGAAACCAACCTCACGGTCGGCATTGGTACCCAGGGCTACACCCCTAGCGAACAGCTGATGGGCAAACCGCGCTATTGCAGCGACATCTACGCCTTGGGGATGACGGCCATTCAGGCGGTCACTGGGCTGCCCCCCGTGCGCCTGCCCGACGACGACCTCAGCTTAGAGGTGCTCTGGCACAACCGCGCTGAGCTATCGCCGGGGATGACCTTTGTGATTGACTGCATGGTGCGCCATGATCACCATCGCCGCTATCAATCGGCTGACGAGGTGCTGCAAGCCCTGCAACAGCTCGAAGACTTGCCCGCCGATGCTACCGATATCTCGACAGAGCTGCTGCTGCCTGCGTCGCAAGTGACCGAGTGGCTGGAAACTCAGCAAAAACCCGTGACCCTATTACAGCGGGCGCGACAGGGTTGGCGGGGGATGGCGATCGCCACCACCCTCATCAGTGGACTGCTGGTGGGCGCGCGCCACCTCGGCTGGCTGCAACCGCTCGAGCTAGCGGTGCAGGATCAGATGACCCGTCTGTCTGCCGCTCAAACTCCCGATCCCCGGCTTCTGGTGGTCGGCATCACCGAAGCCGACCTGCAACAGCTTCAGCGCGTCACCCCTTCAGACGCCACCATTGCCGAGGCCATTGCACAACTGCAAACCTTGGAACCCCGGCTCATCGGGTTAGATCTGCTGCGCGATTTGCCCCAAGAGCCGGGGCGTCCCGAACTGTTAGAACAGCTTGCCGCAGAGAATGTGATCGGCATTCTGCATCTGGGTGATGAAGGCAGCAACCGCGTGCCGCCCCCGCCCACCATGCCTGCCGAGCGCCTCGGCTTTAATGACGTGGTGCTGGATGACGACAACGTGATTCGCCGCAATTTGCTGTTTGCCACCTCCGACGGAGAAGGGCTCTACGCCTTTTCAACCCGGCTAGCGCTGCGCTACTTGATGGATGAAGGCATTGAGCCGAGAGCCAGCGAGCAGCGAGCTGATGTGGTGGTATTGGGCGATCGCCCAATACCACCGCTAGAATCCACCTTTGGCGGTTACCAAACCGTAGACGCTCGCGGCTACCAAACGCTGCTGCACTACCCCACCGCCCAGCCCGCTGAGATGGTGTCGCTTTCCCAAGTGCTTGCGGGAGAACTGGAGGCGGATCAGGTGCGCGATCGCATCATCTTGATTGGAACCACGGCCCCTAGCGCCAAAGATTTGTTCTACACTCCTTTTACGGCGGGACGTGCTGATCTGCACCAAATGCCCGGAGTAATGGTGCATGCCGCCAAAACCAGCCAGCTCTTAGCCCTCGCGCTAGATGGGCAACCCGTCCCCTGGAGTCTGCCGCACTGGGCCAACTTGGGACTGATCGGAATCTGCGCGGCGGCGGGAGGGGCGATCGCCTGGATGATTCGCCATCCTGCGCTGGTTGGGGTCGGTTTGGGCGGTGGTATACTCGTTCTCGTATCGGTGGGGTGGGTTGCTCACCAGCGCGCGGGCTGGGTGCCCCTTGCAACTCCGGCGATCGCCCTTCTGCTCAGCGGCATCGGCGTCACGGCCTATCGCCTTCACTATCAACGCCAGCAGCCCCAAACCCTCACCGAGTTTTTGCAGTATAGCCCCACGATTCAGATGACGAAGCCCAGCAGGGACTAGGGGCTAAGGCTGGAAGGGGCGATCGCCCTGTCCCAACCGCGCTGGCTTCGCAACACAGCCAAAACCGCTGGTTGAAAGCCAGCAGACTTGGGAAAGAATCGGGTTCAACGTTCTCTAAACTATTGCGTTAGACGGGTTCTGCTCCGAGTCTGTCCCAAGTCTGCTCCGGTCGCTCTCACCTCTTCTGTCACGTTCTGTTTCTGTCAAATGGAGTCCTTACTCCGTTTTCCTAACCCCCTATCCCTACTCGCCAGATGCCAACCCACGTTGCCATTGCCATTCTCGTGCAAGACCAGAAATTTCTGATGCAGTTGCGCAATGATAAGCCCGATATTGTTTTTCCCGGAGTTTGGGGCTTTTTTGGCGGGCATATGGAGCCCGGAGAAACCCCGGCGATCGCCGTTGTTCGGGAACTAGAAGAAGAAATCGGCTATGCGCCGCCGGGGCTAACACTCTTTGCAGAGTATCCATCTCAGACATTTGTGCGGCATGTGTTTGCAGCACCGCTCGACGTGCCGCTGACGGCGCTAGAGCTGAACGAAGGGTGGGATATGGCGTTGGTTTCGATTGATCAGGTGCAGCAGGGAGAGTGCTATTCTGCAGTGGCCGATCAGGTGCGATCGCTCGCCCCGCCGCATCGACAAATTTTGCTGGACTATTGGCAACAGTGCATGGCCCCACCCGAGGCTCCTCAAACACTATGATGCAACGGCAAGACCAGATGCCGCTGGATTACCGGGTTCGGGTGAGCCAGCGCGCCAAAAACGTCAGCATCCATATTTCTCACCAGGGCGAGGTGGAGGTCGTCATTCCCCACGGGTTTGACCCCACCCGCATTCCAGACCTGATCGTGCGGCGACAAGATTGGATCGAGAAGACAACCCAGCGGCTGGCGCGCGATCGCCAGTCTGCCCCGGCTGATCAGGCGGCGGTCTTGCCAGAGCAGGTGCATCTGCGAGCGATCGCCGAAGATTGGCAGGTCACCTATCGGCCTGTGAATGCAGCCGGGATCACGCTAGGGATGGTGGGCGATCGCCATCTGCGCCTCCAGGGCAACACCCAAGAGCCCCACCTGTGCCACAGCGGGCTGCACCGCTGGCTGCACCGCAAAGCCCATCAAGCCTTTGAGCCATGGCTGCGGCGCGTTAGCCAAGACATCGGCCTGCCCTACCGCCGCATGTCCATTCGCCGACAAAAGACGCTCTGGGCTAGCTGCTCTAGCCGCGATGCCATCAGCCTCAATGCCAAGCTCTTGTTTCTGCCACCAGAACTGGTGCGCTACGTCTTTATTCACGAACTGTGCCATACCGTCCACCTCAATCATTCCCCCCAGTTTTGGGCGCTCGTGGGCGAAAAAGATCCCCACTACAAAGCCGCCGATCGCGATCTTCGCAAAGCTTGGCGCTACGTTCCTGCTTGGGCCAACTCACCTTAGGGTTCTATCTCACAACGCCGCCTTTAACAGCCACGCCTGACGCAGGTACACGATTTAAGCGATGACACGCCTTCCAAACGCTGATCTCGCGTTGAGGTTGCTCACGTTAAATCGGCTGATTAATCTGATTATTGGATTGTGGGAATCCTCGCTATAGTTGATTGATCTCACACGACATTTCCCTTTGAGAGCACGATAGAAGGCATGGGACGAATCTTTGTATCCGCTGGGCATGGCGGCGAAGGCAGCAACTTTGATCCGGGCATTGTGGCGGGCGGCACCACCGAAGCGCGGGAAATGATCTTAACCCGCGATCTCATTGCAACCGAATTGCGATCGCGCAATTTTGAGGTGCTTTCGATCCCCGACGATCTCAACGCTACACAAACCCTGGCGTGGATTAATGCTCGGGCCAACGAAACCGACGTCGCGCTTGAAATTCATGCAGACGGCGCCAGCAATCCTAGCGTGCGCGGCGCCAGCGTTTTTTTCATCGCCAATAATGAGCAGCGCAAAGCCCATGCCGAACTCATGCTGCTAGCCTTGCTGCGGCGTGTTCCGTCTTTGCCCAGTCGGGGCGTCCGGCCTGATACTGACTCTGGGCTAGGGCAGCTGGTGTTTTGTCGGCAGCTCAGATGTCCCTCACTGCAGATGAATATTGGCTTTCTTACTAGCCCAGACGATCGCGCAATCCTGCAAAATCAACGACGGGATGTGGCGCTGGGCCTTGCCGACGGGCTTGCCTCTTGGAGTCGCGCTGTAGCCCCTCCCGAAAGCTATCCCACCTGTGATATCAGCATCAATGGCGGCATTTATGGCGAGCGCGGCATTATCGTCAATGGCAATGCCTACATTCCCATTGACTTGGTAGATCGGCTGGGCATTGATCTGTCCCAAAATGGAGAAGTGGTGCGCATTACCTACCGCAATGTGGTGTATGTCAAAGCTGTGGATCTACGTCCCTTTGGCATTGCCGTGGGGTGGGAGGCGGCAACCCGCACCGTTTTATTGCGCAATATGACGGTATGCCCCGGCCAGATTAACCGAATTATGGGCATGGGCAACGCATCAGAAGTGGAACTGATTGTCTTTATCAAGAGCAACAATGAAGAGGCGCTCAATCAGTTTCCCGATTTGCCCAAAATCTATCGCGAAGAGGCTGCGGTTGAAGGCGTCAACCCTGACATTGCCTTTTGCCAAATGTGTCTAGAAACGGGTTATTTGCGGTTTGGAACTGTGGTGAGGCCTGACCAGAATAATTTTGGGGGCTTAGGCGATGCTCAATCTAGTCCCAATGGGGCGACCTTTCCGAGTCAGCGCATTGGTGTGCGGGCGCATATTCAACATCTCAAAGCCTATGGCAGCACTGCACCCTTGGTGCGAGAGCTGGTGGATCCACGGTTTGAATTTGTCGCTCGGGGAATTGCGCCAGAGGTGGAGAAGTTAAGCGGTCGCTGGTCTGCGGACCCTCAGTATGGGGACAAAATTTTGGCAATTGTGCGGCGGCTCTATGACATGACCTGGAAAGCCAATGGATAATAGTCTGGCTCAGTGCTCCGGCACAGCAAGGATGACGTTCCTTTGCTACAGTTTTGGCAAGTGCGGCTTTGGCAAGTGCGGCTTTGGCAAGTGCGGCTGGCAAGTGCGGCTGGTGACGGCTAATGATCGTTGAACCGCTCAATCTATGGAGTCTGTGGGTGCCGGTTGTGTTGCTGGCGCTGGTGGGGGCGATCGCCCTCTACTTCGTCTCCATTACCGATCGATAGCTTTTTTAAGCGTTCTAACATCGTTCTCTTGTACTTCATCCCCCTCCCATCATGGCCGTATCTCTGGCTCAAAATGCGATCGCCCTCCTGATCGACCTAGCAGAACGGGGCGAGATTGACCCCTGGGACGTGAAGGTGATTGAAGTCATCGATCGCTTTCTCAGCCAATTGCAGCCAACTCAAACCACTGACGAGGGCCGAGCACCCTATGAAGCGGATTTATCAGAATCCGGTCAGGCGTTCCTGTATGCCTCAGTGCTGGTGCTGCTCAAGGCCGACAGCCTCGCCCGTCAAGACGCGGAAGCCCATAGCCCTGTCGAAGATCTCGATGCAGACTTCGACGACAACCCCTTCAGCGACGCCCTGCTGCCCCAAACCCTTGAGCGGCGAATTCGACGGCGTGCAGTCGCGCGCCCCATCCCCAATCGACGCGTCACCCTCCAAGAGCTGATTGCTCAGCTAGAGATGATGGCAGCGGCTGTGGCTGAGCATAAGCCACGCAACCGAGCCCGCCGCCCCCGTCCCCAATCCCGATCGCAGGCCGCCAAAGCCATTTCTCAACTGGCTCACCAAGAGAACCTGTCAGAACTTGCGGCGGCCCTCGATCGATTTCTTTATGATCATTGGGACGCCATCAGCCAAGGGGAAGACTGGGTTGAATTTGAAGCCTTCTTGCACGAGTGGGTGCAGTCTGACGCCTGCGAAGCGATCCGAGTAGAGTCCGCTCACCACGGGCCTCAGAGCGATCGGGTGGGCACCTTTTGGGCGCTGCTATTTTTGTCCTCACAGTCCAAAGTAGAACTGGCCCAACAAGAATTTTACAAAGACTTGAAGATTAGAAGCCTGGCTGGACTATCTGATGAAGCTCTAGCAACGCTCTCCGCGTCGTCTCTACCGGATTGAGAACAGACGCGCTAATCTGGTAGCAACTCATACGCTGTGTGTGGTGTGCGCAAGTCTCAGTGCCCGTTTACGGTAAATTCACAGAATTGTGGAACACTGATAGCAAGTTTGTGCGGATTGTTAACACTTCGTCAAGAATGATTTGGTAGCCCTGAAGGATGGAGCAACGTCTATGAAAGCCATGATTCTCGCGGCAGGTAAAGGGACGCGCGTGCGACCCATTACCTACACCATCCCCAAACCCATGATTCCTATCCTGCAAAAGCCAGTAATGGAGTTTTTGCTAGAGCTATTACGCCAGCACGGGTTTACAGAAGTGATGGTGAATGTGAGCCACTTGGCCTACGAGATTGAGAGCTATTTTCGGGATGGTCAGCGTTTTGGCGTCCAGATTGGTTACTCCTTCGAAGGTCGCATTGTAGATGGCAGCCTCGTTGGGGAAGCCATTGGGTCAGCCGGGGGCATGCGAAAAATTCAAGATTTCTACCCCTTTTTCGACGATACGTTTATCGTGCTGTGTGGCGATGCGCTGATTGATTTGGACTTGACGGAAGCCGTGCGCTGGCATCGTGAGAAGGGATCAATCGCCACCATCATTATGAAAACGGTTCCTCGCGATGAAGTCTCAAGCTATGGCGTGGTGGTGACCGATGACGATGGGCGAATCAAGACCTTCCAGGAAAAGCCCGCCGTGGATGAGGCGTTGAGCACCGACATCAACACTGGCATTTATATCTTTGAGCCGGAAGTCTTCAAGTATATTCCTTCAGGTGAAGAATTTGACATTGGGGGTGATCTGTTTCCCAAGCTGGTGGCTGAGGGCGCACCGTTTTATGGCCTGAGTATGGACTTTCAGTGGGTTGATATTGGGAAAGTCCCAGATTATTGGGCAGCGGTGCGTAGCGTGTTGACGGGGAGCGTCAAAAACGTACAAATTCCTGGCCGAGAAGTGGCTCCCGGCGTTTTTGCCGGGCTGAATGTGGCGGTGAACTGGGATAAGGTCAACATTCAGGGCCCGGTCTATATCGGCAGCATGACCAAAATTGAGGACGGTGCAACGATCATCGGCCCGACTATGATTGGCCCGAGCTGCCACATTTGCAGCGGCGCAACGGTTGACAACAGCGTTATTTTTGAATATTCACGCCTTGGTCCAGGCGTTCGCTTGGTGGATAAGCTGGTGTTTGGGCGCTACTGCGTTGACAAGACCGGGGCTTCGATTGACGTGCAGGCGGCGGCGCTCGATTGGCTCATTACTGATACACGAGTAGAAATGCCGACTGACCCACCCTATGAGCGGCAGGCGATCGCCGAACTCCTAGGGTCTGAGCCTGATCCCGTCGTTTGATCCGTCCTCGATGCGACGATAGAAGCCTCGATAGTGAATAACCTCAGTTCGGGTTAGGGGTTTGAGCTTATCCCGAACTCAGGTTGGATTACGGGTGATGGAGGGAGCTATCTGATAGCACCTACGACCTGTTGCACCCGCTGGCTGCTGGGTTGGTAAGCCCTAGCCATGCCAAGAGATAGATAAACCAGGGGAACCTGTACGGCGCAACGTTCCCCTGGTTGACGTCGGCTAAGCCAGCGCTAGACCAGCGCCAGTCGGCCGATAAGACAATTACGCTGCCGGGGTTTTTAGCTTTTCGGTGTTTTCCACCAAGCTTTTGGCAAACTGGTCAAACCGCTCAGACAATTTCTCATCCTGAAGGTTTCCCTGCTCGTCGAACGCTTGCCAGGCTTGCCCAATTGCAATTTGCTCTGGAATCACCCACCCATGCACCCAGCGCATAATCACCCGCAAATCATTGAGCGCATTGCTGTTGGACTGTCCTCCCAACACGCTAATGAGCCCCGCAACCTTGCCCGACAGTTCATCAAAGCTCATCAAATCTAGGGCGTTTTTGATCACCCCACTAATGCCGCCGTGGTACTCGGGCGTTGCCAGAATTAGGCCATCTGCCGCTTTTACGGTAGCGCAGAGATGAGCCACATCGGGATAGTCGGAATAGTCTTTTCCGCCGTGGCAAAAGGGCAAGTTAAGGTCTCGTAGATCTAATATGACAGTGGTTGCACCCAGAGCAGAGGCTCGGTCAGCCGCCAGTTGCAGGGCCTGCTGACTATAGGAGCCGGGGCGCAAACTGCCGCCAATCCCAACAATTTTCACCATAGGTTTCTTCATTCCTCCATACGTTAACTAAGACTGGCACTGACTAGTTTCGTTTTTTGAAGCCCGTAGATAAATGCGGCTACTCGCTCACGCTAGTCCCCAGGCTGACTGGTGTAGCCAACAGCGTTGTAACGGCTCTACCGTATTGGTTTGGGGTGATCAATCAGAGAACTGCTGTATGGCGATAGACGCTCTAGCGGAGCGTTCAGTTTGATCGAGTTCTTACACTGTAAGGGAGCAGATTGATCGAGTTACCTAGCAAGAACCTCTGCTATTACAGTAGCGTAAAGTCATACTCATGACGAGTACGAGTATAGGCGCTGATGTGCAGCGGGGACAGTGTCTGTCTTCGCTAGGCGAATGCACGGTTGCCATACTCTCGTCCGGCATTTTGATGATGACGCTACACTAAAGATTGGGGTTTGAGAGTTGAGATTTAACTGCCGAGAAAGGTTGACTGAGCATATGAAACAGGTACGCATGGTTCCGCAGACAGCACAGCATGGACGAGCACTGGTCAGGCGATCGCCCAGCCGAAAACCCAGCCTTGCTGGGACACTCACCATCGCTTGGTTTATGGTGCAAGCCTTAGTCGCGGCTCCACCAGCGCTCAGCCAGGCCACTCAGGAGCAGGAGGCTCTCACCTACACAGGGCTGATCGAAGAACTAGACGCTGGCAATGTAGCCCGTATTGAAGTGGATAGCAGCCGAGGTATTGCCCAGGTTTTTCTAAAAGGCGGCAATGACCAACCGCAACAGGTGCCGCTATTTGCCGATGAGCAATACAACCAGCCTGTGTTTGAGGCGGCGCTCAACAACAATGTCAGCGTGGTATCTCAGCCTTCTAGCGACAACAACGTGATGGCGTGGCTAGTCAATGCGCTGCTGATGTTTTTGCTGATTGCTGGGGTGCTGATGATCTTTCGCCGCTCGGCCAATGCGTCGGGGCAGGCGATGAATTTTGGCAAGTCTCGGGCGCGCTTTCAGATGGAAGCAAAGACCGGCGTGATGTTTGACGATGTCGCTGGAATTGAGGAAGCCAAAGAAGAGTTGTCGGAAGTCGTGACCTTCCTCAAAAAGCCAGAGAAATTTACCGCGATTGGAGCCAAAATCCCCAAGGGGGTTTTGTTGATTGGCCCTCCAGGGACAGGCAAGACGTTACTGGCAAAGGCGATCGCCGGAGAGGCTGGTGTCCCGTTCTTCAGCATCTCTGGGTCTGAATTTGTCGAAATGTTTGTGGGGGTTGGGGCCTCCCGCGTTCGCGACCTGTTCAAGAAAGCGAAAGAAAATGCGCCCTGCATCATCTTCATCGATGAGATTGACGCCGTCGGTCGTCAGCGCGGTGCAGGCATCGGCGGAGGGAATGACGAGCGTGAGCAAACCCTGAACCAGTTGCTGACCGAAATGGACGGGTTTGAGGGTAACACAGGTATCATCATTATTGCGGCGACAAACCGTCCTGATGTGCTAGATTCCGCCTTGCTGCGTCCTGGACGCTTTGACCGTCAAGTGATGGTCGACTTGCCGGGTTATCGGGGTCGTCTGGGTATTTTGCAGGTGCATGCCCGCAACAAGAAGCTGACGCCTGAGGTATCTTTAGAGGCGATCGCCCGTCGTACACCCGGGTTTGCCGGAGCAGATTTAGCCAATATGCTCAATGAAGCTGCCATCCTCACGGCACGGCGGCGAAAGGAGGCTGTTACGCCCCTAGAGATCGACGACGCCATCGACCGCGTCACAATCGGCATGACCCTCGCTCCATTAATGGATAGCCAGAAAAAACGGCTGATTGCCTACCACGAGATTGGGCATGCCCTGCTGATGACGCTGCTGCCGCACACCGATGATTTGGATAAAGTGACAATTATTCCTCGCTCGGGCGGCATTGGCGGTTTTGCCAAGCCCATTCCTAGTGAAGAAGATATTGTGTTAGAAACGCGCGCGCGCTTGATCGATCGCATCACGGTTTATTTGGGAGGCCGCGCTGCAGAAGAAGAAATCTTTGGGCATGATGAGGTGACTCAGGGCGCTCAGAGTGATATTCAGGCGGTGGCAGAGTATGCCCGCAACATGGTGACACGCTATGGCATGTCTGATTTAGGGCCGATGGCCTTCGAGCGAGCGCCCGGAGGTGAGGTTTTCTTAGGTCGTGATCTGATGAACCAAGCGCCTGAATATTCTGAAGAAATGGCAACCCAGATTGATCGGCAGGTGCGAGAAATTGCCGTGCGCTGCTATAGCGAAGCCCGCCGATTGATTCGCGAAAATCGTGAACTGGTCGACAAACTGGTGGATTTGCTAGTTGATCAGGAACTCATTGAAGGAACTGAGTTTCGCAAGATCGTATCTGAATACACCACGCTGCCTGAAAAGGATAGTCTGCCTGTCTCGGTCTAATATCAATTCTCTAAGTGGCAGCTACACAAAGAGCATCCACAATCCAATCCCATTGGGTGAGCGATCGCACCTGCTGAGTGGAAAGGTCATGAACCCATAGGCTAATCGCGTGCTGCAGTTCACCCAGGTCGTCAAAGTGAGCTCAGGCAAACGCGCGTTTGAGCTCCCGTCAAACGCGCTCGATTGGATTAAGTTCGGGACAATTGGGATAGCCGTCCCGGTTGTCCACGGTCAAGCAAGATGCCTGACTACAAGAACTGCATATCAAAAGATCTATGTTCCTTACCGCTGCCGCACTGGAATCGTCACCACAAATGTGGCGCCCTGCCCAGGTTGTGAGTGGCACTCCAGCGTGCCGCCGTGGCGCTCAGTCACAATTTGGTAGCTGATGGATAGTCCCATGCCTGTCCCTTTGCCCACTGATTTGGTCGTAAAGAACGGATCAAATAAACGCTGCTGTACTGCGGCTGGAATACCAGGACCATTATCTTGAAACTGAATCACGATATGACCATCGCCGGGATCAGATGAGGGGTTCCTCTTAAATTCGGTCTGGATTTGGATGCGGCTAGGGGGAGTTTGACTATCTGCTGGCGATCGCTCCGCGTTGTGCTCCTCCAGGGCATCAAGCGCATTACTGAGAATATTCATAAACACCTGATTCAGCTCGCCTGGGTAGCATTCCACCTGCGGCAGTTCACCGTAGTTTTGCACAATGTCTACGCCGGGCTGATTGGAACGCGCCTTGATACGGTTTTGCAAGATCATCAGCGTGCTGTCAATGCCTTCGTGCAGGTTCACGGTTTTGAATTCTGCTTCATCCATGCGAGAAAAGTTGCGCAGCGACGCCACAATTTGTTGAATGCGCTCGGCGCCGACTTGCATCGAGTTCAACAATTTAGGCAGGTCGTCAATCAAAAAATCTAGATCAATTTCCTGCATTAGGATCTGAATTGCTGCGTGGGGCTGAGGATGATGTTGCTGATACAGAGTGATCAGCGTCAGCAAATCCTGGGTGTAGTCTCGGGCGTAGTTGAGGTTGCCGTAGATAAAGTTGACGGGGTTATTGATCTCGTGCGCAACGCCCGCCACCAACTGACCCAGCGACGACATCTTTTCGCTCTGGATCAGCTGGGCTTGGGTGCGCTGAAGCTGTTGCAGTGCGGCTTGCAGGTCGCTGGTTTGGGCGCGACTCTGCTCGTACAGCTCGGCCTGATTAAGGGCGATCGCCAACTGATCTACCACCGACTGCACCAATTCCACCTCGTCATCTTGCCAGGGTCGTGGCATTTGAGTGCACACACAGCTCAGCAAGCCAATTGCCCCCGACTGGGTACAAACGGGTAACGCCAACAGCGCCTCATAGCCCAGCGATTGATAAAAGTTGCGTGCCACCGCATCATCAATTGCTTGAGTATCGGCCAGACAGATCATTTGCTGCTGTTCTACCGCCGTTGTAATGGGGGTCGCATGCTGGCTCAAGAAACATAAGCCAAGAATGCTGCTAGTCTCAGTCCCAACCGATTCTTGCACCACTTCAAAATGAGGCTCGCGACCGTCTTGGCGATACCAGCTAAATAAGCACTGATCTAAATGAAGTGCAGCCCGAATCTCACGCACAGTCGTTTCCAAAATGCAGCTTACATCCAGCGATTGCCGAATTTGGCTGGTGAGCTGGTTGTGGAGTTGTTCGCGCTGTGCTTGCTGCTGCATCTGCTCAGCGGACTGTTGCAGCAGCAACTCGGCCTGCTTGCGCTCGGTCACATCTTCAATGGCGATCAGAATGCCACTCACCTCGCCCTCAGCATCATGGAGGGGAATTTTGTTAGTGTCTAACCAGCGTATTTCACCATCAGCTAACGGCTGGGTTTCTAGCATGTGGTGTTGCGGACGATCAGCCTGCATCACTCGAAGATCGTCTTTGATATAGCGAGCCGCCAAGGTTTCACCCCAATGCAGATCATGGTCTGATTTGCCGATTAGCTCTTGGGGATGCTCAAAGCCAATGGCCAAGGCATGCTGGCGATTGCAGCCTAGATACACTGATTGTCGATCTTTCCACAAGATCCGCTGGGGCAGTGTATCAATCACGAGCTGCAGCATTTCCTGCGACTGGCGCAGGGCTTCTTCTGCTTGGCGGCGCTCGGTCACATCTTCGTAAGCGCCAAAAATTCCAATCACTTGCCCTTGGGCATCTCGCAAGGGCAGTTTGCTAACTCGAATCCAACGTGGGGTGCCATCGGGCAGCACAACGCGATCGTCCACATTTATTTGGGGTTGATTGTGCTGCAATACGTAACGATCTTGGGTGCGATAGACCTCGGCAAACTGACGCCAATGGAGGTCATCATCGCTTTTGCCTACTAAGTCTGCGGCGTTAGCAAAGCCTGCATCTTCCGCAAAGTGGCGATTGCTGCCGAGGTATCGGTGCTGGCAATCTTTCCAAAACACGCGCTGAGGCAGAGTATCCAACACGAACTGCAAAATTTGTTGGGAGGTGCGCTCTCGATGCTCGAGTTGCTGATGTTGAGTAATATCTTGGGCAATGCCGACGACCTGTTGCACGGCACCCGTTGAGGTGCGGCTGAGAACTCGTTCGCGGCTGTGGAGCGATCGCCACTCTCCATTGGCATGCCGAATGCGATAGCTTGTTTCGTATACTTGATCATCTTGGGCCGTGGCAAGCCGCGCCCAATGCGCCTGAACCAACGGCAGCTCATCGGGATGAATCAACGTGGCAATAAAGCCTGACCCTTGAGCCTGAAAATGCTCCGGCTCGTAGCCCAGAACGGTGTAAAGTTCGCTGCTGCACCAAACATTTTGCTGCCCCAGGCAATCAAAGACGTAGACGATATCAGGCGAGAGGGTAGCAATACCGTTGATCAGCTGCTGAGCATCATGGAGCGATCGCTCTGCCTGCAGGCGCGCGGCTTCGCTCTGGCGATACGCCGCCTCAAGTTCAGTGAAGCGATGCATCAGGGGCGATCGCTCATCAGCATCATGGTTAAACAGCATTGTCATGCAACAGATCACTCGGAACCCACACTACAGTTAAGATTCCCAGATGCTCTCAGAAAGCGATGCAGGCTAGGGCTGAATTGACTAAGTTCAGTAGAACTTCGGACTGTTTATCGACGGTTCATGAACTGTCTTGTTTTGGCCCCAGTGTGACCCTGAAGTAAACCTGCCGGTAGTGGATTAACGTAAATGATAGAGAAAAACAAGGTATCGCTGTAGCATTGCTAGATTCTGAGGACGTAGGAGCCATGACAATCGAGATGACCTGTCCAACCTGTGGGTCTCACGACATCTCCAAGAACGGCACCACCCGGCGGGGTAAGCAAAACTACAAGTGCCGAGACTGCAACCGCCAATTCGTCGAGGATCCCCAGTGGAAGCCAAAAGACAAAGACACTCGGGCGTTTGTCAATCTGCTGTTGCTCGAGAAGGTGGCCCTAGCTGGCATCGCCAGAGCCACCGGGGTCTCTGAGAGTTGGCGACAAGGCCATGTCAACGCTTGCTATGAGGCCGTGCCAA